>JAFLBE010000002.1 GCA_017303995.1 Bacteroidota bacterium | reverse complement strand
GGCAGCGAAGGCTAAGGCAAGAGGATACGGTAAAAATTTCATAACCATGATTTATTTAATTGGCGCTAAACTCAATTTCAATAAAATTAATCCTTATGTTACCCATTCCATTTCATAAAGAACCAAAAATTATGTAATTTATTACGATATTAACACGTCTGAGTCAATCCATAATCACACTGAAATTTTAAGTAACCAATTTAAAGTAAACATTCACCGAATGATAAACTATTACCTTTTTGGAGAATCAACTATCACATGTTCTTCCCTTGGTTGGGGAACAAATTACAATTCATCACATTCTCTTAATTTAGTCGAAACGGGTAAAATGGCCGCATTAAGGCATACTCGGGTGGATTATTTAAATATTGAATATCAAGAATTATACCATGAAAATATTTCATTACTTCTCAAAATGATTAATTGGAGTAATGAAAAAAAGGTACAACTTATTTTTGTTACTCTGCCAGCTTTTGAATCATATCGAAATAATTTAAACAGTAACCAACTAAATTTTACAATTGACGAAATCAAGAAAATCGTTTCAAAATATAAAAATTGTAGCTATTTCAATTTTATTGCTGATACAAATTTCGTTGCCCAGGATTTTTACGATGGTGATCATTTGTCTGAAATTGGTGCAAAAAAAATTTCAACTATTATTAATTCCAAAATAATGACCTTACCTTCAAATGAACAGAAACTGAAATTCTGACTCCATTCACCAATCATTTTAAATTATCTGGTTAGCAGTCACTTGTAATCAATTTTAAAAACGATCATTTGAATTAACGTCGGTATTCCTTAATTCATGTTGACCGTAACTTCCAAAAATCTCTTAATCTATCTCATTTTTAGATTAGTATCGCAAAAGTTCATTAATCCAATTACAAGTTTTCACAAGGGTAAAATACAAGTTTAAAATGCGGTTTAAAACCCAAGCTACTCGTTGAAAACCGGGTTGCAAAAAGCACGGGTTAAAACAAGGTTTCTTTTTCACCCGATCGCCGTTCGCAAATGAACATTGGAAAGGATGACATTTATAAAGACTTACTTAGTGGCCTTGACTCTTTACCAAACAAGTTATTCAGAAAAATTTTTATTGAAAATAAATATTAATTGAAAGCATTCTTAAAGGTTTTTTAAAAAAATGAACCTCAAACTGTATATAACAGCCCTCACTTGCTTTTATATCCTGCTGATGATTTCAGGTGGTTGCAAAAAAGAATCCCCTTCAGAACAAGAACCTCTGACCGAAGAGCCCTTTTCCTTTATTTCAGGTGCTGACCTTTCCTTCCTTCCTGAAATAGAATCTGCCGGAACTGTATTCTATGATTCAAGCGGGAAACCTGAAGATGTGCTGACCACCTTTCAGAAAAACGGAGTTAACACGATTCGTATCAGATTGTGGCACACGCCAACAAATGTTCATTCTGGTTTTGATGAAGTGAAAGCATTTGCAACCCGGGTCAAAGCAAAAAAAATGAAAGTGTGGCTTACAGTTCATTATTCTGATACCTGGGCAGATCCGGGAAATCAGACGATGCCGTCAGCTTGGAAATCGCTTACTTTTCCAGAATTAAAAGATAGTGTTGATGCCTACACCCGAAAAATTGTAAAAACTATTCAACCGGACATTATCCAGATTGGAAATGAAATTAATCCAGGATTTTTATGGCCGATGGGGAAACTGGAAAACAAATCTCAATTTCTTGATTTGCTTGATGCAGGATGCAAAGCAGTAAGGGCAGAAAATAAATCCACCCAGATCATGCTTCACCTTGCCGGACTTGAAAATGCCGATTGGTATTTTTCCCAATTTTCCGGTTTGGATTTTGACCTTATCGGACTTTCTTATTACCCGATCTGGCATGGAAAAGATCTTGCACAGGTTTATTCAACTCTAAACCAGCTGAATCAGAAATTCAAGAAAAAAGTAGTAATTGCCGAAACTGCATATCCGTTCACCACCGGCTGGAATGACTGGACTGATAACATTTTTGGCTCACCAGATCAGGTTCTTTCTGCTTATCCACCTACAAAAGATGGTCAATACCTGTTTTTACTTCAGATTAAATCCATCGTCAGGGCAGTAAATGGCGGATATGGATTTTGCTATTGGGGCGGTGAATGGGTTTCGTTCAGAGGAAATCAGGCAAAAAATGGATCTTCCTGGGAAAATATGGCGCTTTATGATTTTTCAAACCGGGTACTGCCGGCAATTCAGGCTTTTAATGCAGCGAAATGATTTGTAGACGAGGGCACTTCGACTCCGCTCAGTGTCCTCGATTTTTTAAACATATCAACTTACCACTTATAACTTACAACTTACCACTGGTTATTACTTGTAACTTAATTTGCATTTTGCCCCTGAATTTCTGATATTTGCAAGCTTATTTTCAAAACGCGCGAGTGGCGAAATTGGCAGACGCGCCAGACTTAGGATCTGGTGAGGTAACTCGTGTGGGTTCAAGTCCCTCCTCGCGTACGAAATACAAGAAAAACGGAGCAAGCCTCCGTTTTTCTTTTTGTGATAGTGAACAACTGAGGAAACCATGAACGTAACGATCAAAGATATATCAGCAGTAAAAAAAGAACTCCATGTACTGGTAACCAGGGAAGAGTTAACTCCCTTTTTTGATAAGGCAATCAAAAAATATCAGCAAACCGCCAAGGTTCCTGGCTTCCGTCAGGGAAAAGTTCCTTTATCCATGATTATCAAACTTTATGGTCCATCCATTCAGTATCAGGAACTCGATAAAATTGCTCAGGAATTTTATCAGCGTGCATTCAAAGAAGCAAATTTGAATCCAATTGCACGCCCGACCATGAAGGATATGAATTATTCTGCTGCTGAGGAATTGTCATTCGTTGTTGCATATGACATTAAGCCAGAGATCAAACTTCCTTCGATTAAGAAATTAAACTTCCAGCAAATCTCCCCTGAAATTTCTGAGTCCGATATTGATGCAGAAATTGATTACATCAAACGTGTCAGTGCTAAAGTGGTAAATGACTCAACGAATCCGCTCGGTGAGGATGATTTTGCAATCCTGACAGTTGAAGAACTGGATGAAAAAGACCAGCTAACCGGGAAAAAGCTGAACAATAAAATTTTCAGCAAACGCAGTCAGGAATTTTCTGCAGAAGACCAGGCAAAATTGCTCGGTAAAAAAGCAGGGGATACTGCAATTGTTACCGCCATAGAAGAAGGAAAAAACCGCAAGATCCAGGTTACCATTTCCGCAATTACTTCCTTTGTACAGCCTGAATTCACTGATGAATTCGTAAAAGAATACACCGCCGGGAAACATGAAACTGTAGATGGTTTCAAAGCAGAACTCAGATCAGGACTTGAAAAACGTCTGGCACGCCGCAGTGAAAGCAGCCTTCAGGATTCAGTAATGGATGAATTCGTTGCCGCATCAGAACTGGAAGTTCCAGAAAGTCTCGTCGAAGCTTATCTGGACTCAATGGTTCACGACAATGCCCATCAGCAAAAAAATCATGAGCAGCCTAAAGATTTCAATGAGGTTGAATTCCGTGAGAAGAACCGGGATCTTGCCATCAGAAGTGCAAAATGGTGGTTGGTAAAACAGGATATTGTTGAAAAAGAAAAAATTACCGTTTCTGAAGACGACTTTACTGACTACCTGAAAAAAGTTTCTGAGGAAGATAACATTCCCGTTGAAACCCTGAAAAAGGTTTATGCAAAACCTGAAAATAAAGCAACAATCGAAAACATGATTCAAACCCAAAAACTGGTAGAATGGGCTGTTGCACAATCTAAAGTCAAAGTTGTAAAATCTGAAGATTTCAAACTGAAAGTCGGGTAAGGGTTACAGGTCACTTATTACGGGTTACGTGTAAAAATTACGAATTTCCGGGAAAATGCAGAGATTGATCTAAAAATCAATCTTGTCACTCTGAGGATCCCCGCTTGCGGAGATGTATCGAAGAGCGACGATTCAAATAGTTTTTCGCCATTCATTATCCACTATTCGTCATTCGCTATTCGTCATCCGAAATATCCACAAACGGAACCCAGACCAACTTCTCTTTCGTTACAGTTGGGACTTACCAAAAGGAATAAACTATGTTTCACAAATTCCCTGACATGCAAAACAATCTCGTACCGATGGTTATTGAGCAGACCGGAAGAGGCGAACGTGCCTATGACATCTTTTCCCGCCTGCTCAAAGAACGTATCATTTTTATCGGAACCCCGATTGACGATGTAACGGCCTCTCTTGCCATTGCTCAGCTTCTCTTTCTTGAGTCAGAAGATCCCGAACGTGATATTTTCATGTATCTGAATACGCCTGGCGGTTCAATTTCTGCCGGACTCGCCATTTATGATACCATGCAATATGTAAAACCTGATGTGTCAACTATTTGTATTGGTATGGCAGCTTCAATGGGTGCTATACTTCTTGCCGGCGGTGCTGAAAAGAAAAGATCTGCACTTCCGAACTCCCGTGTCATGATTCACCAGCCCTGGATGGGCGGCGTTCAGGGCCAAGCGACCGATATTGAAATCCATGCCCGTGAAATCCTGAAAATGAAAGAAAACCTCTATCAGATTCTGGCAAAACACACTGGACAGCCTTACGAAAAAATTTACAAAGATTCCGAACGTGATTATTGGTTGTCATCAGCCGAATCAAAAGAGTACGGACTCATTGATGAAATTCTGGAACGTAAAAAATGAGTAAAACAGATAGTCTCAAAATAAAGTGTTCTTTCTGCGGACGCCCATCAACCGAAGTAAATTCTATGGTTGCCGGACTGAATGCCTACATCTGTGACCGGTGTGTGAACAGTGCAGTTGAGATTATCTTCAATAATGCTAAAACTGCCGGTTCCATACAGGAACGGCGGTCTCCAGCTCCCAGAAGACTCAAACCCCGCGACATAAAAGAAGCTCTTGATCTTTATGTAATCGGGCAGGATCATGCCAAAATTTCGCTTTCCGTTGCCGTCTACAACCACTATAAACGGATCGATAACAAGAAAATTGATAAAGAAATGGATTTGATCGATATCGACAAATCCAATATCCTGCTTGCAGGTCCGACCGGAACCGGGAAGACCTTACTGGCCCAGACACTTGCAAAAGTACTTGATGTACCTTTCTGTATTGCTGATGCAACTGCCTTAACCGAAGCCGGTTACGTGGGCGAAGACGTTGAAAGTATTTTGGTCCGCCTGCTTCAGGCAGCTGATTACGATCTGGAACGTGCAGAACGTGGCATTGTTTACATTGACGAAATTGATAAAATTGCCCGTAAAAGCGACAATCCTTCTATCACCCGTGATGTTTCAGGTGAAGGTGTTCAGCAAGCTTTGCTGAAAATTCTAGAAGGTACAGTTGCTGGCGTACCCCCAAAAGGTGGACGTAAACATCCGGAGCAAACCCTGATCAACGTCAACACCAAGAATATTCTCTTTATCTGTGGCGGTGCTTTCGACGGACTTGAAAAAATTATTGCCCGCCGGCTCAATCAGGGCACGATCGGATTCAAAGCCGAACCTGATCAGCAGGAAAGAATCAAAGAAGATAAATCGCTTCTGAAACATGTTCAGCCTGAAGATTTGCTTCATTTTGGTTTGATTCCGGAATTTATTGGCCGGTTACCGGTTGTTTCCGCTCTTGATCCGCTGGATGCAAGCTCCCTGCTTCAGATTCTAACCCAGCCCAAAAATGCAATTGTTAAACAGTACCAAAAACTGTTTAAGCTTGAAAATGTTGAGTTGGAATTTGACAAAGATGCCCTCCTCGCCATCGTGACTCAGGCAATTGCCCGTGGAACCGGTGCCCGCGGACTCCGTTCAATCATCGAAGAACGGATGACCCATATTATGTTTGAACTTCCATCCAAGACAAACATTAAAAAATGTGTCATTACCGAAAAAACCATTCTTGAAAGTGAGCCCCCGGTTTATTTTCTCAAAGAACAGAATGTAGCTTAAGGCAATTGGTAAGTTATAAGTTACAAGTAAAATTCAAAAAACATGTTACTTTGTTCTCCCAGCCAACCGGATTAACAATTGTCATATCCGGTTTGTGCTAACTTCTTAAGTTTAAAGCGGAAAATATCTGTTTTCCGGCGGAACACATCGGGTTCGTATTTTTCAGTTTTTGAATAAACTCGTCGGGAACTGCAAATAAATTCCCATCTGGCCACTTTCCGTTTAATTTTTCAAGTTTATACGCCGGTTTTCTAAAAAAAACAAAGGTGGGAGTATCAGAAATAAAATTGAAGAAGTTGTAATTAACTGGAAATAATTCTGTAAAATTATCCCTGCTGTTTTTTTTCTCTTCCTGAGTCCATTCAAAAAATACAAGTGGCCGGTTCCGTTCAATTGTGTTCCGTAACCCTGACAAGACAAAGGGTTCAAACCCTTCTGTATCAATCTTAATAAAATGAACAGATGAGATATTGTTCTCTGCCAGTATTTCATCGCCAACTCTCACTGGAAGGGTCAGAGTATCGCCCTTTGGGTTGACGGAAGAAAAACTGCCGGTTCCGGTATTTTGTCCTGTAGGTTTAAGGTAAAGTGCCAGCTCATTTTTATCACCAAGCGCCACTTTAAATAAATAAACATTAGAAAGAGCGTTATCGGTTATTTTCTGCTCCAGTCTGTCTGCCACGTCCTGAAACGGTTCAAAACAAATAACTTTACCAGACTTCATAGCTGCAAAAAGGGTATGATGACCCACATTTGCACCAACATCAACTACTGTCGGGTTTTCAAAAGTGGATAGAAAATCTTCAAACAGCCGGAGCTCCTCATAGGCATAGGCTCCGTAATAATAAACACTCCAATCAATGAAGGTATTAAAATTTCCACGGTAAATACTTCCAAAAAAAGGAACTGAAAAAAATTCAGATTGGCTTTTATCAGGATTGTGAAAAAACCGGATAACCCGGTCGCGAACGCCGAACCGTAACCAACTTAAATGGCCAAGGAGCCGCAATAATTTTCGGAGGATCATTGATTTTCCAGATGATTCAAATGATTCAGGTTACTGGGGTACAAACGAAAAACTTGAATTAAAGCTCGTTTTAGAGAAAAGTAACTGAAAATGGATGAAAAAACAAAATTGACTAACTATTTCTTTATAGATATAATTTAACCTTATTTTTTCTAGAGTAAAAACAATAAAGAATGTTAGACCAGTCAACTAAAACCTGAATTTCCAGGGTGAATTACCTTTAAGTCTGAAAATTCAAAGACACCTTTCTTAAGGATCGGAACTCAGACAAAATTTTGAAGGTGATTGGTTTACACTATCCGTATTACGGGGCACGTTTTACCTTTTGGATGAAATGGGTGGAGTTTAAAATTACCCATTTAACCTAAAACTTACTTCGTACAACTTACTCCGTTCCATACTTCCCTCCCCGTGCCCGTCGTCACGAATTCCAAATTACAGCTAATTCCCTATTGACTGAAAAAAGTATTTTACTTATTATTGAGTAATTAATTTACTCAATACCATGTTAGACACTCTCATCACTTCAAAAACACGGGTTAAGCTTCTTCTGAAGTTCTTTCTGAACTCAGAAACGAAAGCCTATTTACGAGGTTTGGAAGAAGAATTGGGTGAAAACAGCAATGCAATCCGTCTGGAACTGAACCGGTTATCTAAAGCCGGTTTGCTTGAAAGTGCTACCGAGGGCCGCCAGAAATTTTATCACGCAAACAAAAATCATCCCCTTTTCCCTGAACTCCATTCCGTCGTTAGAAAATATCTTGGAATTGACCAGGTTATCGAATCCGTTCTGAAAAATCTAGGCGATATTGAATTTGCATTCGTAACCGGTGATTATGCAAAGGGTAAAGATTCAGGAATCATAGATCTGACATTGGTTGGCAGTGTAAACAAAGACTATCTGAACCATCTGGTTGAAAAAACAGAAACCCTCATCAAACGAAAAGTGAGAACTCTGGTTCTATCCGTCAATGAATTTGATCAGCTAACCGGGACGCTACAAATGGACAAAGCCATTGTGGTCTGGAAAAAGGAATAGGAAAATTCATTTTTATTCAACCTACCACTTTTAACTTATAACCCCGAAGTAAATTCGGGATTATCGTTTCACTCGACTTACCACTTATAACTGAATTTATGCCATCAATCATTATCGACGCATCAAAAAAAGGACTTAACCTCAACCTAAAAGAGCTCTGGGCTTATAAGGATTTGTTGTTAACCCTGACTTACCGGGATCTCAGAGTCCGCTATGCCCAAACCGTTTTAGGTTTTCTGTGGGCCGGACTTCAGCCTTTGGCTACCTTAACTATTTTCACCCTTGTTTTCAGCAGAGTTGCAAAAGTCAATACCGGCGATATACCCTATCCTTTATTTGCACTTGCAGGTATGAGTGCCTGGACTTATTTTTCAAATGTTCTTAACGGTGCCGGTAGCTCAATTGTGGGTGCGCAGGGCATGATTTCAAAAATCTATTTTCCCAGACTTGTTATTCCCCTTTCAAAAGCTTTGGGGTCTTTGGTTGACTTTGGTGTTGTTTTTCTGTTTCTGATCGTTTTGATGTTTTGGTATGGGGTTTCACCTGGGCCGGCCTTTTTTCTCTTCCCTGTTTTTCTTTTTCTTGCACTCCTATCAGGACTTGCAATCGGAATCTGGCTAAGTGCCCTGACCGTTCGTTTCCGTGATTTTCAGCAATTGGTTCCTTTTGTGGTTCAACTTGGTATGTATGCAACACCGGTCGCTTACCCAGCAAGTCTGGTCCCTGAGCAATATCAATTCTGGTATTTTTTGAACCCGATGGCCGGAGTTGTTGAAGGCTTCAGGTGGTCGTTATTGGGCGGTCCTGTTCCCGGCGTCATGACTTTTGTTTCTGCGTCTGTGGTTCTGGTCATTTTCATTTCCGGTCTTTATTACTTCCGGAGTGTCGAAAAAGTTATGGCAGATATTGTATGATTTGTTTTTCCAATATTAACAAGAGATAATTGTGAACACCTTATCAGTCATTATTCCCTGTTTCAATGAAGAACTGGTTATTCATGAAACTGTTGACAGATTAACCCAGGCACTCAAAATTCTGGAATCTAATTACAAACTTGAGTTCATTTTTGTAAATGATGGCAGCAAAGATAAAACCCTTGAAATATTGACCGCTCTGGCAAATGGAGATTCCCGTATAAAAGTACTATCGTTTTCCCGGAATTTTGGGCACCAGATAGCGATTACAGCCGGACTAGATTTGTGTTCAGGAGATGCGGCAGTGGTGATTGATGCTGACTTGCAAGACCCTCCTGAAGTTATTCCCGAAATGGTCAAAAAATGGGAAGAGGGTTTTAATATTGTTTATGGTAAACGAAATATCCGGAAAAAGGAGACCTTTTTTAAGCTCTTCACTGCTAAATTATTTTACCGGTTTATCAATAAAATTTCTGAAACAGATATTCCGCTTGACACGGGTGATTTCAGATTAATGGATCGTCAATCCATTGACGCGTTCAAGAAAATGTCTGAACAATACCGGTTTGTAAGAGGAATGATCAGTTGGCTTGGTTTTAAACAAATTGGCATCCCGTATGACCGTGATGCCCGATTTGCAGGAGAAACTAAATATCCACTCAAGAAAATGATTCGATTGGCAGTAAATGCAATACTTTCATTCTCAGCCGTACCCCTTTCAATTGCAACCTGGCTTGGCTTCATTACTGCCGGGTTATCATTTGCAGGAATTTTTTATGCCTTGTATTTACGTTTGTTTACCCAAATCTGGGTTGAGGGTTGGACCTTACTCATGATTTCTATTCTCTTCATTGGTGGAATGATTCTGATCGTCCTTGGAATTATTGGTGAATACATTGGCAGGATTTATGGTGAAATTAAAGGCCGCCCCTTATATATTATTCAGGACAGGATTGGATTTTAATGGCTGATTCAATTAAGAAAATAGTTATTATTGGAGCAGGATTTACTGGTCTGACAGCGGGATTGGAACTGGTAAAAATGGGCATCAATGTAACTATTCTTGAAAAGGATAGTGATGTTGGCGGACTTGCCGGCTCTTTTTCCGTTGGCGGAAAACAAAAATTGGAAAAGTTTTATCATCATTGGTTTACCAACGATGAACACATCATGGCACTTATTCATGAACTCGGACTTGAGAATAAAATCCGAATTAATGAAACATCAACAGGAATGTACTTTGCAAACCGGTTTTATAAACTTTCAGCCCCAGCCGATCTGCTTATGTTTTCCCCGATTCCTTTCCTTGCAAGAATAAGAGTTGGAATTGGTGTTCTCGCTGTCCGCCTGATTAAAAATTGGAAAAAGCTGGAAAAAAAATCTGCTTCGTCCTGGCTCAAATCAGTTTTCGGGGAAAAGGCCTATCAGGTTATGTGGGAACCCCTTTTAAAAGGAAAATTTGGGAGATATTCAGATGATGTTTCTGCGGTCTGGTTTTGGAATAAACTGAAACTCAGGGGCGGAAGCAGAAATCAAAAGGGAAAAGAAGCACTTGCCTATTTTGAAGGTGGTTTTGGTGCTTTGGCTGACTTTATTGCAGCTGAAATCACCAGACTTGGCGGGAAAATAAATTTAGGTTCAGAGGTAACATCCATTCAGAAATCAGAAAGTTCTGGTTTTCAGATTTCTTATTCATCCGATCAGATTATTTCCTCAGATACAATTTTATTCACAACTCCCATACCAATTGTTACTCATCTGGGAAAATCATTATTCAAAGCCGATTATCTTGCTTCCCTTCAACAAATAAAATACATCGGAAATGTTTGCCTGGTTCTTATTCTTGACCGGAGTTTATCTGAAACGTACTGGTTAAACGTAAATGATCCTGACTTTCCATTCGTTGGCGTAATTGAACATACGAATTTTGAAAACAGGGAAGCCTATGCAGGTAACCATATTGTTTACCTTTCAAAATACCTGCCGGCAGATGAACCTTTGTATACCATGACCGATGACCAGTTTTTAAATTTTTCAGTACCGTTCATCCAACGCATGTTTCCAACCTTTTCCACTGAATGGATCAGGCAATATTTTGTCTGGCGGTCACCTTATTCCCAACCCCTTGTAACCAAGGGTTACAGTGAAATTATCCCTGACCTGAAAACACCGGTTGAGGGTGTCTATCTCTCCACAATGGCCCAAATTTACCCTGAAGATCGGGGAACCAACTATGCCGTAAGGGAAGGCAAGAAAATTGCGGGTTTGATAAAATCGGAATTGTCATGCTGAAAAAACTGCTGGCCATTGTTGGGATTCTGATTACTGTTTTTCTGTTGGTTATTTTAATCAGACAAGCTGATATGGAAAAGCTGCAGGCAGCCTTCCGGTTGGTTCCGCTTCCGGTTTTAGTAATGATGGCCATTATTTATCTGGCAGGCATGGTTTTTCGTGGAAACAGATTTCAATTGTTATCTTCTGGTATAAAACCGGGAATAACACTTAAAGAATCAACCTTTCCAATTATTATTGGTTATACAGGAAATAACCTTTTCCCCTTCAGAATGGGTGAACTTGTAAGATTATTCTATGCTCACAACCGGCTTGGAATTTCAAAAACCGAATCGGCGGGACTTATCATAACCGAACGATTCTTTGACCTGTTTTCTATTCTTATCATTTTTGTTTCTATTGGATGGATGAGCTTTTCCTTTCACTGGATTTTAGATACCCCAACTTATTATTCCCTCATTATGGGTATTACCACTGTTCTCGTCATTCTTGTTTCAGGTCTTGTGGGTCTGTTTATCATTTCAAAAACCAGGTTTTTTTACAAATGGAACTGGGTACAAAAACTACTTCCAGTTTTAAAAAAGGTTATAACCCTTTTTCAAACCATTACCTCCATTGTGGGTTCACCCTCAAGGCTGGGACTGATTTTACTATCCAGTATTGGAATCTGGCTTGTTGAAGCAGGTGTTTATTATTTTGCAATTGATGCAATCACAAGTCATTCCCAATCATCACTACCGCTGGCATTATTCACGGTAGGATTGGTAAATCTGAGTGTGTTTATCCCTTCATCTCCTGGATTTTTGGGTGTCTTTCAGGCCATGACTGTAGTCTCACTGGCTGGATTCGGGATTGAATATGATCAGTCACTTGCATGCGGAATTATCATTCATGCTGTAATGCTTATTCCGTTAACATTGATAGGCCTTTTTATTGGTGGTCATGATTTGGTGAGGATCTTTCGTGAAAACTGAAACAAAACTCTTCTGGGGTATCATTCTGGCCGGATTTCTTGTAAATCTGGTCTTTATTTACGTTCACCCCGTAGTTTGGATGGATGAAGTCTGCTATGCTGACCCGGCAGCCAACTTATACTTCGGACATGGTTGGGTTTCAACAGCCTGGTATGCACAGAATGAACATGAATTTTGGGCTGGAAATGTACCGTTGTATCAAATACTTTTGGCGGGATGGTATAAACTTACCGGATTTGGGATTTTCCAAACCCGTGTATTTTCCTATCTCTTATTTTTTGCTACGCTTGTTTTAATTTATTTTTCAAAACCCGTTAAACAAATACTGACCGATAAATCTCTGCTTTTATTAACTGGTTTACTCATACTTGAATATGGCATATCTTTCAGCTACCGGTCAGCCAGACCTGACGCTATCACCATTCTGTTATTTTCTGCCGGTGTTATTGCTGTTTTTTCGCCCGGAAGGAAGTGGCTGATTCTGATTTTAGGATTTTTATCGCCAATTGCCGGGTTGCAGCTGCTCCCCCTGAATGCACTGGCAGGTCTTTTTATTCTCCTGTTTTTCTGGTCACAAAAAACAAAAGTTTTTTTATGGGGCGCTGGTCACGCAACGGGTATTGCAGGTTTGTATGTGTTTTATTCGTTGAATGGGGTGTGGGATAAATTTCTCAGTTCAATTTCAGGACATACAGTAGCTTCCCGCTTTAACCTGGAATCATTTGCCGGCTCTTTTACCGATATTTACACTCAGGATCCTGGAATTCTGGTAATTATCATCTTCTGCGGATTTCTGCTTTATTTTATCCGGATAAATAAACCTGATCTGTTTGCCGGACTTTTCCTGAAATTTTGTTTTATTTCCTTTTTTCTGCCCTTTGCAATTTTAGTTTCAGGAAAATTTCCGGTGTATTATTCCTGGATGGTTGCAGTTCCACTGTTGGGTTTTTCAGTTTATTTAATCCAGACTGGAACCACTTTGTTTAATCATTCAATAAAATTATCAGTCTTATTTCTTCTTAGTATTGGACTGACGGGTTTGATTACCAGATTGGCGATTGCTGGATTTGAATGGGATTCACGAAATTATTATGTTGTTGAAAATCTTCCCCAATGGGAGCAAACGGAAGGAAAACGGGTTTTTACATCTTATCAGGGTTACTATCCGCTCATGAGAAAATCAAGAAGGGTTTATACCCAAAATTATTTTCACTACCAATCAGTATTTAATACATTAGATTACCTGGTATACGACAAGCCTATGTTGAAATTAATTGATTTTTCAAACCTTTCACCAACGAAAGTAGATTCAATTGCCTTTGGTCAAAACAGCTTGAATAAAAAATCCTCTTCATATCAATTGATTATTTCTGAAGTAAAAGGAAAACAATGAAGTTAGTGGCTAGGTATATAAATATAGTATTGGTAGTTGTTCTTTTTTTAAATTGCGAGCCTTCCAACAATTCTACTAATGATCCACCTGACAATCCTGAGGTAAAACTGGTTATTGGACCGGCAATGAAAAAGGGGGCCATCAATAATGATACCTATTTCTTCTTCAGTAATTTCGACAGCATTTACAGTTTAAACAATGGAGTTTTGGTTAATATTACCCCTGTAGACGGTATTATTGGATCACCGTCCGATATAAAAGTGTTTCTAAACCATGTCATTATTTCAACAAAATCTGGTAACCTTTACCAATATGAGATTTCAGGAAAGACATGGCTTTCCAAAACTGGGATGGGGGACGTTTATTCAACAACCTATTTTCTAAATTTCAGACCAACTGATAACAAACTTTTTATGACAACCCCGGGCATTGAATACAATTCAGGAAATCTGACCTGGATTATTGATTTCCCTTTTAATGCAGCTACTAAACCTTCGCAATATGGAATAAAACTTTCGAATGGAAAAATTTTTTCAACCATCCGTAATTTTTATGTCGGTACAACAAACCTAGTTATGATGGGCATAGCATTGGAATCTGAATATTATGTTGTTTTTCAGGAACATGGAAAGGATGCACAGTTTACTCTGATCAGTAAAGAAGACAGATATTTTAAATTATTTCCGTTTGGAACCGATAAATTTCTTGGCAACTATGGTGTTATTTCAAAAGCACAATGGTATAAAACTTCACTTTTCGATTTCAGCGAAAATGTGGAGTGGGTGTTTGAAAAAGAAAAAACAGTAATTTCCAGTAAAAATGCATATTTATATCAATCAGTAATTTCTGAGCAGATTGCAGGTTTTTCAATTACTGGTAAAAAGGCCATTGTTAGTGATAAAAAAGTAACATTTCTTGCCGGTGATGCCACACAAATTGTTTATCAGGATCAAAATACAAAGCAGATTTATCAGCAAATCATTGAGAAGTAGGCCTTTGGAATTCATTACTCTCCACATCAAAAACACAACTTATTCCGGCAGCTCATGTGGGGTTATCAGATAGGACATTCAGGGTGTTTTTAACGGAGAGGCTGTTCGTGCTGGACATTACACAAAGGAAATCTTATTTGTTAAGCTATTGGAAAGTTACTACTACTGGTTTACTATTCTCCATATTTTCGCTCCGGAGCAGGTTAATGTCTTGTTAACTGAAATGTGATCAACAAATTAAGAACTCCATCTTTAAAAAAATAATATGAATTCATCAGAAAAAGATTAAATTAAGTGTTACCATCTGCAGAATAATTTTCTGCAAATGTGGACTGAATTGCTTTTAAACAAACTTGCTAAGAGCAGTTAAGTATCTGATTCTGGTAAAGAAACAGATGTCATCCCCGCGTTGAAAAACAGACAGCCGGCTTGAAAGCGGGTCATGAAATTTGCGAAGTAAATCCATGCCTTTTATTTTATAATCCTGATCCCGCTTACGGGACGGGATCATCGTTTCACTCGACTTATAACTATTTATTACCATGTCAGAAATCGCCATTTCAGTAGAAAACGTATCAAAACTTTACCACATCGGTAAAAAATCTTCAGGGTCGCTAAGAGAAACCCTGACTGACTCATTGTCCCATCTTTTCAGGAAGAATAAACAGGATAGTGATGAGACAGAATTCTGGGCTTTAAAGGATGTCTCATTTGAAATCAAAAAAGGTGAAGCAGTCGGGATAATCGGAAAAAACGGTGCAGGAAAAAGTACCCTTTTGAAAGTACTTTCAAGAATTACGGAACCAACATCCGGGAAATTTACAATTAATGGTAAGGTGTCTTCGCTTTTGGAAGTTGGCACTGGCTTCCATCCCGAACTAACCGGAAGGGAGAATATTTACCTGAACGGCTCAATTCTTGGAATGAACCGAAGTGAAATCAAGTCCAAATTTGATGAAATTGTTGATTTCTCCGGAATTGAGAAATTTATTGATACACCGGTAAAAAGGTATTCATCCGGAATGTATGTTCGTCTGGCTTTTTCAGTTGCTGCTCACCTTGAACCTGATATACTAATTATAGATGAAGTTTTGGCCGTTGGCGATGCTGAATTTCAGAAAAAATGCATGGGTAAGATGCAGGATGTTTCCGGTCAGGGAAGAACCGTTATTTTTGTAAGCCATAATATGATTGCTGTTAAAAATTTATGTCAAAAGGCGATTATACTTGAAAACGGGTATGTTACTTTTCAAGGGACCAGTGAAGCTGCATCCGACCAATATCTCTCAAAAAACAAAGGTAAATCTGAGTTACCTTTGTCAGACAGAACCGATAGAAAAGGTGATGGAAGGTTAAAGGTAAAGGCAATTTCCATCAATAATAAAAATAATTTTCATGTTAGTGATTTAGTAATTGGCGAACAGTGTAAATTTTTGCTCGAATATGATGTTATTGACTCCATTGATATAAATTATTTATTTTTTGCAATCCAAATATTTGACACAACTGAACGCGTGATGACAACAATTTCAACTGATGAAATGGGAATAAAATTCAATCAAGTCCCCCAAAAGGGAACATTTCAGGTTCTGATTCCATCATTAAATCTAAGGGCTGGGCAATATTACATTAATTTTATGATAAGTGAGAAACGATCACAAAACAGTCCGCACCAGATTATTGATCATTTGACCCATGCAATATCATTCACAGTTTTAACAAGTGATTTTTATCATTCGGGCGTTTTGTTGAGACCATCTGGATTTATACAACCTTCGACCATTTCAATTCAACAATGAAAATCTTAATTATTACAGACTCACTTGGCTTGCCAAGAGATTTTCCTGAAAAATTGAATTATAACGAAACATGGGTGTATTTATTGTCAAACCATTTTGAAGTTCATCAGCTTTCATTTGGAGGAGCCACAATCGATGTTTTGTTTTCCCAACTGGGATATTTGAAATTATTTAATCCAGATCTCGTTTTTATCCAATCTGGAATTGTTGATTGTACACCACGTGCACTGTCAAAATTTGAAAACAAACTTATTAACCGTTTTTCAATTTTGAAATGGTTATTCAACAAACTACTTAAAAAGGATATTCTTTTTAAATTAAGAAAATACCGTAATTTGAAATATACACTCCCATTTATTTTTAGCGGATATGTAAATAAATTTAATGCTGAATTCAAAAATAAATTATTTTGGATAGAAATTATTCCTCCTACCGACTTTTATGAAAATAAAATTCCAGGAATAAAGAAAAACGTCATTTATTTTAATGAGCTAATTTCCAATGTAGTTGGTAATAATTTTGTTTCAACCAATGATTTTTCAACCGACGAATTAATGAGCGACCATATTCATTTGAATACTCAAGGCAATTTCAAACTTTTTGAAAGAATCAAAACTATTGTGGTAAATCATGAAAATCATAGCTGAAAGCGCCTTCAATCATCAGGGAAACCTAGATTATTTATTAAAAATGGCCTCAGCCGCAAAACTTGCAGGTGCCGACTTATTTACTGTTCAGATTTATAATACCGAGAAATTTTGTGTTAAGGAATATTCAAAGTACAAAATCTGCCTGGACACTCAGCTGACACCTGCAAACTGGGATCAATTATTTGCCCATTGCCGGACAATTGAGCTGAATTTGATTCCCTGCATTTTAGATGATGATGCCCTTGAAATTATTAAACCTTACAACTTCCCGATTGTAAAAATTCATGCTACTGATTTATTAAATGAACCGTTTCTAAAAAAAATCAGCCAACTGAACTACAAAATCCTGCTTGAAACGCAATGTGCAACTATAAAAGATATTGAACTTGCTCTTGGGTGGGTCGGTGATAAAATTGAGGCCATTTTTCATGGTTTCAGTAATTACCCTACTGAATTGGATGATATGAATCTTGATGCACTTGATTTCTTACGATCTAAATTTAATAAACCAGTTGGATTTGCAGATCATAGTCTTGATTCTTTGGGGATCCCGGTCATGCTGTTGGCAAAGAAAGTTGACTACCTTGAAAAACATATCACTCTTTCCCGGAACGACCGTCATTTTGACTGGCAAGTTTCTCTTGAACCTGATGAATTTACAATAATGGTTTCCAATATCCGGAAATATACCAAAGCTCTTGGTTCCGGGTACAAGCATCCTGTTAAAAATGAATTGCCATACAGAACCATTATGTATAAAAAATTTGTCACAGGTTCAAATGGTGAACTCAGTATTATTAGAAGCGATAACGGACAGACTTATTACGAATGGAATTATGATTCATTTGATAAAAACAGGGTTGTCGGAGCAATTATTGCAAGGCTGAAAAGCCAACGGTTCAAACAAAAAGTTTTGAAACCATTGCACAATGATATGTTGATTTTCGATCTGATCGAACGGGTAAAAACATCTGCATTTCTCGGAAATGTCATCCTGGCCAGCTCGTATCTTGAAGAAGATAAACCATTATTGGATGAGGCAAAAAAAAGGAATATTCCAACCTATGGTGGTGACCCGCTGTCAGTAATTGAAAGATTGATATCCGTAGCAGAACAAGAAAAGGCCTACGGTGTTTTCAGAATCACCGGTGATAACCCATTGACTGACCCTACTATTATTGACCGGATGATATCTCTTTTCAGAGAAAATCAACTTGATTATGTAAGAACCAATAATCTCCCGTTTGGAATAACAGCAGAATTATTTTCAGTAAAATACCTTACGTCTCTTATGATAGAAATGGATGATCCCCGTCAGTCTGAATATCTGACTTGGTTCGTATTAAAAGATACAAAAGGAAAAAAGGGAGCCCTTGATTTTAAATCCGATCATAGGGAACTTTTTAAAGTGAATTATTCTGTTGATTATGAGGCGGATTACAACCGTGTAAAATCCCTTCTTTCCCGTATCGGGAAAATTGATTTTAAAGCTATAACCCTCAAAGAAATAATTGAAAAATCTGATTTCAATGAACTGCTTGATCTTAACTCGGAAATAAAATTGCCCGGTGGTGTCAAAATGAAGTACATAGATTTTATTTCTGCATTAAAATCAATGAATTATTTTGTTCGAGAAGAAATTAGTCTGGATAAAATATGACCTATATTATTGGTGAAATTGGACAAAATCATAACGGATCAGTCGATATTGCAAAATTAATCGTTGAACTTGTTGCAAGACCCGTTCATGAAGATTTATTTGATCTTCAGCTTAAACCAATTGATGCAGTTAAACTGACAAAAAGGGATTTGTCCCAGGAGTTATCTTATTCTCAGATGAGTAAACCCTATGACTCCCCGCATTCATTCGGTAAAACATACGGCGAACACCGGGCATATCTTGAACTGTCAGATGAAGAACATTTTGAAGTCTATCACTACGCAAAATCAAAAGATCTGGAATTTGTTGAGACAATCTGCGCCATCGGTGCAATGAGTGTTCTCAAATTATTAACCCCAAATTTTCTTAAGGTTGCAAGCAGAGACCTTACCAATCTCCCCTTGCTTAGTGCACTTGCAGAAACCCGAATTCCAATGATTTTATCAACGGGAATGAGTGGTAAGAAGGAGCTTGACGATGCTCTTGAAGTCATAACCCGTCACCATTCCCTTATTAGCATTCTTCATTGCGTATCAGAATATCCTACACGTCCAGAAAATCTGAATCTGAATACAATCCCATTTCTGATAGAGAATTATCCGGATTATACGATTGGTTTTTCTGACCATACAGTTGGTATATCAGCCCCGGTAGCAGCAGTTGCTATGGGGGCCAAAATTATTGAAAAACATATCACCCTTGACCGGCGAATGAAGGGTACAGATCAGGCTGGCTCCCTGGGTCCGGATGGGGTAACCAGGATGGTAAGAGATGTCAGATTGCTGGAAATGGAATTTGGCACCAAATCTATCTTCGTTCCAGACGGAGTTACTACTGCCAAAATGAAACTTGAACGGTCGATTGCAACAAACCGGGATTTAAAACCGGGCGATATAATTGTAGAGAACGATTTACATTTACTTAGCCCCGGGGATGGTATCAAATGGAAGGATAAACATTCTGTAATTGGAAAAACAATTATAAAATCTATTCAAAAAGATGAAATCATTTATCCTGATTTTCTAAAGGGATGAAAATGCAATTGCCAAAACTTGTTTTTACGGATATTGATGGTGTCTGGACCGACGGTGGTATGTATTATGACCAAACGGGAAACGAATGGAAAAAGTTCAATACCTCAGATAGTGCCGGAATATTGTTTTTAAGAAAATTAAATATTCCTGTCTGTATAATAACCGGCGAAAAAACAGAAATCGTCAGGCGCCGGGCTGAAAAATTAAAGATTGATCTGGTTTTTCAGGGTATAGAAAACAAACTTCAGGTAGCGGAAAAGGTTTGCCGTGACTTAAATATCGAATTAAATGAAACGGCATATATTGGTGATGATATCGGTGATTATGTTTTACTTCAAAAGGTTGGTTTTTCATGTGCCCCTGCAAATGCACCAGAATATATTAAATCACAAGTAAATTATTCTACGAAAAAACAAGGTGGTGACGGGGCCTTCAGGGAATTTGCTGAATATATGATTTCCAGTGCCGGCATAAACCCGCTTTCTCTTTTTACAGAACCCTCATGCTAAGTATTAAAAAGCCAGAAAGCTATACAGACGTTGTTCTATTTTTAAACAACATTGAGACCCAATTTCCTGTTCACATTTTTACAGTAAATGGAATTGATTTTTGGCCTCTGATCAGAGTTCAATTTGGCTATCAGCTTCATCTCAGTTTTCAATTGAATGAAGTTACTCCAACACAATCTGCTTTTAACAATTCTCCGTTCTTTTTTGGTCGAATTGTATCCAAAGGGATAAAGTTGGTCAACTATATGATTAATTCCTTTCAGAAAAAAGGAACTCAAGGGGTAAAGATTGCCGGTTTTGGGTTTAATTCTCATCGGATTAAACTGTCAGGATTTAACACAGTGAATCCTTTCATCGAACCAGTTCTTGTCTGTTTTAAAAAAATGGGATTTACTGTTCTGTATTGGGAATCAGACATTGATTATAAGAACACCCGAATACCACTTGTTCCTATAAATTCCCCAAACCACAATAATGCAGGACCGGTTGTATTTTCTGAGGAAATTGTTGATTTATTTGTTTTGCACTTAAACGAATTAAAACAGTTTCTGGAACTTAAAACACCTGATCTAATGACAGTTTTTGCAAAAACAAATTTTGTAAATCAAATAAAATTGGTTGTCAGTTCTGCAAATGAATATTTTCAATTACTTTCCATTGATCGGCCCGGACTTGTACTGATGTACAATTATTACAATGCTAAATTTATGGGATTGAGTCTAGCTTCCCATGAATTGGGAATTCCTACGATGGATATTCAGCATTCAGCAATATCTAACCAACATTTTGCTTATGGTCCCTGGACATCGCTGTCTGAAAACGGCTCTGCTTTACTACCTGATTTGTTTTGGGTATGGCGTAAATCTGATTTTGAAATTATTTCAAACGGATTTACCAGGTTTTCTCCCAGATACAAAGCTTTTCACGGTGGAAATCAATGGATTTCATTTTGGAAATCCAGAGTCAGTACTCCTAAAAGTAGTTTTTTATTTAAAAAAACTCTGAGTCAAAAATTGAATTTATTGGTTTGCCTGCAGGGTATTGGTATACCCGATTTTCTTATCGAGTTTATTGCAAAGTATCCGGGTGAGTATAAATGGTTTTTCCGGTTCCACCCCAGATATCCCGGTGATAAATCAATAATCCATAATCTTCAGGGAAAAGGAATTGACTTTGAAACTGAATTTGCCAATTCTGAAAGCCTATATTCCATATTTCCTAGTATGGATTATACCCTGACTTTCACGTCAGGAACAGCTATCGAGTCTGCGGAATTTGGTGTCCCTGTAATTATTTTGGGAAACAATGGTTTTAAAGTTTATAATAAAGAAATCAAATCCGGGAAGTTTCTTTTTGCTAATTCTATCGAAGATATCACAGGAATTTTTAAAAATCGATTAAAACCGGAACCACTCAACAATTCAATGATTGTTTCCAATGAAGATACCAGGAAGCTGATCTCAAAATTAATGGTTCAAATATGATCTCTTTTTTTAAAAAGATAATCCGTAAAAAACTGAAATCATTTCTAGGAATTTTTGATGAAGATCCCAACGCTTCAATTTATAAGTCAAAGATAATTGGCTTTCCGAAAATCCATCCGGATGCAAAAATTCAATTCTCTGAAATCAGAGGAAATGTGGAACTTGGTCCGGGCTCTCTTTTGAATAAGGTATTGATTGACGGTAATGTAACAATCGGCAAAAATACTACTATAAACGGGCCCGGAACTGAGATTTACGCACTGGTAAACCCTATTATTATCGGAAGTTATTGTTCCATTGCCCGTCTTACTTCTATTCAGGAACATAACCATAATTCTGAAACGCTGACAACCTACTTCATACGTTACCGTATTTTTGGCGAAAAATATGGGGTTGATGCAATTTCAAAAGGGCCGATTATCATCGGAAATGACGTGTGGATAGGGACTCAATGTTCGATTTTGACAGGTGTACAAATTGGGCATGGAGCCGTTATTGCTGCTAATTCTGTAGTTACCAGTGATGTTCCACCTTACGCTGTTGTTGGCGGGACGCCCGCAAAAGTGCTGAAATACAGGTTTTCTCAGGAGATAATAGAACGGTTGCTAGAAATACAATGGTGGGATTGGGATTATGAGAAGATTAAAACGAATTCGGACCTGTTCAGAAATGATTTAAATTTGGATATTTTAAACCAAATAAAATGAAAATAGTATTTATACAACATGACAATTACCCGTATGGTGCAACACAATCTCTGTTGACCCTGATTGATGGTTTGCAAAAATACTATCCTGAAATCCAACTAGAGATTATTATTCCTGAAGATGGCTATCTAGAGCAAATTTTTAAGAGGAAAAAAATACCAATCTTTTCAGTATTTTATCCATGGTGGTTTGTAAGAGCAAATGAACTTACAATAAGAAGAAGACTATCCATAATTTATCATTCAGCTAGAGTCGCCTGGATTTTGCGAACGAGATTAAAAAAAGGGTCAAAGCCCGATTTTATAGTTACAAATACTTCCGTAGTTGGGGTTGGGATTTTTTTGGCCCTTTTCCTCTATGTCAAACATGTGTGGTATTTAAGGGAGTTTGGTGATATAGATCATGGCTTGTATCCTGTTCTTGGTAAATTACAAATGGTAATTGGTACAAGACTCTCCGATACTGTGATAGTTAATTCTAACTTTTTAAAAAAATATGTCGAAACGAAATATTTTTATGGTAATTCTCAAGTATTGTATAACGGAATCAGGGAGTATCCAGACGAAAGTCAGGAAATTTTTCATGATGGAGCAATTAACTACGGAATTATTGGGAATATATCATTCAATAAGGGACAAAAAGAAACGTTGTTTGCCTTTAAAGAAGTACTGGCTGAAATTCCCAATGCCAAATTGTGGATAATTGGAGGGGGTGACCAAACCATTTTGACAGAAATGACAATCTGGGAGTCGTTAAAAGATAATGTCATTTTTACCGGTATGGTTGCCAATGTAAATGAATACTATTACAAGCTTGGTGTTGTTATTGTTGCTTCTAGATATGAGGCTTTTGGACGTGTGGCAGTTGAGGGAATGATGGCCGGTTTACCTATCATTGGAAGAAATACCTCTGGAACGGCAGAATTGATAAAAGATGGTGAAACAGGTTTTCTTTTTAATTCAAATACTGAATTGAAAAATAAAATGATTCTTTTAGGAAATGATAAAGAATTGCGAATAAAATTAGGTCAAAATGCAAAAGCCTATGCAAGAGCAACATTTTCAATTAAAAAATACGCTACTGGATTTGTAAATATATTAAGCAATAAATAATCAATCACTTAATTACCACTTTGAAATCATGTCAGACCGACCGACTGTATCTGTGATAATCCCAAATTATAATCATGCTAATTATCTTGAAAAGCGTCTTGAAAGCATTATTAATCAATCTTTTCAAGATTTCGAACTAATTATATTGGATGATTACAGTTCTGATGATTCCAAAAGCATTATTGAATTTTACAGGGGACATCCCAAGATCACCCATATCGTATATAATGAAAAAAATAGTGGCTCCACCTTTAGGCAATGGAAGAAAGGCATAGACCTTGCAGTTGGGAAATATATTTGGATTGCTGAAAGTGATGATTACGCCGAATATAATTTTCTTGAATTTATGATTGGAAAGCTTATACAGAATTCGAATTCAGGAGTAATTGCCTGTAGATACATTGTAATAAACGAAAAAGAAGAAGTATTGTTGAATGGAATAATGTTTCAAGAACTTTATAATAAAAAAAGATGGTTGGAGGATTATACCATAGATGGAAAATCTGAAATCAGGGAATGTCTTCAGTTTTATAATTCAATTCCGAATGCAAGTTGTGTTATTTTCAAAACTGAATATAGTTCTTTGATTCCTGAATTATTGGAATTTAAATATAAAGGAGATTGGTTATTCTGGTGCCTTATCTTAAAAAATACCGAATTGTGTTATCTGAATATTCCATTATCATATTTTCGTTTGCATTCTCAGACCACCAGAAGTAGAACCTCATTTGAGTCTAAACTAAGAAATGAAGTTGAGGAACTGTGGATTATAAAAACACTTATTGATTCAAAAATAATCTCATTTTTAAGATTAATACCCAAATACTGGCATTGGTCAAAGCTTACTACAATGTATAGATGGTTCGGAGTATTTTTGTTTCAACCTGATTTGCCTTTAGTGCACAAAATTATTTACCATTTATCATTATTTTTTTTATTACCATCTGGCTGGATATTTAGATTTTCAATTTCGTTCAAGATAAGACTAAATCGATTAATTTGTTGGTTAAATAAAACAATCTGAATTTTAAGGATATTTAAGTAGATGAATATAATGATTGTTATTGACGGATTTTATGATGGTGGCGCCGAAATGTTTGCGATCCGATTGGCAAATGCGCTGACTCCGACAGATACTATATTTTTTCTGGAGGTGAATCCTAACAAAGACCGCCCTAATCGACAAATAAAATTATTAAACTCAAAAATAACCTTGTTTCAGTTGTGGTTGCCTGAGTTGTTTAAGTTTTTTGGTTATAAATTATCTGCAATGACATCAATTAACTTCATCTCTATTATTAAAAAACTTTACTTTACTATTCTACTAATCGTTTACAAAATAGACATTATTAACAGTCATAGCTGGGATTCCGATTCTTTTGTTTTGCAACCTGCAAAATTGGTGGGTGTAAACTTAGCGATTTCCTTTCATGGTCATTATGAATTGGTTGAAACCCTGAGGGAAAATTATGGGTTGATTACTAAAAATATCCTTAAAAACACAAGTTGTGCAATTATAACAAACGACAATCATTTAAAAACGCTTAAACGGTTTCATTTTGAAAATAAATTTTACAAAGTATATTATGGTTTGGATTTTCTTGAGTATCCTTCTATTACTTCATTTTCAGAAGATGAAGTATTGAGATTGTGTATTGTTTCAAGGGCAATCAAAGAAAAAGGATGGAATCAAACCATTAATGCTGTTATTCAGATAAATGCAGAATTCGGAAAGAAAAGGGTTGAACTTCAACTTGTTGGGGAAGGTGACCAATATAATGAGTTGTTTATCAAATATCAGTCTTATGATTTCATTATTTTCTCTGGATATTGTGAAAATGTAATTACTTTTATTGATAATTCCCATATTTGCCTCTTACCGTCTACTTATTCGGCAGAAAGCCTTCCTAATTCCGTTATTGAATACCTTTCCAGAAATAAACCGATAATCGTGACAAATATTGGCGAGATGCCCAATATGGGTATGTATAATGGGCAATTTGCAGGTAAAATCATACATATTGAAAATTTAGAATTAAACACAGAACAAGTGAAAGATGCTATCAAATATTACATTGAAAACCCCGAAATGATAAAATTTCATTCAGTTATTGCATCTAAAGCAGTAATGAAATTTAAAATGGAAGAATGTGTTTCTTTCTATAGGCATATTTTTGAAATTGCAAAATAAATAATTTTAATATAACTAAACAATTGTCGTCTTTATTGATTAAGATTTTGAAGAATAACCAAAATTTGAGAATTCGCTATAAAAAATGAATCCTATCCAAACAATCTTTTTTACACTTTGTTCCAATAATTATCTTGGCATGGCAAAAACTCTTGGAGAATCGGTAAAAACGTTTCATCCGGAAGCTTCGTTTGTCATTGGCCTGGTTGATTTGATGGAACCGGAAATTGATTACCTTAGCTTCCCGGGTGACGTCATTCCTGCGGAAGATATTGGAATTGAAGACTGGGAAAAGATGCAACTGAACTATAGCATCATTGAGTTAAACACATCGGTTAAACCATATTTTTTCAGGCATTTTTTTAAAACCCGCCCACAGGCTCAGATCGTTGTTTATCTCGATCCGGATACTCAGGTATTTTCACCGCTCACTTCTGTTCTTCCGATTCCGGGAAAAGAAACCGGAGTGTTGACACCGCATACTTCTGATCCGATACCGCTGGATGGGTTATATCCCGATGAAAATCTGGTTTTAAATCACGGAATTTACAATCTGGGATTTTTCTCCCTGGCCCGGTCAACAGAAGCAGATCTTCTGATTGACTGGTGGGCAGAGAGAATGATTGACCGCTGCAAAATTGATCTTAAAAACGGAATGTTTACCGATCAGCTGTACATGAATCTGGCACCGTTGTTTTTCGGCGGACTCAGAATTGAAAAACACAACGGACTGAATGTGGCCTTCTGGAATCTTCATACCCGCACCATTTCATTTTCAGACGGAATCTGGAAATCAAATGATGTCCCGCTGCTTTTGTACCATTTCAGCGGATTTGTTATGAAGGATGAATCCAAAATCAGTAAGGGATCCACCCGGTTTTCCTTCGGGAACCTTCCGGATCTGAAACTTCTTTTTGATCAGTACAGAAAAGCGCTGCTGCTCAACAGCTATGAAAAATACTGTTCCTTCACGCCATGGTACGTGACCTTCCGGGAAAATTATCTTCAGGCGCAATATAAAGCCAAACTGAAAAAACATCCCGTACTGCTTTTCGTTCATTATGCAAAACTGCTGGTTCCTTCCCGGCTTCTTGGAAAACTGACAGACAAACTGAGATACTCCAAATATTAAAAGGATAAAAAATGACCACGGCACTTATCACCGGATCCGGCGGCCTTATTGGCAGCGAATCAGTCCGTTTTTTTCAGGACAAGTTTGATACAATTGTCGGCATTGATAATAACATGAGGTCCTATTTTTTCGGTGCAGAGGCATCGACAGAATGGAATGTAAACAGTATCAAGGAAAACTATGCAAATTACCGGCATATTCAGGCTGATATCCGTGATTATGCCCTTCTTGAAAAGGTTTTTCAAGAACATGGGAAGAATCTGAAACTGGTTGTTCACACTGCCGCACAACCGAGTCATGACTGGGCTGCCAAAGAACCGCTGACCGATTTCTCTGTCAATGCAACCGGTACCCTCAACCTTCTTGAATTAACCCGGATTTACGCACCGGATGCCGTTTTCATTTTCACTTCAACCAATAAAGTCTACGGAGACCGGCCCAATGAACTCCCTCTGGTTGAACTGGAAAAACGCTGGGAAATTTCGGAATCCCATCCCTATTTCAAAAATGGAATTGATGAAAACATGTCAATTGACCAGAGCAAACACTCTTTGTTCGGAGCCTCCAAAGTTGCAGCAGACGTTCTGGTTCAGGAATACGGCCGGTATTTCAGCATGAAAACCGGTGTTTTCAGAGGCGGATGCCTGACCGGACCCAACCACTCCGGTTCCCAGCTTCACGGTTTTCTGGCATACCTGATGAAATGTGCTATTGCCGGTAAACCTTACACTATTTTTGGCTATAAAGGGAAACAGGTCAGGGACAATATTCACAGCCGTGATCTGGTTAACATGTTCTGGCATTATTATCAGAATCCAAAAAACGGTGAAGTTTACAATGCAGGCGGAGGAAGGTATTCGAACTGTTCCATGCTGGAAGGTATTGAAGCCTGTGAACTGATTTCCGGAAATAAAATGAATATTACCTATTCAGAAACAAACAGGATCGGTGACCACATCTGGTATATCAGTGATTTATCCAAATTTCAGCAGGACTATCCTGAATGGACATGGCAATACGGTTTCAAGGATATTATTCAGGAACTTCACGAAGGTCTGATCAAACGGGTTTGATTCGTTACTCATGAAAAAAAACATTCTCTTTATTTCAGAAACAGTACCAGGAAATACCATTGCCAGCGCCGTTCTGATGTTCCGGCATTTCAAATGGCTTGAAGAAAAAGGCCACCGGATTTTCCTGTTTATGTATGGTGACCAGTACAAAACAAAACCAGTTCCCGATTCCTGGCAGGTTATTGAAACCCAAATCCGGAAATGGTGGTATCCGCCATATAAACGTTTCAATCCTTTAAAAACAATCAGATTCTGGCTTCTTTATCTGAATTATAAAGAGGAAATAACCCGGACAAATCCTGATGTAATTTTGTCCTACCTTAACGGTACTTATTTCAGCGGGTTCAGTGCATTTTTATCCAAGAGATTAATAAAGCCTCTCTTCATTTTTTATCATGATAACAGTGAAAAAATGAATCATTCAGGTGATCCGGCTCTGTATCGTCAGCAGCTCAACTTCAACTATTTTGTTCTGAAACAGGCTAAAACAATCTGGGCTATCAGTGACCATCTCGTTTATGAGGAATTCAAAAACAAAACCAAAACCGTATATCCGGTTTCGGAAATTACAGGGAAAAAAGCAGTCTGGAAAAGCGACTTTGAACAGGGTCCTGTTGTGGGTTTTGCCGGATCGTTATACAATGAGATTCTGGAACCTACCATCCGGTTTGTAAAGATGGTTGAAAAACTGAACGGGAAGTTCATTATTTTTTCGCCGGTTAAAGAAAATGTCAGCCGGCTGAAGGAAATCAGTACCTGCGTTGAAGTTAAAGACGTGATGCCAACCGGATATGTGTGTGATTATCTGGCAGAACATTGTTCATCCTTTCTGGTCAATTATCCGGAAAAAGTGTCAGACATGCCCTGGATTGATTCCAATTTTCCGAGCAAATTTACCCAGTTTCTTCAAACCTGTCTTCCGGTTTTATGTCAGGTTCCTGCAAAATCAGCGATCGGAATTTGGTGCACGGAAAATTATTATGAGGGGTATAGTAACCAATTTGATGAGGAAGGAACAAAACATCTGTTAAACCTGACAATGAATAAAGCTGATTGGCAACGTCTTTCAGACCAGTCGAAGCATTTTTCAGAAACGACCTTCAATCCAGAATCTATTAACCAGATTTTACTTAGAGATATTTTGGATGAGTGTCCAATCTAAAAAATCAATATCAAAATCAGGAAAAATAGTGGCTACCAGGAGTAATCGGTTTGCTTAAATTTCAATACATGATCGATCAGTTATATCGCCTCCCCAAGGGGAAGATCAAAGAAATCATCAGGATGGGCGGACCGTTTGTTGTCCGAAAAATGAATATTGAAAAGAAGAGAATGGAGAAGTTCTCGGAATCACTCAGAATTGTACCACCTAGTCACCTGTCACCGCAATCCCTTAAAGTGAACTTTTTAACCGGAAGTAGATTCTGGTTCCAAACTATTTTTTGCATGTATTCTCTTCAAAAGCACTGTCCGGAAGCTATTCAGTTTGTTGTATTTGATGATGGAAGTTTTACTGATGCTCTCGTGGAACAAATGAAAATTCAGGTTCCGGGCATTAAAATTCACCGCAGTTCAGATATAGAATTAAAATTAAAAACTCTTCTTCCTGAATCTGAGTTTCCTTATCTGAATCACAAAAGAAAAGTTTACCCGCATATAAAGAAACTGATTGATATTCATGCAGGTAATTCGGGATGGAATCTGGTCGCTGATTCAGATATGCTGTTCCTCCGGAATCCAGAATTTCTTTTAACCTGGTTCAAAAATCCTGTTTCACCTTTTTATATATCTGACAAAATAAATGCATACGGCTTTCCTCTTGAAAAAATGGATAAAGTTTCCGGAAAGAAAACACCTGAGAAAGTAAATGTTGGTCTCGTTGCTCTTAAGAGTGAAACCATAAACTGGCATGACGTTGAGCGCTGGGCACGGGAACTTGAAGAAGGAACTCTCGGAAGTTATTATCTTGAACAAGCATTAACGGCAATGATTCTGGCTGGGCAGAATTCTGTCATCGGCCCTGAGTCAGATTATATTGTTATGCCAACCTCAATGCAGGTTCAATCCGGCACCGGAGTCCTTCACCATTTTGTTGATTCTTCAAAACCGGATTATTTTATTCACTCATGGAAAAAATTCTTTTAGTTTCGATCATTATTCCGGCTTTCAATCCTGGCCGGTATCTTTCTGAAACGATCAAAAACCTGCTGGGTCAGTCTTATAAAAACCTCGAAATCGTGGTTGTTGACGACGGTTCATCAGACGGGTTTGTTCAGAAGGCGCAGGAAGAATTTTCGGGAACTCATGGTCTGCGGTTTATCTTTCAGCAGAACCGGGGAGCTGCATCAGCAAGAAATAAGGGTTTTCTGGCTTCCTCCGGAAGTTTGATCAAGTTTATGGATGCCGATGATTTTTTGAATGAAGAGGCTGTTCAAAATCAGGTAACCCTTGCAGAAAAGAACCCGGATGCTATTATCTCTTCACAATGGGGTCGTTTTTATCAGGATGACCTTTCGACCTTCACCTTAAATCCGGAACCTGTCTGGAAAGATAGGAAGGGAATTGACTGGCTCATTGAATCTCTTGCAGCGGGTCCGAATATGATGCAGCCGGGAATTTTCCTGATTCCCCGTTCGCACATTGAAAAAGAAGGTCTCTGGAATGAAAATTTAAGTCTGATCGATGATTTTGAATATTTTTCCAGACTGATCAGCCGCATTCCGGAAATAAAATTCTGTGATGAATCAACTTTGTATTACAGGTCCGGGATTTCAGGAAATTTATCCGGCAGGAAAAGCAGAAAAGCCATGGAATCTGCCTTTTTATCGAACCGGCTGGGCTGCGAACATTTACTGGCCGGTAAAAACAACGGGCAGACCAGACGGATCTGTGCCAACCTTTATGCAGTGTGGATGTATCAGTTTTATCCGGAACATCCTGACCTTGTTTCACACTGCGAGGAGGCCATTCTGAGTCTTGGCGGTTCGTCCTGGCCGTATCCCGGAGGAAAGCTAACACGGATTTTAACACTATTTTTACCCTGGAAACAGGTTGCAGATTTTAAAAACCTGATTTCAAAAACGAAGAGCCGGTTTAAAACATGAAAATTGCCCTTGTCGCAGATTGCTGGATTCCCGTTCCGCCAACTTTATATGGCGGAATTGAACGGATTATTGATATGATCGCAACGGAATTTTCATCCGCCGGACATGACGTTGTTCTGGTTGCCCATCCGGATTCTGTTTCCAGCGGACGGCTCATTCCTTACCGTGGTGCAAAACCTGACCACCTTCCCGATACGCTGCGGAATATGCTTACGGTTTCCGGACTGAGATCGTGGAAACCTGATATTATTCACTCTTTCGGCCGCCTGGCTTATCTGAGTCTGCTTTACCGGTCATCCATCCCCAAAATTATGAGTTACCAGCGGGAACCAACGCTGAAAATGATTAAAATGGCTATGTACCTTTCTAAAAAAGATTCTCTCTTTTTTACCGGATGCAGCAATTATATTTCCGGTCAGATCAAACCGTTCGGACCAGCTGCTACGGTTTACAACGGAATTGAGGTCAGCAAATATACCTTTGTCAGGGAAGTTCCCGACGATGCGCCCGTTGCCTTTCTGGGCCGGATTGAACCGGTAAAAGGTCCGATGAATGCTATAAAAGCAGCAAAAGCCGCCGGCAGAAAACTCATACTTGCCGGCAATGTACCGGAAGAACATTCAGAATATTTTGAGACCATCATCAAACCAGAAATTGATGGAAAAGAAATCCTTTATATCGGCCCTGTCAATGATCAGCAGAAAAATGAATTCCTGGGGCAATGTGCTGCCTTTCTGATGCCCATTGACTGGAACGAACCGTTCGGGATAGTGATGGCAGAAGCCATGGCCTGCGGAACCCCGGTCATCGGTTATCCGAGAGGTGCAGTTCCCGAAGTTGTGGAAAACGGAATAACGGGTTTTACCTGTCAGGATACCGTTTCAATGGCCACAGCCATCAATTCCGTCGGGCAGATCAGCCGGCAAAAGGTCAGAACTGCTGCCGAAACCAGATTCAGCAGTCAGGTGATTGCAGGTCAGTATCTTGATCTGTACGGAAAAATTGTAGCCAGAAAGAAAATCTGATGAAAATAAATCTGGCTGTCTGCGGAAAATTTCATCATGCCAATTATGTCCGCTTTCTCTCGGAAGCCGGCGTTCTCAACCGTTTTTATTATTCACATAAATGGTCAACCAATGCAGAATTACTCGGAATAAAACCCGCAGAAGCTGTAAATCTGTGGATGAAGGAATACCTTCTTCACAGCCATATCCGGATTTTCAACCAGAGAATGGCGAACTTTTTTTATCCGCTTTATCAGAAAATCTGGGAAACTCAGGTCCGTTACCAGTGGTCACAGCCGGAAATTGCCCACATCATGTCTCAGGGAACTGCAGTGACTCTGGCAAAAGACATCAATAAATCAGGAATTCCCCTGATTCTGGAACCGGTTAACGCACATCCGGTTCTGGTTACCAGGCTGCTTAATGAAGAATACGAAAGACTTGGTCTTGGGAACAGAATTGAACTGAATAAAGGCCAAACACAGCAGATAAAGGAAATTGCATTCGCAGATTACCTGCTGGTTCCGTCTGATTTTGTCGGTAAATCCTTTATTGATCAGGGATTCCCGGCAGATAAAGTCAAAACCATTCCGCTTGCCGTTGATCTTTCACGGTTTTCTGAATCAAAACCTGATTTTTCAATGAAGAGAGCGTTCCGGGTTATCTGTGTTTCCCAAATTTCACTGAGGAAAGCCCAGATTGATCTGATAACCGCCTGGAAAATGCTCAATCTCCCTGATTCAGAACTTATTTTTGCCGGATCCATGGCAGATGAAATGAAATTTCTGGAAAAGGAATTTACCGGAAATATCCGCTACCTCGGTGCGGTTCCCTGGAAAGAAATTCCCGCCCTTCTTCAAAATTGTGATGTCTTTGTGCTTCCGAGCATTGAAGATGGATTCGGTCTGGCGCCCATTGAAGCAATGGCGTCTGGTTTACCTGCGATTGTCACTGAAAACACTGGCTGTAGTGAACAGATCGTGAACGGTGAAACCGGATTTGTTGTCCCCATTCGCAACCCGGCTGAAATTGCAGCCCGGATCGAAAAATTGTATATCGACCGTACACTGCTGAAAAGCATGGGCGAGGAAGCTGCCGGGAAAAGCAGAGAGTCGATGGGATGGGATACCTATGCAGACCGTCTGACAGACTATTACCGCAGTATATCAGAAACGCCTCCGTCGCAGAAAAAGAAATGACACAAAAAGAAAAAAGAATCACCTTTGTTACGCCAGGTCATATTTCCAGCAATCCCAGACTGGTAAAGGAAGCCATTGCTTTTTCGAAAGCGGGTTATTCTGTTTCCATTGTTTTTACTCAGTATGTCGGGTACCTTGTTGCCCATGACAATCTTATTCTGAAGCAAAACCCCGAATGGGAAGTTCACAGTTTAAACTGGACAGGCTCAACTGCTGTATCCAAACTGATTAAAACAGTGTCGGGATTAAAAAATAAAATTTGGCAGGCGTTTAGCAAAGTTGTAAAACGTCCGTCGATGGCAGCCCGTCTGATGAACCGCCATTTGGTCTGGCAAATCAAAATGGCTGTAAAAACACAGCCCGGTCTTTTCATCGCCCATAATCTTGGTGCATTGCCGGTTTGCGGTACAGCAGGGAAAATAAAAAATATTTCCGTTGCCTTCGATGCTGAAGATTATCACAGAGGTGAACCCTTTGCAGAAACACCCGGTGGATGGATTGTGACCACAGTCGAAAACACCTGGATTCCGCAATGTTCCTTAACCTGGTCTGCAAGTCCCGGAATCGGAGCTGCCTACAGGAAACTGTTCCCGTCAGCGACATTTTTCCCGGTCCTGAATGTTTTCCCCTCCTCAATTCAGGCTCAAGAAGCAGATATCCTGACGGATGGCGGTTCAGAACTGAAGCTGTTCTGGTTTTCACAAACGGTTGGAACGAACCGCGGACTGGAAGATATTTTCAGTGCGATGGGAAAAATCCCGGAAATTCCGGTTTCTCTTACTCTCCTTGGTTCTGTTTCAGGGGAAGATAAATCCGCACTTCTTGACCAGGTCAGGACAGGTGGAGCAAAGCACGAAAAAATTTATTTTCTGAGTCCGGTTCCTGAAAATCAGCTATTCAGGATAGCAAAAACTCATGCCATCGGACTTGCCCTGGAACGTAATTTCCCACCAAACCGGGATCTGTGCCTTACCAATAAAATCTTTACTTATCTGTCCTGCGGACTCAGTATCATTTATTCGGAGACTTCGGCACAGACTGAGTTCTGGAATCAAAACCCGGAAAGCGGATTTTTATATCAGCCGGGTGATGCTGATTCACTGGCAAACTGGCTCAAGTTTTTATACCTGAACCCAGGTGAACTCAGAAAGCAGAGGCTTTCGTCCCTTGACCTTTCAGAAAAAATGTATAACTGGGAATCTGAAAGCCAAAAGCTCCTCAGCGTTGTCAATCCTTTTTTTTAATGACTGAAATGCACAAAAAAATCCTCATCATTTCACCTTACTTTCCCCCGGTAAACGCAGCTGATATGCAGCGGGTGAGAATGTCACTTCCCGGACTGATTCAAGCCGGTTGGAAGCCTGCCATTCTGAAAGTTGATGAAAGATTTGTTGAAATTTCCCTCGATCCGCTCCTGTTAAAAAGTGTTCCTGAAGATGCAGAAGTCATTTCCGTATCGGCTTTTTCACCAAAATGGACAAGAAAATTCGGCCTTGGCGCTATCGCCTTGCGTTCCCTTCCCTTTTTCTGGCTGAAGGGATCCGGATGGATCCGGAAAAACAAACCTGAACTCATCTTCTTTTCAACCACCCAGTTTCCGGTTCTCATTCTTGCCCGTTACTGGAAATGGAGGTTTGGCAGTAAAATAGTTTTTGACATTCAGGATCCCTGGTATAATCCGGTTCTACCTGAAAACCAGAGGCCAAAAAAATATTGGTTTTCACAATGGATAAACGGTACTCTTGAACCCGCAGCCATGAAAGCTGCAGACGGAATTATGGCGGTTTCTGAACCTTACTGGCAGGAACTCCGTCAACGGTATAACTGGCTGAATCAGGTTCCCTGTCTGACGCTTCCTTTTGGCGGATTTGAAAAAGACATTGAAATTGCCAGGGAATTACCTCCAGAGAAAACCAATCCTGATCATTTTTTGATCAGGTACGTGGGACGTGGCGGAAGTGATATGCTTCCGGCTTTTTCCCTTTTTCTAAAGGCAGTTCAAACCGGACTTAAACAGGAACCGGAACGGTTTAAAAAAATACGGATTGAACTGGCCGGCACCAGTTATGCTCCTGCCGGTCAGGGACTTCCTTCCCTGAAACCTCTAGCCGACGAACTCGGTCTTGGCGACATCGTTTCAGAAAACCCAGACCGGATGCCGTATTTTCAAAGTCTTCAGTTTTTACTGTATTCTGATTTATTGCTCGTTCCCGGTTCTGATGACCCCAGATATACAGCTTCAAAACTGTATCCTTACCTGCTAACCAGAAAAACCATGATGGCAATTTTCAGAAAGGAAAGCAGTGTATGCGGAATCTTAAACTCAGTAACGCCAGAATCTCTTTTTTCCTTTTCACCGGATGGAGACAGGGACTCAGATTTTGAAAAGATCAAGCAACGGTTATCTTTCCTTATTTCGAAAAAACCTTTACCGTTCACTGATCCGGGCGAAAAAATGAAACCCTACCTGGCGGAAGAAATGGCAAGGAAAATGAATCTGTTTTTCAGGGAAGTGATCAAAGAAAAATCATGAAAAAGAAACTTGCAATTGTTACCACCCATCCGATTCAGTATTATGCACCTTTGTTCCGCCAGCTTGGGTCTGATGATGAACTCAAAATAAAAGTTTTTTATACCTGGCCTCAGGCACAAATTAAAAAATTTGATCCGGGTTTCGGAAAAGTTATGGAATGGGATATTCCTCTTCTTGATGGCTATGAGTTTGAGTTTATTGAGAATTCAGCAAAGGATCCGGGAACTCACCATTTTAAGGGAATAAAAAATCTGGCTTTAATTCCTTCCCTATCATCCTGGAACCCTGATTTTATTTTGATTTTTGGCTGGAGTTTTGAAAGTCATTTTGAAACCATAAAATACTTCCATAAAAAGATACCCGTTTGGTTTAGGGGTGATTCCCATTTGCTGGATCCAATCAGCAAAATAAAAAAAATTGTGAGGTGGTTGTGGCTTCATTGGGTTTACTCGCATATAGATACTGCCTTTTATGTCGGGAAGGAAAATCTGAGGTACTTCAAATGGTGTGGACTGAAGGATAATCAGCTGATTTGGGCACCGCATGCTATTGACAACCAGCGTTTTTCAGATCTGACAGGCACTTTTGGAGAGAATGCCCTGATGTGGCGTCATCAATTGGGAATTCATGATACTGATATGGTATTTTTGTATGCAGGCAAGTTTGAACAAAAAAAGGGAATTTCTGATCTGCTGACTGCTTTTTGCTCAGCTTCTGATAAAAACATGAAACTGATTATTGCTGGCAGCGGTGAATTGGAATCTGAATTGAAGGCAAATGTAAAAGATAATGAACAGGTTATCTGGCTTCCGGTACAAAACCAGACCCAGATGCCTGTTCTTTACCGAATGGCGTCCTGTTTTGTTTATCCTAGCCGTGGACCTGGAGAAACATGGGGTTTGGCGGTAAACGAAGCCATGGCAAGTGGTCGTATGTGTATAGTGTCTGACAAAGTGGGTTGTGCTGCTGATCTGATCACAAATGGAGAAACTGGTTTTATTTTTGAAACCGGGAATATCAACCAACTAACAGATTTGATAAACAACATATCTGCCAACCCCGCACTTTCTGAAAAAATGGGCAAAAATGCTCTTAAAAAAATCCAGGCATATTCATTTAAACAAATTAAACATGCAGTGAAAGCCAAAGCCTTTTCATGAGACCTATTCTGTGGTTGCTTCTTTTTATTCTGGTAGGGTTAAGTGGTGGGATGATAGCTGAACTCCCTATCGCTTCCTATTGGGTATCTTGGAGCACTTCTGTTTTTATATATCTGTTTACAGTCACTGGTGTTTTAATTGAGATCCCAAAAGATTTACCCATCTTACGCCAATTATTTCGGCCTTATTTCTTAGGATTTACGTTCTTTTCAGGATATGTCCCCTTAAGTACGATTTTCTACTTTTTGTCACTTTTTGGCTATGAGTTTTTTACCCAGACAAATGATCAAAGTCCTTCTTTGGTTGAACTTAATCTGGTTGTCAGCGCTCAATGGTATTATCTGATTGCCCAGGTTTTTTATGTAATTGGAATGGCTGCATGGAAATGGAAAACTGAAAATAGGAAGTATAATCTTCCAACCGTTGCAGTTTCTGACATTTTTCTTGTTTTTTTTCTTTTAATTCAGGTTTTGGTTTTTCTTTCAGTACTAATTCCAGGATTTGCTCAGGTTGCAGTAAAATTGAGTTCCATTTCCCAGATTTTAGGTGTATTATTTCTTGGGGTTTCAATTGAGGAAGGTAAACGTACAAAAATTTTAATTGGTACTGGGTTGGTTATTTATTCTTTTTTAATAGCCTTGTTTAGTGGAATGAAATCGGCCCCCCTTCTTGTAGCCATTCTGTTATCAACCTTTTTAATTTACAGATATCCAAGAACAATTACATTTTTTTCTCTTGCAGCGTTTTTCATCTGGGTTACGTATATTCCTTATTACAATGGTACTTACAGAGATCTGGCATGGGGTCAATTTGTTGATCCAATCGAAGCAAATCAAATTGCAAGGGAGGAAACACTCAATGCATCCCCGCAAGCACTTCAGAATGCATCTTGGGCTATGTTGGTTGATCGGCTGAGTGAAGTGAATATGTTCATAAAATTCAGTGGAAATGTCCCACAAAACCGCCCCTATTACGGTATGGAAATCTTATCTCAGGTTTTTATTGGAATTATTCCCCGAGTTTTCTGGCCTGAAAAGCCCGACATGGAGATTCTTATCATGACTCGTGTTTACGAAAATGGTGTGGTCGTTGAAACCTCAGATGTGTCAGCCAAACCATCTTATGTTGCCGATTCCTATCTGACAGGAGGGTGGCCCGTCATTATTATTGCTCACTTTCTTCTTGGTTTTTTTAATATCTGGCTGGCAAACAAAGCTGAAAACTGGTTTGGTGGCTATTTATTTGGTTCAGGTGTCATTTTTAATGGGCTTTTCTCAATTGCTTGGCTCGGAAATTCATTTGAGTTTCTGGTGAATTCCATGTTTTGGAGTTTCGTGGTGATGGCTGCACTCCGGCTTGGTTTCATTTGGGCTGGTGTTTTAAGACCAAATCGTACCGAATCTGATACCTGATTTTCAAAAAAAATGCCAAATATAATGACCGATAACATTTAACAATTCAAAATGTGTCAATGTAAAATAATATTATTGAATTTTGACATTCCCTCATTTTCATGAATTTACTAGTCCTTTTTTCAGCCCTAAGCTCAACTGGCGGAATTGAAAGATACAACAGCACGCTACTTCAGCATTTTGAGTATTCAGGGGTTGGTAAAACCGTTTTTTCTTTCAATGATACATCATCCGAAAACGTGGTTGGTTTCAATAGAAATTTGCTCTCCTTCTTTTTAAAAACTTTTATTCAGGGTTTTAAATCAAATACGGTTCTAATTGGTCACCGGAATTTTTTGCCCTTGCTTATTCTGCCTTCATTATGGTTCAAACGTAAAATCCTGATTGCCCATGGCATAGAAGTTTGGGAGCAACAGGCTTTCCATTATCGCTTTTTTGCCAAATTCATTGATGAAGTCTGGGCAGTGAGTTCATTTACGGCTAAAAAGGTAAAAGAAAACTTTGGAACATCACTGCCGGTTCATTTAATCCCCAATACACTTCCTACAAAATTTAATCCGTTGCCTTTGGAGCAAATTTTAAAAAAACAGAAGGTTCTCAATACAATTAGATTTTTGTCTGTATCGAGAGTTGCCAAAGAAGAGAATTATAAAAATATTGATATTTGTATTCAGGCAGTAAAAAACTGGTCAGAAGGGGTGCAGACAAATTGGGTTTATGACCTTGTCATCCATGGAAATGATAAAGAGAGACATCTGGAAATTGCAGGGAATGATCGGCGGTTTCAATTCCATGGATTTGTTTCTGACCAGGAGTTGATTAATCTGTATACCGATTCCCAAATTTTTTTATTACCCTCTTCCGGTGAAGGTTTTGGAATTGTTTATCTTGAAGCGATGGCAATGGGTTGCATTTGTGTGGCTGCCGATACAGGCGGTGCTACTGATTTTATTATAAATAATGAGAATGGAATGTTGTGCCACATGCCAGTAACCGTTCAGGATATTGAATCCATTCTTACCCGGTTGGAGAGCAGAGAATTTAGTACCCTTCTTGTATCCAATGGCATCAAGGTTGCAGAGAAGTATTCTTTTCAATCAGTAAACAAAATTATAACTAGAGTATTGGAAGCAAAACCCAAATAAAATATGTGCGGAATACTGTTTTCAACAAATAAACCCCATTTTGAATCGGCCATTTCATCTATTTCACATCGCGGACCAGATGGTCGTGCAATTTCTGAAGTAGGGCCTTTTTCTTTTGGGCATAACCGGCTTGCGATTATTGATCCTGATCCCCGATCAGCACAACCGATGGTTTCCCTTTCCGGCAAATCAATTTTAATTTTTAACGGCGAAATTTATAATTATAAATCCCTGCGAAACCAGCTTGAATCACGTGGTATTAGTTTCAGGACAACCAGTGATACTGAGGTTATTCTTGAAGGAATTGAACTGGAAGGTTCAGAGTTTTTAAAAAAGCTGGATGGGATTTTTGCAGTAGTCTGGTTTAACAGTGGAAGTAAACAACTGATTCTGGCAAGAGATCAGGCTGGGAAAAATCCGCTTTATGGTTTTTCTGACGGACAGCTAACTTTCGCCTCTGAGTTGAGGGCAATTAAACGACTTAACTCTGAAAAACAATTCCAGATTTCTGAAAAAGGTCTCCAGCAATATATCAGATACGGATTCATTCCAGAGCCATTTACCCTTTGGAATGGAATTTTTATGTTTCCGTCAGGTTATGTTGGGGAAATGAGAATTGAGGGCGCTGAGTTCCGGCCAATGGATCCCTATTGTTTTCCATCTAAATGGAAGCTTTGGCAACTTCCGCTTTCATCTGGTAAATCAACAGCAAATCCAGAACTATCTGCCAATCAGAATTTGAAAAATCTGGTTGGTGCAGCAATAGAAAAAAGACTGGTTGCAGACGTTCCTATTGGAACCTTCCTTTCTGGCGGAATTGATTCTTCACTCATTGTTGGTGCCCTGTGTTCAGAATTCGGGCTTAAACCCATAACCGCATCTGTTGTTTTCGATGACCCGGTACATTCAGAAGAAGATCGCATCAATCTGATTCTATCACATTGGAAAACTGAACATACTTTTGTCCGTCTCAGACAGAATGAAGTCATGGAATGGATTCCGGATGCACTCAAAGCCTATGACCATCCTTCAATTGATGGTGTTAATACCTTTATTGTGTCGAAGGCTGTTAGAAACCTTGGATTAAAAGTAGCCCTTTCCGGTTTGGGTGGTGATGAGCTTTTTCAGGGATATAATACTTTCTCACAGGCAAGGACAATAATGACACTTCCGGGATTTCTTTCCCCGGGTATTCTGCTTGCCGGAAAGTTCAGAAAAAAGGAAGAATGGCTTCGTTTATTCGATGCAATGACAACACCTATTCAGTTCCAGCCAATGTCATCAATCAGGGCCCTTTACTCTGAAACAACGCTGAAATGGCTGTTCGGCAATAAGTACGAAGGCTGGATGCCGGTGGTAAGTCTGGATGACCAGCCACACTTTTACGGATTAAAACATGATTCCCAACTTATTGCTCAGGAATGGTTTGGGTACATGAAAAATATGCTGATCAGAGACACCAATATTATGTCTATGGCAAACTCACTTGAAGTTCGGGCCCCATTTACCGACCGTGAGCTCTTATCTTGGATTCTTCAGGTTCCTGACTCTTTGAAACGACCTAAACAAACAAAAAAGCAGTTTCTTACTGAAGCATGTCAGGATTGGCTGATTCCTGAAATTGTCAACTCCAGAAAGATGGGGTTTCTTCTTCCGATGGGCCATTGGTTAAACGGGCCCCTTGCAGGATTGATTGATGAAAAAATTAATAATCTGAAACTGTTCCCTGAAACCGCTGATTTATATCAACTGGCTTTGGCACAAAAAGAAATCGTCAAACAAAAACCAGAAAAGTGGCCATGGCTGTGGCAGTGGGTTGTCCTTGGAGAACTTCTTGGAAGGTAGACCGAACATCCTCCACATTGTTCCCTCATATAAGCCAGCATGGATTTATGGTGGCCCAATTATGTCGGTTTCTGAACTTTGTCAATGGGAAAGCCATACCGGACAGGAAGTTTCAGTTTACACTACAACAGCAAATGGAAAAGAAGAATTACCTGTTCAAACCGGTGTACCTATTGACGTTGAGGGTGTTTCAGTTTTTTACTTTAACAGGTGGACTAAAGACCACACTCATTTTTCACCGGCACTTTTTTTAAAATTGTGGAAAAATGCAAAAAACTTTGATTGTATTCACATCCATTCCTGGTGGAATCTCCTTACCCTTTTTTCGGTTTTTGTTCTCTTTCTTCAAAGAAAAAAATATATCCTTTCACCAAGAGGTATGCTGAGTCCTTATACCTTAGGACATTCGGGGTTAAAAAGAAAATTCCTGAAGTTTCCAGGAAAATTTTTACTTAAAAATGCTGTTTTTCATGCAACCAGCCCGCAGGAGGCCTCTGAATTGAAAGCATTATTCCCTCAGAATCAGATCACTTGTCTGCCTAATTTTGTTAAAATCCCTGATCCTGTTTTTTCACATAATCCAAAATCAGAACCTGATATTTTGAACCTGTTGTTTCTTTCCAGAATTGATCCCAAAAAGGGACTTGAAAGAAGCTTTCTGATCTTATCAGAACTAACCCGGGAATGGACGTTAACTCTGGCTGGTACAGGAAACCCTAACTATATTCTTTCACTTAAAGAATATGCAGTCACGTTGGGCATAGAAAATAAATTATCATGGAAAGGACATGTTGGCGGAAAAGATAAGTTTCAGCTTTATGCTGACCATGATTTTCTCATTTTGCTTTCAGAAAATGAAAACTTTGCTAATGTAGTCGCAGAATCGGTTGCAATGGGAACTCCGGTATTAATTTCACCTCAGGTTGGATTATCAGATTGGATTACTGAAACTCAAACGGGCTGGGTTTTAAAAGACAAAAACAAACTAGTTGATCTCCTTTCAACACTACAATCGATCAATCAAATCTCAGAAAATACAAGAAAAAATGGATATAGGTTGGTTAAAGAAGCTTTTTATTCTGTTAACCTTGCAAAAAAATATGTCAACTTTTACCAATCTCTGGTGAAGCAATGAGTACTGATTTAACCATATTGATTCTGACTTTTAATGAAGAAAAAAACTTGCCTGAGTGTTTGGCCAGTCTAAATGGAATTGAGGCTAAAATTCTTGCTGTTGATTCATTTTCAACTGATTCCACTCTTGAGATTTTAAAAAAACATGAGATTCCTTTTCTTCAGCATGAGTTCGGAAATTACAGTTTGCAAAGAAATTGGGCACAACAACAGATAAAAACTGAATGGGTACTTCATATTGATGCTGATGAACGCTTAACCCCTGAGTTTGTAACCTGGTACAATAAATCTTTCAAAGAATTAAGCCACAACGCCAGTGGGTTCATGTTCTCCAGAAAAACCATGTTTATGAACCGATGGATTCGGTTTGGCGGACATTATCCGAATTTTCATTTGCGTCTGTTTAAAACTTCATTTGTAAAATGTGAAGAAAAAGCCTACGATCAACACTTTATTCAATGCGCACCAGGCAACATTGACGTTATCAAACATGCTGATATTATTAATGTGGTGAGTGAAAGCCTTTCTGCCTTTACAGCTCAGCACAACAAATGGGCAACTTCTGAAGCAAATGAAATTTTCTATTCAAAAAAGGTTGATGGTGAAGTTGTTTCCGCCAAGTTTTTTGGAACGCCTATCGAACGTCGCCGTTGGTTAAAAACAAAACTCTTCATGAAATCACCCCTATTTGTAAGACCTGTTGCCTATTTTATTTACCGTTATTTTTTCAGGTTTGGCTTTCTGGATGGAACTCCCGGGCTGATTTTCCATTTTCTTCAGGGTTTTTGGTTTCGTTTTCTTGTCGATGCTAAAGTTTATGAATTAATCCAATCCAACCCGAGTAAAAAATGAAATTCTCACTTTCAACCTTTGATAACACCTGGTATAAACCCGGATCTTCAGGTAAAATCATTTTCTGGATGCTCATTTCTCAATGTTTTTTTGAGACATTCTTCCCCTGGCCCTCTTCATTGAAACGAAAACTACTCACCTGGTTTGGGGCTGAAATATCAAAAGGGGTTGTGATTAAACCCCATGTTCAAATTAAATATCCCTGGTTTCTTACCGTGGGTGAATTTTCATGGATTGGTGAACACGTCTGGATTGATAATCTGGGAAGAGTTACAATTGGTTCAGATTCTGTTTTGTCACAGGGGGTTTATCTCTGCACCGGGAATCACAATTTTAAAAGTAAGTCTTTTGACTTGGTGGTAGGTGAAATTTCGATTGGGGATTCTGTTTGGATCGGTGCAAACGGTGTGGTTGCACCTAGAGTCACAATAAAAGATGGAATCGTGGTTTCTTTAGGATCTTTTGTAAAATCTGACCTTGTAGATTCAGGAATTTACTCAGGAAATCCTACCGTAAAAATTGGACATTTAAAATAATCATTCCTTTACCTATTTTTGGGAATCTTTTAAACCCGTCCAATTATTTTCATTGAATTAGAAAATGAAGAATCGTATTAAGCCAGAAATATTTGCAAGTAATGTTATTTTATAAAAAAAAGGATTTTTAATCATGGATTTTTCTAAAACAAATTTTTCCTTTAGACGGTCAATATTTGATTATGCAAAAGTACAATATCTCATTTCAGGTCTTAGGCGTAATTCAAAATTCCAACTAACTGATTTTGGGGGAACTGAGTATTTAAATGTCGGATGTGGAGCCAACATTTATAAACATTTCCTAAATCTTGACTGGCAGTGGCGCCCCGGTGTAAACCTTTGCTGGGATTTACTTAAAGGAATACCTTTAAAAGAGAATAGTTTTATTGGCATTTTCACGGAGCATTGTTTGGAACATTTGCCATTTACAAAAATTCCTTACATTTTTTCAGAGTTTTATCGCATATTAAAACCAGGTGGTAGAATAAGAATAGTTGTTCCTGACGGTCAACTTTATATGGAAATTTATAACAATAGATTAAATGGTGGGGAACAAAAGTTTCCATACGAGGATAACTTTAATAATAAAACACCAGCAATGTATGTAAATGAGGTTTTTCGGGATCATGGTCATTTGTTTTGTTATGATTTTCAGACTATGAAATTACTTTTAGAATCCGCTGGTTTTCATACAGTTATAAAATCAAGTTTTAACAATAGTATGGATAAAATGCTCCACTATGATTCAGAATCAAGAAAGGGAGAGTCCTTGTATTTAGAAGCACTCAAATAACCTTGCTATTAACTAACAATTTTTCTTTCAGCTAGGTATTCTTGATGGAAAGGAAGGTTGGATTTTCCATTTTCTTCAGGGGTTCTGGTTCAGAATGGTTGTTGATATTAAAATAGCAGAAAACGAAGGCCGATTTAAAAAGGAAGCCGATAAGAAATGAAATTCTCACTTTCAACCTTTGATAACACCTGGTATAAACCCGGATCATCAGGTAAAATCATTTTCTGGATGCTCATTTCTCAATGTTTTTTTGAGACATTCTTCCCCTGGCCCTCTTCATTGAAACGAAAACTACTCACCTGGTTTGGGGCTGAAATATCAAAAGGGGTTGTGATTAAACCCCATGTTCAAATTAAATATCCCTGGTTTCTTACCGTGGGTGAATTTTCATGGCTTGGTGAACACGTCTGGATTGATAATCTGGGAAGAGTTACAATTGGTTCAGATTCTGTTTTGTCACAGGGGGTTTATCTCTGCACCGGGAATCACAATTTTAAAAGTAAATCTTTTGACTTGATGGTAGGTGAAATTTCGATTGGGGATTCTGTTTGGATCGGTGCAAACGGTGTGGTTGCACCTGGAGTCACAATTAATGATGAAATTGTTGTTTCTTTGGGATCTGTGGTGAAGTCTGATCTTTTAGAACCAGGAATTTATGCAGGGAATCCGGCTATAAAAATTAAATAAAATGTTTTTCGTTAAAAATCTTTTTACGTCCACTTTGTAATTAAAACTTTGCGCACTCTTCTTTACCCCCCCCCCCGGAAACGTGTGTAAACAAAAACGGGGCAGCCGGATTCTTTTTCCAACTGCCCCGCTCGGACTTCAGTTATTTTTTCTGGCGTCATTTTACTTCACCGTAGGCAACCAGACGCGCATGATCCCGCTGTCCAACCGCTACGAAGAATATATTCCCGTCTTCACCCGTATCCCGAACTTTTTTCACATACCATTCAGGATGAGTCAGTACATTTTTGGTCAGGTAAGCTTTATACCTTAACGCTGGGGAACTGCCTTCTTTTCTGATCTGGTCAATTACTGCGTTCAAAGAGTTGAAATTCATTTCAGGATGTTCAATCTTTTCACGGGTAATGATTTCCAATGTGGATTCCATTACTGCTGAATTCCTAGAAGTCAGGTTTGCCAACAAGACTTTGTTCACATCAACAGGTTGAACTTTCCTGGGTTGAATTGAAGCCTTTGCCTGTGCTTCCTGATTTGAATGTGCCAGATTTGCAATCTGAGCTTGGGCTGAACCGGCTAATGTGAAAGCCGTAACTGCGGTAAAAATAGCAACCATTTTTTTCATGATTGTACTCCCTTATTTTTTTAGGTTTTTCAATGTGTAAGGTTTCATTCTTACTACATTGCAAGTTTACGACGATATAATGTTAGGGTTGCTTGCCTCAGGTAAGAGGTTGTCAAATCGTGTCTGGCACATGTCTTAATCTCTTTTTAATGTTACCATCAAAACCGGAAATGTAATTAATGCGTGAACTTTCACTCCAAACTCAACTGCTCAGTGCCTGGAAATTTAGGCTCTACCTGCTTAAAAATCTCCCGATGGCACTCCTTGCCGGACTCAAAATCAGAAGTTTTTCTGACCAATCTGCCTCGGTTTCGGTACCTTTTGGTTACCTGACACAAAACCCCTTCCGATCAACTTATTTTGCCTGCCTGGCAATGGCCGGGGAACTCGCATCAGGGATTCAGGTTCTGGATGCAGCCTCGCGAAGTGACGTAAAAATCTCAACGTTGGTGACGGGTATTGAAGGTCAGTTTTTCAAGAAGGCAACCGGAACTACTACATTTTCTTGTGAGGATGGAAAGGCAATACGAAAAGCTGTTTTTCAAGCATCAAAACAGAATGACCCGGTAACTGTTTTTACGCTTTCAAAAGGGGTTGATTCTGATGGACAAGCAATAGCAGATTTTACGGTGATATGGTCAATTAAGCGAAAATCCAGATGAACTGGTTTTACGACCTATTTTCAGAACTTTCTGAAACACCAGAATCAGTTAAAAGAAAAGAACTTGTTTTCAATTTTTTCAGGGAGAGTGATCCGGATGAAAAAATGCACGGACTTTTTCTTTTATTGGGTGGAAAAATAAAACGACCTGTATCCACGCGGAAACTGAAAAACTCCATTTCTAATTACACAGGTTTATCAGACTGGCTGGTACTTGAATCAAATAAATCTACCGGGAATCTTGCTGAAACTCTCACCTTAATTTTCGATGATCCGTCCAATTCCCAAACAGTATCCCTTCGGTCAATTTTTCTACTGATTGAATCCTGCAGAAATTTATCAGATGAAGACTTTCGGGATCTTCTGTTTACAGAGTTGAGCCATTGCAACAGAAGTCAAAGGCTGCTCATTTTTCAGCTTCTTTGCGGAAGTTTTAAACCGGTGTTTAATTCGGGTCAGGTCATTGCCCTTTTTGCAAAAGCTAATGGATTCGACTCCGTTTCTTTAATTCACCCACTTTCCGAAAAATGGCACCCTGATACGTTATCTTTTAACAAGCTAAACAACCTTTTGCAACCACCACCAGAACTAACCTTTCCTGTTCCCATTCCTCCATTGACTGTTTTGAGAGAGATATCCGGGCTTCAAAATCCGACAGACTGGCTCGCTGAATGGAAACCATCTGGTCATGAGATTCAACTGGTAAAGCAATCAGGAAAAGTTTTTCTTTTTGACGAGGATGGATCACCCGTTTTTAAAAAATACCTGGATCTGGGTAAAGCAGGACAGTCACTTCCTGACGGAACCATCCTATCTGGAATCCTGGTAAATTCTGCTTTTTCCATCCCAATTGAGTTTTCAGAAAAAAATAGTGAAAAAAATTATGATCCCGGAACGCATCCTAAAGAAAAAAGTCAGAGTACTTTGATTTGTACAGATATCCTGGCCTATCAGAATTCCCAGCTTTTAGAAAAAGCCTTCAAAAACCGTCGATTGATACTGGAAAATTGTCTAAGGGAACACGGGGCCGGTCATTTTTTACTACCAGAATCAATTGATTTCACGGATTGGAATGAGCTGACTGATTTAATTGAAATGCCAATCCCAATGGGAATTGACGGGATTCTACTCAGGGATTCAAAACAGTTAGGTTTTTCTAGCATACTTTTATTGCCAAAACCTCAATCAATAAAAGCGGTTTTGCTTTATGTACAAGCAAGTGCAGGTTCCAAACAAGGAACAAATTTTGATCTTTCTCTGGCTGTTTGGAATAAGGAGGCACTAACCTCAATTGCAAAAATAAGCCATTCCTTTTCTGAAGCAGAAAGTAAAGAATTAGCCAGATTTATAAAAGAAAACACGCTCGAGCGATTCGGTCCGGTACGGACGGTAAATCCAGAACTTGTTTTTGAGATTGAGTTTGATTCGGCTGAACCATCAGCCAGGCATAAATCCGGATTGGTTTTAAAAAACCCGAAAATACTTGGTTGGGATAAAAAAAGGGAAAAAAACGAAGCGGGGAGTTTGTCTGATCTGGAAAAAATGGCAAAAAAAAGCCTCCGTACCAGAGGTACGGAGGCTTGATAGAAAGGTTAACCTTTAGGGGTTAATTATTTCTTCTTCTTACCCTTAGCAGCTACAGCAGCAAGAGAATCAGCAACCTTGATTGAATCTTCTTTAGCTTTCATTGCAGCTTCAGCAGCAGCAACAACAGCAGCGGTAGAATCAGCAATACGGATGGAATCTTGTTTTGCAGCTTCGAGTTCTTCAGGTGTAGGGCCTTTAGGACCGCAAGCAACAGCGAAGAAGGAGAGAGTTAAGAGAGCGAAAAGAACTTTTTTCATTGTAGTATCCAAAAATTTGTTGAACAGGTTTGGTTGATAACGTCTTAATCAAGACGGTTGTATCTTAAGCAACATCCGTGCCAAAGTCACAAACACATTCAGAATAGATAAAATCAACTCATTTTTAAATAAGTGGACAGAAAAACCGTACACTTTTCTATGCGATGTATTTTTTTTAGATCAATCGTAAATGCCAGTGACGGGTGACGGGTGACGGGTGACGGGTGACGGGTGACGGGTGACGGGGGTAGTTTTTGTTAAGCGAAGAATCAATCAAAAAGGCATTAAATAAAAAAGGCGGATATGATTCCGCCTTTTTTTTACATTCTATATAAAATCTGCAATTATCTGCGATCACCAACAAACCTGAGAAGCATCAGGAACAGGTTGATGAAATCCAGATAAAGGGTAAGTGCACCAATAATAGCCACACGGGTTTGAGTATCACCATCAGCATGTTGGTACTGAATGCTCATATCCTTAATCTTTTGGGCATCATAGGCGGTTAAACCAGTAAAGATCAAAACACCAACTCCTGAAATCACAAGGCTCATTAACCCACTACCCATAAAAATATTAACAACACTGGCAATAATGAGTCCGATAAGTGCCATCATGAGAATATTTCCCATTTTGGTAAGATCTGTTTTGGTAACCATTCCCCAGGTTGCCATTGCACCAAATGTTCCGGCAGTTACAATAAATGTCATTCCGATTGATGAAGCTGTGTACATCATAAAAATCGGAGTTAAGGTAATACCGGTTAGAGCAGAATAACCCAGAAATACAAGTGTTGCAGTTAGGGGTTGCATGGCCATTACGCGGGCGCTGAGCCAGAAGACAAGACCAATCTGGATCAGAAATAGAACGAGAACGGTTCCGCCGGTAATGCCAGCCATCAATTCAGGTGAGGATGAAATGTAAAGGGCAATAGATCCGGTGAGACCTAATCCAACAGTCATCCACATAAAAACTTTATTCATCAGATCAGCAGCAGCAACCGACGCGGTACGTGCAGGAGCAGCAGCAGAATCAACTTGTTCAAATTGCCTTAAATCACTCATATCTTCCTCTTTATTTTTAAAACCTTTTACCCTACGTGCAAAAATATTGCCAAAATCTGATTATGACAAACTGTCTGAAACCAAAACTATAGACAATAAATTGGTTAACGGGGTTCCATTTTCTCAGACGACATGTTCAAAAACGGGTATTTTAATTGTCAGGTTATCAATTAAACGTGTTTTTCCGAATTTCACAGCAAGTGCAATTAATACTGAACTGCCATCTTTCAACTCTGTCAGGTCTTCAAGGGTTTCAGTATCGACAAGGCCGATGTAGTCTATTTCGGCAGAATTCCCGGTAGTGATGAAATTTTTAATTCCTTCGACGATTAAGAATAAATCACGCTCACCGGTTACAATCATTTGTTTTGCAAAATTGAGACTTTGAAACAATTTAACGGCTTCATGACGATCTGCCTCTGAAAGAAAATTATTTCGTGAACTCATGGCAAGACCATCCACTTCCCTGACAGTAGGAAGCGTCATAATTTTGACGTCCAGACTTAGGTCTTTAACCATTTTCTGAATGATAATTGCCTGCTGCATATCCTTCTGTCCAAAAATTGCAATATGCGGCTTGAGAATGTTAATCAATTTGGTTACAACTGTCGTTACACCATCAAAATGCCCGGGGCGGGAAAGTCCGCAGAGATGGTTGGGCAAATCAGCAACTACGACCCGGGTTTTTACATTACCTGCATACATTTCGCTGACGTCTGGGCAAAAAATGTAATCGACACCAACAGTTTCAGCAAGTTCAACATCAGAATCAAGAGTTCTGGGGTAACGGTCAAAATCCTCATTCGGACCAAATTGAAGCGGATTCACAAAAATGGACATGATAATGACATCAACATGATCACGGATTTCATCAACCAGCAAAAGGTGTCCGCGGTGCAAAGCACCCATAGTTGGGACAAGACCGATCAGTCTGCCGCTCAGACGGATTTTTTCAACAAGATCATGTGCTTCGGCGATTGTTCTGATAAGTTCCATAATGGACTCCTGATTTCTGCAAGTTGATGAAAAATAAACATTTAAATGTAACCACCTGAAACCTTGAAATCGAGTTTCCAGGTTTAGAATTACATTAGAAGTTTACAAAATTGTTTTACCAAGCGCACTGCAAACCATTTCAACGGCCGTTTCAGCGGTTTGATTCCGGATGTCCAAAATTGGATTAATTTCTGTGATTTCCATGGAGCCAACCATTCCGGTTTCAGCAAGGGTTTCCATGATCAGATGCGTTTCACGAAACCGAAGTCCGCCAGGAACAGGGGTACCCACACCTGGAGCTACTCCAGGATCCATTCCGTCAACATCAAAACTGATATGAATAACATCCACACGTTCTTTCAGAATGGATATGGCTTCCTGGATGACCGCATAAATGCCAAGCCGGTCTATATCTGCCATGGTATAGGCATTTATCCCCCGGGCTTTCACATTTCTTTTTTCCTCACGGTCAAGATCACGAATACCGATCAGAGCAACATTTTTAGGATCGAGTTTTTGAAAGTTACCATGCAGGTTGATGAGTTCATCGGCACCCAAACCGATGTTAACGGCCAGTGGCATGCCGTGAATATTTCCGGTTGGTGATGTTTCAGGGGTATTCATATCAGCATGGGCATCAACCCAAACCACACCCAGTTTTTTCCCTTGTTTTTTATAGTAAGATGAAAGTCCGGCAATGGTTCCAATGGCGATAGAATGATCACCACCCATTACAATCGGGAAAAAGCCATCTTCTTTGGCAAGTTCGACACGGCAGGCAAGATGTTCACAGGTCGTCACAATTTCTTTCAAAAATTTGAGACTGTTATTTTCAACATGACCATGCTCAGGAATCGGAACAAATATATCGTCCTGATCATCTTCTACTGGAAATCCCATTGCAGAAACTTTTTCTTTTATTCCTGCAAGTCTGAGTGCAGACGGACCCATGTCTACACCACGGCGCCCGGCGCCTAAATCCATCGGAACATCAATTAGTTTGATACGCATAAATTACCTGAAAGAAAGAGTTGAAATAAAATAGAATGGATTCTATTGGGGAAGGGGTTTGGTTAAAAGGAAGCAAATACTTTCATCCCAGTCTTTACGGGGATGAAAGTATTTTCAGGAGAAGTAATTTACTTCAGCATCGCCATCAAATTTCCGATTTTTTCTTTCATTTCCTGTCTGGGAACGATGAAATCGAGAAAGCCGTGATCCTGAACAAATTCTGACGTTTGGAATCCTGGCGGGAGATCTTTCCCGATGGTTTGCCGAATCACTCTGGGGCCGGCAAAACCAATAAGCGCACCCGGTTCTGCAATATTGAAATCGCCCAGCATTGCAAATGAAGCAGTAACACCACCGGTTGTGGGATCGGTCAAAACAGAGAAGTAAGGAAGTTTGGCAGCTGCCAGCTGAGTTAGTTTAGCACTTGATTTTGCCATTTGCATCAGCGAAAAAGTGGCTTCCATCATTCTGGCGCCACCAGATTTCGAAATCATGATGAACGGACATTTTTTCTCGATAGCTTTATCGATTCCCCGTGCAATTTTTTCACCCATGACCGAACCCATTGAACCGCCGATGAAACTAAAATCCATACAGGCAATGACGACTGGCAATCCGTTCAAAGTACCTGAAGCATATCGGCAGGCATCATTCAATCCCGACTTTTTGATGGTTGCTTTGATACGGTCACTGTATTTTTTGGTATCCACAAAACCAAGCATGTCTTTAGAAATCATGTTGGCATCATATTCTTCAAAATCATTGTTATCAAAAAGCAGACTGAAGTAAATTTCTGAGCCAACTCTGAAGTGAAAACTGCACTTGTAGCAAACGAAGGCATTTTCAACCAGTTGCCGTTTGTACAGCATGGTTCCGCATTTTTCGCATTTACTCCAAAGTCCGTCTGGGGTTTCCTTTTTTTCAGCTTCAGTTGCAGAAATATTTGCTTCTTTTCGCTTAAACCAGGCCATGTAAAAAATCCTTAAATCAGTGAAGGGTTTGCAGGAACCCGTACAATAAAATCTTTAATATAAACCGGTTCAAATTCATGGATATTTTCAATAATACCCTTTTTTAGCCGGTCGAACCCAATTCTGGCAGCTGCTTCTGCCAAATGGTGGTCATGAAGCCGGTCATAAACATTTAACCAGCTTTTTTCATTTCCTTTTAAAACCTGATCAGACTCATAAACCCAGGTTTTCACACCCGGATGACCAGAAATCCACGATTGAAGATCAGTGCAAGTGGGTTTTTCCCAACTGCCATCTGTAAATACAGACCCATACCAATCACCCTGACGGGCATCAATCAGAATACCAATTTCTGTTTTCTTTCCTTCATTCGCAAGTCCCTGCACCAATTCACCCCAGGCTTCGAAAGTTCCGGCACTGATCAAGGGAATGTCAGAACCCATACAGATTCCTTTGGCAGTTGAGACTCCAATTCGCAAACCGGTGAATGAACCAGGTCCGGAAATTACAGCAATAGCTTCAAGATCACGAACAGAAATTCCTGCCATTTTTAAAACGGAATCAATCATGGGAAGCAAAACTTCACTATGGCGGTTTGGCACCCGTTCTTGATTCCCGGCGATCAGTTTTTCACCGTCGAACAGGGCAACACCACAAATTGAAGAATAAGTATCTATGGAAAGAATCATAAAAAACAGTGACAAGTTATAAGTTATAAGTTATAATTCGAGCGAAGAGACGATCCCGAATTTAGTGATGGATTAAAAGTGGCCTTACGGGGTCAGGTAGTACAGTAAGGGTTAATTAAATAAAGCGAACATGGGAAAAAAACATGCAAAAGAATTCAACTAATTTACTTGTCACTTGTAACTTACCACTTACCACTTCTGCGCTCACCCCACCTTTATTTTTCTCTCAGTGGCATGAACTTCAGTAAAAGTGATAGTTATGACATCTTTCGGAAGCACTTCAGGGAAAAGATTTGCCCATTCAATAAGCTTAACAGCAGTACGTGAAAGGTATTCTTCTATCCCGATATCATACAATTCATTTATTTTGGTAATCCGGTAAAAATCAAAATGGTAAACAGGACAGTTGCCCAGGTATTCATTGACTATTGCAAAAGTTGGTGAACTGATTTTATCAAGCTTAATTCCAAGTCCTTCACAAATTCCCTTTGCCAGCATCGTTTTCCCGGTTCCCAAATCGCCGACAAGGGCAATACATTCAGAGCCTTCAAGCTGGGAAGCCAATCGTTTTCCCAGCTGATAAGTCGCATCGGGACTGTCAGAAAAATAAATTGCAGACTTCACTGTTACCTCACAGGATTTTTTGGAGTCAAAACTGAAACCGGAACCAGCATTTCTTCCATTGAAATGCCACCGTGCTGAAAAGTGTCCCGGAACTGATTCTGAAAATAATTATAATTGTTCGGATACAGGAAAAATACGTCATTTTTTGCAATAATGTAATTTGTATTCCCCGTAAGCTTAGGCAGACGGTAATCATTCGGGTTTCTAACGATGACCGCATCTTTGCTATCCACGTTCAGATTTCTGCCATATTTGTACCGCAGATTGGTACTGGTTTCCTTATCGGCATTAACTCGCGCACCCCTGAAACATCTAATGCAACCGTGATCACTCGTTATCACCACAGAAACCTGATGCTTACTGAGTGTGATCAGTAATTCACGCAAAAAAGAATTCTCAAACCAGGCATTTGAGAGTGACCGGTAAGCCGTTTCATCGGGTGCAAGTTCTTTAAGAATGGCCATATCACTTCGGGCATGGGAAACCATATCAACGAAATTGATCACAATGGCAGTCAGATCATTTTTAATCAGATTACCGATTGAACTTTCTAAAACCTTTGAATCATTTGCAGTATTGATTTTAAAATAACGGGGCTCCTGATTAAAAACATGCCCTTTTCGTTTAAAAAACTCCTTCATCAGTTCTGATTCGTGAGCATTCAGCGACTCTTCATTGTCAACCGAATAGGACCAGAGATCAGGGTATTTATTTTCAATTTCAGACGGATACAATCCAGAAAAAAGAGAATTTCTGGAAAAGGGTGTTGCCGTTGGGAGGATCGAATAATAGTACTTCGTCTCAAAGTTGAACCACTCGGCCAGACGTTGTTCAAACTGAACCCATTGATCGGCACGGAGACAGTCAATCACAATATAAAAAGTAGGGGTTCCGGTTTTTACTGAGGGAAGTACAACTTTGTCAAGAATATCAACGCTGAGCATGGGTCGATCACCTGGCTTTTGGGCAACCCAGGTTTTGTAATTGTCTTCAACAAACCGGATAAATCTGATATTGGCATCCTTTTTCTGATCAGCCAGCATGGTACTCAGACTTTCATCTTTCAGATCAGCAATTGAAAGTTCCCAACGGGTTAATTCCTGAAAAACAGTAAGCCAATCATCTGCCGATCGGGCATCATCAATATCCATCGAGAGTTTTCTGATATTCTGCAGATAGTCCCTGCTTGTCACTTCAGTTTTAATACGGGTATTATCCAGAATTTTTTTCAGGGAAAGTAAAATCTGACTTGGGTTCACCGGTTTAATCAGAAAATCTGAAATCTGCTTGCCGATGGCTTCTTCCATCAGGGTTTCAGCTTCTGATTTGGTAATCATGACAACAGGAACGTTCGGGTGGATTTTTTTTATCTCGGCTAAAGTTGCGAGTCCGCCCATCCCCGGCATATTCTCGTCAAGAAAAACGAGATCAACCGACCGCTGATTTAAAATATCAATGGCATCATAGCCGGATGAAACGGCTTCTACTTCATATCCTTTAGAACGCAAAAAGGTTAGATGAGCGGATAGCAAATCAATTTCATCATCCACCCACATCAGACTGGCTAACGGTTTCATGTAAATCTCCGGTTTTGTTTGTTTTCGATAGCCATCAGACGATGATAGATCCTTTTTTAGTTACAAGTTATAAGTTACAGAGTTACAAGTTCTACAGTTATAAGTTACAAGTTATGAAGTTACAAGATTTGAAAGGGGTGATATCAATAGTATTAGATTTAATCCTTATCACTTATAACTGACCACTTATAACTATTTCTTCCCCGGAAAATCTTCTGCAAATTTCCAATTTACCGGATTCTTGTGCCAAAAGAAACTTTTATCCTGACAAGGTTTTTAACAACCGGAATCCTTTTCCTATCTTAGCAGTTCTGAATACGAGTGAAAATGAAAACTTTATCTTATTTATCTGCCGTTGTTGTTTTGTCGGGAATGTTCACAGGTTGTTCCGGTGGTCAGGAAACAACAAAACCCAAAACCGGCGGAACCTGGACATCAACCACCGAATCACCTTCTGATTCAACCATTAAGCCTGTCATTGAACTTACAATAGAAGAAAAAATTGCGTCCATTGCAGATCAGTATCAGGTAAAAGTGGGTGTTCTGGCCCGAAATTTAAAATCTGGCAAATCGATTGCAATCAATTCCCGTGAGCGGATTCCGGTAACGTCAATGATCAAAGTTCCAGTTGTTGCGGCTTGGTATCAGGCCGTTAATGATGGACTTCTCAAAGCAGATGCAAAAACAACCCTTTCACCTAAGGATAAAGTTGCAGGATCGGGTGATATTCAATTTCTTGATGGCAATTATGCTTTTTTGCTCAGTGATCTGGCAAAATTAACAATCATTGCCAGCGATAACGTGGCAACAAATGTTGTAATTGATCAGTTTGGGAAAGATATCCAATCCCAAACCGGATATGTTAATGAAGTGATGGCCAAATATGGTCTAACTGATACCAAACTTTTGAATAAGTTCCTCAGATACGATACCAAATCCAATTCAGACGAATCAAAGAATTTTGGTGTTGCCTATTCAACTGCTGCTGATCTTACCACGCTTGCTGAAAAATTGTACAAAGGTGAAATTGTTAGTCAGGAAGTGAGTGATCAGATTTTAACTCTGATGCGCAATTCAAACGACGATACCATGGCTCCCCGATTTATGCCGGTTGATTCTCCCGGTTTTTCACTTGCTCACCGGTCCGGTGGCACATTTAAACTCAAAGGTGATTTCGGTCTGATACTTTTCCAGGACCATGTGGTTTCTTTTGCTGTTATTTGTGAAAATCAGGCAGATGAAAAGAAAACAATTGAAAATAATGGCATTATTGCAACAGGAATTATAACCAAAATGCTTTTTGACGAGCTAACCAGGTAGTTTTATGCCCTATACTCTTCTTGAAATAGTCGAATCAGTTTCCACCAAACTTGGCGGATCTTACACCGAAGTTCACAGCAATTACCTGCTCAGACTACCCATGGAATCAACTGACATCCAGGAAGTCATTGTGATTACCATTGAAAACCAGGTTAAAGAACCCATGCTGAAATACTTTTCCATTGCGGGAACAATCAAACTGGAACCCGAATTAACTGAATTTCTGCTGAGAAATAATCTTGGGATGGATTATGGCGGATTTTCACTTATGGCAATCAATAATGAAGAGAATTTGGTTGTATATGATTCTGTTCCGTTGGCCACAGCCAGAATTGAGGATATTATTCCCTCAGTTCAATATATTACCAAACTTGCTTATGAGTCCAAAAAAAGGATTTCCAGCGGATTGAATCCACTCTGATATGACAACATTTGCGCTTCTTGCTTTCTTTTTTACGTTTCAGGCTGAAAAGTCAGATTCAGTTGATCACAGCCACGTAACAACTTCAAAACTGGTTACACCAGCTCAATCGGCAAATTTTCTTCATGATTTTTCTGATTCTTCAAGGTATTATAGTGATTTTTATGATCTTAATGATGCCCGGAATCTTGCTGAACCGGGAATAACCTATTCAGCATATGGACCAGGTCAACGTTCTGCCTATTTTTACCACGGACTTCGTCCATCCGACCAAACTTTCCTGCTAAACGGAATGGAAATAACAGATCCTGTAACAGGTTCACTTTATCCATCCTTTTTGATGTTAACCACACTTTCAGGAATGAAACCTGTTGCCTCACTCGAAAGTTCGGCGCCAATCAGCTGGGAGCTTAATGGCCCTTTAAAAACTTATGCACAACCTGTTACCACCATTTCCTATCAGCAGGGATTTGAAAACCTGCAGTTATTTGAAGGTGTTTTTACAGCCCGGCTCACTGAAAACTGGTCGGGTCAGTTTGGGGTTGGAAGAAAAACATTTGACGGCCCATTCGAAGCAAGTGGCGGATCTTCTGGCGTTTTACCCGGATCAACTGATCAATATCAACTGACGGCCAGATTCCTCCAGCAAATCGGGATTCACAACTCCATTCACTACTTCCTTTCTTCTGACCGGCTTTCTTCAGGAAATCCCGGCGGGATGGATGATTCCCTTCTTGCTGCCGGTGAAGGTTCACGTTCCAATCCACTTTCGATGCGGTTTATGAGTCCGTCTGCCACAAACAGAAACCGGCTCTTTATTTCGCAGATTGCCTGGAATTATTCTGATACTCTGGTGGGACTAATTGTTTCAAACCGATTATTTTCTGCCTACCAAACCGGTTATTCAAAAACTGATCGGCCAATTGACGACTGGAATAATTCTGCATCTACCACCACTGCCCGGTATGACGTCAATCAGATTTCAAATCAGCTCGGATTAACACTTTCTGTGGTAACGCTCCGGTTTACTGCCGGAATCCGCCAGGAACAAATTCATAATTCAGATTTTCTACCCGATTATACCCGTTACCGTCATATCCCGGTTGGCGGTGAGGCTGAATGGGATTGGCTAGGTGCTTCACTTCGCGCCGGGTATCGTCACGAATTCAATAACCGGCAGGCTGACGGGAAAAAACTTTTTGGTGCAGGTGAGCTCCCTTTATTCGGGTTTATACTCAACGGAAGATACAGCCTTACCGAACGACCGGTTTCCTGGTTGGATGCCTTTTTAAAAGGTAAAGGTCAGAATTATGAACTTACCGACTACATCAGAGAAACTGAAATAAAAATTACCCAGGTTAATGATAAGTTCGTTTGGTCTGCCGGACTTGCAGCCACCCACACTGAATTTGGCGGTGCGGGAATTACAACCGGTCGGGTTGTCCCTGATTCTATTGCAAGCATCGGCTCAGCACCTGATCTTTCATCAACTTCACTTTTCTTCACCTTTATTCATGCATGGAATGTGCTGGAAACTGAAGGAACTTATCTATTTACTGATTCTGGCGTTCTTCCAAAACATAAAGTTCAACTTGGATTTTTCTACACCGATCTGTTTTTTACTGATCATCTTTACCTGAAAGCCGGTATTGAAGGAACGTATCAGAGTTCAGGAATCGGCGTTTATCTCGATAACCGGTATAATTCAGTATTTTATGACCCCGGCACAAAATCTGGAAACACCAAAAAGGTTGACCTGATCGTGAGAGCCAAAGTGAGTGACATCATCTTTCACCTGATCTGGGAAAATGTGACCAATGAACCTTATGAATTGTATCAGGGCTACCCGATGCCGATTTCACGGGTTCATTTAGGGCTTGTCTGGTGGATATGGAACTGAGAATTAAGTTCCTTTTTTAGGAAAGGTACTTTTGACTGGGCAAAAGTACCCAAAACCCATTCCGCCCACCCAGTCTTTGGCTTGTGGCTGGCACGCCGGCCCTCATCGAATCTGAACTCGTCGGTCTTTTGACCGACTCAAACACAGATTCGATTTAATGGGCACTTTGTTTGCCACTTCGCCGACTGGCTGACGGCGGTGAAACCAAAAATTATTTAAATGCAAAAACTCCGGTTAGAATCATCTAAAAACTGTATTATTCCTTCCTTTTATCAAAGGTTTTTCTTTGCATTTTTTCTTTTCACTTTGGTATTTCTTACTTCCTGTTCACCAAAAAAAGAAGATAAACCTGGCAAAATTGTCATTGACGCAATCGGTCAGGAAGTTACTGTTCCCATCCGCCCTGAAAAAATCATTTCCCTTGCTCCCAATATCACAGAAATCCTGTTTGCAATCGGGGCAGGAAATCAAATTGCCGGTGTGACTGATTTTTGCACCTTCCCTGATGCAGCCAAAACAAAACCAAGAACCGGCGGTCTAACCAACCCAAATTTGGAGTCGATGCTTCAGCTCCAACCAGATTTAATTCTTGTTACTGCTGACGGAAATCCAAAGGCCATTTCTGACCGGGCGAAAAGTGCCGGGATTCCTGTTTTTACCATCAATCCGTCATCCTGGGATCAAATTCTTGCAACGATTCAATTAATAGGGGAATTAACGGGACATGAATCACAGGCAGATTCTGTTATAAAATCCATGATTGAAAAAACAGAAAAGCTTTCCATTCTTCCTTCGAAACCATCCATATTTACTCTATTAAATGAAAAACCACTGATTTCTGCAGCTAAAGGATCTTTTCTTGATGATATTCTTGAAAAAGCAGGCGGTTTCAATGTTGTGCCATCCGGACCTGAAAGATATCCGGTTATCAATCAGGAAGGATTATTAAAGATGAACCCGGATGTTATTCTCTGGCCATCCGAAGATGACCCTGATCCTGAATTGTTTAAAGGTCCGTTCAAAAATCTGAAAGCAGTAAAATCCGGGAAAGTCTTCAAAGTAAATCCCGATTTGTACCTTCGTCCCGGCCCACGGGTTGCTGATGCGGTTGCAGATCTGAATTCCAGGTTAAAACCATGACTTTTCGTGTAAACACACTTCTTCTTCATTTGTCTGTCTGGCTTCTTATACTGATTCCGGTTTTTCTGTTTTGTCTTTTGGTTCAACCGGGAAGTGTTTCAGTCCAGATGCTTCTGACCGGATTTGATGATCCGATTTTATCTTCAATCTTGTGGGAAGTCAGGTTGCCCAGAGTGATAAACGGACTCATGACTGGTGGTGCTCTTGCCGTTTCAGGACTTGTTCTTCAGCTCATCGTCAGAAATCCGCTTGCAGAACCTTACATTCTGGGAATCAGCTCAGGTGCTTCTTTTGGTGCAATTCTTCCTCTGATTCTGGGTGCTTCTCTTTTTTCTTTTCAGATTGGTGGTGCTTTCACCGGTGCGGTTCTGGTCATGGTTGTTGTTTATTTCACCGGGCTTCGTTATGGCCGGATTGACAATGGCCGCCTGCTTTTAGGCGGTGTTATGATGGGTGCTTTTGTCTCTGCTTTGATTTTTATGTCATTTACTTTTCTGGGCGATGGACTTCGAACCGCCATCACCTGGCTGATGGGGAATCTGAGCCTTGGATCCTCATCCGTTATTTTTACACTTTTCCCGATTATTCTTCTGATCATTCTACTGGTTTACCGTTATTCCTACGCCTACAACCTGATATTGACAGGAGAAGAAGTTGCGAGTCAGGTTGGAATTCCCGTTGACCGGATAAAGAAAGTCTCCTATCTTTATGTTTCAGCATTGACAGCACTTGCGGTTTGTGTGAGCGGGATAATTGGGTTTGTTGGTCTTGTCATTCCGCATATTTTGCGCCGGTTTTATGGTTTTGACCACCGTTACCTCATTCCATTTTCTTTTCTTGGCGGCGGTATGCTGCTGATGATTGCAGACTGGATTGCCCGTGCTGCACTTTTCCCGGTTGAATTACCGGTCGGCGCCATAACTGCTTTTCTCGGTGCTCCCTTTTTTATAGCCTTAATGCGAAAGCAGTCCACATGAGTTTTCGGCTTAACTCGGTTTCTTTCCACTATCCCGGACAGAAATTCCATGCCCTTGACCAGATTTCCTTTGACTTTCCGGCCGGAAGCTTTGTTTCAATTGTTGGCGCTAACGGCAGCGGAAAATCAACCCTTCTCAAATTATTGTGCGGGATTTTAACCCCTGATTCCGGATCCGTTTTTTTCGATGGACGTGAATTCAGTTCCATTTCTGCCGGTGAACGGGCAAAAAATGTAGCCTACGTTCCGCAAAAACAGGATTTACTTTTCAACATGACCGTTGAAGAACTGGTTTCGACTGGGAGAACACCTTATTTAAGCTGGATGGGATTGCTTTCAGAACACGATCAGATTCAGATTGATTCTGCTGTAAAAAAAGCTGACATTTCCCATTTAAAGGGGAAGCCAATTGCCCAGCTTTCGGGTGGTGAACAGCAACGGGTTTGGATTGCCCGTGCTCTTGCTCAGCAAGCCGGCTGCATCATTCTGGATGAACCAACAGCCCATCTCGACTTGAAACATCAGATTGAAATTTTCAGATTGCTTAAAGATCTTCAGATTCAAACCGGCTGTACGATTATAACCGCCTGCCATGATCTGACTTTAGCTGCCAGTTTCAGTACTCATGCCGTGATTTTACGTTGCGGGCAACTTTACCAATCCGGATTTGCAACTGCAGTTCTGACCGAAACTGCCATCCGTGAAGCCTTTGAAATACCGGTGACCATCCGCCAGGAAAATGATTTTATTCATGTTCAGGTGGCGGCGTCTGAATTCCGGACAAACTCAGACCCAATGACCAAACCATAGGAGACCAAAAAATGGACGTTTTTAATTCGATGAGCCTGCGTGACCACGAACAGGTTGTCTATCTTTCTGATAACAGAACTGGACTCAGAGCCATCATTGCAATTCACAACACGACTCTCGGACCTGCACTTGGCGGAACCCGGATGTGGGCTTACGAAGATGAAGCGGCTGCACTGAAAGATGTGCTTCGCCTATCCCGCGGAATGACTTACAAAGCTGCTGCTGCCGGGCTCAATCTTGGTGGCGGAAAAGCCGTCATTATTGGAAATCCTAAAACAGATAAAAATGAAGCTCTTTTTCGGTCTTTCGGTCGCTTTATTGAAGGACTTGCCGGTCGGTACATTACAGCTGAAGATGTGGGCACCGAAACCCGCGATATGGAATGGGTTCGTGCTGAAACGAAATACGTGACCGGAATTTCAAAACAACTTGGCGGTTCGGGTGATCCGTCACCGGTTACGGCACTTGGCGTTTATATGGGAATCAAGGCCACAGTTAAAGAAATGTTTGGAACAGATGTCCTCACCGGAAAAACCATTGCCGTTCAGGGTGCTGGTCATGTGGGTTCCTATCTCGTTGGCCATTTAAGAAAAGAAGGATGCAAAGTCTACATCACAGATATTGATGATGAACGGGTAACCCGGGTTGTAAATGATTATGGCGCAATCGGGGTTGCACCTTCTGAACTTTTTGATCTTGATATGGATGTTTATTCGCCCTGTGCATTAGGTGCAACAGTAAACGACGAAACCATCCCGAAAATGAAAGCAAAAATCATCGCCGGTGCTGCGAATAACCAGCTTGCTGATGAGAAAAAACACGGACAAATGCTCCTGGAAAAAGGAATTCTCTACGCACCCGACTATGTGATCAATGCCGGCGGACTGATCAACGTTGCCAATGAACTTGAAGGTTACAACCAGGAAAAAGCATTGACTCAGGCAAGAAGTATTTATGATCTGATGCTCAAAATTTATTCCATCGCCCGTGAAAACAAGATTCCGACCTATGAAGCTGCAAATCTGTTTGCTGAAAAACGTCTGGAACTCATTGGCGGAATCAAATCAGTTTATGTGAGCAAAAGTGAATTCTCTGGTCGCCTCGGTGAAATGAGCGGACGGCACCGGTAAAAACAAATACCTTTTTCCACGAAACACACGAAATACACGAAAGAAAACAAATTCTTTTAGTTAAATGCCAATTTTTTCAAACCATAAAAAGTTTAAAAGATATTTGCATTTTCCCAAAAAGCCGTCTTTTCGTATTTTTTCGTGTGTTTCGTGCTTTTCGTGGTTAATTCCCATTTTATGATTCGATTTTTTTCGACATCACGGCTTATTCCGGTAATTGCGTTATTACTGGTATTTATCCAGGTTAACCGGATCGGGATGATCTATGGCCTATTTTTTCTGAAACAGCAATCGATTGCCAATTCTGTCTGTGAAAAAAAGGTGGTTGCATGTGACGGTAAATGTTACCTCAAAAAACAAGTAAAAGCCGTCGATGAAGAAGAACAACCTGATCCTTTAAAAGCAGGGGAATCTCAACTTCCAAAATTGATTTCGAAATTATCAGTTTCTGAATTTACCCAACAGCCGGCTATTTTACCCGGTCTTGTGTGCAAGTTAACTTCCTTCCGAAAAAACAATGATTTTCAAACTCTTTCTACCGGATATACATCCGAACTGATCAAACCTCCCGTTTTGGTATAAGTCTTTCTCGCTTGTTTTTTAATTAACGTTTCACTTCGGGTGATCACGTTTTTCTATTTTATTAAATGACTTAACTCAATTTATGGAGGTTTTGTGTTTTACAGAATAATATTTTCAGGTCTGTTACTCGTATTATTTGCGAATTCAATTCTCGCTCAGGATTCAACCCGGGTTTACGATTTAAAGCAAATTACTGTTTTTGGTAAAAAATACACGCTCAGTCAGCAGGAATTCCCAATGGAGAAGAGCAAAATGAATTCCCTTCTTGAACTTGGCGGGTTCAATATCATTACGAAAGGCTCGTTTCTGGCTCAGGATGTTTATGCTGACGGAATGAAACGTGGCGATTTTACGGTCATTATTGATGGTGAACGGTACCACAACGCCTGTCCGATGCGGATGGATGCACCACTTTCCAGAATCAACCCTATTGAAATAGAATCGGTTGAACTGGTAAAATCATCTGCCAATCTTCAATCAGGACTCGGTGGTGCCATTGTTATCCACCGGTCACGGCCAAGGGAGGCTTTTCTCTTTTCCGGATCAGCTTCTCACACAACCGGTCACACCTCTGAAACTGACCTTTCGGTATTGGGTGAAGGTTTTAATAACCGATCGTCTTTTCGGTTTGCAACCGGTCTTCCCTATTCTGCCGGAAACGGAAAATCTTTCAAAGATCTGTATGGTTACAAGGAAAATACCAGTTTCAGACTGGGGGAAGGGACGTTCATGGGCCATGCAGGAAGCTGGGATTATTCAGGAAACCTGATGATTTCTGAAAATATTTCATTTCCGTACCTGCAGATGGATGAAATTAAAAGTGTGGTTTATAACGGATCTGTCGGATTTGATTCCTACAAACTTTACTTCAATTACACTGATCATCTGATGAACAATGAACTGCGGGTAAATACCATGCCGATGGAAACCGATGCGAAAAATCTGACGGTTGGTCTAAAATCAGACTTGTTTGAAGTTTATTACCGGAAATGGAATGCCGATAATAAAATTGTCATGGCAAACGGAATGATGACCCTCAAAAATCATTTATTGCCGGATGTTGGTCTTTTTGCCGGAAATATCATTTATACGATGGATGCTGCCGGGTTTCAAATAACGGGTAAAGGTGGACTTGCTACTTATCAGACTGGTGATGATAAAAATAAGGCCTATTACAAGGCAGTTTATCAGGATGCTGAGGATAATCGCATTTTCCCTGTTGCAGGTCTATCAGTAACCCGCACCGAATTATTTGCAGATCAACTCACGTTGAGCGGCATGTTGGATTTTTCTGCTGATTTCCCGGAGGCGGAAGCTTTGTTCGTTAAAGTTCAAAGGATGGCAGGCAAACCCTGGTGGAGTGGAAATCCGACTTTAACCCAACCTATCAGAAGTTCACTGAAAACCAATCTGCAGTGGTCTGTTTTTTCTGCTGATATGTTCGGAAGTTATATTCTGGATTATGTGAGTCCTTCTGCAAAAACAGTGGGAACTCAAAAATATCAAACTTATACCAACATCAATGCCCTACTTGCAGGAGTTACACTTGGTGCCAATTCTGAATTTGCTGATTCACGATTGGTTTACACGTATGGCGAAAACCGGACAACCGGCAAACCTCTTACTGAAATTCTTCCGCTTCAGCTGATTTCAACATTAAAATCACCGGTTTATTTTGGAACCCGGTTTTGGCTGAGACATACCTGGGAAAATGTGCAGAAACGGGTTGATTCCGGATTGCTTGAAACTTCCGGAAAAGCCTGGAACCGGTTGGATGCCGGACTCTTTGCAGACCTTTCACCGGTTTATCTGGAACTTGATGTTGAAAACCTGCTAAACCACACTTACACGAGACACCTGTCTTATGTCAGAGATCCGTTTTCGAGTGGATTTAAAGTTTTGGAACCCGGAACTACAATCCGCCTAAACCTCAGAATGATGTATTGATTTTTTCGTCCGTCTGGTCGGTTTCACGACCGGACGGTCGCTACCCAGGTTGATCAGATCCGGGAAAATGGGATTGATTTATTAACTTACAGAATCTACAACCCCTTATTTATATACGACTTATCCTTTGTCTTTTATTCACTTTCCAGGTTCCCCGATTTTTCGGCACGGCAATTGAATTACCAATAGACAACTCCTGATGATAAACACCAGGGAAAACAAACCAAACTCAAAGGATAAAATCATGAAACGCTTCTCAACTCTTCTCACACTTGCCGGACTTCTTATTTTCATGGCAACTGCTGCAACTGCTCAAACCACACCAACCCAACACGGACCAAGATTTGTTGACATGAATGGTGACGGTTTTAATGACAACGCCCCTGATGCTGACGGCGATGGAATTCCCAACGGTCAAGATGCTGATTACACTGGCGTGAAATCAGGTAAAGGATTTGTGGATGCCAACGGCGACGGAATCAATGACAATGCCGGTTCAAAAAACGGTGGTAAAAATGGTAACGGAACCAAGGGTGGCAAAAACGGTTCCGGTAAAGGAAACAAGGGCGGAAATAAAGGTTCAGGTTCAGGAACAGGCACTTGTAATGGAACCGGCCAGGGCAAAATGAAGTAAAAGACCAAACAGGTTAAATAAAAAAGGCGGATGAAAATCCACCTTTTTTATTTAGTCAAATTTCGCCGGTGTTTTCACTGCTTTTGTGAGTCGTTTCAGATACTCTTTGTGGGGAATGTAAATGGCACCCAGCATTTCGAGATGACTTGTTGTAAACTGAGTATCCAGAAGGGTGAAATTCCGCTCTTTCATTCTGAGAATGAGATGATGAAGTGCAACTTTACTGGCATTCGATTCCCTTGAAAACATGGATTCACCAAAAAATGCCTGTCCGATTGCAACGCCATAAAGTCCGCCCACCAGCAGATCATCCCGCCAGGTTTCCACAGAATGGGCAAATCCCAAATCAAACAAATCGGTATACAAACTGATAATTTCTTCTGAAATCCAGGTTTCCCGGTTTTCTGCACAACCTCTGATAACCTGTTCAAAAGAGGTGTTAAAACGGACTTCAAAAATACCCCGGTTCAGAATATTCTGAAGTGATTTTTTGGGTTTGTAAGTGTCGATCGGGAAAATACCCCTTGGATCCGGCTGGTACCAGTCAATTTTTCCGGTTTCAGGATCAGCCATCGGGAAAATGCCTTTGCAATAGGCATGCAGGATCAGGTCAACGGTAATTTCTGGTTCTTCCATAACTGCAAAGATAGAAAAAGCGAAGGAGAATGGATAATGGTAAATGATCAATGGTTAATGTTGAAAACCTGGTATCCTGATCGGCACTTTTCCGATTCTTGGGACTCAGTAAACAAGTCGAAGGACAGCTTTTGACGGGGTAAATGTGAAATTTCAAAATTTTAACCCCAACGCAGTAAAACATAAATAGCCCCGGTCCCCGAGTTCAGCCTTCGGCTGAGTATCGAGGGGCCCGGGTGGATACATGTTACCCGCACTCCAACCCCAACGGGGTTGAATAATCACCAAAATAACGGTAGTTATACCATGTGTTAGGTCAATTGAAATCCATCCCCTCTTAATTAAACAAATTCCTGTCCAGCGAACGGTACTGAATCGCCTCAGACAAATGTTCTGCACGAATATGTTCTGATCCTGCCAAATCAGCTATCGTTCTGCTCACTTTTAAAATCCGGTCATAGGCACGGGCAGAAAGTCCAATCCTGTCCATGGCAATTTTGAGAAGCTGATGTCCGGCCTCATCCAGTTTGCAGAAATTCCGGATGTCTTTCGATTTCATCTGGGCATTGCAGTAAATCGCCTTTCCATGAAACCGCTGAAGCTGCAGATTTCGTGCCGTCACAACGCGGTCACGAATAGAAGCAGACGACTCACCCGGGGCTTTTTGTGATAATTCACGGTAACCGACAGCCGGTACTTCGCAGTGAATATCAATCCGGTCAAGCAACGGACCTGAAATTTTGGACACATACCGCTGAATCGTATTCGGATTGCAGGAACACTCATGATTTGGATCGGTGTAATATCCGCACGGACACGGATTCATGGAAGCCACCAACATAAACTGAGCCGGATAATCGACGGAAACGGTTGCCCGGGAAATACAAACCCTGCCGTCTTCCATGGGTTGGCGCATCACTTCAAGTGCATTGCGTTGAAATTCTGGCAGCTCATCCAGAAATAAAACACCGTGGTGAGCCAGAGAAATTTCTCCCGGCCGGGGATGATGTCCGCCACCAACCAAAGCGACATCTGAAACCGTATGATGTGGTGACCGGAACGGTCTTGAAGACAGTAAAGCAGCTTTTTCGGGGAGTAATCCAGAAACAGAATGGATTTTCGTACATTCAAGGGCTTCGGCAAGCGTTAACGCAGGCAAAATAGTTGGAATCCGGCGGGCAAGCATGGTTTTACCGCTTCCGGGAGGTCCGATCATGATGATATTATGTCCACCGGCAGCAGCAACTTCGATGGCACGCTTCACATTTTCCTGTCCTTTAACGTCAGCAAAATCTTCGTGATAAACTGATCCGCTTTGAAATAAACTTCCGATATCCACCTGATGCGGATCTTTCCGCTTTCCATTGAAAAAATCAACGGCTTCCTGTAAACTGGCAACCGGATAAACTTCCAAACCGGCAACAACCGCAGCTTCGTTCACATTTTCCTCCGGGACCAAAACACCCTGATAACCCCGTTTCAAAGCGGAGACAGCAATTGGAAGAACTCCCTTCACAGGCCGGATTTTCCCTTCAAGTGAAAGCTCACCCAACATCAGAAATTTGTTCATCTCATGAAATTCTACCTGACCCGATGCAGCAAGGATTCCCATGGCAATCGGCAGATCAAAACCAGAACCTTCTTTTCTAACGTCAGCAGGCGCAAGATTAATGGTTACTTTTTTTGTCGGGAAAGTAAAACCGGAATTCTTGATCGCGCCCGCAACCCGTTCCTTCGATTCCTTTACTGCAGAATCGGGTAAACCGACAGTTACAAAATGGGGAAGCATACCTTCCAGATTACATTCAACTTCAACAATATAGGCATCTACACCAACGGTTGCAGCAGAATAAGTTTGAGACAGCATGATGCCCTCATAGACAAATTGGGTTTTTCAGAATGATGATTTTCCCGGGATCGGGATTTTGTTGCACAAAAATAAGCAAAAACGGGATAAAACAAAAAACCCGGCTTGGACCGGGTTTTTACTGTTTCAAAGGCGGTGAGGTAAAGTGAGTGGGGACTCTGACTATCCTACACCAGGTACAAAAGCCCAAAACTAAATGTGATCAACACAAAGGCCAGCACCAGATCCTGGATTTCTTGTCTTGACATAAATTCCTCTTTATTCGTTTTTAATACTGAACAAAGATAGGGAAAAAGGATCAAGTCGTATTTATCACAGGTCACAAATTCAGATGTTCTTTTACTTGACACCGTTACAAAGATTAAAAAGTAAAGTATAAATACTTTTTATATTTATTTATTTAATATTCTGTTTTTAAAGGGCTTACAGAAAATGTAAACGTTTACATTGCCAAAACAGCTTAAAATCGCACTTTTTTCGTGTTAAATGAACCCTACTAGTGGATTGAATTGCATTCCAACGTCAATGAGTGCAATGTAACGGTTTACATTTTTAACCGGTTTTTCCAGTTTTGAATTTGTCCGGCGACCAACTCAGGATTTGGTGATCCGATTGTTTTTTTATTGGCAAGACAGGTTAACGGATTCAAAACAGAAACGGCTGAATCAGAAAAGGAAGAAGAAATTTGTCCCAAATCGGTAGATGTCAGCTCTGGCAAAGTTTTTCCATTTTCTTCACACCACTGCACAACTTTGCCGACCAGGTGATGAGCTTCTCTGAACGGCATTCCCTGAACAACCAGCCAATCAGCAAGGTCTGTGGCAAGAGAAAAATCGTGTTTCAGATCGTCAAGAAAGCGATCTGTTTTCACTTCCATCCCGTCAATCATCATCGTCATCAATTGAAGGCAATCAGAGTAAGTATCTATCGAATCAAATAAAAGGCGTTTATCTTCCTGAAGATCCCGGTTATAACTGAGCGGCAAGGCCTTCATCATCGTCAGGAACGCAACATGGTTTCCGGTGGTTCTTCCTGATTTTCCACGAATCAGTTCAGCCATGTCCGGATTTTTCTTCTGTGGCATAAGAGATGAACCCGTTGTTACTTCATCGGCAAGACGGATAAAATTCCATTCTTTGGTTGACCACAAGACCAGTTCCTCTGCCTGGCGACTGAGGTGAATCATCCCGGTTGAAACGGCATGAAGTGCATCCAGCATAAAATCCCGGTCAGAAACTGTGTCAAGTGCATTGGCAGTCGGACCTTCAAATCCAAGAAGTTTTGCAGTCAGATTTCGGTCAAGCGGAAGGGTTGAACCTGCCAATGCCCCAGCTCCCAGAGGAGAAAGAGAAACTGCATTCTGAGCGGCTTTCCAGCGGTTGATATCCCGTTCGGCCATTTCAGCAAAAGCGAGTAAATGATAAGCCAGGGAAATTGGCTGTCCGCGTTGAAGATGGGTGTAACCGGGCATCAGCGTATTTTGATGAGATTCTGCTTTTTTAAGGAGGGATTTCTGCCAGTCTTCGTTCAGGCGGATCATTTCTGCAGCGACTTTACGCATCCAGAGACGAACGTCAGTGGCAACCTGATCATTCCGGCTGCGGCCTGTGTGAAGTTTTCCGGCAACAGAACCAACAAGTTCAGTTAATCTCGTTTCAACAGCAGAATGCACATCCTCATACAAATCAGCAGTTGGCTTCCAGGAACCTGACTGATATTCTGTGAGAACTGAGGAAAGTCCGTCTCGGATTGTTTTCGATTCGGATTCCGTTAAAATCCCAACCGCTGCCAGCATGGTCACATGGGCGATGGAACCCTGAATATCTTCTTCAATCAACCGGATATCCACATCCAGAGAAGAAGAAAATTTCATTGCCAGTTCATTGATTGAAGACTTAAAACGACCACCCCAGAGCATAGTTACCTTCGGAAGGTTAAATGTTGAATTTTAAATTTTAAATGGAAAGCAAATTCAAAAATACAAAAGAAATGGGAATCAACCTTTAACAAAGAACGCCGTCCCGAAGGCGTTCGGGACGGCGTTCTTTTAGAAGTTGGAATGCAAAATCACCACGTCCGTCACTTCTCTGAATTACCGGGGCACTGCATCCCTCGATAATATTTTTCACATTGTGAAAAATCACTCGGGATGACAATTTCAAACCACCCCGTCCCGTTGGGACACCCCTCCTTTACAAAAGGAGGGGAATTTGAATACCCGTGACCCGTAATCCGTAACCAGTGACCTTTTATTTTCCCGCTTTCACTCCCGCATGAACCTGAGAGTGAACTTTGTACGGCAATCCGAAGAGTTCAATGAATCCTTCTGAAGCTTTGTGATTGAACTTATCAGCAGTGGTGTAAGTTGCCAGAGTTTCACTGTACAAACTGTAAGGGGAGGTTCTGGCCAAAGTCCGGATGCTGCCTTTGAAAAGTTCGATTGTCACTTCACCCGAAACGTGTTCCTGGGTTGAATCCACAAAAGCCATCAACGCTTTGAAGAGCGGGGAGAACCAGAGTCCGTCATAAATCAGATTGGCAACCTGATGAGAAACGTGCTCTTTATACCGGAAGGTTTCTTTGTCGAGAACCAATCTTTCAAGTTCACTGTGAGCAGAATGCAGAACCGTTGCACCCGGAGCTTCGTAAATTTCACGGGATTTAATTCCGACCACCCGGTTTTCAACCAGATCCAACCGGCCGATTCCGTGTTCAGAGGTAATTTTGTTCAGTTCGGTTATCAGGGCAATGGCATCCAGTTTTTTTCCGTTCAGACTGACCGGAATTCCGGCTTCAAATCCGATTGTCACAACTCCTGCCTGATCTGGTGCATCTTTCGGGTTTTTTGTTAATTGGTAAGCATCTTCAGGAGGTGACACTTTCGGATCTTCCAGAACGCCGCACTCGATCGACATTCCCCAAAGATTTTCGTCGTAGGAATACGGCGATTTTTTCGTTGCGGAAACGGGAATTCCCTTCGCCAATGCATAATCAATTTCTTCTTCACGGGATTTGAATTCCCAGTCACGAAGCGGAGCCAGAACTTTTAGGTGCGGAGCCAAAGTCATGATTCCCACTTCAAACCGAACCTGATCGTTTCCTTTTCCGGTACAGCCGTGAGCCACCATGTCCGCATTTTCTTTAATAGCAACATCAGCAAGCATTTTTGCCAGCAAAGGACGACCGATAGACGTCGCCATTGGGTAAAGTCCTTCATACAAAGCACCGGCTTTAAGGGCAGGCCAGACGTACTGAGTCATGAATTCTTCACGGAGATCGACCACATAAGCCTTTGACGCTCCAGTCTGATAAGCTTTTTTCTCAACGGCGGCCCAGTCTTCACGCTGACCGAGATCTCCGGAAGCTGTGATAATTTCCGCATCAAATTTGTCATGCAGCCACTGAACCATGACTGAAGTATCAAGTCCGCCTGAATAGGCAACGACGATTTTTGGTTTGCTCATAGTTTTTTCCTGTTTAAATTAATTAAAAAAAAGAAGTCAGGAGTCAGCAGACAGAAGTCAGTTTTACCATTTAACCTTGAAAATTTACCCTTAAACCTTATGCCTTACGCCTTATGCCTAATTCCTTACGCCTTCCCACTTTCCTCCCCTTCATCCATCAGAGAATGAAAGAATTTGACCAGGCCAGGGATGTGGTTAATGGAAGTTGGAATGATGAGAATGGTATCGTCACCGGCGATGGTTCCCAGAATTTCGGGTTTGTTCAGCCGGTCGAAAAAGTGTCCGACGCCCTGCGCACGGCCGGCAAGTGTTCTGACGACAATTACATTTTCATTGCTGGCTACATTTAAAACTTCATACCGGATTAAACGGGAAACCTGACTTCCCGATTCCTGCTGGCTGATCACATAACGGGAACCTTCTTCGGTTCTCACCCGGATGACACCCAGATCTGAAAAATCACGGCTGAGTGTTGCCTGTGTAATTTCAATTCCTTCTGACTTCAGGAGATGAACCAATTCATCCTGACTGTCAACCTGGTGACGCTGAAGGATTTCTTTGATTTTGTTCTGACGAAATAGTTTTGATGACATATTTTTTATGGTCTATTTTCTAACTCCCCTCCTTTTTAAAGGAGGGGCTGGGGGAGGTTCTGTTATTTTCTAAAGTCCCAAAAGAAAACCACCCCGTCCCGATCCCGATTCTCGGGACGGGACACCCCTCCTTTAAAAAAGGAGGGGAATTTTAAAATTCAACTAGTACTTTACCGCATGTTCCTGATAAAAGGCCTCGGTTTCCACTGGTGAAAGCAAATAGGCCATAATGGCTTTCTGAACATGAAGCCGGTTTTCTGATTCACGGAATATCACTGATTTGAATTTTTCCATGGTGTATTCATCAACTTCCTGACCTCTTTTAGCCGGAAGACAGTGAAGCATAACCGCATGTTCGGGCATGAATCCAGAAAGCTCTTTATTCACTGAATAGTCTTTATATTTTTCAAGTCTGGCTTCAGCCTCTGCTTCCTGCCCCATCGAAATCCAGGTATCCACATAAACCATATCTGCAACTGAAACAGCTTCTTTCGGATCGTGGATCCAGAAAATACGATCTTTCATGGCCGGATTCTGAAACCAGGATTCAAATTCTGTTGGTATATCCGGACTTGAAATGTTGATGGTAATCGGATAAAACAAAGCCATTTCGAGCCAGGATTGAAGCACATTATTCGGGTCACCCACCCAGGTCATCACCAGTCCTTCTTTCCATAAACCCAGTTCTTTTAAAGTCAGAACATCGGCCATGATCTGGCAGGGATGTGAAAAATCAGTCAGGGCATTGATGATTGTCATGTCTGACCACTGACGCAGTTCATGAAGAACGGTGTGATTAAACATCCGGCAAACCATGGCATCTACAAAACCATTCAGCGTGTGCGCTACATCATGAACCGATTCCCGGGTGCCGATTCCGGCCATAAACTGTTCAACTACAGTCGTATTTCCGCCGAGTTCCTGAATGCCGATATCAAAACTGACACGGGTTCTTAAGGAAGGTTTTTCAAAATAAAGGGCAACCGATTTTCCCTTCAGCGGTTTAAAATCAGCTTCCGGATGAGCTTTCATTGCGAGCGCATAATTGAAAACTTTTTCAAGTTCCGGTTTTGTCCATTCAGTCAGATCAATAAGATGTTTCATACCGCAACTCCTTGTGCTTCGGCTCCGGCCAAAACAGCCGAAAAGGTGGAAATAAAATGGTCAATATCAGATTTGGAAATAACAAACGGTGGTAAAACCCTGATTACCGAATCTCCTGACGTACCAACCACAATTCCCTGATTCAATAATTTACCCGCAACGGTTTTTGATGAAATCCCGTCTGCAAGCTGAATGCCTATCATGAGTCCTTTTCCGCGAATGTCCAGAACTTCTGGCAAACTTAATTCTGTCAATTGGCTGACGAAATAATCGCCAAACTCAAGGTTTTCTGCAAGAACTTCATCAGTCAGCAATTCTGTGACTGCATTTGCTGCAGCAACTGAAACCGGATTACCGCCGAAAGTTGATCCGTGATCTCCTGGTTTGATAACCGAAGCAACGTCATCCGAACAGATTAAGGCTCCAAGCGGAAGTCCGTTTGCAATGCCCTTCGCAAGTGTGATAATATCGGGTTTGATGTCGTCATGCTGATGGGCAAACCACTTTCCCGTTCTTCCCATCCCGGTTTGAACTTCATCAAGAATTAAAAGCAGATTGTGTTCTTCACATAATTCTTTCACTGCTTTCAGATATCCGTTTTGCGGAACAATAACTCCACCTTCGCCTAAAATCGGTTCCAGCATGATGGCAACGGTTTGAGGAGTAATGGCAGATTTAATGGATTCAATAACGCCAAAGGGAACCGATGTAAAACCGTAAACCAGCGGGAAAAATCCGTTCCAGAGTTTTGGCTGACCGGTTGCAGACAATGCACCCATTGTCCGGCCATGAAATCCACCCAAAGCGGTGATGATATGATACCGGCCATTTCCCCATTTCCGGGCAAATTTAATGGCTGCTTCATTGGCTTCTGTACCTGAATTGCAGAAAAATACTTTATCCAGACCCGATTTTTCAGCCAGAGTTGCTGCCAATGTTTTTTGTCCGGATGAGTCAAACAAATTGGAAGTATGCCAGACTCCGTTGAGCTGTTTCATGACGGCGGACGTAATATCAGGTTGGGCGTGACCAAAACCGGTTACCGCAATTCCAGAAAGGAAGTCGGTATATTTACTTCCCTGATGATCATACAGATAGGCGCCTTCACCGAAGGCAAATTCAACCGGATACCGGTTATAATTTCCGAGTAAATGATTTTCAGACATTTTCATTCTCCACAATCCAAGTTCCGGCCGGAGTTCCGGCGAGAAGATTTAAAATTGCATCCGGATTTCCCGGACCGATCCACACTTTTCCAACTCCCTGACCCAGCAATTGCTCACAACTTTTCAGTTTCGGAATCATGCCGTCGGTTATATCACCTGAAATAATTCCATTTTGTATAGATTCCGGTGTGAGAACCTGCTGAACTTTTCCTTCGATTAAAACTCCCGGAATATCCGAGATAAAAAAGATGGCATCGGCTTTTAGTGTTGATGCGAGGGCACCGGCAAACCAGTCGGCATTTACGTTTACCATTTTTCCGTCAACACCCAAACAGGAACTTGAAAAAACCGGAACCACACCGGAAATCACCAGCTCTTTCACCCATCCTGAATTTTCAGAAACAACCGGAACACCGACTCTGCCAAGTTTCGGGTTATTCATTTCCCCGATGACCAATCCACGGTCAGAACCTGTTAATCCGACCGATTCAATTTTTTCATGGTTCAGTTTGGCAACCAGTTTTCCGTTGATCCACCCGGATTGCACAGCAGACACCACCATCATGGTTTCGTCATCAGTTACACGCTGACCATCAACAAAAGTGGATTGAATGCCAAACAAGGCACACCAGTTGGTGATTTCCTTCCCGGCCCCGTGAACAATAACCAATTGATTACCATCAGACGATAATTTTCTTACAGCTGCCATCCAGATTGGGTTGGTCAGAAATTCGTCAACGGCTTTTCCAGAGAGTTTTAGGAGATTGAGCATAGTAATTAAGAAGTTAGAAGATAGAAGGAAGAAGTTAGAATAATTAAGTTGATTCAGATGACTTGTTCAGAGAATCTGTAACCTTTATTGAATAGGTATTTAACATTTTGCTGACTTCATCCAGTAAATTCAATGCTATCAAATTTGAGCTGTAACCTAAATCCTGGGATAGAATCAAATAATATCTGCACTCTTCAATTGACGCCTGAGAAATATTGAAAAACCGATATTTCTCAAGTTTTGATTTTCTTCTGTACCCTTCAGCAATATTTGCTGGGATTGAAACTGCAGCCCGACGAAATTGAGAAGTTAAACCGAATAGTTCTTCCTTTGGAAAGGTGGAGGTAGTTTTGTAAACAAGAAGTACAAACTCATGTGCCTTTTGCCAAACAATCAGACTTTGAAAACTTGTTGTTGCCATTTAGTTACCTGTATTCCTTCTATCTTCCAACTTCTATCTTCTACCTTCTTCCCTCAGCTCCTATAATCCGCATTGATATGAATATATTCCGTAGAAAAGTCACAGGTGTACCAGGTCGTTGAAAACGGACCATGACCCACATTGATAGTAATTTTCATTTCAGTTTTTGAAAGTCTTTTCAAAGCTTCTTCTTCATCGAGAACAATCCGGTAGTTGGGAAGAAAAATGGCTAAGTCATCGAAATAAATGGAAACTTCAGCAGGATCGAATTCTGCACCTGAATAACCGGCAGCTGAAATAATCCGGCCCCAGTTGGCATCCTGTCCATGAATTGCAGTTTTGACCAGAGGAGAGTTACAAATGGTTTTTGCAATTTTATCGGCATCTTCAGCAGAATGTGCACCTGAAACAAAAACCTCAACAAATTTGGTGGCACCTTCACCGTCAATAATAATGGCTTTTGCCATTTCCCGGGTTAATCCCATCAAACCCGATTTGAATTCAGTGTAAACTTCCGTTCCCGGAACAACTTCAATTCCCGAAGCTCCGTTTGCCATTAGAACGACCATATCATTTGTACTGGTATCACCATCAACAGTGATTTTATTGAAGGAATGTGTTACCGCTTCTAAAAGCAGATCTTTAATCACCTGGTTATCGATGACCGCATCAGTCGTCAGGAAACCAAGCATGGTCGCCATATTCGGCATGATCATACCTGATCCTTTGCAGATTCCGCCAATGGTGATCGATCCGGCAGAAGTTTGAATCTCAACGGCAAACTGTTTGTCTTTGGTATCAGTTGTCATGATCGCTTCAGCAGCATCATATCCGCCGATAGGCGACACAATCGGCACGATATCTTTGATTCCCTGTTTCAGAACCGGCATTGGCAGTCTTTGTCCGATAACGCCTGTTGACGAAACCAGAACTTCCTTCGGGTCAATCCCAAGTTCTGCAGCAACCCAGGCTTGTGAATCCAAAGCATCCTGATGTCCCGGCTCACCGGTACAGGCATTGGCGTTTCCCGAATTGATCAGAATGGCTTTGACTTTTCCCCCGGCTTTGATAATGGCCTGAGAAACCAAAAGAGGTGCAGCTTTTACTTTATTCAGCGTAAACGTTCCGGCGACAGTACATTCAACGGGGGAATAAATAAGTGCGAGATCCCGTTTTTTCTTTTTGATGCCGCAATAAATTCCGGCAGCCTGGAAACCTTTTACAGATGTGATGGTTCCGTTTTCAATAAACTGATACATGGTTAACCTCCGAAGGCAGAAGTCCGAGTGACGGAGTCCAGCCGAAGTAATTGTTCATATTCTGGATGGCCTGACCAGAGGCCCCTTTGATTAAATTGTCGATGGCACCGGTTACAATGATCGAATTCCCTTTTACCGAGACATTCAGATCGCAGAAATTCGATCCAACCACCCACTTTAATTGGGGTGCCTGATCCCTCATTCTGACAAAAGCCGATTTTTCGTAAGCGGATGCAAATACATTTTTCACTTGATCCGGGTCAATTGCCATCCGGGTAAAAATGTTGGTGGTTGCGTACATGCCAACTGCAACCGGAAGCAAATGAGTTGAAAACGAAAAGGGAGAAACAAATCCGTCCTTGTTCAGCAACTGAAGAATTTCAGGTTCATGCCGGTGATGATGCAGATTATAAGCCCTAGCATTTCCGTCCATTTCAGAAAGAAGTAAATCTGCATTGGCTGACTTCCCGGCACCTGATGTTCCCGAATAGGCAACTGTTGAAACTGTCAGAATATCATCAGCAAATTCTTTTACAACAGGAAGAATTGACAGCAACGAAACCGTTGGGTAGCAACCCGGATTTGAAATCAGTTTTTTTCCTGAGTAGGTGGTTTCTTTCCAGTCTGCAAGACCGTAAATTTTTTCGGAAAGAAATTCAGGAGCTGCATGGGTAAAGTGATACCATTTTTCATACAGTTTTGCATCATCCAGGCGGAAGTCACCTGAGAGATCAATAACTACTTTTCCCTGCTCAATCAAACCGGGAATAATTTTAATAGATTCACCGTGAGGCAGAGCCGTAAAGTAAACATCAAGCGACAAATCCAGATCTGAAGAATGTTCTACCGGCAGATTAGCAATCACACCCTGAAACTCAGGCGCAATCGTCCAGAAACCCTGACCAGCAGATGCATAACTATACAACTTTAATTTATTAACCTTTGGGTGATTTGAGCAATACTCTGTAAGCTTTTTCCCGGTATATCCGCTGCAACCGATAATTCCAACTGAAATCATGGCAAATTTATCCTTATCTAAAAAAGGGGTATTAACTGGTGTCACTATCTGATGGGAATATAAATTAAGCCCGTCGGGGGCGTCGGGAGAGAAGTCTGGTCTGAATTCTTCCTTTTGGAAGGGAGAATTTGACTGGGATGTTTTGGTTGAAGAGTTCTTTGGTCATGATGATGCAAAGCTAGTCACCCGGACCACAAAAGTCAAACTATTTATACATTATATTGCATATTAATACATTTATCATTTTTTTCTATTGGGCTTATTGAGAAGTTTTTTCCCATTTCTTCAACTCACTCAGGAACAAGGACCACAAAAAAGTGTGTTTAGATGTGAAATATTTCATGGAACCATGTCACTATCACTCTACCGTCAAACCAACTTTGAATGCAGCAAGATGATCACCCGAAGGTATTCAACTTCCTTCAGTATGGGTATTCTTGCCTTTTCGAAAAAATTTCGTAACCCGATTTACGGAATTTATGCCTACGTCAGATATGCTGATGAGATTGTGGATACTTTTCATGAGTTTGATAAACCCCGGCTTTTCCAGGAATTCCGTGAGGAAACGTTCAAGGCAATCCAACAAAAGATTCACCTAAACCCGGTTCTCGATGCCTTTCAGGAAGTTGTCAATAAGTACGGTGTCGATTTTGAACTGATTAACGCCTTTCTTGACAGTATGGAAATGGATCTTGAAAAGACGAATTATAACCCGAATGGTTACCAAGAGTACATTTACGGTTCAGCCGAAGTTGTGGGTCTGATGTGTCTCAGGGTTTTCTGTGAGGGAGATTCTGTCAAATACGACCATCTGAAACCCAATGCAAGAAGTTTGGGAGCCGCCTTCCAGAAAATCAATTTTCTGCGGGATTTAAAAGATGATTATCAGGATCGTGGAAGAACATATTTTCCTGATGTGAATTTTCAGGTTAATTTCGATGAAACCACAAAAAGAGAAATTGAAGCTGATATTGCCCGTGACATGAATCATGCTTTTGAAGGAATAAAGAAATTACCTGGTGAAGCAAAACTCGGCGTTTATCTGGCCTATCTTCTATATATGAGTTTATTCCGCCGGCTAAAAAAAGCATCCCCTGCTGATGTCATGCAAAGCAGAATCCGGGTTCCTGATCCAGAAAAACTGGCAATTATTCCGCTTGCTTACTTAAGAACCCGTATGGGACTTGTTTAAACCAATTTCGCCAACTTTTCATGACTTCCCATTTATGACACCTTTTCAGACTTTCCTCATTTCTCCGGTTCTTGCTCTTTTAATTTCCCTTTCACCGTCTAAGGCTTTTTCTGATGATCTTTCATTAGCAGAAATGAGGAAACAATTTTACCTCGGTGTTAAAAATCAGGATCTGACAGAATCCTTTTTAAAAAGGATATCTGCAATTGAAAAACCTACAGCCATTGAACTGGCCTATAAAGCTGCAGCCCAGGCACTGATGGGGAAACATGTCTGGAATCCGGTAAAAAAACTAGATTGGCTTGATCTGGGATCTGAAACCATGAAAAAAGCAGTTTCAATGGATCCTGAAAATGTTGAAATCCGATTTTTGCGATTCACCTGGCAGCACCATTTGCCTGGATTTTTGAACAGAAGCACTGATCTTGAAGCGGACAGGAAAGTCATTCTTGCCGGACTTAAATCAGGAAAAGAAGCACAGGATCCTCAGCTTAAAAAAAATGTGATAACCTTTTTACTTGAATCCGGTCGGTGTTCACCTTCAGAGGAAACCATCCTCAGGCAAATCAAATGAGTGATTATACCTATCTGCTTCTCAATATCGGAACTATTCTTTTCCCCGTCCTTTTTTCCTTTGAGAAACAAATCCGTTTTGTAAGATTCTGGCCTGCAGTTATTCCCGGCATTCTTTTAACCGGATCCTTTTTCCTGATCTGGGATTACCTTTTTACTTTGGATGGCGTTTGGGGATTTAATCCGGTTTACCTGACAAAAATTTATCTGGGTCCGCTCCCGGTTGAAGAAATCCTTTTTTTCATAACCATTCCCTTTGCGTGTTTGTTCATTTACGAACTGGTTAAATTCTACCTTCCAAATTTAAACATCAATAAACAGGCACAAACCGGATTTACGATTCTTGGTATCGTTTTACTTCTGGTTGGGCTGTTCAATACGGATAAAGCCTACACCTTCATCAAACTGTCGCTAACCGGTGGCGGACTTCTCTTTGTAACCCTGATGATGAAACCCAAATGGCTTGGACATTTTCTGGTCATGTTTCTGGTTCATCTCATCCCCTTTTTCATTGTAAACGGAATTCTCACTTCTCTGCCGGTGGTGTGGTATAATGATGCAGAAAATCTGGGAATCCGGATGGGAACAATCCCAGTTGAAGACACTTTTTATTCTTTGCTTTTACTGCTAATGAATGTAGCATTTTTTGAGTATTTTAGAGGGAAAACAAGTTCAACGCAGAGACGCCGGGAACGCAGGGAAAACGCAAAGTAATTTTTTAATTTAAAAACAATTCCTCTTAATAAACGCCAGAGATTGCCGGAAACCATGTCAAAAAAAGCAATTGTTATTGGTGCCGGTCTTGCCGGACTTGCAACAGCCATCCGTCTGAGACTCAGGGGATTTGAGGTTACCGTTTACGAATCAAACACGCACACCGGCGGAAAAGTCACTGAGTTCCACCGTGATGGATTCCGGTTTGATGCAGGTCCGAGTTTATTTACAATGCCCGAACTTGTTGACGATCTTTTTCGTCTAGCAGGAAAAAATCCTTCAGATTATATTGAAACCGAACAGCTTCCGGTTACCTGCAACTATTTTTTCCCGGATGGAACTACACTAACGGCCTGGAGTGATCCCGATAAATTCGGAAAGGAAATCGAAGAAAAGACAACTGATTCAGCTGAATCGGTTCACAAATTTCTAAAAAAGGCCGGCAGGATTTTTGAGCTGACTTCAGAACTTTTCATGAAACGATCTTTGCACCGGCTTTCAACTTACACGAACAAAACCGCCTGGAATGCACTGATTCATCTTCCTGAAATCGATACAGCAAGAACCATGATTACGGCTATCAGGGCTTCATTTAAAGACCCAAAAACCATTCAGCTTTTTTCCCGGTACGCCACTTATAACGGATCAAATCCCTATCAGGCACCGGCAACGCTGAATATCATTCCCTATCTTGAACATAGTCGTGGTGCCTTTTTTCCCAAAAATGGCATGATCGGTATTTCATCCGCACTCACAAAACTTGCTGAGGAAACCGGCGTAAAGATTGAACTTAACTCAAAAGTGGAACGCATTATCGCTGAAAAGGGATCAGTGAAGTCGGTTCTTGTTAAGGGGAAATATGAAGCAGCTGATGTAATAGTTTCTAACATGGATATTCATTATACCTATCACAAGTTGCTCCCTGATCAGCTTTGGCCGGAACGAACTTTGAATCAGCCAAAATCGAGTTCAGCACTTATCTTTTACTGGGCAATGAATAAATCTTTCCCCAAACTCGATCTTCACAATATTTTATTTTCACCGGATTATGAAAAGGAATTTGAATTTCTTTTTGACCGGTTTGAAGTTTTTGATCAGCCAACCGTTTACATTTACATCAGCTCAAAACGAAACCTGGAAGATGCACCTGCGGGAAAAGAAAACTGGTTTGTTATGATCAATGTTCCCCATAACCGGGGTCAGGATTGGGACAAACTCGTTCACCACGCACGAAAATCAATTCTATCCATTCTTGAACAGAATTTGGGTGAACCAATTGAACCCCTGATTCTTTCTGAAACCGTTTTGGATCCGAGAGGGATTGAAAGCCGGACGTCTTCGTTTATGGGAGCTTTGTACGGAAACAGTTCAAATAACCGGTTTGCTGCTTTTATGAGACACCCAAACTTCTCAAAAGATATCAAAGGCCTGTATTTCTGTGGTGGCAGTGTTCACCCCGGTGGCGGAATTCCGCTCGTTTTACTTTCTGCCAAAATTGTAGATGATCTCGTCCGGGAAGATCATGATTTACCCTGATCATTCGTCAATCTGGAAACACCTCTGGGATTTTTACATCCGGCGGATTCTCCGTTCTGATTTCCACGACATTTCCATTTCCGGACTTGATATTCTTCCCGGAAACCAATCTGTTTTCTGTATCGGAAACCATATTTCCTGGTGGGATGGCTTTTTCGCCTGGTACCTGAACCGTACCCGCTTCCACAGAAAATTTCACGTTCTGATGCTTGAAGACCAGCTAAAAACCCGGAAACCCATGACAAAAGTGGGTGCTTTTTCCATCCAGCCGGGAACAAAAGATGCCATTGAATCACTTAAGTTTTCTGCTGAACTTTTAAGTAAGCCGGGTAATGTTCTTTTCTTTTTCCCTCAAGGCGCCATTCATTCCCAGCATGAAACCTCTATTCAATTTGGAAAAGGTGCCGAATGGATTCTGGAACGAACAACGGAACCGGTCTCTGTCATATTCTCTGCCATGTTCACCGATTACAGTCATCACCGGAAACCAACACTGAACATTTACCTAAAACAGGATAAAGACGGTCCTGCCGGACTTAACGACCGGTATCAGGCCTTTTATGACTATTGCCGGCAAACCCAGATCAGCCGGTTCAAGGCCACCTGATGACAGAACTTTTTCTTCTAGGTTTTATTTTTTTTCTGCTGCTTTTCAGGCTGATTACTGTTTTGGTCGCCTGGGTGAATAATTCTGGATCAACCCGCCTTCAATTGGTTTCAGCTTCAACCAGCAGAAAAATTTCAATTCTCATTCCGGCAAGAAATGAGGAAAAATCGTTACCGAAAACCCTCGAAGCTTTGCTTCAACTTCCTGATCCAATCCATGAAATTTTGATTTTGGATGATTTTTCAACGGATGCAACAGCAGCAATAGTTTCTGTGGTTAGCCGTCATGAGCCAAAAGTGAAACTCATAACCGGGAATCCACTTCCAGCCGGATGGCTCGGGAAAAACTGGGCTTGTCATCAGCTTGGCCAGCAGGCAACGGGTGATTTTTTTCTTTTTATTGATGCTGATGTCATTCTGAAACCACATTCAATTGACTCTGCAGCCGAACATTTTTCAAAATACAGACTGGCACTTTTATCAATTTTTCCCGATCAGATTATGATCACCGCAGGTGAAAAAGCCGTTGTTCCGGTCATGCACCACATTTTACTTTCCCTGCTTCCCCTTCCTCTGGTAAGAAAATCTGAATTCCCCTCACTTTCGGCAGCAAATGGACAGTTTATGCTTTTTGACCGGGAAACCTACCAGAATCATCGCTTTCATGAACTGGAAAAAGGATCAGTCGCCGAAGACATCCGGATTGTGCGCAGAATGAAAACACTGAAACTCAAAGTTGATTGCCTGCTTGGAAATGACCTTGTTTTGTGCCGGATGTATTCAAATTTCAGTGAGTCACTGAAAGGGTTTTCAAAAAATATTTTGCAGATGTTAGGTGCCTCCCAAATCGGATCTTTAATTCTTCTTTTTCTGTTACATTGGGGTTGGATCGTTTTTTTGCTTTCTCCCTGGTGGTGGCTGATTCTGATTGACATTAGTCTGGTAGCATTGAACCGGTATTTGGTTTCAAACGCATCCAATCAAAACCCGTTTCTCAACATTTTACTTTGGCCGGCACAATCTTTGGTCATGACTTATCTTGTTTTTAAAGGAATTTACAACCGATGGACAAAACAACTGGAATGGAAAGGAAGAACCGTTTCATCCTGATTGGAATCGGATATTTTATCATTTTCCATCTGGTCGGATTTGCGGGCTTTCATATTCAGGCAACTGAGCCGTTATTCAGGATGCTGGTTCCCCTTCACCTGATGTTGACCGCATCTGTTCTTTTTTATTTTCATGAAAACTGGTCAAAACACTTTATTCTTTTCATGGTTGGATCAGCCGTTACCGCCTGGCTGGTTGAAGTTGCAGGTGTTCAAACCGGTGTGATTTTTGGCGACTATCACTATGGTGAAACACTTGGTTTCAAGATTGCTGAAGCACCGGTTTTAATCGGACTCAACTGGCTTGTCATGGTTTACACCTCAGCGATACTGGTCAATCGATTTTCAATTCCATTCTGGGCAAAACCAATTCTTGCTGCCACCCTGATGGTTTTAACCGATTTTTTCATCGAACCGGTTGCAATGGCACACGGTTACTGGTCATGGGCGGGTGATGTTGTCCCTGTCCAAAACTATTTAGCCTGGTTTGCTCTGGCTCTTTTGCTTCAATTCTGGTTTTTCAGAATAAAGCCATTCCCAGCTAACCCGGTTGCATCAGCCCTTTTTATTGTCCAGTTTTTCTTCTTTCTTGGATCTTTTCTTTTCTGAAACCAAATATGCCAGACTTTATTTATCCGGTAAAAATCCACCATTTGTTTATTTCGCCGGGTCACAATTACTGGGGACGACCAGACCGTGATCCCGGACCATTTTCAACTGACTCACCCGAATCTATCACACTTGATGCAGGCAAGGGAATCCGTGGTGACCGGTATTACAATCGAAAACCAGATTATGACGGCCAGATTACTTTTTTCAGTCACGAAGTTTATGAAGATGTGAAATCACTGCTTGCAATCGAAAACCGGTCGCCCATTCATTTCCGAAGAAATGTGATCATTGAAGGTGTTCCCTTAAACCAGTTAATCGGTCAACCATTCTCGATTGATGGAATTGAATTCTCCGGCTCTGCACATTGTACACCTTGCAAATGGATGGATTTTGGTTTTGCTGATGGAGCATTAAAAGCTCTACATGGACGTGGCGGGTTACGGTGCCGAATTTTGTCGGATGGAATTCTTTCTACCGGAAACCATCAACTTTCATCTTCCCTTGAATTGGATTTGAGTAAAATTTTAAATCCCATTTTACCTAAACCCCTTCCATAAAAATCCAATTTGTGATTCAGTTCATATTTCTTTTACAGATAATTGAATATATTTATCTTGTACTAAATTTCAGGAGGTTCTATGAATAAACTGCTTTGTTTTGTGGTTTTGATTGGACTGGGATTTGGATTTTATGGTTGCGATAAGGAAGATGAGGAAGAAACATCTGGAAGCCCAACCAAAGTAAACATTCCCAAAATCGAAACGTCAATTAGCGCTAACCACCCTGACGTTAATGCCCGTTCCCTAAAAACTTCAGTTGAATCCCTCAATTATATGTCAGGGATGTTTATGAATTTTTATGAGGGATTTGAGGGTTATGAATGGGTGAAAAACGGAAATCTATATACCTATCAGGAAACCTATGGCACGGAATCGTTCAAATATACGGTTCTTGATAATGGCTCAACCTATACTACCAAATTTTATATTAGTGGAGATATGGGTGGTTTCACTATTAACAATGGCCTGATGTTTGAAGGAACCTACACTAAGGATGGCAAATCGGGCAGTTGGAAAGTGTACGATTTTGTAAATGCAACTTCAAGCTTTGTTGATGTTTCTTATGAATGGAGCACAAGCACTGCCGGTGTATTAACAAGTCTGATGAAAATGTGGGATAGTGCCACTGATCAGATTCCTGATTCTTATGAGGTTACCCTCAACAGTGATAAAAGTGGAACTTCGATTTTTAAGGAGGATGGTCTAAAAATCTGGTCGGGGCTGTGGGCCGTAGATGGATCTGGTGAACAAAAATATTACAATGAAAGCGGCGAAGTTACAGAGACTTTCACCTGGACTAAAAATCCATAATTTAAAATTTGATTCAATCCGATACTTTTAACCCCTGCATTTCCATTTGGTGCAGGGGTTTTTTTTGGTCAATTGTTCCGTATCTTAACTATGTAATCTTACCAGCCTGTTATTTCTGACTTCTGTATCATAAAACTGGTTTTTACCAGGTAACTCAATACATTTTCCATCATGATTAAACCAAAAATTCCTTTTAATGAGAAAGAACGTCTCAGGAATTTAAAAGAGTTTGAGATTCTTGACTCACTTCCAGAGGAAGATTTTGACAGCATTGCTGCTTTGGCTGCATATATTTGTCAGACCCCCATCTCCTTGATTACCCTTATTGATGAAAACCGTCAATGGTTTAAATCTAAGCATGGGTTGTCAGTGAGTGAAACGCCGAGAGATGTAGCCTTTTGTGCCCATGCAATTAATAATAGTAACTCAGTTTTTATGATACCCGATTCAAGAACAGATGATCGGTTTCATGATAATCCGTTGGTGACGGGTGACCCACATGTCATTTTTTATGCAGGAATGCCATTGGTAAGTCAGCAGGGTTTTGCCCTGGGAACACTTTGCGTTATTGATTCGAAACCACATAACCTTACAGATGATCAGGTCACTGCACTCACTATTCTCTCAAAACAAACATCGAATCTTTTTGCACTCAGACGACAAAAAAGGTTACTTGAGCTGGCAACAACTCGGTTGGAAAATAAAAACAAAGAACTTATTCAGTTTGCTCATGTTGCCGCACACGACCTGAAATCTCCATTGTTTTCAATTACGGGGCTCACTTCACTTATTTCAGAGGAATATGCACCTACACTGGATCCAGAGGTACTCAAGTTGGTTCTTCTTATCCACAATTCGTCTGAATTGCTCACAAACCTCATCTCCGGAATTCTTGAAGACAGTAAAAGTGAAGGATTTTTATCTCTTCAGGAAATGGAATTTAACCTTGATGATTTATTTTCTGATTTGATGGTGCTTCTTAACCCTGGAAAAGAGTACACAATTACCTTCCCACAAACCCATACACATATAACAACAAATAAAACAGCCCTGAATCAAATCTTCCTTAACCTCATATCGAACAGCATCAAGTATTGCGATAAGGAAAAGGTGGTTATTGAAGTCGGATTTTCTGAGACTGTTGATTTTTATAATTTCAGCGTAACTGATAACGGACCGGGGATTAAAAAAGAGTACCACGAACGTATTTTCAACATTTTTGATATTGAAACTCATAAAGACAGGTTTGGTAAGCGCGGGAATGGAATTGGGCTTTCAACTGTTAAAAAACTAGTTGAAGGACTAGGCGGTGAAATTTCAGTCTCGTCTGAACTCACCAAATGGACAAAGATGGACTTTTCAATATCAAAGTAAGGTCACTGAAGAAAATGAAAGTTAATTCGGTTTTTTCTGGTCCTGCCAGAATCAAACTTCCTTACCAGTTTGCCGGTTCTGTAACGGCATTGCTTATTATCCTGATTTGGCTTGGATCCTTATCCTACGGGCTAATTCGCACTGTTAGCTGGAGTGATCCATGGATTTACATTCATATTCTTATCCAGACCCATCTCTATACTGGTCTTTTTATTACTGCACACGATGCCATGCATCACCTGATTTCACCCAACCGGAATACCAATCACGGTTACGGAATTTTGGCCGCAACCTTGTATATGTTAAACAACTATGCTGTACTCTATTCAAAACATCATCAGCATCATCTTTATGTAGGCACTGAAAAGGACCCAGATTATCATCCGGGTTCAGTTTTTCATTGGTATCTGGGTTTTTTAAAGGAATACGTAACAATCTGGCAGATCATTGGTGTCGGAATACTCTTTAATCTGATGGCAATGTTTTTTGACCAGACTAACCTTTTCCTTTTCTGGATCATTCCATCCATCCTCAGTACTTTTCAATTATTCTTTTTTGGAACCTATCTTCCTCACCGTGGTGTTTTTCCAGTATCAAATCTGCACAAAGCCCGAAGTTTTCCAAAAAAACATGTTTTTGCCTTTTTATCCTGTTATTTTTTTGGTTACCATTACGAACATCATGACAAACCGTTTATCCCCTGGTGGATGTTATGGCGGGAACGGGAAAAATCTTCGGTTTGAGTTAGCCCCATCTTAATCACGGATCAGCTATGCCCCGGTTACTTTTGCTTTCCAATTCAATGAACCCTGGTGATTCCTATTTGAATCATTCAAGAAAATGGATTTCCCACTTTTTTGGATCTGGAACCAAAACCATTGCATTTATCCCTTGGGCAGGGGTAACCTTAAGTTATAAAGATTATTGTTATAAGGTGAGAACTGCCCTGGAGCCAATGGGTTACCGTATTGTATCCGTTCATGAAGTGCCGGGTCCGGCTGCCCTCATCCATGATTCTGATGCCATTGCAATCGGGGGTGGAAATACTTTCAAACTCCTTAAAATGCTCCAGGATCATAAATTAACAGAGGTTATCAGAAATGAAGTTTTGGTCGGGAAACCTTTTCTAGGATGGAGTGCGGGAAGTAATGTTGCGGCACCATCAATCAGAACAACAAATGATATGCCTATTGTCCAGCCACAATCCTTTGAAGCACTTAATCTGATTCCGTTTCAGATCAACCCGCACTACCTTGATTTACAACCAGAACTTCACATGGGTGAAACAAGAGAACAGAGATTACTTGAATTTGTTTCTGAAAATCCGGCTGTCTACGTTACCGGTTTAAGGGAAGGTTCTGCTCTGTCAATTGATGGGGATAAAATTGAACTGCTTGGTCAAAATCCGGTGCGGATTTTTAAAAAGGGTGTCAATCCGCATGAAGTGAATCCGGGTGAATCACTTTCTTTCCTTTTTGGCTAACTGAATCAGCTATTCTTTTCAGAAAGAAAATCGTAAGCTTTCTGAATCAAGATGAATTTTTCGTTGGCAGCTTTTTTCTCTTCTTCTGATGCAGTTGCCTGAACCCGATCTGGGTGATATTGGAGTGCAAGTTTCCGATAAGCCTTTTTAATCTCATCCTGACTGGAGCCTGGTTTTAAACCCAGAGTTTCATAAGCTTCATTATCTGTAAATCCCTTTTTGGTAATAAATCTGTCAAGCATGCTTTCGGGTACACCAAAAGCTCTGCAAATTTCTTTCAGAGAGTTTAATTCATCTTTGTCTATCCGACCATCCGCCTGAGCCACATCCACGCACAATAAAAGTACAACCTGCACGTGTTGCTGAGTCAGAAAAGGTGATAACCGTCTGACGTGAAAATGAACATCAATATACTCAGTCTTATACTTTTCAATGACTTCATCCATGTAAGCAGAAATTGCTGCATCCGGACCAAATTGTGCAGAAAGGATGAAAGACCGGATAATCTCTTTTTCCCGGGGAAATAATTTCTGATCAGCACGGGCAACATACATTGCAAGTGCAACCAAACTTTCAATCATGACTTCAACACGATAAGGAAAAACCTTACCCGGCTCCATCATAGGTTGACCGCCGTCAGATGAAAATGTGCTGGTTTTTACACGGGTTTGGCCAATTAGCATTCCAATGATGAAACCAAGAATGGCACCAATCGGGCCAAATAAAATCAGGCCTAAAAGGCCGAATAACCATGACATGACGGTTAATCCTGTAAGTGAGTGGTTAAAAAAGTATGAACGTGTTGTTTTAACAAGTGAATGTGTCCTGTGAAAAAATGATCACAATTAGACAAAGTTATAATTTCCCTGTTTGAAAAACCTGATTTTGAGATGAAAGATGCTGTAGCTTCTGGGGTTGTATATTCATCACTTTCTCCCTGAATAAATAAAATTGGATATTCTGCTTTTATTACAGGTGGATCAAGTTTAAAAAACTGGACGGGTAAACCAGCCATTATCACTGTTTTGGGTAAAAACCCTTCTTCCAGAAGTCTTAGTATCACACGGGATCCAAACGAAAACCCAGCAAGAATAATTTCTTTTGCCTCTGTGTTTTCAATTACCCAGTGAATAACGGCCTTTAAATCAGTCGTTTCACCAAGTGTATCATCATAAATCCCCGTACTTTTCCCAACTCCTCTGAAATTAAACCTTACTGCATAAATCCCAAGTTTGCGTGCTTCATCTGCCAGCGAATAGACAACTTTATTATGAAGGTTTCCGCCAAATAGCGGATGCGGATGAGTTACAATCATGACCCGTTCAGACAAAGGTGTCTGAAAAATTACCGCCTCAAGATGACCATGTAAAGCTGGGATGAGATGATTAATTATCTTATAGGGCATGAAGTGTGGGATAAAAACAGAGACAGATTGTATTCTGTCTCTGTATATTGAATCAGAGGAAAATTATTGAACCAAACCAGCTGGTGCGGTTTCAAATTTTTTGAGATAAGCAATTTGCTCTGGTGTTGGTTCAAATACACCATTTTTCCAGGCGACATACGAGGCCAAGGCATTGGCTTCAGAATCATTGCCAAGAAAGGATGGCACGTAGGCTGCATATAAATTACTTTCACTTCCCCACTTAATCTGATTAATCAGATCAAGCGTTTCCTGAACATTTGTAGCTGCTTTTGCAAGTGAAAAAAGTGAATTGTAACCTCCAGAAACAGTTGCTCCAGAAAATTGATACATGTACAATTCTTTACCTGCAGCCAGAATATTCTCATCAGTAACTTCTTTTATCACTGTCCACTTCGCTTTGGCAAGAAATCCTTCAGAAAACTGATCTGCATCGTTAATTTTAATGCCGTTATTGTACATATACCCCGCAATTGCATACGGGTTTCCAAGTAGGGTTCTTACAAATTCCGTTGAACCTGCTGCAGTAAAAGCAAGAATAACCAACCAGAATCCCATAGACCTTTTGAATCCGTCAGCATTTAAAACTGCGCCCAGAAGGGTAAAAATAAAAACTGATACAGCAGAAAATACCGCAAGAAATACAAATCGCGTTAAAACTGAGAGATTTCCTTCTTCAACGCCACTGAAACCAGCAGCAAGGTAATCAACCATTCCAGGGTCAATAGTTGCTAAAAACCATAAAGTTGCAAAAGGAAGCAGAATGAACGGATAAATCACAAACGAAGCAGCATGAGAAGCAACCTCTGTTTTCAATTTCCCCTTATCAAGTGTTGAAATTACAAGCAAGGCTAGAATTCCGCCAGTTTGAACAGAAACCAGAATTCTTACAGAGAGAGATGCAAGGTAAGAAGCATTAAACCAGGCATCTTCAAATTTTAGTGTGTTAAGCCAATGACCGGGAGTTTGCTGAAAACTTAAGGTTGCATTCGAAATGATCAGCGTAATTAACGAAAGAATTGCAAAACTCCAGGCAAGATCAACATGATTTTCTTTGTGAACTTTATTAAAGGTAGAATAAAGTACAAAAAGGGATCCTACTTCAAGCAGATAAGCAAAGCCCTGTAATATCCAGACCCAAACAAATTCGTGTACAATTGTACTTAGAGTTGCAGGAGCCGTCAGAATGTAAATTATCCAAAGTGCAGAATAAGAAACCGTGCCCAGAACGGTTACAACAAATAAAACAAACCCGGTAAATTTCTTCATGAATTCACGGTACCCTGAATGGGAATCGAAAAGCGGATTCTTTTCACCAAGTGCAAGAAAAACACCGGCACCAAATGCAGAAAGAGTTGTCAGTGTAAAAAGGGTTTTGGTCAGAATAAAAAGCAGACCAAAAAAACCATCACCAGCTTGCCAGAAAGGAAAATTCATCTTTTAATCTCCCGAAAGTAACTTAAATAGAACCTACTGCATGGTAGGCAAGAATTGAAAATATTATCAGACCGGCAAGAACTGCAATCGTGAAATAGGATACGAGACGTTCCCGGTTATTTCCCCAAAACGGAATAAGAGCCAAAATTGCACCGGTAAGTCCGAAAATGATATTACCAATGTGTTCACTTTCCAATGGGCCAATATTTGGCAATATTTTCAGAATTTGAAACATAGCCATAAAGTACCATTCAGGGTGAATTCCTTCTGGTGTGGGAGCCATGACATTCGCCTCAGGACCCAATCCCCAAGGGAAAAATACGGCCAGAACAATAAGACCATTCAAAGCAATTAACCAGATCAGAAAATCATCGTACATAAAAGTTGGGAAAAACTTCACACGCTTTTGTTTTTCAACCGGAAGTGCTTTGAATCCATCAGGTTCTGAAATTCCCTGAACCTGGAGGAAAAACATATGCGCGCCTAAGACCCCGATCATTAGCAGGGGAATTCCCCACACATGGAGAGCAAAGAACCTGGAAATTGTGTCAAAACCAACCTCTGGTCCCCCTTTAAGCATTCCAGCCATTATAGGCCCGATGAGTGGAACTGATTCAGTGATATTCATTCCGATTTTGGTAGCAAAAAAAGCCAGTTCATCCCAGGGCAGCAGGTACCCGCTGAAACCCATTCCCATAGAAAGTGCAAGGAGAATAAAACCAGTGATGTAAGTAAGTTCACGTGGTCGGCGATATGCTTTCATAAAAATGACTGAAAACATGTGCACAAATACAAAAAACACCATTAAATTTGCAGCATAACTGTGAATTGATCTAATCAACCACCCAAACTCTACTTTTTCAACAATAAATTTTACTGAAGAATACGCCTCTTTTCCAGGTGTATAATAGAACAATAAGAGAATTCCGGTAACGATCTGAACCATAAAAAACAGCAGAGACAGTCCACCCATATAATACCAGAAGGAATGCCTGTAAGAGGGGACTTCTTTTTTAGCCAGATAATCAATCAGGCCCTGAATTTGGTATCGCTCACCCAGCCAGCCAAGAACACCAGTGGGTGCATCAGATTTCGAATTTTGGTCATTTTGTAAATCAGACATCGAATAACCCTTTGTTACGATTTGGAAACAGTTACATCGCCATTTTCAGCGACAGTGACCTTAAAAGGGGGTAGTGGTGCAGGGGGAGGTCCACCAACATTTTTGCCATTTTCATCATATACCCCAAGGTGGCAATTACAGAAAAACCCTGGGCCACTGTAACCTGAGGGGATTGGACTTTTTGATAGATCGTCCTTGTGAACAACAGTACATCCAAGATGCGTACAAACAGCACTTACTGCTTTCAGTTCACCATCCTTTGTTTTAAAAAGAATAGCAGGCTTTGCACCAAATGCGAATGATTCAGAACCACCAGGTACAAGTTCTTTTACGCCCAGATTAACTTCTGAGACTTCAACTGCAACCTCTTTATTATGAGGAGCCAGATATTTAACAATCGGATAAAACAAGGCAGCAGCCCACACCCCGGCTAATGTTCTGAGAGAGTAGGTTAAAAATTTACGACGTTTGATATTGTCGATTGGATCGTTTTGTAATTCACTCATTGCGTCTGATTCCGTTAAAAATTATCAGGATTGAGAATGGGTTGCCCGGTAATACAGGCGGGTTAGATAAACCAGGTAAACAATTCCTGCAGATATCAGGAAGAAAAACAGGAATAAATTTCCGTAGTCTGTTTGGACGTCAACTGCACTTGTATCGATAAAAACAGGCTCAAGTGCTTGTTCTCTCACGCCATGCCTGATCCACCCAAAAATAAATACAGCAAAAAATGCTGAAATGGGCGACATGATAAAAATGCCCGCCTCTTTAATGGAATTTGATACTTTCAAAAAGACAATTGCAAAAACAAGTGCAGTAACAAATAACTCAAAATAATGAGAAGACCAGATTTTAGATGAGGTTTGATCTGGCAGAACAAATAACCAATAAATCAAAACGATAATACTTAGAACTGACCCAATCGTGTAACCCCAAAAACCGGTTTGAAATAAATATTCCCGGGTTTCTTCGGATATTTTTTTACTTAAATGGCCAAAAGCATTCAATAATAGCCCACTAAGAGCAATACTGGTTACAAAAAAGAATATCCACCGGGGTGCAACCTGTGGATCAGAAAACGAAACGATTGATTGAGACGGGTTCAGGTAGGCTGTTTTTATGGCTTCGGGTGAAAGCATAAGAACAGAAACGTTTGTAAAGACATAATTTACAACAAGAAGGGCAATCAAAGACAAGGCTAAAGTAACAATTCCAACGGATGGGAATGAAATAACCTTGTTCTTAAATAACCAAACACCAAAGAAGGAAAATAAAATAAAGGCCAAAACCAGATACCACATCCAACCGGTCAGGATAGCTGCAGGATAAAATGCCTGTCCGTATAACAACTGAACAAATAAAAGTGGCAGTGCACCTGAAACCAAAGTAAAGGTGAGCATCAAAGGGAGTGAATTCCCTATGATTTGAAGAATTGAAGAAAAAATTTCTGGATTACTTGATTTCTTCACATAAAAGAAAATTGCAAAAATCATTAATCCGATTAAAAAGGCCATCGGAATAATGTGAAGTGTGTATGTAAATATGGACAAAAATTTAAATAAGCCCGGTGAAGCAGGCAATGCTAATCCATCCGGACCTGGGAAAAACGAATCCAATTCAACCTCCGTGATTTATCAGGGGCAACACAGCCCCAACTTAACGAAAAGAGACAACCACCCTGGAAATTGTGAGGTGGATGTAGAAAAATATTATTTCTTAACGGGTGCTTTTACAGATTTTTTCAGATCATTTTGCAGAAAGGTAAGCATTGATTTTGCTTCTGCCTTTGAAATAACAACCGGTGGCATGGCTCCAGGAAATTTGCCGCTTTTAGGTGGTTTTGCAAGCATTTTCTGGAATTTATCAGCATCAGTATATTTTCCTAAAACAGCTTTGAATTCTGGTGCAACAACTCCTTTTGAGGAATGGCAAGCAACACAATTATGCTTTTGAACCAATACTTTACCTTTTTCACTATCATCAAGGACAACAGCCTTTTTTGCCTTTACCTGACTAAAAGCCACATTGGCTACCAGAAGGAATATCATGGAAAGTAAGACAGATTTTCTCATATTTTTCCTTTTCAACTTTAGATTTACAAGTTACGGTTCAATAATTTGAAAATAAACAAATTGCCGCTCAAACGTTTCAGAGATAAGGTTCAAGCAGTAAAGAAATCATGATCATGAGTGCGAAATAATTTATTTTCATAAAATATTTACCCGGATTCAATTCTGCATTTGGCTTGATCACCAGAACTGAGAAGGTAATCATCAGCCAAATTGATGATAAAAGAATTAGTATTACAGACACCAGAGAACTAACGACACCAAAATAGGGAACCATGGTAACCGTTACTGCAGTTGCCAGCGTCCAGACAAAGGTCATTCTCTTAATTTGCCGCTGTGAATAAATACTTGTGATGGAAGGTAAACCTGCTTCTTCGTATTGCTTTCCGTACTTCAAAGAAAGTAACCAGAAGTGAGGTACCTGCCAGATAAAAAAGAAAAAGGCGACAAGTAATATTCTGGGATCTGTAATATCTCCGCCACCAGCTACCCAACCAACTGCAGGGGGAATCGCACCAATAACTGAACCAGGCACAACAGCAAAGGCAGTTTTCTTTTTCAATGGCGTATAAATTCCGTTGTACCACAACAGTGCCAGTAGCCCTAGTTGCATCCCAATAAAACCGGAACTGATGAACAAAATCCAACTACCCAGAATCACCCATGAAAGGGCAATGAACAAAACGGTTCCTGGTTTTATCCGACCAGATGGCAATGGACGGGATTTCGTCCGATCCATTATGGCATCCGTTGATTGTTCCTGAAAATGATTAATTGCTGAAGATCCGCAGGCCAGGATAAAGATGCCCAGCGTGGGTAATAGCAGACCTGAATCAAATCCGCCTTTTGCTAAAACGTAACCGGTTATGGTTGTAAAAGCAACAGCAAATGTGATTTTCACTTTACCAAGTTCAGCCAGTAATCCTAAAAAGTTGTTGAGTTTGTTGATCATTACTTTAACGTTTTGATAAACTCAACCATCGATTTTAATGAAGAATCAGGAAGTTGGTAAGGTTGCATAATTGCGGGAAACCCAACAACAACATCTGAAGCGGGGTCTGTAATCGACTTCATCAGATATGCGTCATCTGCCACGATTTCTTTTTCAACACCATTTGACACAACTTTATGAGTTTTGCCAAACAATCCTTTAAAAGTTGGACCTACCAATTGGCTTCCATCTGTTGAGTGACAACTGATGCAGGCATTATCTTTCAGCAATTTCAGACCAACCGGTTCATCACCTGCAAGCGCTGAACCTTCATACCAGGCCTGATAGTCAGTTTCTTCAAGGACTTCAACTTTTGTGATCATTGCTGAATGAAGAGTACCACAATATTCTGCACAGAAAATGTCATAACTTCCAGTCTTCGAGGCAGAGAACCAAACATACTGCGGGTTTCCGGGAACCATGTCCTGTTTAACACGAAATGCAGGAATGTAAAATGCATGAAGTACATCTGTAGCTTCAAGAACAACTTTCACCGGTTTATTTATCGGGACGACAAGTTTATCTGATTTTTTTCCGTTGTCATATTCAAAAGAGAAAGCCCACATTCTCGCAACAGCTTTTACAACCATTGCATCTTCGGGTACTTCCCTCATAGGGGTATAAGCCTTCCAGCCATACCAGAACATCATCAGAACAAGAATTCCGGGAATGACTGTCCAGAGAACTTCGAGGGTTACATTTCCTTCAATCTGACTGGCTACCGGATTTCTTTCCTTCCTGTATCTGAAGATAAAATACACCATCAGAAAGGTAAGAACGATAAGCAGAATCAAGGAGATCACAACAATGAATAAAAATGCGTTATCAACGCCTTCAACAAAAGTAGATGTACCGTTAAACATAGTGGGTTACCTTGAAAGATAATCGATAAAAGTGATTGCAATTACAGCTGTGTAAACTGCAAATACAATGGCAACAAGACCGAGAAAAAGTTTGTTATCAAATTTCAGATGCATAAAGTATAACAAAACAAGCGTGCCTTTAATGGTTGCAACAAAAAGCGCAACCGCAACTGAAAAGGTACCGAGATGAATAACTGTTACACCAACAGTAATCGCAGTGAGTACCAAAAGTAACGCTAAAATTATGATGTAAGTACTATATGGCGTTATATGAACTTCTTCGTGAGTATCGTGGCTCATAAATTTCTCCCGGATCAATGGATAAGGTAAAATAACGGAAACAGGTAAATCCAGATTAAATCTACCAGGTGCCAGTACAAACCGGCATTTTCAAGCCGGGTATAATTATTGTAGGTCAGTTCATCTCTCATAACCTGTCTCATCACAAAAATGATAAAACCCATCCCAACAATGACGTGAAAGGCATGAAGTCCTGTCATGAAAAAGTAGAGGAAGAAAAACTGATTCTGCCCATGCCCTAATGACATCAGGTGTTCAGCACCCGGGTACAATCCGTGGTGAAACTTGGCGCCCCACTCAAAATACTTATTTACCAGAAACGAAAATGCCAAAACCAGAGTGATTACCATCAGGGTTATAGCAAGTTTCTTGTTTTTCTGCTGTAAAGCTGAAATCGACATTGCTATTGTGGCTGATGATACAATAAGGATTACTGTATTAACAGTTCCGATAACTGTATCCAGATTCAATGCAGCTGCGTGAAATGCATCCTGATTTTTAAATCTGTAAACTGAATAGACAATAAAAAGGGCTCCAAACAGAAGAATTTCTGTAAAGATAAATAACCACATACCCAGTTTTGAACCTTCGTCGTCCCTGTGAACCAGCCCGTGTGACTGGGTAGCTGAATGATCACTCATTAAAAAATTCTCCTTATTTAAACTTATACGGTCCGTCTTTCACGACCGGAATTTCATCGAAGTTTTCGTAAGTAGGCGGTGACTGAATTGACCATTCCAAAGTCACGCCATGCCAGGGATTTGCAGGTGCAATTGCCCCTGTTTTACGTGATTTAACGAGATTGTAAATCATAAGAATGATTCCTGCATAGAGAAACCAGCTTCCCATAGTCGAGATCAGATTCGGGATGTAGAATTCTGGCAGATAATCAAAATAACGGCGTGGCATACCCATATAACCTGCTACAAACATCGGGAAGTACAAGACGTTAAATCCGAAAAAGAAAAGTCCCCATGCTATATTGGCAAGTTTAATATTGTACATTCTGCCATACATTTTCGGATACCAGTAATGCAATGCGCCAAAAAAGGCGAACCCGGTTCCACCAAAAACGATATAGTGAAAGTGACCAACAATAAAAGTGGTATCATGCAGGTGAATATCCTGAGCAACTGCCCCAATAATCAAACCGGTAAACCCACCAATCATGAAAGTAAACATGAATGCAACAGCATAGAGAAGTGGGGGCTGGATGTTAATTGAGCCTTTATAAAGGGTGGCAACCCAGTTAAACACTTTAATGGCTGAAGGAATAGCAACCAGAAAAGTGATAAAAGAGAACACCCATTTTGCTGTATCACTCATTCCGGAAGTGTACATGTGATGGCCCCACACAAAATAGCCAACGAAGGCAATAAGAAGTGAAGAGGCAACAATGGCTTTGTAACCAAAAATTGTTCGTTGTGCAAAAGTTGGAATGATTTCAGAAATCGCACCCATTGCTGGCAAAATCATAACATAAACGGCCGGATGGGAATAAATCCAGAACAAATGCTGATACAGAATCGGGTCACCACCAAACGCAGGGTCAAAGAACCCAAGTTGAAAGACACGTTCAAAAACGATCAAAACCAGGGTAATTCCAATAACAGGCGTTGCCAGAATCTGAATCCAGCCGGTTGCATAGAGTGACCAGACAAAAAGTGGTATTCTATCCCAGGACATCCCGGGTGCACGCATGCGGTGAATGGTAACCAGAAAGTTCAATCCCGTTAAGATTGAAGAAAACCCAAGAAAGAAAGCGCCCATTGCGGCCATGCCAATATTGGCAGCCGATTTAACAGAATAAGGTGCATAAAATGTCCAGCCACCATCTGGAGGACCTGATCCTACAAATTGGGAAGTCAAAACTATAATACCCCCAATTACATAAAGATACCAGGATAAGAGGTTGACTCTTGGAAAGGCAACGTCTTTGGCACCAATCATAATGGGCATCACAAAGTTTCCAAAAACGGCAGGCAACCCCGGAATCACAAACATGAAAATCATGATGATTCCATGAAGGGTAAAAAATCCGTTGTAGGTCTGTGCATCCATGATCGTTCTGCCTGGTGCCATCAACTCAATACGGATGAGAACACCAATCAATGCTCCAATAAGGAACATTGTCATCATGGAAAAGAAATAAAGCTGTGCAATTCGCTTATGGTCTGTTGCCAGAATCCATGAAAGAATTCCCTTATGCTTTGTTTCCATTTCGAGGTAGCTGGGTTGATACTGCGGTTCTGCAGATCCGGCTTTCAAAACGGTTTCACTCATAACTTATTCCTTGTTTCCTTCTTCTTTTTTCTTTTTTGGTTTAAACACTAAAACTACGAACATGACGGTCACCAGTGAAAAGATGATGGTTCCGGTGATGCGTGTAATGTTCATTACATATTTTCTGCCGGCCGGATCATAGTTAAAACAAAAACTCAGAACCTTATTTATTGTTGGGCCTGTTTTTTCAGCATCTGCCTCAACAATGGCCATTTTCAGATCAAATGGCAGAAAATAGGTTCCGAACAAATAACGTGTAATTTTTGCATGCGGCGAAACTACTACGATGGCGGCAGAGTGAACAAAATCTTTACCCTGCCTGCGGTATCCAAATCCAACTGAATTGGTGACTTTGTGAATGTTCGCATTGGTTCCGGTTAAAAAATGCCATCCATCCTTGATTCCGGGTTTTTGAACTTTTTCGGCAAAATTCTGCTTTTTCTGAAGAGCTTTTGCCGGTGTATCTACCGAATCAATACTAATCGTAATAACCTGATATTCTGTACCGATTTCCATGTTGGCTTTGCTCACAACTCTGGAAACGCCATCGAGTAACGGACTGCAAATACCCGGACAGTCAAAATAAACAAAGGCAATTACTGTCGGTTTATCAATCATTGAGCGAAGATTGACCGAATCACCATACTCATTTAAGAACACGGCATCCAAAGGTAGAAACTGACCGGTTTTCTCTGTGATTCCAATCTGTAACTGGGTTGTGTCTTGCTGAGCAGAAGGAACAGCCTGAATCAACGACACATTGAAAAGAAGCAGCATCAACCCCAAAAAGAATGCATTCATGTTCAAAATTCTGGATAAAGTATAGATTGGCCTAAAAGGCAGTTCAAGAGCAGAAAAAACCATCGTTAAAATTAGATTAAATTTTTTCATAAGGCAAATACCTCTGCACTAAAATTTCTAATGATTCAAACCTATGTTTTTTTATTATTTAAGGTCATTTTTAATATTATTTCTACCTTCAACTTAACAAGTAACGACCTAAAACAAGTTCATAATTGAAGCAAATTGCCCGAATATTTAATCTGCTTCTAATGATATATTTGCATGTTTTTGTATTTTTATCTATACTAATGAATCATGAAAAAACTTACTGAACTAAAGACTGTTACAGATAAAAATGAATCGGGAGATACCTGGGTTTTATTCAAACATTCTTACCAGTGTGGCATAAGTGCCAATGCACTTGAAGAATTGGAGAAGGCAGAAGAATCAGGAAAATGCCCTGAAATCATACTTATTGATGTAATTGCTAGCCGACCTGTAAGTTTGGCCATTGCTGAGCAGTTTAAAATTACACACCAGTCACCCCAGGTGATTTTCTTTCATATGGGAAAACCTGTCTGGCATGCCTCACATTATAAAATCACGGCTGAAACCGTTCTTAATGCAAGCGAGAAAATGAGTTAATTTTCAGCTAGTTGATAAATCTGAAAATCAGTCTCACCTAAATAATCAACCGGATTTAAACCATATGGATGTTCAATTTCCAGAATGGTACGGTCTGAAATGAAAATTCCCTGTTCAACCAGTTTTTCAGATAGCTGACTTCCAAAGTTAACATCCTTCCCGAAAGAAATAAAATCACTCAGGTGTTCGTAACCCATATAGGCAAAACTGATATTTCCTGAATGGATCAGGATTTTCAAACCTGAATTTTCGAGTGGTAGATCCTTATAGGCCATTCTTAAGGCTGCAAATTCCTTCTGCATGTGGATTGCACATTGAATGGCTCTTTCAGCATCATCCTTTTGTTCAAATGGAATTCCGAAAACACATTTCAAACCGTATTCTTTATACTTTTCAACAACTCCAACAAAATTAAATGATTGAGTTGTCATCACATTCAAAAACTCATTAAAAAACTGAACAACTCGTTTGGTATCTGTGTGTTCAAGAATTCCCTCAACATCATCAATCCCAAGAAATAATACCGTTGTATGGCGCACTGAACCATCCATTTCGAGCAATTCCGGGTTTAGAATCAGCGTAGTTGCAAGTTCATCAGGCATAAACCGTTTATAGATATTGGTCATGATGCTATCAGGTGCATGATATTCCTGTTCCACGATTCCCTTTAAGCTCAAAGCCACCATTCCCGAAATGAATCTCAGAATTTCAAGATCCTGCTGACTGAATTGCTGAATTTCCAGGCGGTCAAACAAGCTGATCAATCCGATTTTTTCATCACCGATAAAAAGCGGAACCGTTAAAATGTTCTGGCAAAGGTTTTTATCCAGGTTGTGATCTTTGAAAAACTTGACCTTGCTTAAATCGTTAATAATTGATTGATTGGTAATCTTATTGAGTTGCTCATTAATCAACCATTCAACAAGAATATCAAAGATCAGACTTGAAGATTCTTCTCCCCAACGTCCGAAAGATTCCATTTTATAATCATTGCCCACTTTTCTGCGGATAATAAGGCTTATTTTCTGGCATCTGATTATTCGTGGAACCTGGCGGATGATGGTCTGTGTGAGTTCATCAAGATTTTTACATTTGGTCAGATTGGTTGCAAATGACTGAAGTTCATGTAGAATTTCTACATTCAGTTCAAGCAACCTGACATTCAGAGTTTGATTTACATCGTTATACCGTTTCCAGATCAGCCAATTATCGAGCAGCATGGCAACGTGATTAGATAAAATCGAAATGGTTTCAACGATATCGTTGTGAATCGGCTCTTCAGAAAAATTCCCGATTGCGAGAATACCTACAGGTTCCTGTCTGCTTCTCAGAACGTTATCCTGAAACTTGAGGTTACCTTCCTTAGCTGCAGCAACACGTTTATCTCCCAACTGAAATTCACCTTTTTCAGTACGGGGAATAAGTTTGGTGGCAACCTTGGAAGAATCCATGATCACATCATAATGGAGCGCACTCTGAAGTACTTTTGCCTGAAATTTTTCAACCAGTTCGGGCGGAATCGAGCGCTGGGTTTGAATGTACAGTTGGGCGCCGCCAAGTTCTCTTACAAGAATGGCAGAGAAATCAAATTCCTCCATTTTTTCAATCAAACCGAAAATTGAATTAATCACCAGATCAAACCGGTCAAGGTTCGCTGCCAAACGTCCAACCTGGTTAATGATTGTTGATTCTATCAGCTTTTTATCCAAAATTCCGTTAACGGTTTCCATTACGGCAACTTCAGAAACAGTTACAGAACGTGCTTCCCTGAGGTTCCCTGAACCTGATTTTTTCCGGTTGATGTAATATTCAATCCGGTTTAGAAGTTGTTCATGATCATCATCTTTGATCAAATATTCATCTGCCCCGGTGTAAACACCCAGGAAACGCATTTTTTTCTGTGCGTGCGAAGTAAGGATGATGATAGGAGTTTGTTTCAGGTGACGGTCTTCTTTGAGATACCGGCAAACCTGATACCCATTCATTTTTGGCATTTCGACATCAAGAAGAACCAAATCAGGATCTTCCCTAAAGGCAGCAATAACCGCTTCAAGACCATTTGTAGCAGTAACAACTTCATAACCGCTGGCTTCAAGCATAAACTTCATGATGTCAACGATTGTAGGGCTGTCATCCGCAATCAATATTTTCGGTATATCTCTAGCCATTAATCAGGTTCCTTAAATCCACGGAGAATTCGTTTTCATTTTCTTATTTAACTGCTTTTCAATTTCCCGGCCGTTTGCCATGACTTCTGAAAAGACTTTTGTTGCATGACTTAAAAGATCACTTCTCATTTTACTGTATTCATTAAACAAAATGGCTTCATCAATAAGAATTGAAATCTGATCGGAAGCCCGTTTCAGCAAATGATAAACTATATCAGGAAACATGCCGGAGGAAAAGTGTGTGTAAGTGACTAAACCCTGAGTAATTCCTCTGATTTTAAGAGGAAAAGAAACATTTGACTGGATGTGATTAAACTGCGCACCCCGGTCTTTTCCGGTTTCCCATTGATTAATCATCACTTTTTGTGTATCAAACTTCATATCATGATTCTGAGATTCCAAAATGGCAGTTTCAACATGGCTAAAAATATAAGACTCACTTGCCATTCCCGGGTTTTCAAGAAATAGCCGTCCCTGTCCCATCTCAACAACGAATATACTTGCAACAGTAAATTCGCACACCCGGTTCATTAATGTGAGAACTTTACCAACTTTTTCTTCCAGATTTCCGGCACTGAGGGCTACTTGCGCAATTTCAAAAATGATGGTTGTTTCAAATAATTTTTGATCAAGCGCTTCATTCACATTTTCAATGATTTCTTCCTCATTGATTGTTTTCGGAATGGCGGGTTTGATGTCAACCAATTTTCCACGGTTATTGTAGTGGAATTTAACTCTGTTAACCAGCTGGTCAATTTCAAAATCTTTGGTCAAGTAATCATCAGCGCCAGAATAAAGTCCCCAGAATTTATTCTGTTTGTACGATTTTGAAGTCAAAATAATGATCGGAACATAAGACACTGTGGGGTCAGATTTAAGTAACCGGCAAACCTGATACCCGCTCATTTTTGGCATTTCAAGATCAAGAATTACCAGATCGGGTATTTCCTTGTACATTTTCTGAACGGCTTCGACACCATTTGTTGCTGTTAAGGTATCCATCCCATTTGTTTCAAGAATAAACTTCAGGATGTCCAGCACGGTCGGACTATCATCAGCAATCAAAATCAGCGGGCGCTCTCTGGCTACCACAGTTTTTCTGGATGGCGCTTTTACTGGTTTCAACAGCAAATGACTATTCTCCTGATACAAATCATAACGAAGTTATTAATTGGGTGAAAACTGGAGTTCACGGTTTATTTCACCATACCCTTAAGGCTTCTGGACAAATCTTTTAACTCTTCTGAAGTTTCTTTAGACTGATTGATGGCCTGGGTGAACCGTTTCACACCATCAGAAATATCGTGAAGTACAATTGCAACCTGTTCACTTGCTGTGAGCTGCTGCTGGGTTGCAAGCGAAATCTGCTTCACCCAATCCAGGGTTTTATCTGCCTTATCAAGAATTTCGGTGAGTTCCTTCACCATGGTTTGGGCAGTATCAACCCCGCTTTGAATTTTCTTGGTTTCTTCTTCAGAAACGATGACCAGCTCGTTGGTTGTTTTCTGAATTTCTTTGATTTTGTCTCTGATTTCATTGGTCGAATTGGCAACTGTATTGGCCAATTTACGAATTTCAGAGGCGACTGTTCCAAACCGTTTACCTTCTTCACCTGATGATGCAGCTTCAATACCGGCATTAAATGCAATGATCTTTGTATTTGAAGCAATATCATTGATGATATCCATAACTTTTTCAATTTCCTGAGCCTTGCGGCCAAGGATTACGATTTCATGTATACGTCTCTGATTCTCATTTTGAATTTCACTCATTCGCTCAAGCATATTTGCAATTGCAAGTGTTCCCTTTTGAGCAGAAGCCTGAGTTGCCTCTGCCAGACCAACCACAGTTGAAGTTTCTTGTACAATTTTTTCTGCCGAGGTAGCAAGTTCTTTTATTGTTGCTGTTGTTTCTGCAATTGAACTACTTTGCGTTGCCGAAACCTCTGCATTATCTCTCAACTGTTCACTCAGTGCATCAACAAGTTTATTAATTTTCCCGTTGGCCATGACCAATTGGTTTTTCAGATCTGCATTTCGTTCAAGCAATTCATTCACAACTTTAATCACCTGCCCCATCTCATTGGTTCCTGAGATTTGGATTCTTGCAGTGTCATTGTTTTTAAATTCTTCAAAAATTTCCTGCACCATGCCAGTGATCCGTTTATAAAAAACGTTCATTGCCCACGCTGAAAAAACACCCATTAAAAGAGTGAAGAAGATGCTGATGATTCCCACACCAGCTATCAGGAAAACCCCTATTACAAGAATTGCCACAAATATGAAAAACAGACCAAAATAAATAAGTGACGACACATTAAATGCCCCGTATTTATTTCCCCAGCGTAAAAATGACCGTAAATCCACGTTAGCCTCCACTAAGCTAAAAGACTTTCAATTGTGTCAATCAGGCTTGTCTGATCGAATGAACCTTTGATTATGTATGCATTAGCACCTACTTCAATGCCCCGTCGTTTATCATTTTCATTTTCACGGCTGGTAACAATGATTACAGGTGTATGCTTATATTTTTCTTGTTGTCTGAGTTTTTCAATAAAACCAAATCCGTTTAACCGGGGCATTTCCAGATCACTTACAATAATGTCGTAATTCCCTTCCATGGCTTTTTCGAATCCGTCAAGACCATCCCGGCCAGTCTCAACTTTATAACCGTAGGCTTCAAGAATTGTTTTTTCAATTTCACGGGTATTCAGAGAATCATCGACAACAAGAACGGTGTGAACGTTTTCTTTTCCCTTAGAAATAATAACCGGTTCTTTTAACCCTTCCTGAACCAATTTAGCACTATTAATAAGTTCGGGCATGAACAGAATCGGAATGATTTCGCCATTCAGAGAGACAGTGACGGAACTTACATTCCTGATCTTTCTGATCAAAGCCGGAACAGGTTTAATCACTATTTCGGTTTCTTCGAAAATATCTTCGACGACAAAAGCAATCTGTTCCTTGCCGAAATAACCTACAAGAACCATCAGTTTATCGGGGTATTCGTTAATGTCATTTATCCCAAGTGTTCTAGAAAGACGGACGAGGGGAATAATCTGGTTATCGAGCCGGATTGCATCCCTGTCAACAACTTCAATGACTTCATTTTTTCTAATGACGAGCGTTCTTTTAATTGAACTGATTGGAATCGCCCATTTTTGTCCCCCAGCCATGCAAACCAAAGAACGAAGAGTTGTCAGCGTCAAAGGAAGTTTTATTGTAAAGGTGGTGCCTTTTCCTGGAATTGAATCCACCGAAATAAAACCTTTAAGATCCTCAATGTTTTTCTTAACGATATCAAGCCCGACACCGCGGCCCGACAAATCAGTAATTAATTTTGCAGTTGAAAAATTGGGTAAAAAGATCAGCTTCATCACTTCAATTTCATTCAAAGCGTCAATTTCTTCCTGACTTTCGAATAATTTCTTTTGGAGGGCTTTTGCCTTGATGCTTTCAACATCAATTCCTTTTCCATCATCCTGAACAATCAGAACAATGTTACTGCCTTCAGTCATTGCCCGTATTCTGAGTAAGCCACGAAGCGGTTTTTCAAGGCGTTGACGTTCTTCAGTAGATTCAATTCCATGATCAATGGCATTACGAACCAGATGAATGAGCGGGTCAGTTAGCTTTTCAATCATTTTACGATCGAGTTCAGTTTCTTCACCCTGGATGACAAGTTCAACTTGTTTGTTCAAACTTCTTGAAATATCACGAATGGCTCTCGGGAACGCATTAAATATCACACTTAACGGTTCCATACGCATTTTAATCGTATTGGTCTGCAGGTCATTGATAATCAAATCCTGAAAAGCCATATCCTCACGCTGACGGTGAGCCTGACCTTCAAGCATCGAAAGTAACCTTTCTGATTGCCTGAGAATATCACGGGTTTGCTCATCTTCTGAATTCTGGACCAGTGAGGTCATTTGGTAAACAAAGCCCTTCATCATTTTTCGTAAATGCTGAAGTTCGGTAAGACGAATCTGGGAACGTTGTCTGTTAATCAGCAGCTCGCCCACAAGTTTAATGGTTTCATCAAGCTTGGCAGTATTAACCCGGATGGTGTCGCCAAACTTTCTTACATTAATATTTTCATTTGAAGCATCATCTTTTTCCCTGGTCTCAGATTCCATATTGAAGGATCTGGAAGAGGGCGCTGGTTCCTCGCGTCGGTTTTCTGGTTCTGCAGCTTTGACTTTGGGTGTTTCTGAAGGCTTTTCAACCTGAGGAATTGTGAACGGTTTTTGGGCGACCGCATTATCGAGAGCATCCAGAATTAACTGGTTCACAGGTAGTTCTGCTTGCTCTCTTTTAATATTCAGCAGGTTTTCCTTCAAATGGTCAACGGTAACAATCAACAATTCTGCATGATATTCAGTAACTTTTACTGCACCGGTAACAAAGACATTCAATAAATCTTCAATCTTGTGAAGAACGCCACCCTGATATTTAAAACCTATCATTCTGGCGGAACCTTTTAGAACGTGAGCCAACCTCATACATTCTTTTACAAGGTTCATATCCGTCAGATTTTTTTCAAGATTCAGCAGGTTATCTGCAAGAAGGTCATTATTTTCAAGTGATTCATCAACAAACTTGGCAACAAAAATGGATCGGTCAAACTTCTTCGGCCCTGGCGCAGGAGCAGAAGGTTCAGCGGCTGGTTTTGGTTTTTCAATTTTTATTTCGGGTGCTGGGGTTGAAACCACAATTGCAGGTTTTTCAACCCTAACCGGAATAACTGCTTTTGTCTCAACGCCAAGAATACGGTTAACACTTTCCTGCAAACCAGGATCAGAAGTGTTTTCCATCTCTCCACCTGAAATCCGGTTCAGAGCGACTGTAAGCTTGTTAGTGACTTCCTTAAAATCAGTTTTAAACTGTTCGGGAAGAATCCTTCCCAGTTTAATATTATCATTGAAAAAATCTTCAAGGCGTTCAAGATTGGTAAAGAGATCATTGAACCCAAGCAAACGTGACGAACCCTTAAAAGCGTGAACTACATTTTTTAAATCAGTCTGGCGGGTTTCAAGATCTTCCGGTGTGTACAGACTACCCAAAATTGAAGTTAATTCGGTTACATATCCTTCAGCTTCTGTAATAAATTTTTTCAGGAACCGTTCTTTGGTAAACCGAAGATCTTCTTGTTTCGATTCTTTGGTCTGGACCAATTCAGGTGTGTAAATTCCACCGCCGGATACTTGCTTTAAAGTATCCAGAAAAGTATGTCGGTATTGTTCAGCCTTAGGGTCAGCTTCAATACGTTGGATTTCGCTGGTAATTATGCCGGCAAATTTTTCAACAAGCTGGTTTACCCACGGATAGGTTTCAGTCTTTTTATCCACCATTGATTTCAGAATGGACTCCATTTCGGCAGCCAACTGACCAATCGTGGAAAATTTAAGCATGTTTGCCACACCGTTCAGTGAATGAACATTTTTCCGGATCTGATCGAGTGCATCCGGGTAGTCACCCAACGGACCAGCCTGAAGTTGTGCGTAAATGCCGGAAACTTTTTCCCTGCTTTCTGCACTGAACCTCTGGGCAAATTTTGAGGTATCTAGTCCTGCCATGTAGCCGGCCTCAGAGTTGTTTCAACTTTTCTGTGAGTTCATCCCAGTTCAGACTATTGCCTTCGCCGGATTTAATTTTATCAATTGATTCATCAAGTGCAGTTAAGACTTCCATCAAAAGATACAAGTAATCAGGGTCTGCTCCCCTTCCACCATTTGCAAATTTTTCGCTGACCTGTTCAGCTGCCGCCATAAGTTGCCCAACTGCGGTGAATTTCAGCATTAAACTTAGTCCTTTCAGACTATGAGAAGCTCTTTTAATCACTAAAATTTCATCATTATTTTCTGGGTTTTCATTGAGAGCACCCAGGGCACCTTCAATTTTCTCTTTAACCTGTGTTGCTTCATTGCAAAATTTATCAATGAACATGGCCTGATTCAGTTGCATCAGTTCACCTTCTCATTCATTTCCTGGTTATAATTCTTCAGTATTTTCTGGCAAGCATACTGGATGTAATCAATTGAAACATCCGGTTTATTAAATTCAATCAGCTGCTTACGGTTTTTATCAATCAATTTCAAAGTCAGTTCATATTCACTCTTTGCCAGCGACCATTTTTTGGTTTGTTGATAGATATTTCCAAGGTGAAAATGGGGTGTAGAAAAACTCAAATCCAGATAAATACACCGTCTGAATGAAACGACAGCCTGATCAAACCGACCCTGTAGTTTAAAATTCAGTCCATCAAATAAATATCCAACCGGATTGAACTCTTCCATTTTTTTCATTTTTTCAATAGGCGTTTCAGCTTCACCAAACCGGCTGAGAGACATCAGAGAATAAGCTTCAACTGAAAGATCTTTAAAGGATTTATCCTTTTTATGCGCGATCAGCCTGACTGATTCTTCAAACAGATCTTCCTGCAAACGTAGTAGCGCTAAATTGGTTATTTGATCCTGATTCTGACTGATTGCCTGATTGACAACATCAATTGCATCATTGACTGCCCGTTTTTCTGAATGTGCTGGTTTTCTGTCATCAATCAAACCTCTGATTCTCTGAAGCAGGGTTTCATAACTTTCAATTTTTGGTTGTTGAAAATCCTCTTTTTTGACCGCAGAGGGTTTTGTATTCAATTTAAACGGTTCAGCTGCCACTGCAGCTAATGATTTTTTAAACAGGAATGCCCCACCCTGATCCATCAATCTCAACTGACCCAGATCATGAAGCATGGTTTCGCAACTGGCAACAAAAAGGTATCCGTTCAGATTAAGCCGGCTTTGGAGCGAATGTTGTACCTTCTTTAAGGTTTCCGCTGTGAAATAAATAGAAACATTTCTAAAAAAGATCAGATCAACCGGTTCGGCCAGGTTTTCGATTTTATCAGGGTCTTCACAAACATTAAACCTGAAAAACTTAACCGCGCCCGCCAGATCTTCATTTAATTTCCAGCGTGAATTTTGTGTCTCTGTAAAATTGGAAAGAATATAGGCGTGTTCTTTCACCCTGAAAGAATTTTTCCCGTATTCAGCATTTCTGGCAGATGCAAGAATTTTCTGATCAAGGTCACTTGCAATCACTTCAAACCTTTTTTGAAGAACCGCCAGACCATATTTATCTTTTATCAAAGTGGCAATCGAGTAAGGTTCTTCACCAGATGAACAACCACAACTCCAGATTCTGATTTTCCGGTCGGCAGGAACGGTTCTCATCAACTCGTCAAAAATAAGAGTATCTAATACCCTGAAATGGTTGGGTTCTCTGAAAAAATATGTTTCGTTATTTGTGATCAGACTGATGTACTGTTCCCATTCAATTTCATTCGCTTTGAACTGAAGCCAGGAATAATAGTCATCAAAATACTGATACCCAAGATAGGTCATTCGCTCTGCTACATATCTTGAAAGTGACTCACGTTGTTCACGGGTAACCACAATGCCATAACGTTCAGTTATAGTAGAAGCAAATTTCTGAATCTGGACAGAGGTTGATGACACGTTTAAACCTTTGCCACAATAGTATGAGAAAGGTGTTTAATTATCGCCGGAGCAATATCAGTCAAAGGCAAAACCATATTGGCATTTCCTTTTGCAATTGCTTCCCTTGGCATTCCAAAAACAACGCAAGTTTTTTCATCCTGGGCAATGGTTAAACCGCCAGCATTTTTTATAAGTCCGAGTGATGTTGAGCCATCGCCACCCATCCCGGTAAGAATGACGCCAATTGCCTTTCTTCCGTAAACAGAAGCGACTGATGCAAATAATTTTTCACCGGATGGCCGGTGGCCTTCAACCAAACCTTCATTGGTAAGTTTAACGGTTTCAGCTATTGAAACTTCAAGGTGTTTTCCGGTCGGGGCAACATAAACAACACCCTTCAATAATACCTCTCCGTGCTCAGCAACTTTTACTTTTAGAGTTGTGGTTGTCTGTAGCCATTCAACAAGTCCGTCAATAAAGCCTTCAAACATGTGCTGTGTTATCACTATCGGATAAGGAAAGTCAGCCGGCATTTGTCCAAGTAAAATTGAAAGTGCCTTCGGACCGCCGGTACTTGAACAAATTGCAACAATTCGTTTATTGCTGAAATCAGCCTTTACAGGTTCTCTGACCGTTTTTGTTTTCCCGGCCATATGAGTAACAACCGGAACCGTTGACAGTGATTTTAGCTTTGTAATCAAACCTTTTCGTTTATTTTCATCCTGAATATAGGCAAAATCAGGTTTTTCAATAACTTCAAGAGCGCCTTTGCTCAGGCATTGAAAAGCCAGTGTTGCATCTTTTGCAGTGGTAACCACCAAAATCGGAGTTGCAGCATTGCCCATAATATGCTGAATGGCATCCGGACCATTCATTTTGGGCATGAAAACATCCATCGTAATGATGCTGGGACGATCTTTGACTACAAAGTCAATTGCTTCCTGTCCATTTGCTGCTTCACCAATCACTTCCACATCTGGATCAGATTCAAAGATTGCCCTGAAAATATCTCTGACTGTCGGGGAATCATCCACAATCAGAACTCTGACTTTTTTCACTGGCATTCAGGTTTTCCGGTTTCTTTTTTATTTATGGACACTTACTATGCTCATTTCGACAAGTTGAACTGACATCGAATTTAACCTTTCAGCTGTATTTGCAAGATCAGTACTCATTTCTGCAAACTGAGAGGCTGTAAGTGAAATATCATGTAATGTTGTCACAATTTCTTCAGCGGCACTTAATTGTTGCTGTGTTGAATAACTGATTTGCTGGGCAGATTCAGTTGTATTTTTGGCTTCATCAACAAACAGGTTCATTGAATTCACAATTTCTTTTACCTGATTAACGCCGGTTTGAATAGAAGAATTTGCTTCAGCAGTTCCCTTCATCAACTCTCCGGTTGATTGCTGGATTTCACTGATCATCATTTTAATTTCTTCTGTCGATTCCTGCACATTTTCTGCAAGGCGTCTGATTTCATTTGCAACAACCGAAAATCTTTTTCCGGCTTCACCGGCACCGGAGGCTTCGAGTGCAGCATTAAAGGCTATCAGTTTTGTCTGTTCATTAATATGGTTAATAATTGTCATGATCTCAGTTATTCTGGCTGCTTTTTTCCCCAGTGAAACGATATCATGTGAACGGTTATCATTTTTAGCCCTGATTTCTTCCATTTTTTTCAGAAAAGCTTTAAACTCTTCTAAACCGTCAAGAGCCCGGGTTTGACTTTGACGGGCGATGGCTACGACTGAACCTGTTGTTGCCGAAATATTCCTGCTGGAAGCGGCCATTTCTTCCATTGCTGATGTTGTTTGAGCCACCGCAGCGGATAAAGTTGAAGCCGATTCAGAAAACTTAGACAACGTACCATTGATGTCTTCGGTCATTCCGCTCAGTTCAATTCCGTTTTGCTTGATTCCATCTACTACTGAAGTTGATGACAAGATAAAATCTCTGAAAGCCATCCCAAGCTCCTGAAACTCGGCATCCTGCTTTTTATCAACCAGATCAGATAATTTCAGTGTTCCGGCAGATGTGTCCCTGATCAGTCGGGTAAGATGTGTAACAGGGCGAATGACCTTGGATGAATTGTACCAGGCTAAAAAAATCAAGGTAATAAATAAGATCACGTTAAAAACAATCAGAAGATTACTGATTTCAGTAACAGAAGCCTTCAGGTCAGCATCTGGTATGGAAAATAGGATTCTAAATGGTGTGTTTTCGATAGAAACAACATACAAAGACCGGTTATTCCAATTATCAATATTGGTTATACCTTTTTTCGCAGAGTGAATTCCGCCCTCAAAGTTAAAAGGGAGACCATTTTCATCTTTTACAATTTGCCCGATAAAGGGCAAGAATTCAGGATCTGAAGCAAAAATAAGATGGTCATTCTGATCGAAAAACTGAATATAAATACCCGAATCAGCAGTCAGTGTCTCAAGTTTTTCAATTAGTTTTGGAAAGTTGATAACTAAACCGGTAAAACCTCTTTCCGAAGCAGCATTCCCGTTCGTTGAAGGAGTTGTTAAAATCAATCTGGGTTGTCCGTTTTGGGTTAGGGCATCATGTAGAACCAAAGGTTTTATATTTGCACCTGATTTTAACATTTGGGTTAAAAGTGACTGATTCACCTTTTCCTGTCCTGCAAAAAGCCCATTTTGTGGTAACGCCACAAAGTAATTGGTAACAATTTCACGATCACCCGAAAGGAAAAATTTCATCTCCTCCTGAAGGTTTTTCCCGGAATCACCCTTTGAATCTCTGTTTGCAAAGAAATCACTGATTTCAGATTGATTTGATTCTGTGACGGATTTCAGGTTATGCTGGTAATTTGCAATTTCCAATTCAAAAAGGTTTGAAAAATTCATGATCTGTGTCGAAAAATACCGATCATTAGAATCATGACGAAGGTTTCCGGCAACATAGAAGGTAATAACCGATATAATCACCATCACCAAAGAAGTGACACCAACCAAAGAAAATAGTATTCGATACCTAAGGCTAAAAGATTTTTTCATTATTTTAAATTGAACCCAGTTTTTTAAAATCAGTTGAAATGACTTCCAGTTCCTGAGAAATGTGAGAAACATCTGAAGCCATGCTTACGACATGATTAATAGCTGCAGAAATATCATGAAGGGTTGCAACAATCTGTTCACTTGCAACCCGTTGCTGGGTTGTTGCCTGTGTAATCTGTCTTGAATTTAGGGTGACCATTTCTGCCACTGCATAAATTGAGTTGAAGTGGGTTTCAACATCACGCGAAGCCTGTACACCAGAGGCAACCATCTGATTGCTTTCATCAGCTCCCTTAATTAGTAAGTGAGTCTGTGTTTGAATTTCATCAGTCATAGCCCTGATTTCTTCCATTGATTCCTGGACAGTATCAGCAAGACGGCGAATTTCATTTGCAACTACAGCAAATCGTTTGCCACCTTCTCCTGCACCCGAAGCTTCTAGTGAGGCGTTGAATGCAATCAGTTTAGTTTGCTCATTGATCCCTTTAATCAATCCCATAACTTCATGTATTCGGGTGACCTTCTTTTTCATCTGAAGAATATCGTGGGTTTTTTCCTGATTTAATTTGTCGATATCTTCCATTTTCTTCAGAAAAACCCTCATCAGCTCAACACCCTCTTTTGCTGCTGACTGATTTCGGCTGGCCGCACTGAGAACACCCTCTGAACTTTCAGAAATATTCAGGCTGGATTTATGCATTTCCTCCATGGTACTGGTTGTCTCAACAACTGCCGTTGATTGCTCAATTGCTGCTGCATTTAGTTGGAAAATTGAATTATTAAGTTGACCCGATAATTCAGAAATTTGAATTCCGCGCTGACTAAGTTGTTCGAAAAGTGATTCATACTTTTCTGCAAATGCATTAAACCAATGAGCAAGTTCACCAAATTCATCATTTGTACTTAAGGTAAGCTGGCGGTGACGGGCAGTGTCCCCCAAAGCAATCGATTTTAAATTAGCGACGATCATCCTGAGTGCAAATGTCATCCGCCGGGTAATAAACCAGGAAACGATCAAAACCAGAATAAGAACAATACAATCAACTATGATGATTTTAGTTAAAAGCGATTCGGTTGGTTCATGTAATTTAGCAGTCTTAACAGCAATTCCCGTTACCCAGCCGGTTGCACCTACCGGTGAAAAATAAGCAATATAGTCTTCTCCGGTTAAATCAGTAAAGTATGCTTTACCAGATCCCCCGGCAATCATATTTTTTCCCATTGAAACGAAGGAAGACCCGAGATTTAAAGTTGAATCATCGAGATTCTTCAGAATTACTGATTTATCCGGATGAAACAAAATGGTACCTACGGTATCAAAAACGACAGCAATAGAACTGGAGTCCAGAAATTCCTGACTTAAACCAGAAAAAATCTGTTCAGTAATCAAATCCATTCCAGCCACACCAAGTAATTCTCCAAAAGCATCATGAATAGGATTCGATATCGTTACATCAATCCCTTTTCTGTTTGCTGACGGATAGTTTGTATAAGTCAGACGGTTTTGCTCCCGTGCAGTTGTATACCACTTTCTTATTCTTGCATCATACTTATTTTTATACGTCGTATCATTTTGGCGATAATTTTCACCATGCTTTTCACTGCCAAAATATAAAAGGCGAATTGCATCTCGGTTTGCCTGAAATACCGGAAGCATTAAATCCTTCCTTACTGCTTGCCAGGTCTGATCTGTACTCCTTGCTTGATATCCCGCAATATCATGATCCTTTAAAATTTCCTTTACGTGCCGGCTATTTGAAATCAAATCTAATAGTTTTTCATAACCTTTGAGATAGGTATCGGTTTGACGGGAAAAATCATCAACTTTTTGGGAGTATTGCTTATCTGCTTCCTGATTGATGATAGTCAAGGCAGCCTGATGGGCAAAATAGGAGATAGCAATAATTAAAAGGAGAGTAAGTACCGAAATGGTAAGTAGAAGAGTGAACTGAATACTTCTGGTCCTGATCATAACTCAACCTGCATTATTGCGAAACCTGAGCACTCAAATTAAGAGATGCCAGGGTCTCAAGGTTTAAAATAGGAATTATCTGGCCATTGGCAGTAATGAAAGCATGTACCCAGTTTAAAACAGGTCTTCCCCTGAAAAATTTAGGGACACTTGAAATCTTACTGACATCATAAAAGGACTCTACTTTATGAAGATCGGTTACCGGAATCCCCCTGATTTTTGTGGATGACCGATAAAGGATTAGTCTGGAAAAATTGGCAGGATCATCAAAATTAATTTCAGAATCAGTTAACCAATCCAATGAAATCACATAATCCCCAACCCGATAAAAGGAAGGATGACTGTCTTTGTACTCAACATTTTCTACATCAAATCTTTCAATTCGGTAAATCTGCTCACTGCTGATAGCAAATTTGCTATTGAAAACACTAAAAATGAGAAAAGAATAGCTCATTGAATCAAGCCTTTGAAAGTTCGGCTATTTTAGAAAATATTTTTGTTATGCTTAGAAAAACAACTTGTTTTTCCTTATACTCAAAATCCCCAATTACAAACTCCGCTTTAATTTCATCAAGGGTCTGAAGAGGTGGATGAATATTGCTTCTTGGGATTGCAATGACATCAAAAACCAGGTCTGCCAGTCCACCAAGAACATGATCATCAGACTTAAGAAATATAATCCGTGTACCGTAAATCTGTGAATCGGACGGCAGATTAAGAAGATATTTTAGATTCACAACGGCCTCAACAGCACCCCTGAGAGTAATCAGACCTGAAAAATAGGATGGAAGACCGGGAACGGTTGTGATTGATTCAAAAGTGGTAATTTCAAAAACCTGTTTACCTGGAAAAGCGAAGAGTGACCCACCCAATTCAAAAATGACAACCTGTTCAGTTTCCTCATCCGCATAAATAATGGATGCTTCTTTTTCCTTTTCTTCTAGCCGGGAAATCAGATCATCAAGGTTTTGATTTTTTGCCATTTTTTATCCCTTGAAAACAATAAATTTGAGATAGCTAAACACAATTGGGGCAACCAAAATCAGACTGTCGAAACGGTCAAACATACCCCCGTGTCCGGGAATGAGATGTGATGAATCTTTAACTCCGGTATCACGCTTGAATAGTGACTCTGTCAAATCACCAAGCTGACCAAAAAGCCCTGGAATAATTCCTAAAAATACTATTTCGGTTAAAGTAAGATGGAGATCTTCCATCGGTGTCAGCGTACTAAAAAGGTAAACTGTGATCAATGAAGCTACAAAACCTGAAAGTGCCCCTTCCCAGGTTTTATTTGGACTTACTCTTGGGAATAACTTTTTGCGCCCAAGTAACTTACCGCCAAAATAGGCAAAAGAATCACACATCCAAATACCGAAAACCACTGCGAGTAAAAGCCAGGCCAGTGGCGTATCTGCACCCTCACCCGGAATCATATGCCTGATACCCAGAAAACTGCCAATTCCAATTCCGATGTAGGCTGATCCAAATACAGTAAATCCGATATTTAAAACCGGATTGGCTTTATCTCTGAAAAGTTCAGCCAGCGAAATTACAAAAACAGAAAGCACCACTAATCCTGCTGGCGAAACCGGAAAATCAATTGCAAAAAATGAAACCGGAAACAAAACTGAAAGTAGTAAACCGGCAACAAAATTTGGAGAAATTGATTTCACCTTTGCCATCATAAAAAATTCCCAAACCGAAACCACACTGATTAACAATGTGATCATCAACAAAAACCAGCCACCCAGGTAAATACCTGCAAGAACAACCGGACCCAAAACTAATGCAGTAAGAATCCGAACAACCATATTACTCATGAACAAGAACCTTAATCAGTTTCGTTTGTTTTATTTTCTGCTAAAATTTCTTCAGCTTCCTGAAGGTGTTCTTTGGGTACCATCACCTTTATAACTGCAAGATCACCAGAAGTTGTTACATACGAACTGTCTTTTTGATTAAAAATCAGGCAGGGTATAGAGGCTGATTCAAGTGTAGCTTTCAAAATAAGGGCTTGATACTCAACACCGGCAGTATAAACAACAACCCAATCTTCGTATATTTCATAGTGGTCATCATCATCACAAAACCATTTGTTGTTGTCTTTTCTGCCACGACCTTCATGGATCCAGTCACCACAAATAACACACGCACCAACTACATCACGTTCCTGTGTTTTTATTGTGAATTGAAACTTTCTGGGTTCACTCACAAAATTTCCGCAATGTTCACAAAATGTCATATGGTCTGGAGTGACTTCACCACAGTTTGCGCAGATTTCACTGTCAAATTCAATTATTTCTGTGTGGCAATCCGAACATTCAGTCACGTCCGGTTTGTATTCATATCCGCAGTCTGGACAGTATCTCATATCATCCTCCGGAAGGTTTAGGTTGTTGTTTCCCTGAATTTAAAAGTCCCCACAGTAATAGTCCGAAAAGAACCAGCGAAACCGCTACAGCTGCGAGTGGAAATGAATAATCCGGGTCATCCAATGGTACGGCCAGATTCATCTGACTGGAAAGATAATAAATCATTACCGCCAGAAAATTATTTGTAAAATGGGCAAGAATTCCAGCCCACAATGATTGAAAATACCATACAAGGAAGGAAAAATAAATACCCAGCAGAATTAAACCCGTTATTTGAAACAGATTAAAGTGAAATAATCCAAAAAGGGTACCCGTTAGTACAACGGTAACGGTTGGAGTATGAGTTCGTGAAAAATTTCTGAGAAGATATCCTCTGAAATAAAATTCTTCGGCAAAGGCTGGTATTACGGATACAACCAGCACGATTAATAGTAGCTCTGTTACCCCATTAGCAGTAACCAGCAATTTCATCATTCCTTCCAGTTGATCCCTTAGCGCCAGCAACTGATCAGGCCAGGGAATCTGTCTTTCCGCATATCCTATAGTTTGAATAAATGGCTGAATGGCAACAATTGATACTGGAATCAGAATCCAGGCAACGGATGGTAACCTGCTATTTTTTAAATAGGTGTAGTCAAAAACCTGCCGGGTGTGCAGCAAGGTAAGTAAATAAACGGGCAAAATCAGGAAAAATAGCTGGGCAAGACCTTGAGAAATCCTGGTACCGTTTATATCAACTGATAAGTCAGGGTTTCCCAGAAATAAAACCAAAACTGATCCAAGTCCCTGATAGATGATAAAAATAACTGGCAGACTTATCCATGCAAGTAATGTGGGACTAATCTGTTTAACTTCTGCCTGCCCATCCAGGATAAACCGATGTTCTGAATTCTTTAAATCATCAACGCTCATTTAGACACTTTCGCAGGAATCGATCTGTTAATTCCCTCTATTTTGCTGAGTTCAACTGAAATTGACCCTATTAATACTTTTGTTTCCACTTTTACAGGTATTTTTAACTGATCATTGGTTAACCAAACAAACAGGGTTCCTTCATTTTTGAATAATCCGCCTGCTTTCACCATTGGCTCAAGTACAACACAATTAAATGTTCCGGCCGGTACTTTAATTTTTTGCCAACCAACAACCCGAACATCAAGGGGATGCACTTTACCTTTTGAATAATTACTTAGCTTAATAATACTTCCTGGTTTTGCTGCCTTTAGGTCAATATTTCGGAAATAGTAAAATGCACTGATTATATCATGTGTGTAAGAGGGGATTTTATATTGCTTCCCCCGTTCGAATGCAATTCCCCTTACCTGATCAAATTCAACTTCTGTATCTTTCTTGTAACTTCCTTCTCTTATTTTTTGGATAAATTTCCAGGGATAAATGCCATACTTATCAAGATAAGATACATATTGATCTTCCACTTTATATATCCAGGAATAAGCAGAAGTGGATTTTGCCTCAAAAAAAACACGTTGCACAATTCTGTTTTTATAAACAAATTCTTTATCAACAGTCATGACACCAGTTCCAGCCACAATAACACCATATCTGATATCAAAAGTTAACTTTTCACCTAACCTGTAGGCATCCAGATTCATTGTTCGGTAATCAAACTCTGCAGGTTTTTTGGGTTTTGGCTTTGTAATTACAGGGGTTTTTTCAACGACAGGCTTAATTGGCTTCTGAATAGGGGTTTCTGGAATAATCTCCTTTTCCGTTTTTACATCTTGAAGACTATCGGATCCAGAGGGTACAATTGCAATAGAATCAGATTCGGTGTCTTCTTCGTCATCCTGGTCAACTGAAAGTGAATCAACCCTGATTGAATCAAATTGTGCAATTGCAGTTGTGTCAAAAGGTTGGCCAGCAAGAGAACTATCAGGTTTTGAAATAGTGTCAACACTATCCGTACCTTTTGCATAGGGTATCGGATTTTCGCTAATGTCAGTTTCATTTGAACAGGAATGGGTGACAACAAAAAACAAAACAAGGAAATAATATTTATTCATAGGGATTTTCAATTTGATTGCTTGACCTGAAGAACTTGATTTCCAACATTGCTGTGTAAATCAATTCCTGATACAAAAATAAAGAATTAATTGGTTATTGATGAGAAAAACCAATTTTATTCTTAAGAATCATGAGGTTTAAAATTCAGTGCTGGTATTTAGGTAGGTAAGATTGCCATTTTGACGTGTGTTTCCAACGGCGGTGAATCCAATAATATTGCTCTGGGTACCTTTTTATGTAAGTCTCCAAAACTCGGGTATGTCGGGTTGTAAGAATGTATAAACTTTGCTTTTCTTCCGGATCAAGATCATCTGTTTGAATTTCTTCACCATAAATCACAAATGTTCCAGGTCCTGTTCGAATTGGAGCAAGAAAGTAAATTGGAATTCTGTTCTTTAACGCAAATGAGGCGGGACCTAAAAACATGGGAACTGGTCGGCCAATAAAATAATCCCAATAACTTTCAATTGGAGCACTCTGATCTGCTGCCAAACCTATACTTTTTCCTGATTTCAGAATTTTGTTAATAACATCCCGTGCATCTTCCGTTGGAACCATTCTGTTTAGGTATTGTTCCCTTAATGAGTGCATGAAGAAATTAACCGATTTGCTTTTTATTTTTTTGGAAATAAATGAAATAGGCTTTCCTGTTAAAAGTGGAATTCCTGAAACTAAAAGCTCCCAATTCCCCAGGTGACCAATTAAAACAACGCCAGGTTTTTCGTTTTCAAGCGCACTTTTAAGACTTGAGTCAACTTCAAGTGTGACATGTTGCGTATATTCGATTAAACCGACCCTTGTAAGCCAGAAATTCTCAAAAAAAAGCATTCCCATGTGTTCATAATTTTGGCTGACTAAATTGTCTAAATCAGATTCAGGCCGATTCGCCCATTTCAGGAAATATTTAATATTTTCCTGAATAACCTTTTTTCTATAGGGGAAGATTTTTTCGATAATATTACCCACGGTAATGCCGGTTTTATCAATTTCCTCAATTGATTGATCCTTGAAAAACTGTGCAAAAAGGGTTAACACACTTAGTTCCTGTAATTTGTTGCTTCAATCCCAAGACGTTCTAACAAAGTAGGATTGTAGACTTCATCTCTTGCAGTTGAATGGATTAGCTGAAGGTCGCCATAGCCTTTTTGGTCAATAAAATAGAAGTAAACACTGGTTTGGCCGTTTAGTGTTGGGTAAAACCAAACCTCAAATGGCTTAACAGATTGTGTTGAATTTGAAACAAAAACATCATCACATTGGCCATATCTCAAATAAACCCGACCCCGGTCAGTTTTAAAGCCCTTTTTCCCCTTTTGTCCAAATTTATCTTCAACAATTGAGAGTTTTTCCAAATATCTGAACAAATTATTTTCCTGATCGTTTTGTCTTTTTATCCAAAATGAATTCAGAAATTTTTGTTTTTGATTAATGCTGCTCAAATTCCCATATAACTTTAATTCCTCATTAGAAGCAATAAACCTTGATTTCTCTAAAAATTCATCCAACTCGTTTTCAGTGTAGTCATTAAAGAATGTACCAGACTCTGCCTGATCAACATTCCTTTGAGTGACCCCTTCATTTGATTTCCCTGATAAAATATATACAGGCCCTCCATTTATCTTCCCCTCTATTGAATTGTTGATTAATAAATCAACTATTAATTCATACTTACCAGAAGGTATTTTGTTTAAGGCAAGAGTAACCGTATTGAGTCGTTGGGTTGAATCAGGTATCCTTTTATAAAATTTGACCAGGGTATCCTGATTTGATGATCTCAAATAAAATTGGTACCCCAGTCTGCTCTGTTTATTTCCCGGAAAGAATTGTGTCGCAATTGAAAAGGTAAGTGAATCTGAATCAGGGCTGAAGGTATTTGCTGGTATTTTAAATAATGATTCACCTGATTTTCTTTTTTGCAGAAAGGGTACAAGAGGAGAGAAGACCACTTTTTCCGTTCTTCTAATAAGATATTGGGAAACCTGATATTTTATAATTCGTCCGGTGCGAAAGGTAAATTTGCAGGAATCGATATGAACATTTCTTGGTTGAACTGATTTGTAATTGATTAAAGAGTAATCAATATCCTGAATGGTTAGTATTTTTTTGTCTACAAGTTGTCCGGAGCTAAAAAACTCAAGGTCTGCGGTGTCTTGTTCAGACTGAGTTTGGGTAAGATAGCCATAAATTGAATGCTGAATAGTTGAATCTGACCAACTATCCTGTACGATAAATAACTGTGCTGTATTTGATTGTGCAAATCCCAAAATCGGGGAAAAACCCAAAACCAGACTGATGAGAAATTTCATTATAATCTTTCAAAAAGTAACAGCCATAAAATTGATCATAATTTTAATTTCAATCAAATATTATTAAATAAACCCCTGGTTAAAAATTATTTTTTAACCATAATAAGTATCCTGGATGTAGTGGTTTAATCAAAGTCAGATTTCTTTTCATATTGGTTTTTGTAGGTTGGATTATAGATTTCACCAGTTTTGCTGCTATGGACCAACCTGAAATCGCCGTCTTTTGTCAAATCAACAAAAACAAATTTAACTCCGTTTTCAATTTGATTATAACTCCAGGTTTCACTTGAAAAATTATTCATCCCAAAGGGTTCTTTGTCAATTTGATCTGGAACACCATAAACTAAAACAATCCTAACCCTATCTGATTTCCAAAAATGTTTATCACCCCGGCTTAATTTCCTGTCAGTACAAATACGTATTCTATTTATCAATTCAACAAAATTTGGTAAATATTTTGATGTTGTATTTTCACGCTTTGTCCAGAAAGTATTCAGGAAAGAAATTTTATCCTTTCTCGACACTAAATTTTTTATCAACAGCCGTTCCTGACTATCAGCAAAATACTCTGCAATATTGAATAAACTTTCAATTTCGTCATCAGGATAAACCTCAAGACCAAATGGATCAATTGTGTTCTTAGTTATATTTTTGTCTGTCCCATTTAATCCTTTTAGGAAAATGGATATTTCATCCAATGAAAAAAGTAATTCCTTCTGTGAATTATAAATTTCCGCACTGATAAGTACTTTCCCTCCAAATCTGAAGGATTCAGGTAAGGTACCGATTTCAAATTTGAATTCATCCCCCGAATTAATTGTTCCTATCTTAATTTTTTTCATCAATTCAGCATCTTGACCCAATGTAGCCGTTAGCAAAACACTGACATCACTTAGAGGTTCCGAATTATTAAACTGCATTTTCAATGTAAGGGAGTCTGAACTGAAGTCATATATTTTTTTCTGAACAGGAATTGATTTTCCAAACAATTTTTTAGTTGAAAAGAGCTCGGCAGAAACAAACCCTTTGGGGTTCATAATCAAAAATATTTTTTGAAATATTGCCGTCTTAAGTGAATCGTGTACGGTTATGTACCTGCTTATATTAATTTCTGACGGATATTTTCCACTTTGAAAGGGATAACTTAAAGTACGGCTTACATTTAATACTTTACCCGGTTGGATTTTATCAAGTGGAACTCTGATTAAAAGGGAATCATTTGATAAAAGTGACTTTCCGGTATAACTCAATACAGCATTTCCACTTTCAATCTCACCACCCCACAAGTAATCATTTGTTATCAATGTAATTTCTGTTTCTGATATTCCACTGATTTTTGAGGATGGAAAAATAAATGCGGTCTGTGCATGAATAGAGGAATAACTTAACAATAAACCTACTAAAAAAAGGGATAATCGGTTACTCAATTGAATCTCCACTATAAAAAAAAAGCTGGGATTAGGATTTTAACCCCAGTCCCAGCTTCAGCAATAAAATGAAACAAATCAGATTCCAATTCTCAAGGTAACTAATTGATTTGCACCTGAGAAATAATTCACTTGCTGATAGGCGTAATCTACTGTAAGTTGAAACCCTAAATTGTATGACAACCCACCACCAAGTGTTAATCCGTAGAGATTATCAATTCCATCTGGTACATAGGAATATCCAGATCTCAGAAAAATCATATTCTGGTAATTGTATTCCCCACCAAAATTATACTCATCTGTAGAGATATTATTATTGATGTAGGTTGTGCCAAGAGTCAGCGATTGAAGATCATCCAGTCCAAGTTCGTATGATAAACCAAATTCAAAAGTAGATGGCATATCAAATGATTCAGTCGGGGTTGTCCATTGCTTCTTGTCAACGCCAAGGTTTGCCCCTGCAACAGGACCAGTTGCATTGGTCATTCCCTGACCTTCAAACTTGAGTTTATTCAGGTTTATATTTTTGAGTGCAATCCCAAAATTCAATCCTGGTAAAACACTAACTCCGGTATATTGGAAGCCGACATCAAACCCAACTCCACCTGCCGATGCATTGTTAAATGATTCGTGAACGTATTTTACCTGCATTCCAAATTGAATATTCTCGGTTAACTCACGACCCAAAATCACAGATGCGGTCACATAGGTTGGAGAAAATGTTTCCCCTGTACCTTCCGGACTTTCGTTTGTTGTTTTGTCAATCTTTCCAAAATCAAGGCTTCTGATTGAAAAGCCAAGATTGCCCAAATCTCCAAAACTAAACCCGCCGGCAAAATAATACAGCTTGATGCCAGCAAGGTAGTCAAATGTAGAAAAGGCTAATTCATTTTTGGAAAGTAATCCAATAGAAGCCGGGTTAACCGATACTCCATCAATTCCAGATTGAGCTGAGATCATTGAATTACCAACAGCAAGGTTTTTTGCACTTACTGGAATTAGTAATTCAACTGCACCAGCAGTTCCTGTCCGGCTTTTATTTCCGGCATATCCCTGGCTTGCACATAAAGCCAGGGTTAAAATCATTAATAATATTTTTGACATTGTTTTATATTCTCCCTGATATTAATAGGTGTCAATTCGTTCCTGACGTTGAATCAAGGCAAACTTAAGCACCTTTGATCCCAACCCCGGCGACTCAATATGAATGAGGTAAACACCAGAGGCAACATAAAGACCTGTTAGGTTTTTAAGATCCCAGGTGGTTATATTCGTAATGTCATCCTTTTCAAGCTTCCGCACCAATTGACCTGCCAGATTATAAATCCGGATGGTTGCCTTGTGGGGAAGATTTCCAATTGATACAAATCTGGAAACGTTAGAAACTTCAGCAGGATTATCACCCATGTAAGGATTTGGATAAATGGTTACACGATTGAATTTACTATTAATATCTGCGTTATAACTATCAGCCTGATTTTTAGGGCTTGTAATTAAAAACTTATCTGAAGAAGATAAAACATTCGTAGTAATTTCTATTTTCTTATCCGTTGTAACAGAAGTGGCATTCAAATTAGCTTCAATACTCAAAATCCAGGGAGAAATAAAGGAATTATTTCTGATAAGAAAATCTTTATAGTTCCTGTAAAAAGAAGTATCCTTTTCAGTTTGCTTTACATTCGGATCATAAGTATCAGAGGAAACTAAAATCATTTCCGGTGCCAGATTATAATTTCCAAGCGGATTCCATTGACCATCCAGATATTGCAAGGTATCACCATCTTTGTCAGGAATAAACCTTTCAATAAAGCCAATTGTTAACTGACGTGGATTGGCTGGATCTGTTGAAATATCAAAAACCTTAAAGGGTACTTTTGTAACTCCAACTCCAGGTTTCCTGGCAGCTTTCCAGCGCCCGGATGCAAATGTCCCTGGTGTAGATTCAGTGGCAGTTGCAAGTAACGCTGAGTAACCTGCCCAACCAATTGAGTCAACTTCCTTATCCGTAATTAAAACCTTTTCTGGAACATTCTTCACAAGGTTAGTAAAGTATTTAGCAACCTGAAACCCTGAAACATATCGGAACGCATAAGACGAATCAGAAAAATCAATCAGCACACTTTTTACGTTATCATGCTTAACTGAGGAAGTTACCGGCAATACTGCAGTTTTTTTGATTAGTCCGCCAACAGAAGAAGCGTCTTTTGAAAGAACAGCAACGCCTGTTTTAGTACTCATCGCCACAACCGGAAGAGTCTCCCCTGATTTGAATTTTGCACTTAGTACTTCTGGTGCAGGTTTTTTGACCCGGATTGATAATCCATTAATTGGTCGTAAAAACCTTTCCTTTGAGTAAATATCAAGACTATCAACTTTTACAGTCAACAAAGTGTCTTTACCCAATGCAGTTAATCCAGGGACTTTATATGACATTAAAGTATCACTTTTAGCATCCTTTAGATTCCACAAGAGCTTATCGTAACCATCGTTGAAAAATCCAACAGTAAAACCACGGTCAGATACAAGGTTGGTGTTGTCCAACACATCAACCAAAACAATTCCACCACCATTACCTGCAACCTGGGTGACATATTTCGAACTATCCTCAACGGCGAAAGAATTTCCTGTTATGCCATTGTAAACAATCTGTACAATTGTCTCACCTGATTCGATAATCGGGCTATCTGACCCCCATGCAACCAATTTATTCGCTTTATCATAAATCGGTGCAATATTTTTAATATCGATACCAATTGAGGATACTGAAAAGGTATAGGTTTTGCCTTGGATAAAAGGGAAATCTGTGAATTTGTCAAGAGGAACTGTAAAATTGAATTGAGCATCTGGTTTTAGAAAAATACTCTCATTCTCAAATTTTTTATCTGAATCAAATACTAAAGTACTCGCCCCAGATTCTTTTCTGTCATAGACAATGTCATAACCATCATTTACATCAATGAGCAACAATTCCTTTTTGTTTACAACACCGTCAACAACATCCTCTGTTGATCCGTTTTTATATTGATTTATTCTGAATCCTTTAAAAACTTTTCGGGTCAAGCCATCATCAAAATCATATTTCATTGATGGAGCAGTCGGGAATGTCAGGTTTATTTTTCCGGATTCATCAATCCGTGCCGTAAGGGTTTCAGGTGCAGGAGGTGGTCCAGCAATAACAAAGTTTAAGCCAAATACTTTTTGCAAAATATCATCAATCTCGCGAAGTTTTTTGACTCCATCCTTATTATCTGATCCTGTACCAACCATATAGCCAACAACTATAACCTGAGTGTCACCTTTTGCTAAGGTAAATGGCTTTGTGTTGATCATCATCCGGCGGTCACCACCCTGATTGTCAACCCAACCCAATCCTGTTTCAGGATAACCTGGATGCACGATATATGGATTGTCTGTTGCTTTTCCACCGTTACCATCAGTTAATGGATTAAATAAAGCGCCATTAAACTTTTTACCTTCCTGATAATTTCTGGCTTCAGTTGCGGTATTAGGATCGGGTAAATCTGCACGATCTCTTACATATTTAACAAAAGAATTCATTTGCAGCTGTTCAAACCCATAGTACTTTTTACCCAGAATATTGACAACATAATTTGAATCTGGAACGGTTTGATTGCCTACAACTTTTGTACGTGGTACTTTTGGTCCCAAAAAGAAATCATAACCAGCAACGGGTGGAGGTGTTCCGTACTTGGTATCTGTATTTCCTTCATTGTAGATGTAAGCTAAAGACCGAACTGAGTCAACCCCTACAAGGTCATCATCACTATTACCCAAATCCGGATCAGACCAAACAGAAAAGATTACATTCTCAACATCATCTTTGCCGCGGTTAATGAATTTGTATATCACAAAAAAACCATTGGCTAATGCATTGCTTTGATTGAATGCAAAAGCATTTACCTGTGCTTCAATTCCCATACCCTTCGTTTTAAACCGACGATTTGTATTTGCTTCATCAACCATATCATTGATTACATACCAAACCATTTGGTCGCCATATAAGTAAGGGCGGTCACCTGCCGCTGGGTTATAGGTTCCATTATAGTCTGCTGGAAGCCCGTTATAGACTTGCATTACACCATTTTTATCCATCCAGGGTGCACCATATTGTACTGGCCAGGTTTTTATATCATTAATTCCATCCAGTTTGTCGGTTTTGGTGTACTTATAGACTTTAAATTCAGTGTTATCTGAATTGGCCGGTTTACCAGATTTGTCGAGATTCCCTGGCTGCCAGTCTTCAACACGGCTGGCTGATGCCATCCATGAAGCCCTAAGGTCGCCTTTCACATATCCGCTAAGTGCAAAACCGGCTGCAAATATGGCTGTTTTTGTTGGATTTGCCGTTGGCTTGGCTGATTTATCACGCGGATATTCAACTGCCCAGTTTCCTGTTGGATCCTGAACGTTTCCGTTATTCTGGAAATAAACCCGGATGTCATTAATATCCAAAGAGTTAAAGTTTACATACTCTGCCCCTTTGCTTAACTTTTGTGTTTTCCGGGGCCCGTTTCCTTCAATTCCAGCGAAGGAAAACTCAGGACTAGACCATCCCATTGTTAGGATTAAAAGTCCAATACCTGTTTTACTAAAATTTTTCATTTGCATGTGTCACTCCACAGCTGATTATATTGTTGATTAAAAATCAAATCTCATACCTAAACGTATTTGACGGGCAGCACCGTAATTTTCTGGATCCTTTAAGATGCGTTTAACATCGTTCAGGTAAGCATCTTTAACTGCTGGATCATCTGAAAATGAATTAAGCGTACTTTTGCCAGCATCTGTTGAGAAGTAGCCATCATCATCAGGAGCACCGGTAGCACGGTAAATTGCAACAGCATTTTCATTGTTGAGAAGGTTGATGATATCAACATAAAAATTAGTGTTCAATTTGGTTGCTCCAAATTCAAAGGTTACCGTCTTATCAAATCTTGCATCAAGTCTGAAACTGAACGGGCCATATGCTGAGTTTACAGTACCCTTGCTTGTCGTAATCGGAGCAGTATCTCCAGTTGTAGTATTGTATGGTTCAACTGGTGTGTAAGGACGGCCTGAGTTAAAGGTCATCAATAAAAATGCTCCAACTTGGCTGATTGGTCTGACACCAAACATTTCCGGACCATCATTAGCACCTGTTCTGAAATCCAATGATGACGAGAAAGTATGGCGCTGATCAAAACTCAACGGATTTACCTGCCGGGGAATAACACCAGACCGGAAGGCCGACTGGAAATTACCATCTGTTGAGGAACCGGTACCTTCGGCAACCTGATACATGTAATTGACTGACATACTAAAAAAATTGGCGAATTTTCTGGTGTTCACTGCCAAACTCATCCCTTTTATAGTAGAAAAGTCAATATTGCTGACTGAATAATAAACTCCGCCTGGGACTTTATAAATATTCAAATTGAGCAAGTCACGTACTTCCTTATAAAAAAGGGTAGCGTCAATGGATGCAACCTTTTCAAATGCGTAACTATACCCAACTTCATACTGGATTGTATTTTCTGGTTTGGCATGTCCGTTGGTTACAGAAGCTGTTGTTCCGCCATCCAGGAACCGAATTGCATTTCTGAAGGCATACTGTTCGAACAATGCCGGATAGCCAATAAACCGCCCATAAGCAGCATGGAATTTTGAATTGTCAGTTACAGGAAATGCAATTCCGAGGCGTGGTGAGATAAAGTGGAAATCTTCAATAGCCACAAAATCTTCTGAACCGACACTGCTGCTACCACCACCCAAGTTTGTTGGAGCATCAGGATCTTTGACTTTTTCACCATCGGGACGGTAGAAATCGTAACGAAGTCCAAAGTTGAAAATAAGATCCTTTAACTCAACCTTGTCCTGAAGATAGGCAGAAGCTTTTATAGGGTACAGAGGGTTAAAGGTGGTAACACCATCACCTTTGTCTGATTCATTTCCGTTAACATCATACCCATAAGCACGGGCGCGGGCATCAAAAAACCGTTTTTCAGTAGTACGGGAATCTTTGAATTGCGCAAGTCCATTTAGACCAAGCACATATGTTCGGAAGGTATGAATCCGGCCTTCAACTCCACCTTCAATCAGGTGATTGCCCTGTTGGCTGGTGAAATTAAGAGTTCCACCCCAATAACTAATATTGCGAAGTGAGTATCCGGTCGTAACTGCATGTTTCTGATCAAAAATGGTCAGTTCATCCGGTCCATAATTGCTTGCCTGACCAGGATGAAGCCCAGTAAGAGGGTCAATAAACTGATATGCGTAGGAAGTATCGCCATAAGCATTAAGATTATCAAACCAAACACCATCACCACGCTCAACATTTTGATCACGGTAATAACCATCAATGTTCATGAATGTCGTTTCATCAATACTCCATGACACACGTTGATTAATTGAATATTCGTTTTGAATCCGACGTGGATTATGTTCAGAGTTGCTTTTTACAGATGAGTGAACATACTCCCTATCCATTGAATTTGATCCATTGAATGAAGTTGTAAACCTGAAAGTTGGGCTGAACCGGTAATCAAGTTTTCCGGTAATCCGGTTGACCCCACCACTCATATTTTCTCTTGCTTTATCAGTGGTATATCTGGGGTTAGTATCCCGGGCCCAGATCCGCTCATATGAACTAAAAAAAGTTAAATCTTTAATTCCATATACAGGACCGCTAACATTGCCTGTGTATTGATTGTAGCCATAATTGTCAGAATACTCTGAAGTAACAACTTCACCGCCAAAAGCATAATAGTCTTGCCCTGACTTTGTAATTGCATTTACGATACCAGACATTGCTTCACCATATTTCGCCTCAAAACCACCAATTTGGATTGAGAGCTGATCAACGGCATTTTGGGCGACCTGACCTGAATTTCCACCTCCAACTGCAACAGGGTCATTTACAACTACCCCATCGATGATATAAAGGGTTTCATTTCCACGTCCGCCCCGAATATTGAGTGAAGCACTTCTGGTAATACCCCCGGAAACATCCGACTTAACTACACCCGCCTGAAGCGCCGCGATATTTTCAATCCCTCTAACAGGAAGGTTTTCCAGCTGATCACTTTCAACGATGCGGGTAGTGTTTGTACTCCCCTTTTCAAAAAGTGGCCGGTCAGCCGAAACAACGATTTCACTTAAATCAATTTCAAGCTCTGAAAGATCCATATTGATTTCAAGTGTAATGTCTGGCACAACCCGTGCATTTTTTACGGTTACTGAGCGATAACCCAGATAAGCAAACTTAAGATCATAAGTCCCGGCAGGAACCCCAAGAATCACGTAGTTTCCGGTTCTGCTAGTCGAGGCGCCATACTGAGTACCTACAAGAACAACGTTGGCAAGTTCTAATCCCTCACCAGTTTTCTTATCGATAACCCGTCCTGCAATTTTACCTGTAACACCAGCAAAACTAGTTGCTGCAGTGAACAGTATGCAGATTAAACCCATATTTAGTAACGTTCTTTTAAACATTTTTCCTCCAGTTGCAATTAAAATCAAATTTTATTCCTGTTAATAAATCTCAGGGATAAAACCGTTTATGATGAAAGCGGATTGTAAAAACCCCCTTTTGCTGGTTATAACTTTTCACATAGGCAAGCACGTAGATGTTGTTTTCCAAACCTATGGCATAGACCTTGCCAACTTGTGGTTTAACGTACTTAACATCCCCGGTTCCCGCAGTGTACTCTCTGCGAACCTTGCGGCTTGTATTAATTGTATCCAGTTGAGCAACCGTCAGAGTGGTGTTTCTTATGTTGATTTCCTTTGTAAAAGCCACTTTTTTGGTATCAATGATGTGGGATGCGGAATCTAAACCAACACTCCGGTTTTTTGCCTCCAGCGGAGACATCAAAAGCGTATCATTATCAGCTTTGCTAACACCATTTTCAATAACAGCCAAAACAAGGTCAATTGACTCAGCAGTATTTTCATTGGTTGTAACTTCTTCAATGTCAAAGGCCTTACGTGTTCTCACTGATATAAATTTGCGATTGTCCCATTTCCCGTCAAACTCATTTAAGGTTGAGTCAAGGGTAATACTTACGCTACCAGAATCCACATTGGTTACGCCGGCTTTGGTCAACTGCAAATCAAGTGATTGAATATTTTTCAAACCCTGAACATCTCCAACTTCAACTTCCAGCTTATAATTTCCATCAATTAATCTGGCACCAGAAATCGGCACCACGTAACTGAAGGGAACGTTTGATACCGGAAGAATACCATTTGTCTTACTCCACCTTACTCTATAAGTGTAGTCAAGACTGTTGTTTTCATCTTTGTTTAAGAGACGAAAAGTTAGAAAATTCACATATTTATCATCAGTTGCAACCCCGGAAACCTTCAAAGTGTCAGTTATGACAGTAACTGTTGGTTCCGTAATCGTTAGTCCCGGTGCAGAATTATCTACATCGGGCATTGTGTATTTTTCACACCCTAAAGCAGCAAATCCAAGTGCTGCCAAAAGGGGAAGCATTAATTTTCGAATCATTTTTCCTCCTTTGAACTTAAGATTCTCATCAACATCAGATTTAATCAAATGTTAATCAGATTCAAATTAACTTGAAAACTGAACTTTATCAAGTATGTTTGGTAAAAAAAGTATTTTTATCTATAAACCTAGTTTCTTTTTAATAGTATTGACAATGAATGCGTGAACTTTACTATAATAATCCGAAACCCGATTTACCATAAATAATTAAATTACCGTTTTAAAGTTCTCTTTTATTCCCTTCCATCAAACCGAATAAAATTAAGGAGTTTTACTATATCCAATTTTGTTTTTTTTCCATGGAAACCCTTTTCGCTATATTTTATTTATACAAATTATAAAGAACTCGTTTTTTAATTGCCCTTTCTAATACGAAATAAACTTAGTCTATTTACCTTAACTACCTTCATATTCGTTCCTTTCATTGGTACGAATGTCAAAACAAAATACCCTATGACTTCACTCAAAGGGTTTGAATGTTTTACTTTATTGAGTGTTATTGGTATTTTAAAACAAGTTACATTAGCAAACAAAACGGGTTTTATTGTCTTTTACTCATTAATATTGGGGAAACAAATGAAAGCATTGGTTTTATCTATAGCTTTTTTATTAAGTATACTTGGGACAGTTTTTTCAGCTGACAAACTGGAAACAAAAAAGAAACTTACCAATCAGGGAAATTTGATAGTTGTTAAATTTAAAAAACAGGTTGCAGCAAAAATGACAGTGCGAAATCTTGCAGAACAATTTTTATCTGCAACTTCTGCGGTTTCAACAGAACCCTTGATTTCGGGTTCTGTAAATATGGCTGCACAATCCGTTGGACTTGACCGCATTTGGATCTACACCGTAGCACCAGGAGCCGATCTTTCTTCAATTTCCGCAAAATTAAACAGTAATAAATATGTTGAATATGCAGAACCGGTTTACATGACTGGTACAACCGGTTTTATGTCCGGAGTTGATAATCAACGAACTATTGGTTCAGTTTTACCAAATGATCCACTGATTACAAACCTTCATCCCCTTAGCCAGGTTCGGGCAGGTGATGCATGGGAAGTTCAAAAGGGAGACAGCAATGTGGTCATAGCCATCATTGATACCGGTGTTGACTGGGATCATGAAGACCTTGCGGGTTCTATCTGGTACAATCCGGGTGAAACTGGATTGGATGGGGTAGGAAATGATAAAAAAACAAATGGCATCGATGATGATGAAAATGGTAAAATTGATGATTTCAGGGGTTGGGATTTTGTTGAATCATCTACAACACCTGCAACAGGCGAAGATGGTGAAACCGAAGACAATAACCCTATGGATTTTAACGGTCACGGAAGTCATGTAGCTGGTATTGCAGCAGGTGTTACCGATAATGGAATCGGAATCGCCTCACTTTCCTGGGGAGTTAAACTTCTTCCTATCAGAATCGGTTACCACACAACTGCCGGTCAAGGCTCCAGTAACAGTTTGTTTCAATCCAGAGCATTTATTTATGCCGCTGACATGGGTGCCGATATATTGAATATGAGTTTTACCAACGGCGGAAAATTAATCGAAGATGCCGGTCTTTATGCCACTCAAAAAGGAACATTGGTGGTGATATCAGCTGGAAATGACAATCTTGACACTCCCTCAGAACTTGATGTCCACCCATGGGCAATGACAGTTTCTTCAGTAGCCAGGACGGATGTTAAAGCCTATTATTCTTCATTTGGAAATTGGGTAAAAATTGCTGCTCCCGGTGGTGATCAGAGCACGTCCTCATCCAATGGGTTTCTAAGTTCTGTTCCCTACCCGAGTACTTTATATGGTGGTAAAAAATATGAGTATTTTCAGGGTACATCAATGGCAAGCCCGTTTGTTGCCTCTTTAGCAGGCCTTATCAAATCAAAATTCCCTGAAATTGGTCTGGTTGATCTAGTTGAACGAATCAAACAAACTGCGGATAATATTGATGCGCTGAATCCTGGCTATATTGGAAAACTGGGATCTGGTCGAATTAATGCATATAGTGCACTTACCATGAGCAATTTGACACCGGCAAAACCAGAAATAAAACTCCAATCGTTCTCTATTGTTGATTCAGATGGAAATGGAAATGGTCTTATCAATTTTGGAGAAATAGTTTCACTTAAAGTCAAACTCCAAAACGATTGGGGAAGAGCCACAAATCTGACTGCAACGTTAACCTCTGATGAAAGTTGGCCGCTTACAATCAACTCGGCAGAAAACGCTATTGGATTGCTGGCTGAGGTAACAGATACACTTTTATCTGCAACGGAAATCACCTTTGGTCTATCAGCTGCAAGTGATGGCTTGCCAAGGATTGTCAAATTTTCAATCTTGCTATCTGCAGACAATGGGTTCAAGGATACTTTAAATCTTGAACTTTCTGTTAGTCCGCAAATTCTGTTCGTTGCTGATTTTGATGATGGTCCAGATTATCGGGATTTCTACTCCCGCCTGCTTACCAAAAATAATTTTTCCTTCGATGTTGTCAAAAAAAGTGCTGTGAAACTTAATTCAGATGATTTGAAAAAATACCAGGCAGTTATTTGGGCCACAGGCTGGTCATTTCCAAGTTTAGATGAACAAGACCGTTTAGTCCTTGGTGAATATCTTGACCTTGGAGGAAAACTTTTAATCTCAGGACAGGATTTAGGCTGGGATTTAGCAGATCCGACCGGAACTGAATATAAAACTAGCTCGGGTGCCTCAAAAATGTGGTTTGAAAAGTACCTTAAATCTGAATTTATCGGTGACGACAATAATCAAACCGGTATTATTGGCGTTTCAGGCGATATTCTTGGAAATGATATTTCAAGTGACATTTTAATGCCAGAGATTGCAGAAGAAAGTCAATACCCTGATTTTGTTAAAGCAATTAACGGTGCACATGATTTTTTAACCTATCCAAATGGTGATATTGCAGGGATCAGGTTTGAATCTGAAAATCAAAAATTGGTATACCTTCCTTTTGGTGGTCTTGAAGCAATCTCTGACGAGCAGGTTGCCAATCAGCTTGCTAACCGCATTCTGTATTATTTACTCGATTACAGCGTTGAGTTCAGTCCTTTGAATAATACAGAAAACACTACTGATCCCGTAACCATTTCAGCTAAATTATTATCAACTGATCCAATCATTTCTGCTGATTTATATTTTTCAACAACGGGCAAATTTCCTTTTACAAAAACAACAATGGTTCAAAATGGTGAATCGAGCGTTGGTCAGATTCCAGCTTTTCCATTAGGTTCTACTGTTTATTATTTTTTTACTGCAAATACTGAAAGTGGTTACATCACACCTTTTAAAATCTATAGTTATGAGGTAAAAATTGATTTGGTTAAACCTGTTGTTTCTTCTGCGTTTATATTAAAAAACACAATGGACAAAAGTGGTAATTACCCAGTTTCAATTGAGATCAGGGATGAATCGGGTATTAAACCTGGGTCAGTTCTTGTTCATTTTTCAACCTCAAGTGGTCTTACAGATTCCACTATTCTCATTGGATCTCTTCAAAATAATTGGTATAGTGGGTCCATTTTAATTCCAATTCCTGTATACTCAAATACTCTGGTTTCCTATTATTTTTCAGGTGCCGATGCTTCTGCCGCAGCAAATAAAGTACGGTACCCTCAAAATGGCACTTATGATTTCACTATCGGTAAATCATTTGTTGATGACGCTGAAAATGCTGAAAACTGGACGTTTGAAGGAGCATTTGGGCTAGCTACCAAGAGAAAGTTATCAGGAAATTCAAGTATCCATAATAATAAGGGAACCAATTATTTAGCCAACTCCAACACAACTGCCACACTAAAATCTTCATTTGATTTTTCCAAATATGCTTCACCTGCCCTTGCATTTTATGCTACGTTTAGGTTTGGAGTCGGAGATACTTGCTTTATTGAGGTTAATGGCGGACAGGGTTGGAAACAAATGGCTGCTCTTGCTGTCACTGATGCTTCCATGTGGACTTCATTTTCAAGAAATGTAGTATCAATTGCTGAATTTGGAGGAAATGCAAATGTTCAGTTCAGATACCATTTCATTTCAAACTCTGTCCACTCAGGTACAAATCTGGGAATTTATCTTGATGATCTCGAAGTGATTGGTGATACGACCACAATTACATCAATTGGTCAATTGCCTCAATCTGAAATTCCAACAGAGTTTTCATTATCACAAAATTTTCCAAATCCGTTTAATCCAACTACCTCATTTTACTTTTCCTTGCCAACTCGATCTAATGTTAAAATCAGCGTTTATGATGCATTAGGTCGGGAAGTAAGGGAAATCAATTATGGAATGAAGCCAGCGGGTAATTATATTGAAACATTTGATGCATCACAACTATCTTCAGGTATTTACTTTTATGTGGTTGAATTTGATAACCAGCGATTAATGAAAAAAATGGTTTTGATGAAGTAACCAAACAAAAAAGGCCACGAATTGTGGCCTTTTTTGTTTATAGACATGTATTTAGTGTTCAATTCATTCTAATGTAAGTTGAACTGATAACACCTTTTACCAAATTTATTTTTGCAAGAATGTCCTGAGAAAGTCCTGAATCAACTGTTAAGACCGTTAATGCCTTTTTGGTTTCCTTTTTACGGCCTAAGACCAATGATCCAATATTTACCTGATTCTCAGCTAAAATTCCACCAACCTGAGCTAACATTCCTGGTCTATCCTCATTTTCATATAATAGGAAGTCACCATCAAATTTGATTTCCATATCATAATCATTTAGTTGAACAAGGCGTCCTTCTGTGTCATTAAATACGGAGCCAACAACTGAGCTTGACTTTCCAGAACCAAATTCTACCTTGATAGTTAGACTATTTGTGTAACCTCTAACTGCAAGTTGCTGTTTTGATTCAGAAAAATTTACACCCTGCTCTTCAGCAAAATATCTTGCATTGATATAATTAACAGGTTCATTCGTTTTATTATTAAATATGCCCTTTAAAGCTGAGTTCAGCAAAATTTCTGCATACTTATTTGGTCCCTTACCCCCATAGGTTAATTCAATTTTGTTGAATGAACTTTTTTCCAATTGTCCCAGGATCAATCCAAGATTCTCTGCAAGCTCTACAAATGGTTTTGATTCAGGATCAAATGCAAATTGAAGGGCAACTCCATTGACGGCTCCTTTTACATCCTTTTCTTTAAAAGCATCAATCATTTGTTCAGCAATCTGAATAGCAACCTTTTCCTGTGCCTCTTCAGTTGAAGCACCAAGGTGAGGAGTAATGATGACACGTTCTTCCTTTAAAATGGCTTCCTGAAACGTTGGTGGTTCAACCTCGGTAACATCTGCTGCATACCCACCTACTACTCCAGTTTGTAATCCCTCAAGAATAGCTTGTTCCTGTACAATTCCTCCACGCGCACAATTCACAATTTTTACACCTTTTTTAACAAGTGCAAGTGAGTTGGTGTTAAAAAGATACTTCGTTTCAGCGCTAAGAGGCGTATGAAAGGTAATGAAATCAGATTTTTTAAAAATTTCTTCGACTGACATTAATTCGATTCCAACCTCATTTGCAGCCTCCTTACTTAAAAACGGGTCATAACCAACCGTTTTCATATTAAAAGCCTGCATGCGTTTAGCAACTTCCTTTCCAATTTTCCCAAGACCAACAATACCCAATACTTTACTATCAAGTTCAGTTCCTGTCCATTTTTTTCTTTCCCATTTCCCAGCCTTTATATCAACAAAGGATGTTGGTGTCCATCTTGCAACGCTTAAAAGAAGTGCACAGGTATGTTCTGCTGTTGAAATTGTATTTCCGCCTGGTGTGTTCATGACAAGAATACCTTTTTTGGTACACGCCTTTACATCAATATTATCAACACCGGCGCCAGCTCGCCCAACGATTCGTAACTTAGAGGCCTTTTCTATGACCTCTGTTGTTACCTGAGTTGAACTTCTTACAACAAGTCCATCATAATTTCCGATAATCAATAGCAGTTCATCTTTTTTAATACCGGCTTTGTAATCACATTGAATCCCGGCCTGGGTGAATAAAGTTTCAACCCGTTGATCTACTGCATCTGCAATCAAAACTTTCATCATTTCTCCATGTTTTCCATCAGGTAATTGTGGGTTTCAGCAACTCCTGAACCCACCTTAAAAGAATATCCGCAGGCTTTAAGTGCCCGTTCAATACCAACCATTATAGTTACCATATCAAAAATATCATAGTAACCAAGATGGCTTAATCTGAAAATTTTACCTGTAAACGGTCCTTGTCCGCCTGCAATAGTAATTCCATCATTTTTCTTAAGATGGCTGTTAAATTTTTTCCAGTCTACACCCTCAGGCAGGTAAACTGGAGTAACTGCATTTGAAGGTGAAGTTGAAAATAACTTTAAGCCTAAGGCAGTAACACCCCGCCTTATACTTTCCCCAAGCAGCTGATGGCGCTTCCAAACGTTCTCGATACCTTCTTGTTCAATCATTTCAAGCGCATATTTCAGTCCAATAATCAGAGAAACAGCCGGAGTCCAGGGTGTGTCATTTCCTGAATGTGCTTTTACGGCCTCCTGAAGGCTTAAATAGTAAGATTTTGATTTTTGATTTTTGATTTTTTCAATAAGGCTATTCTGAATAGCTACTAATGCAAGTCCGGGAGGAATCATCAACCCTTTTTGGGATCCAGTAACAATTGCATCGATATTCCATTCATCCATTCGCAGTTCATGGGAACCTACTGAAGTAATTCCATCAACAATGACTTTCACCAATGGAAATTTTGCTTTTACATCTGAAGTTATCGACTTAATATCAGTATAGGTACCAGTTGAAGTCTCCGAATGAGTCAGAAACACTGTTGAAATTTTTGGATTTTTCGTTATTAAATCAATTATTTCACTAGAAGATACCGGTATACCCCATTGCTTGGTAATTTCATAATGAGTAATCTGATAATGAGTAAGAAGTTCACCCCATCTTTCCCCAAACTTCCCACCATTAATAAATACAGCCTCTTCTCCTTCTCCCATTACAGAACTAACGAGTGATTCCATTCCGGAAGTACCACTTCCTGTCAGGATAATAACTGGCGATGATGTCTGAAACAGATACTTTAACTTGCCATGACAGGCAGAAAGGTATTCCTGAAAATCTTCATTCCTGTGATGAATCATTGGCTTTGCCATCATCAGTTGTATGGTTTCAGGAACAGGTGTTGGTCCGGGTGTAAATAAACGTGGTTTCATGTCAGTTTCCTCTTTAAGGGTTATCCTGGTATTCTGCAATCAGCTTTAAAATTTCCTTTTTTCCTTTACCGGTTTTAGATGATGATTCTACAACCTGATAATCAGATCCAATTTCAGCAAGAACAGATTTTAAACTTTTCCTGCAGATGGCAATTTCTTTTTGCCCCGCCTGGTCAATTTTTGTCAGACAGACAATTTTCGGCATTGAAAAAGATCTTGCAAGTAAAAAGAACTCAATATCGGCGGGCTGAACCGGATGTCTTGCATCGATTAAGAGAAACAATAGCATTCGGTCCTGAAACAAAGCAAAATAACTTTGAATCATGTGATGCCACTTTTCTCTTTCAGTTTTTGAAACCCTTGCGTAACCGTACCCTGGCATATCAACAAGGTACAAAGGGTATTGGGTCTTGTAAAAATTTAAGGTTCGTGTTTTTCCGGGATTGGATGATATATATGCAGCTTGTTGCCGCTTAGAGAGCATATTTATTAAACTAGATTTTCCAACATTCGATCTTCCTATAACCGCAACATGCCTGAATGGTTCAAGTTTAAGAGTATCAGGTTTTACTGAAAGAAATTCTATCTGTAGATTTAGTGCGTCCATAATTTATTAATTTACGGATTTAATCCGATATAATAAAGGAATAATCGGTCGGGAATTTGTGGTAAGAGTAAAAAAAAAGCCCGTCTTGTGGACGGGCTTTGAGAAACTAGTATTTCTACTTATGCTTTTGTGTCAGTTAAATTAAAATCGACCAATTCAAGAACAGCAACTTCAGCACTGTCACCCAAGCGTTTTCCAAGTTTTACAACCCGTGTGTAGCCACCCGGTCTGGTACCAACTTTTGGAATTATTTCCTTGAAAAGTTGTTGAATTGCTTCTTTACTTCTAATTGATTTAAAAACTTCACGGTATGCATTGTGATCATTCGCCTTAGCGGTTGTAATCAATTTTTCTGCAAACCTGCGGGCTTCTTTTGCCTTTGTTACCGTAGTAGTGATACGTTTATGTAAAAACAATGCAGTACATAAAGAATTCATTGTGGCCTTACGGTGACTTGCTTTACGGCCAAGATTTTTACCGGAAACTCTATGTCTCATTTATTTACTTCCTGTTTTATAATCTTCGTCGTCTTCTAAATACTTATCAACATCCATTCCGAAAGATAAGCCTTTAACGTGGACAAGTTCAGTGAGTTCTGCCAATGATTTTCTACCAAAATTTCTAAATTTTAGCATTTCGCTTTCATCTTTTCTGACAAGATCGGCCAGAATTTTCACATTTGCTGCCTTGAGGCAGTTATGAGAACGAACCGAAAGTTCCAAATCATCAACTGCAGTTTTAAGAATCCGACGAATATTTAAAAATTCCTCGTCGTAAACTTTTTCCTTCTTTACATTTTCTTCAGCTCCCTTTTCGAAGCCATGAAAAAACTGAAGGTGATCCTTTAAAATTTTGGAAGCCTGAGCCAGTGCATCTTCAGGATTAATTGATCCATCAGTATGAAGATCCAGAATAAGTTTTTCATAGTCTGTACGCTGACCAACTCTGGTATTTTCAATAGTATAAGTAACAGTCTTCACAGGTGAAAATAAGGCATCAACTGAAATAAGACCAATTGACTGATCAGGTGTCTTATTATCATCTGACGGAACATATCCTTTACCCTTTGAAAGACGGATTTCAAACTCAATAGTTTTTTCCGTATTCAGAGTAAGAATTTCCTGTGAAGGATTTAATACTTCAACCTCATCCGTAACCTTTTGGATTTCAGCAGCAGTGAGGGTTGTTGGGCCCTTAACTTTTATATAAATCTTGTTAAATTTTTGATGGTCTGATTTGAATCTAATCTGCTTAAGATTTAGTACAATATCTGTTACATCTTCTACTACACCAGGAATAGTAGAAAACTCATGTGATACACCTTCAAACTTAACACCAGTAATTGCTATTCCCTGAAGAGAAGAAACAAGAACCCTTCTTAGGCTGTTACCAATAGTTACACCGTAACCACGCTCAAGTGGCTGAACAGTAAACCTGGCGAAGGTAGCAGATCGTGATGATTCATCAATCTGAATACCTTCTGGCATTTGTAAATAATTTTGACTCATAAAACCATGTCCTTTCTGTCTTTTGACCGGGTCAGGTCTTACTTGGAGTACAATTCGACGATAAGTTGTTCGTTAACTTCGACCTGAACTTCAGCACGTGAAGGCAGGGAAAGAAACTTACCGGCGAGATTTGCCTTATCAAGTTCAAGCCAGGCAGGTAGCTGAGAATCTTTAATCTTTGAAATTGAGTCATGTATTGACGCCATTTTCTTGGATTGATCTTTTATTTTAAGAACGTCGCCTGGTTTAACCATAAACGATGGAATGTCGACTAACTGATCATTAACCAGCAAATGCCGATGACGTACAATTTGCCGGGCAGCGTTTCTAGATGCTGCAAATCCTAAGCGGTAAACAACATTGTCTAATCTTCTTTCAAGATTAACAATAAGGTTTTCCCCGGTAATACCTTTCTGGCGATTTGATTTTTCATAAATCAACCGGAATGGTTGTTCAAGCAACCCATAAATTCTTTTGAGTTTTTGTTTTTCACGCAACTGACGTGCATATTCAGAAAATTTTGATCGGCGGGACTGACCATGTTGGCCAGGTGCATAATTACGTTTTTCAATTGCACATTTCGCTGTAAAACAACGTGCGCCTTTAAGAAAAAGTTTTTGCTTTTCCCTACGGCACAATTTACATACAGCATCTGTATATCTTGCCATTAACTAACTCCAGGAATTGATTCTTCTTCCCTATCATGGCTGATAGGTTTACGAATACTGGTTAAAACTTAAACTCTTCTCTTTTTCGGCGGACGACAGCCGTTATGAGGAATAGGAGTGATGTCCTTGATGACCTGAATTTCCAAGCCGGAAGTTTGCAGACTACGAACAGCTGCTTCTCTACCTGAACCTGGGCCTTTGATCAGAACTTCAACCTTACGAAGCCCGAGTGAATATGCTTCTTTTGCAGCAGCTTCAGCAGTTACCTGAGCCGCGAACGGAGTATTTTTTCTGGATCCTTTAAAGCCATTCTTACCAGCACTTGACCAGGAAATAGTATTTCCATAGCTATCTGTAAGGGTAACAATGACATTATTGAATGTTGCCTGAATGTGGGCCTGACCATTGGCTTCAACGGAGGCTTTTTTCTTGACTTTTTTTGCTTGCTTAGCCAATCTGATTCTCCCAATAATCTATTACTTGGTTGCCTTTTTCTTATTTGCAACCGTCTTGCGCTTACCTTTACGGGTACGTGCATTTGTCCGTGTACGTTGCCCGCGAACAGGCAGACTTCTCCGGTGACGGATGCCTCTATAGCAACCGATATCCATCAAACGCTTAATACTTAGTTGTACTTCACTCCGTAGAGGACCTTCAACTTTGTACTCATTGTTGATAGTTTCTTTAATCTTATTGACGTCATCGTCGGTAAGTTCATGTACCCGTTTATTTTCACTGACTCCAGCTTTCACCAGAATTTGTGCGGAACGGGCTTTTCCGATACCATAAATATAAGTCAGTCCTATGAGAACTCTTTTATTTTTAGGTAAATCAACCCCAGCTATACGAGCCAAAGTTATTCTCCTCTCTTAGTTTTATCCCTGACGTTGTTTGTGTTTTGGGTTTTCACAGATAACAAGAACGATTCCATTCCTGCGAATAACCTTACATTTATCACATCTTTTTTTTACAGAAGCTCTGATTTTCATTTTTGATCCTGTTATTTATACCTGTAAACGATTCTACCCTTTGTGAGATCATAGGGTGAAAGTTCTACTGAAACCTTATCGCCAGGTAAAATTTTAATGAAGTGCATTCTCATTTTCCCGGAAACGTGGGCAAGAATTTCATGACCGTTTTCCAGCTTTACCTTAAAATTGGCGTTCGGAAGAGCTTCCTCTATTGTACCGTCTACCTTTATGTGACCTTCTTTTGCCATAATTTATGCTTGTGATAAAATTTCTGCTTTGTCCTTGCCTACAAGAACCGTATGTTCAAAATGTGCTGAGTTTTTTTTATCAGCTGTAACTATTGTCCAGCCATCTCTTAAAACTTTAACTCTCCAAGAACCCATGTTAACCATTGGTTCAATCGCAAGTACCATACCAGCCTGCAAAACAGCACCAGTTCCTTTTTTTCCATAGTTTGGAACAGGTGGGTCTTCATGAAGCTTTCTCCCAACACCATGACCAACTAAATCTCTTACTATTGAGTATCCATTTGATTCAATAAATGCCTGAATAGCACTTCCGATATCATTAACATGGTTACCTTCTATTGCCTGTTCAATTCCAATGTCAAGCGATTGCCTTGTGATTTCCACAAGCTTCTTGCATGATTCAGAAACATTTCCAACCAAAAATGTTTTGGCATGGTCACCATAAAATCCATTAAGAATTGTTCCACAATCAATACCTACAATGTCACCATCTTTTAGATAGCGACCACCTGGTATACCATGTACAACTTCTTCGTTGATAGATACACAAAGCGTCGCAGGGTAAGGGTTTCTAGATCCACCATAACCTAAAAAGGCGGGAATGGCGTTATTTGATCTGATAAAATCTTCAGCAATTTTGTCAAGGAACAAGGTTGAAACTCCAGGTTTTACCTGGGATTCAATAAATATCAGTGTTTTAGCTACAAGCCTGGCAGATTCACGGATGAGAGATAATTCCTCCCCCGTATAAACATTTATCATTCCTATTTTCTACCGCGAAGACGACCCGACTTCATTAAACCGTCATAATGGCGCATTAGCAAGTGGCTTTCAACTTGTTTCAGCGTATCAAGTGCTACACCAACCATAATTAATAGGCTAGTTCCACCAAAAAACTGAGCAAACCCTGGAGTAATTCCAAACCGCATTACAATTGCAGGAAGTACTGCGATTAGGGCCAAGATAACTGAACCTGGCAGAGTAATTCTTGATAAAATATTGTCAATAAACTCACTAGTATGGCTACCAGGTCTGATTCCTGGAATAAAACCACCTTGTTTCTTCATATTTTCAGCAACATCATTCGGATTGAAGGCAATTGCAGTATAAAAGTATGTGAAGAAAATTATCATTGCGGCAAACATGAAATTGTAGAAAAACCCATCATGCTGAAAATATATCGCCATAGTTTGCATGGATTCATTTTCCGGGAAGAAAGACAAAACCGTGCTTGGAATAAACATAATTGATTGAGCAAAAATAATTGGCATTACCCCTGCTGTATTGACCTTTAAGGGAATAAATTGCGTTATTCCGCCATATGTACGTTTACCAACCACCCGCTTGGCATATTGAACAGGGATTTTTCGTGTACCCTGGGTCAATGCAATTACACCGGCTGTTATAAAAACGAGAAGTACAATCATTATAATTTCAACAAGCAGGTTTTGACCACCTGAGGAAATAATTTGAAATTCATTGAAGATATTGACAGGCATTCTGGCAACAATTCCAACAAAAATTAAAAGAGATATTCCATTTCCAATTCCCCTATCCGTAATGCGTTCACCAATCCACATTGCAAAGATTGTTCCGGCAGTAAGGAGCAGAATTGTAGAAACCGTAAATAATACACCTGGATCGATCACAATAGATTGCCCACCAGTACCTGCTCTTGAACCAAGCTGAACACTCATACCCCATGCTTGGAGAGCGGCGATTACAACAGTTCCATAACGTGTCCATTGAGTAATTTTTTTACGACCCTCTTCACCCTCTTTTTGCATCTTCTGGATAAAGGGAACAACTGCCCCCATCAACTGGATGATAATTGAGGCAGAAATATAGGGCATAATCCCAAGAGCTAAAATGGAGGCACGGGAAAAGGCACCACCAACAAACATATCAAATAAACCAAGTAAATCGTTTGCGGCATTACTGCTTTGAGAAGCAATCAATGAGCCGTCGACACCAGGCAGAGTAATGTGCGATCCGATCCGGAAAACAACAACCATACCAAGAGTGTAAAGAATTCTATCTCTTAACTCCTGGATTTTGAATGCATTACGGATTCCGTCCGTTAATTTGCTCATAATTGATTAACCTTACCACCAGCTGCTTCGATTTTTGTCTTAGCAGATTCACTGAAAGCATGTGCTGAAACGGTTACTTTACCTGACAAATCACCATCACCAAGAATTTTTATAAGAGCACCCTTTTTCGAAATAATACCAAGGGAAAATAACACTTCTGGTGTAAAATCTTTAACTGTTTCAAGAAAATCATTTAAACGACTTACATTCACAGGTAAATACTCTACTCTGTGACGATTAGTGAAGCCATATTTCGGCAACCTGCGTTGAATAGGCATTTGACCACCTTCAAACCAGGCGCGCTGAATATCACCGCTTCTGGAACGGGCACCCTTAACACCTTTTGAAGCTGTCTCACCATGACCAGAACCCTGACCACGACCAACACGCTTTCTGTTCTTACGTGAACCGGCAGCGAATTTTAAAGTATGTAATTTCATTGTAAAGCCTGTGTATGGTTACTTGATTGCTTCGACTGTGACAAGATGGGATACTTTTCTGATCATCCCTCTGATTGCAGCACCATCTTCAACAATGTTGAAATAGTTTGTGCGGCCAAGTCCAAGTGCGGTAATTGTTCTTTTTTGAATAGCAGGTCTATCGATTGCGCTTTTAACCTGTGTAATTTTGATCTTAGGCATTTTCTTATCCTTCAAAAACTTCTTTAAGTGTTTTGCCACGCTTGCGTGCAACTACAGAAGGATCCATCAGGTTCATTAGTCCCTGAAGGGTAGCCTTGGTAACGTTGTGCGGATTTGTAGAACCGAGGCATTTGGAAAGAATATCCTGAACGCCAACACTTTCAAGCACTGCACGAACAGCTCCACCCGCAATAATTCCTGTTCCAGGAGATGCTGGTTTTAATAGAACCTTTGCTGCTCCAAATTTTGCAATGATTTCATGCGGAATAGTACCCTTATAAAGAGAAACTCCCACAAGATTTTTCTTGGCGTCTTCAGTACCCTTAGTTACAGCATCAGTTACTTCGTTTGCCTTACCTAAACCGATACCAACATGCCCGTTGCCGTCTCCTACAACAATAATTGCCGTAAAACTGAAACGACGACCACCCTTTACTACCTTTGCTACACGATTAATGTAAACAAGTTTTTCTTTAAGGGTTAATTCATTTGCTTTTAACTTTTTCAAGCTTCTATCTCCGAGAGTCAATACGTTGGATTAAAAGTTCAGACCTGCTTCACGGGCACCATCAGCTACAGCCTTGATGCGGCCATGGTAAAGGTAACCGTTACGGTCGAACACCACGTTGATAATATTTTTCTCGATGGCCAGTCTTGCGATTTCTGTACCGATCATTTTAGAAACCTCAACAGGTTTTTTATCCTTGATCTGATCTGCAAACGACTTCGTAAGACTCGAGGCAGCAACCAACGTTGTACCCTTCAAATCATCGATAATTTGTACATAAATATGATTATTACTGCGGTAAACACACAACCGCGGACGTTTGTCAGTACCCCTGATTTTTTTCCGTACGGAAATTTTAATCCGGTTTCTTCTGTTTACACGTGAAAAAGATGCCATTTTTTTAATCCGTTAGTGATGAATGGACTTGTCATTCATTGTTTTTTATCTGGACGCTGTCTTACCAGCTTTTCTGCGAACAACTTCAGTATCGTATTTAATACCCTTGCCTTTATAAGGTTCAGGCTCACGAATTGCCCGTATTTTTGCCGCAACCTGACCAACCAATTGCTTATCAATACCAGAAACCACTATCTGTGTTGGTACCGGCACTTCAACTTTAACATGATCAGGAGCTTTAAAATAGACAGGGTGAGAATACCCAACTGCCATATAGAGAAATTTACCCTTCAACTCTGCACGATAACCAACTCCAACAATATCAAGTTTCTTGGAATATCCATCGGTTACACCAATAACTGCACTATTAATTAGAGCTCTGTACAGTCCATGCTTTGCTCTGATATCTTTTTCATCAGAGGTTCTTGAAAGAGTTACAACATTTGTATCAATAGATACAGAAATTGCAGGATCGTACCCTACATTAAGTGTACCTTTGGGACCCTTAACTTCTACGTTATCTGCTGTAACCTTTAAGGTAACAGCGGATGGGAGAGTTATAATTTTTTTTCCGATACGTGACATTGAAAAATACTCCTACCAAACGTAACAAATTACTTCACCACCAACATTTTGGAGGCGTGCTTCTTTGTCAGTCAAAATTCCTTTTGAGGTTGAAATGATAGCTAAACCCAATCCATTCAACACTTTAGGAACATCATCTACACCGGTATATCTGCGTAAACCCGGTTTAGAAAGACGTTGAATGCCGGTAATTGTACCTACTTTTTTAGCATCATACTTAAGAAAAACACGGATAATCTGCATGTTACCATCTTCGATGATAACATATTTTTGAATGTAGCCTTTTTCAAAAAGAATTCGTGCTATCTCTTTTTTCATATTTGAAGAAGGTGCATCAGTTGTACGATGACGAGCCTTCTGAGCGTTTCTGATCCTGGTTAGAAAATCCGAGATCGGATCTGACATTGACATTATTTCAATCCCCTATTCTGAATTTTACCAGCTTGATTTTTTGACACCAGGAATTTTTCCATCAAGTGCCATATTTCTGAAACAGATACGGCAAAGACCGAAATCTCTCAGAAATGCTCTGGGCCGGCCACACATCTTACAGCGATTGTAAGCCTGAGTACTGAATTTTGGTTTTCTGTTGCATTTAGCAACCATAGCTTTAGTAGCCAATTGAGACCTCTGAACCAGATTTAATTTTCATTTCGTTTTCTGAACGGAAAGCTAAATGACTTAAGCAAGTCATATGCTTCGGCATCTGTTTTGGCGGTAGTAACAATGGTAATATCCATGCCAACAATTCTATCTACCTGATCAACATTGATTTCAGGAAAAATAATTTGTTCTTTAACACCAAAGGTATAGTTTCCAAAGCCGTCGAAACTCTTATCAGAAACTCCTCGAAAGTCACGGATACGTGGCATTGCAAGATTGATTAGGCGATCAAGAAACTCATACATCGTATCACCACGAAGTGTAACTTTTGCCCCAATCGGCATATTCTCACGAAGTTTGAAATTTGAAATAGCCTTTTTTGCCTTGGTGACAATTGGCTTTTGGCCGCAAACAATTCCAAGTTCCTTAACAGCAACTTCTAGGATTTTCGCATCCTGAGTAGCTGCACCAAGACCCATATTCAGGGAAATTTTGGTAATTTTGGGAACCTCCATGATGTTAGAATAGTTATTCTTTTTCATCAGGTCAGGAACAATTTTCGACTTATATAATTCTGCTAAACGAGGCTTCATATACGTTCTCAGTCGATTAATTCGCCGCATTTTTTACATGCACGGCGACTTTTTAGTTTTCCGGTGTTTTCTTCAGTAATCATTTTGTGTGCAACACGAGTGCTGGCACTACATTTTGGACAGACAAGCATTAAATTAGAAGCGTTTACAGGTGCTTCTTTTTCAATCCGTCCGCCTTGTGGATAAGTTGCATTCGGTTTTGTATGCCGAATTCGGATATTTACACCCTCAACAATTACACGGTTGGTTTCAGGATATACTTTCAGGACTTTTCCCATAGTACCCCTGGCGTTACCAGTGATTACCCTTACGGTGTCATTTTTTTTAATATGTAATTTTACTGCCATTTGATTATCTCAACTCGCTTTAGATGACTTCCGGTGCGAGAGAAACTATCTTCATGAATTGTTTCTCACGAAGTTCTCTGGCAACAGGCCCGAAAATACGGGTACCTCTGGGTTCATTCTGATTATTAATCAAAACCGCTGCATTCTCGTCGAAGCGGATGTAAGATCCATCCTGTCTACGATACTCCTTTTTGGTACGAACGATGACAGCTTTGGAAACGTCACCCTTCTTTACTGTACCGCCAGGAATAGCTGACTTTACAGAAACAACCACGAGGTCACCAACGTAAGCGTACCGGCGGTCACTACCACCCAGAACTCTGATACAACGGACTTTTTTTGCTCCGCTGTTGTCGGCTACGACAAGATTCGATTCTTCCTGAATCATGATTCCCTCTGAAACTTTTTATTTTGCTTTTTCAATCACTTCGACCAACCGCCAGCGTTTTAATTTGCTCAGCGGACGTGTTTCCTGGACTCTGACAACATCGCCAATACCTGCAGTATTTTCTTCATCATGAGCCATCAGTTTTTTTGTTTTATAATAGTACTTGCCGTAAATCGGATGTTTAACACGTCTTTCAATTGCAACACTAATGGTTTTTTCCATTTTATTGCTGACGACTTTTCCGACACGCTCTTTTCTGCTATTTCTTTCCGTCATGGTATCCGTTACTTCCTATGGATTATTTCCGGCCTTTTAGCAAGGTCTCAATCCGGGCAATTTCCCGGCGGAGATTACGCATTCTCAATGGATTTTCAATCGGAGAAATGCTTTTTTGAAAATTGAGATCTTGTAATTGACTTTTCGCGTCAACCAATTGAGCTCTCAAATCACTTTCATTCAAGGCTTTAAGTTCATACTTTTTCATAGACTTATTACTTTCCTTCTGCTTCTGCAGCTACGAAGTCGTGACGAGTAACAAAGCGGGTTCTGATTGGCAATTTTGCCATTGCCAGTGACAGTGCTTCGCGTGCAAGTTCTTCGGAAATACCATCAACTTCGAAAAGGATACGGCCAGGCTTAACAACTGCAACCCAAAATTCAGGAGCACCTTTACCGGATCCCATCCGGACTTCAGCTGGTTTTTTAGTTACGGGTTTATCAGGAAATATTTTAATCCAAACCTTACCGTCACGTTTCATTTTCCGAGTCATAGCAACCCGAGCTGCCTCAATTTGCCGGCTTGTAATCCATGCATGCTCTAGAGCTTTAATTCCAAAGGAACCAAAGGCGATTTCAACACCGCGGGTCTCGTTACCCTTCATTTTGCCACGCATGGCTTTTCTGTATTTAACTCTTTTTGGCATTAACATTGGTCAAATTCCCTGCATAAATCCTGTTTAACGGTCTTGACGATTGCCAATTACTTCACCCTTACAAATCCACACTTTAACGCCAATGGCACCATAAATAGTATGAGCTGTAGAACGGGCATAATCAATATCAGCCCGAAGAGTATGAAGAGGAACACGTCCTTCTTTATATTGTTCAGTACGTGCCATTTCTGCACCACCAAGTCGGCCGGAACAAATAATCCGGATTCCATCAGCACCCATTCTCATGGAAGAGGCAATTGCACTTTTCATTGCGCGACGAAATGCTACACGATTCTCAAGCTGAGCAGCAATATTATCCCCAACAAGGGCAGCATCCAGTTCAGGACGCTTAATCTCGTTTATCGAGATATTGATTTCTTTCCCGGTTAGCTTTTTAATTTCTTCTTTGAGCTTGTCGACTTCTGAACCTTGCTTACCAATAACAACGCCTGGTTTTGATGTTGAAATTGTAAGAGCAATACGCTTTGCAGTACGTTCAATCTGAATCCTGGAAATTCCGGCTTTCTTCAAGCGAGCTTTCACATATTTGCGGATTCTCTCATCTTCAAATAGCTTTTCAGCAAACTCTTTTTCGTCGTACCACTGAGATTCCCAATTTGTGGTAATCCCCAGTCTCAGGCCGACGCTATTCGTTTTCTGACCCAAAATGAACTCCTCAGTTAATATCTGATACGATAACAGTGACGTGGTTTGATCTCTTGCGCTTGCGATATGCACGACCCATCGGAGCAGGCTGTACGCGTTTTACAACAGGTCCAGCATCAACAAAGGCAGTGATCACAACAAGACCCTCAGTTTGAACACGGGAGCCTTCAGATTTATTCACAAAATTTGATATAGCAGATCTGAGTACTTTTTCAACCACCTTTGATCCGTGTTTTGGATTAAAGTGAAGAAGGTTTAGCGCCTCTTCTACTTTCTTTCCACGAATCTGATCTACAACCAGGCGCATTTTCCTGGGCGAACTTCTTACATTTTTACAGACAGCTCTTGCTTCCATTATAAATATCCTTTGAGCTTATCGGTTACCGGCGTGGCTGCGGAAAGTCCGCGTGGGAGCAAACTCGCCGAGTTTGTGTCCTACCATATTTTCTGAAACATATACAGGAATAAATTTATTTCCGTTATGTACAGCAAACGTGTGCCCAACCATATCCGGAGAAATCATACTTGAACGGCTCCAGGTTTTAATAACCTTTTTCAAACCAGCTGCATTAAGATCAGTGACCTTTTTGAGCAGTTTGTCGTTAATAAAAGGGCCTTTTTTTAGCGATCGTGACATAATTTATCCAAATCCGAAAATTATTTTCTTCTTCTGACAATATATTGATTGGACTGGTTCTTACGCTTCCGGGTTTTAAGCCCCTTAGCCTTCTGACCCCATGGTGATACAGGGTGTCCACCACCGGAAGTTTTACCTTCACCACCACCCATTGGGTGATCAACTGGGTTCATTGCAACGCCACGAACATGTGGTCTCTTGCCCAACCAGCGGGACCTGCCTGCTTTACCAAGAGAGATATTAAAGTGATCTGCATTACTTACCATTCCAATAGTAGCAACACATTCACTGCGAACCATTCTCATTTCGCCTGAAGGTAGACGAAGTGTAGCATAATCTCCTTCTTTAGCAGCGAGCTGAGCAGAAGTTCCGGCACTCCGAGCCATTTGGCCACCCTTGCCAGCACGTAATTCAATATTATGAATTACGGTACCAACAGGAATATTTCTAAGCGGTAGCGTATTGCCAACTTTGATTTCTGCATCAGAACCACTTACTACCGTATCTCCAACTTTTAAGCCATCAGGAGAGAGGATATAACGTTTCTCACCGTCAACATAGTTGAGCAGTGCGATCCGTGCGGAACGATTTGGATCATATTCAATTGTAGCAACTTTGGCTTCGATTCCAATTTTGTTACGTTTAAAATCAATAATCCTATAATGCTGCTTGTGACCACCACCCATAAATCTGGATGTAGTGTGTCCCGTATTGTTTCGTCCACCAGTTCTTTTCTTGGGGGCGAGCAGCGATTTTTCTGGCTTATCAGTCGTAATCTCATCAAACGATGCAACATTAGTGAATCGTAGTGACGGAGTTACTGGTCTGAAACTTTTGATAGGCATTCAGAAACTCCAGCGAAATATGTGCTTTAATTTGCCGTCCAGATAGGTTTTTGCTGAGGTAGCGTTTTGTCCTGGACAGGCTTAGATCTGTAAAATTCGACTCTTCTAATTGAAGAGCAACAAAGGTAAGGTATGTTTACTTTGTTGTCAAGTATTTTTTAAGAAATCGATCGTATCGTCAGCTTTTAATGTAACAAAAGCCTTTTTTACATCGTCTCTTTTACCAACAAGGAGTCCCTTTTTGGTCATTTGAATCTTGACTTTACCTTCTTTTACCGATGTATTAACACCAGTAACAGTTACACCGTATTTATCTTCAACGGCCTTTTTAATCTCAATCTTATTGGAGCCTTTTGTTACCTGAAAAGCATATTTATTTTGCTTCTCCTGTAAAAGAGTCAACTTTTCAGTCAATAATGGTTTTACAAGAATAGTTTTCATTATTTTACCAACCTTTCGAGACCTTGTATTGCATTTTCCTGCATGACCAGTATGTCTGCATTCATAACATCATAGGTTGAAAAATCGCACACTGGCTTAATTGAAGTGAGAGGCAAGTTTCTTCCTGACAGATAAAGATTTTTATCTGAAGATGAAGTAACAACCAATACCTTTTTTTCTGATACTGAAAGGTTCTTTAGGATTGAAACGAGAGACTTGGTCTTTGGCGAATCAACTGAGAATTCTTCAACAACAATAAGAGAAGCTGATGAGGCTTTATATGCCAGTGCAGAGCGCTGAGCCAACCTTTTCATTTTCTTATTGATACCGATGATATAATCGTGGGGAACAGGACCAAAAATGGACCCACCACCAACCCAAACACCTGAACGCGTAGACCCAGACCGGGCAGTACCCCGTCCTTTTTGTCTCCATGGCTTTTTACCGCCACCACGAACTTCACGTCTGGATTTTACCTTATGAAGACCCATGTGGTCATTTGCCCGGATTGACCGAACGTCCATATATATGGCATGATCATTGGGCTCAATTGCAAAAATGCTTTCAGGAAGAATAATCTTCTTTCCAGAATCCTTGCCATCTATTTTTAGTACGTTAACTTCCATTGTTTGTCACTTATGCTTATTTAGAAGTTTTTAAAACCTGAACAAAGGAATTAGGAGCGCCGGGTACGGCACCTCTAACCAAAATCAAATTCGATTCTGGCATTACCTTTATCACTTGAAGGTTTTTTGATGTGAACTGAGTATTGCCGTGTTGTCCAGCCATTCTTAATCCCTTTAAAACCCGTGAAGGGTAGGAAGATGAACCGACTGATCCAGGAGCGCGTTCACGATCATGCTGACCGTGTGTTCGACCGCCGACGCCACTAAAACCGTGACGACGAACTACCCCTTGAAAACCACGACCTTTTGATTTACCAACAACATCAACGATTTCGCCTTCTTTGAACAAGTCCACATTAAGGACTGCCCCAACTTCCGGGAGTTCGTCAACACGGAATTCCTGCAAAATACTCTTAATATCTGATCCGGCCTTTTTAAAATGACCAATCAGAGCCTTAGTTGTATTTTTTTCTTTTCTTGATCCAAATCCAAGCTGAATGGCATTATACCCATCACTCTCAGTTTTTTTTACTTGTACAACTGTACAAGGACCAAGTTCAATTACCGTGCAGTTTTGTTGGCGACCTTTTTCATCAAAGATGCTGGTCATTCCGACTTTTTTACCTATGAGTCCTAACATGACTTAACCTGATCTGTTTAATTAGGATTTGATTTCAACATCGACACCGGCAGGAAGCTCAATTTTCAGAAGCTGATCAATTGTCTTGCTTGACGGATTTAAAATATCGATGATGCGTTTATGGCTTCTGGTTTCAAATTGCTCGCGTGATTTTTTATCAACGTGCGGAGACCGGAGAACCGTATATAAAGAACGCTGGGTTGGCAAAGGAATTGGACCTGAAATCACTGCTCCAGTTGACTTAGCAGTCTGAATAATCCTTTTGGCAGACTTATCAATCAATGTATGATCGTAAGATTTCAGCTTAATTCTGATTTTTTGGGTTGCCATGATTTACCCCTTATTCAATAATCTTGTTAACGACACCAGCCCCAACAGTACGACCACCTTCACGGATGGCGAACCGGAGACCTGCTTCCATGGCTACCGGGGTAATCAGTTCAGCATTTACGCTGATCTTATCACC
>JAFLBE010000019.1 GCA_017303995.1 Bacteroidota bacterium | reverse complement strand
AACCGTTGTTGTTGGTCAAACAGTGAAAGGGACTTTTTATTCTTCATCGGCTTCTCTTTGTTTTTCTACAAATTTCGCCATTTTATCTCTTTTATGCTACTTTAAAGGAGGTTTCTAGAGATGCCCTTATTATTAGAATTATACATAATCATTTTTAAATAATTCAATCAATTCAATACGAAGAATTGAATCGTAACTCGAATGCCTGAGTCTTTAACTTAAATAGTTTCAAAAAAATATCAATTCTTTGGTATCTTTAAAAACCTCCCAAATGTCACCCAATTCAAGGTTCGGATACGAATTGAGGATCCGGTGAAACTTGGAAACTTGATTGGGTTATTGAAGTTCTGCGAAGCTCATTGAATTTATGGTAAAAATGAGGTTTTAAAAGGTGCCTCATTCTTAACATCTTGACCAAGAAACTATGAAACTAAGCAGAAACTCTAAAATCACGCCAATCCAGTTTTATTAAATAATCTGCAAGGTCATTTCCTTTCAATTTCTCAGCTTCAGTCGCTAAACTTTCCAATAGATTTGAAAAAATGAAGGTACTATCAGGAATTTCACTCTGAAATTTTTCTACTTTTGTTTTCCACTCATTATAAGTTGAGCCAGATTCAGATAAATCAGGAAAAACATAAACCGTTTTACCATTTAGCACTTTTAATTTATCGAGCGATAAACTACTTTTATTATAAACTGCTAACCACAATAAGTTATCTGAATTTTCTGGACCCCCAAAATACAAGGTTCCATAAACTGCGGTTTTGGGAGCCTCTACAAGTGCAATTGAATTGTATGGGTATCGGGCCAAAAGATGTTCTCCAAATAGGCAGGATACAAAATTATCATTCTTTAAATAGTTTGAAAGCCACTCTGGTTGTTTTGTTTTTGAATTATCATATTCATATTTTATTAGCGAATGCAAGAAATTTGTTTTGGTTGTATGATTTGAATAATCAAATTTCTTTACTTGAATTGTTCTAATATTCAGAGAATAATCAATAAATGGAAAGGTTATGGCACCCCTTAGATACCCACTTGTAATGGTGCCCAAATAGTATTGTGATATAACTTTTTCTACGTCTTTAGTCTGAAAGGGGAAGGGAACCCGTCTAAGAAGATTTTGAATAAAAACATTCTCTGAGTACTTTTCACTATTCAATGTATTTTCGAGAACATTGTGGGGGATAAAAACTGGTTCAGATTTATCTACATTTTTATTTTTTGAAAGATTCCAATCGTTCGGTTTAGCCGAACGATTAGTTTGAGTATAAATTCCTAACCCGATTCTGTATCCATCCTTATAAGGGTTGAGATCATATTTACAATTATCCTGTCTGTTACACCAACCATATCTTTCAGGTAAATAATTTCCAGTTTGATTATCAACGTATCTCACAAACCGTCTTTGACCACAATCCGGGCAAATATGTTGTTTACTGCCTTTTTCTAAAGTGAACTGGAAAGAAGTACTCACATTAGTTTCCATTGTTTGGATTGTCGATACTCTGTTTTAAATATACAATGTTTTCCCCTGTACCGCCCTTGCGTTTAAATTCAAAACGTGACATTTCCAACTGTCTTCTAAAATTGGGTTTATTCATTGGCATCTTTCCAATTTCCATACAATAATCTTTATATTCAAAGTAAAGATTTTTAAATAAGACATAATCCTTAAAACTTTTTTGATAATTATTTTCTTCTAAAAATTGCAGAACACTATTTGAATCAGTTTTATAACATTCAAGCGCATTCTCTGCGGTTTCGCATTCAGAAAATCCATTTTGTGTTAATATTCTACTAAGACCTTTAAGCACCCAGTTAAACACTCCAGAAAGTTCTGATTTAATAATTTTTGAGGACAGCTGTTTATCTTGTTCGTTTTTAGGAATGGTTACATCAAAAGGAATTATGATAAAGCGTCTAAAAAATGCCTCAGTATTTTCAATGTCCCTGGGTAGTTCATTGCAATTAAAAATAAGTTTTGCATATTGCGTTAAAATAAATGGATCTGTATACGGCAACCGAGCCACAATTGGTTCTCCAGACGCTAATAGTTTAAATATTGATGGTTCAACTTTACCATTAATTTCACTTGCATAGTTAAGTAGCGTATCGCCGATCTTTGCTCTATAATATCCATTTTCATTGGTTAGGTGCTGCAATGAGTAATTGGATATATTGTGACGGCCAATTAAAGCTTGTATGATATTATAAAAAACCGACTTACCATTTGCTCCTGACCCATAAAGAAGCAACACTTTTTCAAAACAAAAAAGACTACTTTCATGTTTTAAAAACAAATAGGCTATATACTCAGCAAGTATTGTTTGGCTTTGTATATCAGGGAGAACTCGATTTAGAAAATCCTCAAAGAGTGGGGCTTTGGCAATAGGATCAAAATTAAATGGTAGTTGATATTTGATAAAATCAACTTTATCAAATGATTTACTTTCGATTCCATTTTGATTAATTACAAAAGTACCATTCTTTAGGTTTATTAAAACATTATCATTATGATTTTCAGGGGTTTCTAAATAAAAGCTATCATAAAATTGATTTAGTAGTTGATCCTTGAATTTATAATAATGGGCTTTTGTTTTTGGAATTCCCATAGCATTTGCAACTTTTCCAAGAAAGTTTTTTAAAACATTTTTTTCAATAGTAATCCAATATTCTCGATTAAATAAAAATATTTTGTTATTGTTATATCCAAAGTCATAACCGTTTTTCTCTGCCACCCTCAATAATTCTCTTGTGAAAAAAAATAAAATGTGCCTCTCTTCAACCGGAACTTCACCAACTATTCCTGCCATTTCTTCAAAAGTTATAGATGGTAAACTTGAATTATTGCCTTTGTTAAGGGACTCGTAGATTTCTTCAATTAATAATTTATTAAAGTCCAATGGGGTTAGTTGCTTTAAAATTTCTTCCATAATTTCACCTTGACTCATGGATTTAATCGATCGATTTATGGTGGAATCAACAACGTTTAAGAATGGGTGTTCGGCAGAAATAGTTGTTATTTTATCTTCAAATGTCACATTTTCACTTTCTTCTCGAATTACAGGTTCTGATTTGTTGATTTCCTTTTTCGTCATTTTATCCTCTTTAATTTCATTATTGCTTAAGGTGTATATTGGGCATTCAATTTTATTATTTTTATTACTTTCATACATTGGATTTGGATTCAATTCCAAGGTATGAATTACCGGTTCCATAATAGTCTTGCTATTATGATCAATTATTTGTTCACTGTTTTCAGTTTTTGATTTCATTTCGTTTTCCTTTATATCTTTTATTTCATTTATTCGTAGCAATTTCATATGATTCTTTATAACATCTGAATTATTTAATTGTTCAAAAACAGGATTCAATTGGTCACTATTGTTAGAAACGACCTCCAAATTTGTTTCTGGTTCAGATTTGTTGATTTCATAATTTTCTAATGGTGAAGAATTCATTTTATTTTTTCCTTTTGTTAATTGAGTAAGTTAAATTTGGCACGTTTGTCCTTTAATGCACCCATTATTTCATTTTGGATGTAGTAAATTTTTCGTCCGGGTGTTGTGTGATAGGGCAGTCTACCGTTTCTTCTCCACCTGTTAGCAGTTTGGGGATGTATATTAAACATCCTGCAAACATCTTGTGTGGTTAAGTGGTTTTCTTCTTTTGGGAAGGATTCTTTAATTAACCCAATCACTGTTAATGAAACAGCTTGAGTTAATTCCGGGATAAGTTCAGAAAGTTGTTTTCTTACTGTTTTCCCTATGAGGGATTCGAAATTATCATGCATAATATTTTGCCTTTGTATTTTAATTAACTGACAAAAGCAAAATTAGGGTAGTAAAGTAGTAAAGTTTTATAAGCTCTACTACTTTTTTACTTTACTCACTAAATTTCGATATATTTTTTATTCGCAGTTCATTTAATGGATTATTCTCTCTAAATAAATAGTCTCTAATGGTCACATATTTAACAAAATGATCCTTATGAATAATACGGTATTTTTTATCTATCCATCTTGCAAAATCTGCAGTCGATGCAACTTTATTTTCGTGTTCTTTTTCCCAATTATCAATTATTTCCAATGCAATACTTAAACATCGATCAACTGTAATTTTATGTTTTTTGGAAATCTCATTAGGAAATTTACCTTCAATTGTACAGTGATTTTGTTGCTCTGAGTCCTTTTCAAAACCTTTTTTTATTCGACTATTCGTAAATACTTGTTTTCTGTTTAAATTATTTAAATATTTTAGTCGGTTTAAAAGAAGAAGTAACTCGCAAAGATTAAATAAATCTTTAAGGTATTTGTTTGTATTGACATATTGTTCATACGAAGAAAGTTCAATATTCCAAATCCCACCATTTTCTTCCCATGTTTCAATATCAACACTAATTAAAAACCTTAATTTTAATTCAAGTTTTAATAAATCATTTAATTTATCTTGCGAATTTTGTCTAACATCACTAAAACAAGCCCAGAAATGAGATTCCTTATTTCTCATTTGATTAAATTCTTTGTTAAAATCTGAATAAAGTCTTGTCACGAAAGTCAAGGTACCATAAGCACACATGAAATATTGACTAAATTGTTCAGTGGAATCATAAGAACCAATTTCATTTTGTTGATAGCTAATACTTAGTTCTTCAAAGCCAATTTCCAAAACCTTGTTCTCAACAGAATCGATTTCTTTTGAAATGTAATTGTCTACTTCTTTTTGGGATTTGCACAAAATAAATTTTAGAGTATCTTTTTTCTCAAAATTATCGCAATTATTAATTTGCAGGTACTTATTAATAAAGCCTTTGATAAAATCTATTGTAAGGACTTCCTGGTACATAGTATTTAGCCTTTTAATTTATAAAATAATAAACAAACAATTACTCTTTATCTAACTTCTCATAACCCTTATTCATTGCCCTTATATTATGTTCTAAATCGTCATGACTATAGATCTCTGTCGTTTTAAAATTAGTATGACCTAAAGTGGCCTGAACGACTTTTGCTGGTATTCCCAACTGGAGGCCAATGGTAGCAGTTGTATGTCTTGCTGTATGGGTTCCTATTAATTTCCATTTTGGAAAGGATAGAGTTATGGCTTTTGAACTTTGATAACGGGTTATTCTTACCACTTCATTTATACCAACTTTTTCCATTAGTTCTTTTAAGTATTGATTGTATTTCTGGTTTGATGGAACTGGAAGGTTGTCTTTGTATTCCTTTAATATATTCTCAGCCTGTTTAATAAGAGGAATTTTTACAATATCCTGAGTTTTTATTTGTCGTTTTTCAATGAACCTGTAAAAAAGTCCATCAATTTGAATTTGCTTTATATCTTCAGGCTTCAAATGAGAGAGGTCTGAGTATCTGATTCCAGTGAAACATTGGAAAAGAAAGATATCTTTTATTCTTTTAAGTTTTTCATTGTCTGGTATATACTCCATGATAGAGTTAAGCTCTTTGAGCGTTAAAAACACCTTGTCAGCTTTACGGCTTTTAACAATGGTCTCAAAAAATTCACTCGGAACTATTATCCCTGACGACTTAAAATCCTCAGTTTTCATTAATTTTCTTAATGCTGTCTGTATTGTCCTGATCGCTTTGTTAGCTGAATTGTCGGTGAGTCCTACTTTATCATAAAGAAATGTTAGATAACCTTGCATAAAGTCACTGGTAAAAAATGTTGGATCAAGGGGAATTGCATTATTTAAACAGTATTCTTTTAACTTATTGAATGCTGAATGAAAAACCTGCTGGCTTGACTCTTTGATTTTTTTGCCTTGAAGTTCCAATACATCAAAATAGGCCTTTTCAAAGTCATAAATAACAGGTGGGGGTAATTGCTTTGGTCGTATATAGTTTACGACCCTTTTTTTCCATTCCTGAATTCTTCCATTGTCGACACCTTCTTGCAAGAGTTGAGCTGCAATTTCTTTTGACTTCATAAGAAATAGATCCAAAACCCGGTTTTTGGGGGACCAATCAGAATCTGTCCTTTTTATTGCCTTCCGTTTTTCGTCCCAGTCTTTTCGGTAGACTTTTAATCCAGTGTAAACTTTTTTTCGATTTTGCCTTCCAGCACTACAATCTATATATATTTGATATTCGTCGTCCGGATTTTGTTCGACACCCTTTGGTGTGACTTTAGGTTTGAGTGAGAGAAAAATATTTAAACCTGCTGTTGCCATATTCATTACCTGCTTTCTCTGTACAAAATTAGTAGGTAACTACATAAGTAACAACATAGGTAACAACATAGGTAACAACATTATGGATTATCTATGTGCATATCGGGATTAACATAAGTATATATTTAGGGCATAAGTGCTATAAATATAGTAATATAGCCTATATATGCTTATGTTAATAAATCAGAGGATATCATAAGTTGCATTCCCTCTCTGCCCACAAGAAAAAGTTCGCTGAAAAGCGGACTTTTTTTGTTTTAGGGAGAAATGGGAAAGTTACAAGTTACAAGTTAAGATGAACGGTAACCCAACTTTTTGATTCAGGGTTATAAGTTATAAAAAAAGCCGGCACTTTGCAGTGACCGGCTTTTTTGTTTTGATATTGAACGGGAATAAATTGAAGTAGCTGTTTAAAAGGCGGATTTGGGAGAAAAAGGGATGGATTCCTCCCGTTAGCGGGACGGGAATGACAACTCTTTAAAAAATAGGTAAAACCTCGTTATTGTCATCCCCGTGAAGACGGGCTAACGACGTTCTGCGAAGCTCGTCCAGTATTTTCTTCTTAATTCACCCCGTATAACTTACCACTTGTAACTTATAACTTGCAATTATCTTCTCGGACGGCCTTTATATCCGCCACCGCTGCTGTTTCTTGCTCCGCCACGTTCACGGAATTCAGGTTTGAACTTTTTTGCAGGTCCATTATCCGGCTTTGCAAATTCTACCTGAAGCGGACGGCCATTGTATTCTGAACCCTGGAAATCTTCAACAACTTTGGATGCGAATTTCTCGTCAATATCAAAGAAGGTGAAAGTTTTACCCAGATCGATACGGCCAATTTCAACGTTTCTCTTTTTACTGATTTCGTTGATGATTCCGATCAAAACGGTAGGACTTAATCCGTCAGTTTTACCTAAATTGATGAAAATACGTGAAAATCCAACTTCTGCACCAGATGCTTCTGATCTTTCAGGACGTGGTCCACGATCAGGGCGATCACCACGATCACCACGTTCTACACGGTCCCGGGAAGCAGAAAAGTCACGTTCTGGACGGGCTGCATAATCGCCTTCGCTGCGTCGTTTTTCTGGGCGATCACCAAATGATTCACCAACATTCAAATCTTTCATTTTAGAGTAACGCTCAAAAAATTGATTGAACTCCATTGAAATCATTTTCTTAATCAGCGTTTCACGGTCGATGTGCTCAAGTTTATCCTGAATATCGGCCATGAACGGTGCAATATTTTCTTCTCTGATCTGAACCGTATGAATTTTGTCAATCAGTGCATGTAACTGTTTTTCAAGAATCTGAACGCCAGTCGGAACGGGTTTAATCGTAACCATAGACTGAATGGTGCGCTCAATAGATTTGATCTTGAATTTCTCACGCATGTTGATTATTGAAATACAAATCCCGGTTTTTCCTGCACGACCTGTACGGCCTGAACGGTGCGTGTAAACTTCAACATCATCAGGCAGGTTATAATTGATAACGTGTGACAGATTGTTCACATCAAGTCCGCGGGCAGCAACATCGGTTGCAACCAAAAGACGAATATGTCCGTCACGGAATTTGCCCATCACATAATCACGCTGAGACTGGGACAGATCACCGTGCAAAGCTTCAGCCAGGTAACCATCTTTTCTGAGTTTATCAGACACATCCTGAGTTTCGATCCGGGTTCTGCAGAAAATGATCCCGTAAATTTCAGGGTTTGAATCGGCGATCCGTTTAACCACTTCGTAACGATCTTTTTCATGGATCAGGTGAACAATGTGTTCAATGGTTGCAGATCCGGCATTTTTCTTTCCGACGGTAATTTCGGTCGGTTTTTTCATATACTTGGAAGCAATACGGCTCACTTCAGGCTGCATGGTTGCAGAGAAGAGCAGTGTATTTCTTTCAGTCGGAACGGCTTCGAGAATGGCGTCGAGCTCCTCACGGAATCCCATGTTGAGCATTTCATCGGCCTCATCAAGCACGAGATATTCAATTTTTGAAAAATCGACAACCCGGCGGTTAATCAGATCGAGCATCCGGCCGGGAGTTGCAACCACGATCTGGACGCCACGTTGAATCGTTCTGATCTGCTTGTCGATGGGAGCACCACCATATACAGAAACAATGGAAACGCCTGGCATAAATTTGGAGAAAGACTCGAGATCACGGGAAATCTGCATGGCAAGTTCACGTGTCGGGCTTAAAACCAGAGCCTGAGGTAAGCGACTTTTCGGATTGATAAAATTAAGAATTGGCAAACCAAATGCGGCAGTTTTGCCGGTTCCGGTTTGAGCAAGACCAACCACATCGCCTGCATTATTCAGCAAATGGGGGATCATTTTTTCTTGAATTGGAGTGGGAGTTTCAAATCCCAGTTCAGCAATAGCTTGGAGAATGGTCTCATGGAGACCAAAAGATAGGAAATCGGACATATGTACCCTTTTTTTAGTGTGGTGCCGGAATTCTTCCACTCAATTTCATCTAACCGGACACCGAATCACTGCAACGTTAAGGATGTTGCCTGGGCAGGGGCGGGCGAATTCATAGCACAAGTAAGTTGCAAAGGTACGAAAGGGAATAGGATTTTCCAAATGTGGCTATTTTAAGTCGAACTCACCCAGGCTTCTGATGCCGCCGTTAAATGGATCATATTCGATTCGTATCGTACCGATCTGTACAATTTTACCTGAAATACCGTCATAGCGGAGAGAAATGTCACCAACCTGGGAGATTTTTTTTGACTGCAAGTCGTACCGGATTTCCATATCTCCGATATCAGTAACCTGTTTCGAAAGTAAATCATACCTGATTGAAAGATTACCAATTTGTTCCGGTTTATAAGTTGTGCGGTTCAGTCTGTCTATCAGCCGGAGGTTTTCTTTGAATTTGGAGATCCAGTCGGGCGAATTTTGTCCGGAAAGGCGATAATAATCCTGATAGGTGAGTAAAATTTCTTCAACTTCAAGAAATGCAGTCGGTGATTTTGCATTTAAAAGTTCAGCCAAACGATTCATATCGAGTCTTTCATCCAGTTTGACATGAATGACGAGGTACCCATTTTCAACATACATAGAATTCTGTGCCAGAGTTGATTGGGTGATACCGGCAAGAAAAAGCAGCAGGAATAAGGATTTCATTTGATTGCTTTCGGGTTGATGTTCATCCAAAGAAAAGAAATTAATTTGAAATCATCAAAAAATAGGGAGGTTACTACTTCATAGATTGGAACGTATATCCTAGTATAGATGCACTTCAACTGACCTCAAAACCCCATTCCATATTCTAACCTTGCAAAATTTGTTTTTTTTGATGACATTTGCCCCACAAAATTTAGTAAAAAAGAGATGTTTTTATGGGTCGTATTTTTGAAAAACGTAAACATACCATGTTTGCCCGGTTTGACCGGATGGCAAAAGCCTTCACCAAAATCGGTAAAGAAATTGCAATTGCTGTAAAATCTAACGGACCTGATCCTGATAATAATGCCCGCCTTCGAATTGCTATTCAGAATGCCAAAGGCGCCAACATGCCTAAAGATCGGGTTGATGCTGCCATTAAACGTGCAGTTTCAAGAGATAAAGAAAATTTTGAAGAAGCAACGTACGAAGCTTACGGACCTCACGGTGTAGGGATTTTTGTTGAAACTGCAACTGATAATACCACACGTACCGTTGCAAATGTGAGAATGCATCTGAGTCGCCACGGACGCACGTTGGCAACAACCGGTGCCCTTGAATCTATCTTTATCAGAAAAGGCGTTTTCAAAATCAATCCGGAAGGACTCGATCTTGATACGCTTGAACTTGAGCTGATTGATGCCGGCCTGGAAGAAATGCAACGGGATGAGGATGCTGTATTTTTGACAACTGCATTTACCGATTTCGGAAATATGCAGAAAGCGCTTGAAGCGAGGAAAATCAACGTGATTTCTTCAGAACTTCAGCGTGTTCCTAATCTTTTGGTTGAATGTACCGAAGAACAGGAAAAAGAAGTTCTTGATCTCGTTGAAGATATCGAAAGTGATGACGACGTTCAGAACGTATATCATAATCTTAAATAAGTGACAAGTGATAGGTGGTCAGTGATAAGTAAAATGACCTTATTTCGGGGTTATTGTTTTTTGGTTTTCAATTGGATTCCTTCAAATCACTTAATACTTACCACTTGCCACATACCACCATTTTCTAATTCATGAAATTCTTCTGGTCACGGCAACATGGCGCTTACATCACGGTCATTATCGGCTGGTTGTACGCCATTCTGCGTGGTGGGGAATTTAACTGGATACACCCAGTTTTACTGATTTGGGTTTTGGCTGGTCTGCATGTTACCGAATTGGGTTCAATGTGGGTGAAATCAGGACGGGTAAGATTCAAACCCTATTTTCCGATATTTTTGATTTACCTCTTTTTAACTGTTGCCGGGTTGGTAACGGTTTTTCTCTTCCTTCCTGATCCTGAACTGCCTGCTTTTTTTCTTCTCGTTCTGGGTATTGTCACAGCAATTTTATTCGCATCACGCCTTCAAAAAACACTTCCGGCAGAATGGCTGATCTTCTCAGCATTTACGTTGATTCCATTCCTGGGTTCGCCGTGGATGTTAAACCGGCATTATTCTCATCTGTTTATTGAATGGCTTCCTGTTGGATTGTACTTCTGTATGACGCCGGTTCTTTTAAAAATCAGGATTCGTGAAATTAAAAGCTGGGGAATAATTCCCTATGTATTGCTTGCGGGTGGTTTCCTGGTGTATATGGGGACACTTCCTGCAGTTCTGATCGCAGGTTTGATTCTGTTAAAGGGAATCCTTGTTTTTCTCTTCGTTGAAAAGTACGTTCGTCTAAAGATTCCTATCATTGGCTGGATTGAGACGGTTTTAGCGGCCGGGATTTTAGGAATTGCTGCTTTTTCCTGAATAACTTTTTCCCGCGGATTGCACGGATTACGCGGAGATACAAATTTAATTTTTTAGTTCAATAGATGTTCAATTTCATTTTATCTTATCCTGCCTATCCACTGAATCCACGTTGAATTTCCCGTCATTTCAAAACTACCTGAAACCTTTCTTTCCTGATTTCTGTTCAGAGCAAAAACAAAGGAGATTCTATGATTCACGGACTTTTAACAATTTTAATGGTGGCACTGATGGCAAACCCGACTTCGTTCTATGATTTTAAAGTTGACAATATTGATGGGAAACCTGTTGACCTGAAAGATTACAAAGGAAAAGTTGTCCTTGTCGTGAACGTAGCTTCCAAATGTGGCTACACCGGGCAGTATGAAGATCTGGAAGCTTTGTACCAAAAATATAAAGATCAGGGACTTGTAATTCTGGGATTCCCTGCAAATAATTTTGGTGGACAGGAACCCGGTTCAAACGCAGAAATTAAAACCTTTTGCTCATCGAAATACAGTGTCACTTTCCCGATGTTTTCAAAAGTTTCAGTTAAAGGAAATGATCAGGCTGAACTTTTTACCTTTCTGACAAAACAGACAAACCCTGATTTTACAGGCGACATCAAATGGAATTTTGAGAAATTTCTGATTGGACAGGATGGAAAACTGATTCACCGTTACCGTTCGGGTGCAGATCCGTTGGATGATGATTTGGAAGCAGCAATCAAGGAAGCGCTGAAGTAGGAAAATGGTTACGGGTCACAAATTACGGGTTACGGGTTAAATACAAAAAAAGGCGAATGTGAATTCGCCTTTTTTATTACTCTCCAGTAAGAATCTCCCATTTTTCACGTTCCAGCCTGATCTTTTTTAACCTTCTTTTTATGGTAACAATAAAAAACAAAGCCATTATCAATGCCAAAGATGCAGTTACAGAAATCATAATCAGGTAACCAAATGGCATCAGCATTTCAATGTAAACCAGTGCCAAACCCGTTATGAGCATGATCGCATAAACGTTCATCCCCTTTGTTGCAAACCAAATTTGCTGATCGATCAGTTTGAGTTGCCTTTCTGCAAAAGATTTCAAATCTGAATCTTTCTGTTTTCGTGATTCAAGTCTCATTTTAAAACCGATGACCGTATTAATTGCCAAAGCAGCAAGCATCAAGGTTGCACCGGTACTTCCAAAAGCAGTTGTCAGCGGATTTTCATACCAAACCCATAACAAAAAAGCTCCGGTCAATGGAAGGATGATGATCATAAATAGTAATTCCAGATTCCATTTTCTTTCAATCCGGTTTCCCTGTTTTTTTATTTCCTCAAGATCTGGCAATGAAACTTGATTAACCGGAGCTGATTGCCAGTTTTTTTGTAAATCTTCAAAATTCATCTGGATATTTCTCCTTCATACAAACTGTAAGTTTTTGTTTTATCCGGTTAAGTTTCGCACCGGTGTTTGTAACTGTAATTCCGGTGATCCCAGCAATTTCTTCGTAACTGAATCCTTCAAGTGAAAGTGTAATGATTACTCTTTCCTGTTCTGCCAAACCCGAAATACAGTTTCTCAGCGCTTTCATCAGTTCACTTTGGTCAGAATTTGCTTCAGAGTGAATTCCGGACGTTACTTCATCAAATGAGTCATGTTTTTCGTGATGCCGGCTTTTTTTTCTTTTGTGCATCAGGGCTGTGTTCACTGAAATTCTGTAAATCCAGGTACTGATCGCAGAATCACCCCTGAATTGATCAAGATTCAGCCAAATGGCAAGTAAAATTTCCTGAAGAAGATCATTTGCATCCTGTTCATCATTCAGATAACCCAGACAAAGGCGGAAAATCCGTTTCTGGTGTTCCTTCACAAGTTTGGAAAATAGGTCATCTTTGTTGGACGGGGTCATTTTATTTCCTTCAAAAAGGAACCCAATTCTGCCATAAACCAATCGGGTTCATCCAACATGATAAAATGAAGAGCACTTTTTGCCGGTTTAATCTTTACACCAGTGAGGTTTTGATATTGAGTTGATGCGTTTTTTATAGCCATTTCCTCTGTGAATCCGTAAGATTTTGCTCCTGCCCATGAAATCAGAACTGTAACCGGAACTGAAATTGATTTTACTCCATCCCGAAAGTCAGTTGTCATGACGGCTGACATCGCACCGGCAAAAGTTTTGCGATCGCTTGAAGAACTCCACATTGCTACTCTTTCACTGTTTTCTTTTGAAGAAACCAGATAACCCATTGTTGCCCGTTGAGATTTTAAAAACGTTTCGTCATCCTGAGACAATATCATTGTAGAAACTGATTTGGCCTGGGTTTCTGCTTGTTCTTTGGTCACCATCGGATTCATTAAAGCTGAAAAATAAGGATAGGAATCAACAACCAAAATCCCGGAAAACAAGCCAGAATGCCCGGCTGCTGTCATCAGTGATAAAAGTCCGCCAAGGCTGTGGCCAATCAGGATCGGCTTGTTCAGTTTGTTGATTTTAATGTATGAAAGTAAGGAAGCTTTTACAGAATCCAGAAAGGAACCCTCTTTTGCGGGTTCACCTGCAAATCCCGATAAAGTGAGAACGTGGGTTTGATAGCCGGCAGGGAAATTAGAAACGGTTTCCGTCCAGACGTCGCCAGAACACCCAAGTCCCGGAATCAGAATTACGGCTTGCCCAGATCCACTTACTTTTGCAGAAAACCAAAAGTCTGTTGAGGCTGTTGCAGTAAGCGTAAAAAGAGAAAGAAACAGTGCAAGAATCAATACTGAGAGTTTCATAGGTCATCCTTTGTTTGTGTTTTCATTTGGATGACGTGGCTTCGCGTTTTATTACAGAATTGGGAAATATTTTTCTTATTTCAATATGATCCATTTCGAAATGGCAGTTTTGTTTCCTGATTTGGCTTCAATCAGATAAAGTCCGGTTGAAAGTTCAGGCAAATCAAAATTAAGAGGAAAGGGGATTGGCTGATTCCATTCTTTTAGCAATTGCCCGGTGAGGGTGAATAGACGAACTTGGGTTAACTGTAAAGTTGAATAAAGGGAAGCTATAGTTTTTGAAGGATTAGGATAAACCTGAATTTTAAATTTGGGTTCCAGTTGTCTGTCAGAATTCAATTTTGCCTGAAGCACCAAAACACCACCCCTCTGGCATCCGGCAATGAGTTGAAGTGAATCCGGAGAAATAAAGGAAACAGAGCCGGGCGTGAGCATTGGGATTCCGGTATTCCAGGTTTGAGCAAGATAAAACTGAGAAGGAAATTCTGAGTTAGTGTAATCAACTTTATCACTTTTATAAAGAGCGAGGGTTCCGTCATCACTTCCTGATAAAATTGCCGGTTTATTTAAACCCGGAAAGTAAAAGAAAACCGGTGAGGTTCCGGTCAATCCGGTTTGAATCACTTCCTTTTGATCAAAAGAAGGCTGTGTAAGTGTTCCTTTGTTTTCATAAAGAATAAGATCGCCGTTACCATTTCCACAAATCAAGTCCTGAGTAAAATTCCAGTTTAGATCAGCAAAGAATGGTTTTGACCGGTTTCCCGGATTGATGCCAGAAAACCACAAATTTTCTGATTGAAAGACGGGATTTTCAAAAGTGCCACTATTTGTGAAGGAGCGAAGTTTGCCATCAAGACCGCCAACAATCAAATCACTTTTATCATCGCCATTTAAATCAGCAAATGCCGGTGAAGCTTCAAAAAAAGGCGTAGTTAATGCCCATTTTTCTGATTGCAGGGAAAAGTAAGCGTCAGAAGTAAATTTATAGTAAGATAAAAAACCGGCCTGATTTCCAACAACAAGATCCTTATTCAGTCCACCGGTGAAATTTACCATTACCGGACGGGAATTCCGTCCTGCATCCAAAGTTGACAGAAACGATTTGGTTTCGAGAATCAGTTCAGGTTCGGTCCGCGTTCCTGCATTTGTGAACTTCCAAAAGCTGTCTTTATTAACGGTTGGAAGGTTAACGCCTACATAAAATTCAAAATTATCGGTCATCGATCTGAAAAAGGCCTGATTGTAACCGGGTGTTTCAACAGGTTCTGATTCAGGAAATGGGGAAGGATCATAAAAGAAAACCGGGTTGGCTGCCGGACCCTGATTTTTAAAAATGTACAAACTTGGACTCAGAAAATCACCGAAAAAAATATCATCCAATCCGTCACCATTCAGATCAAATAACTGCACAGCGGAAGCACCATGCTGCGGATCTGCACTTTTTTTCAATGATGAGGAAGGATCAACAAAAACGGTGTCAGCGAGAACATGAATTCCTGCAAAAACTGACGTACGGAAGGTAAAAGAAGGGATTTGGATTGTTCCGGTATTTTCGTAGAAGAGAATCGAACCTTCCGGAAGACCGGCAAAAAAATCGAAATCACCATCCCGGTCGAAATCAGAAAAACATGGCTGACTCAGTCCATCGGTTAAAATGGTACTGCCATCCGATGCAGTTAAAATTTCTGATTGATCGAAAGGAAGTGAAGAATTCCCGGTATGTTTCCACCAGATGGTTTTACCGTCGTCAGTTTTGGAAATGAGGTCAGGTTTGTTGTCACCGGATAAATCCTGCAAAAGAAACCAGGTTTTTACCCTGTCAGAAAAAATGCGGGAATCTGCCGGTTTTCTGGTTTCACTTCCGGCAGTTTGAAGGTAAATCAGTTCTGACTGATTATCGAGAATGACTAAATCATCAAATCCGTCAAGATTGACATCTGCAAACTGAAAACGTGGATTGTTGATGCCACCTAAAAAAGGAAAGTCATAGAATTTAAGTCCGTCTGAAATGGGTTTCCAGTCTGATAGTAACTTCCAATCCTGCCCAAAAACCCGGCATGTCAAAAGGGAAATCAAAATCAGGAAGCCAGCTTTTTTCATGGGATGTAGTCGATGCCAGCAGCAAAAGATCCGACATTTCGTGTAGCGAGAATGGTTTTGTTTACCGCATTGATGAGAACAAAAACGCCCGGATTTCCACCACGGGTTGTCGGGTGATGCTGGTCAATTGTTCCTGTCGTGTTCTCACAGGTTAGACCTGCATAAAGTCCGTCTGGGGTGAACCGGATTCCATGCGGCTGATCGGGAAGTCCCTGAAGCAGAGAAACCGAACGGGTTGAAAGGTTGATGATTGAAATGGTTTTATCGCCCTGATTGGCAACCCATATTTCATTAGTTAGCGAATTGATATCCATCAAAAGCGGATTTTTCCCAACTTTAATGCTGTCAATAAGTTGTTCACTTTGGATGTTCCAGATTCTGACTTCCCCTGAGAATTTGCAGGAAATGTAAAGCAAATCGCCCGATTTTCTGATTTGATAAGGCCCAAGTTTAGGTTTGACTTCACCGATTGGCGGTGTTGAACCTGACAAAGTAAAAGATTGCGAAGAACCCGTTTCCAGATTGACTTTGTAAAGCAAGTCAGAAACATTTCCTGCTGTGAAGGCCGTTTTTCCGTCTGCCATTATAAAAAGTCCGTGCGGACTCGAAGCCAGATTTGTGACATCTCTGATCAGCGTCATGGTTTCAACATCAATAATATGAAGTCTGTTCAATCCCGAAAAATTACTGACAAGAGCTTTTTTTCCGTTATCAAAAAGTTCGACATGGGCAGGCGTTCCGCCAACATGAAGTTTTTTCTCAACTTTCCTGGAAACGAGATTAACTTTGGCTACATCACCGGCGGTGTATAAAGTTGTGAAAGCAGTTTTATAATCAGGCGTAATTGCAACATAGTGTGGTGCTTCAGGGGCAGATTGAGGAACCGGCCAGGACGGACTGAAAAGCGGAATAATGCGGGAAATGGTTTTCCGCCCGATATCAATTTGGGTTAGAAAATCTTCTCCCTGATTGGTGATCAGAAAACTACCCAAAGCCGGGTTTGAATACATAGGAGTTCCGGCATCATTTTTTGCACCTTCTTCAATCCATTTTTTGATAAGATTTATTTCTTTTTCAGGTAGAGGATCCCGGTTCAATGGCATGGAAGGACCGGCAACGGGTCCGTTAGTGGCAGAAGTATTGATATGCTGAAAAAGCGAACTGAAAATTGGCTGGAACGGAACCACAACGCCACCACCATCTGACGTACCAATCTGAAGATCAGAGTAACTGCCCAACTTTAAAGTGGTGTCACCGTGGGCAATTTTAAAAAGATTGTCTGAATGAAGATGACAACCCGAAAGTGCACAGGATTTATTAAAAATGGGCTGAATTTCTTTTGAATAAACAATCGGCGATACCTTTTCCGGTTCGGATTTGTCTTCACATCCGAAAAGAAAAAAAACAGAAATGGAAAAGAAGGAAAAAAATGCTTTCACAACTGACCTGTTTCAAGTGAGTAATAAAGATAGGAATTACATTGTAAATTCCCTTCTCTGGGGGGTGCCTGGCTGTCATTCCCGCGAAGGCGGGAATCAAGCATTTTACTTATGGTACACCCATTCTGGTGAAAAATGCAGAATTTAGTCAGTTGACGAAATTTTGCAAAGATTAACTATGCTGTTTAAACTGGATTCCCGCCTTCGCGGGAATAACAACGCTCTTAGAATCTCAAAAAGCGCTAGACTCATCCCTATCCTTTAGGTGAGATGGATCCAGTATGAAATCATTTCACAAGTATCAATTTTCCGGTAGCTGATTGGCTTCGATGAGATTGAATCCTGTAAAAATAGACGCCGGATGGAAACCCTGTGAAATCAATAGAATGAGTTTGAAGTCCGATTGTGCGGGTTCCTGCCGAAACTGATTTCACAAGCTGACCGAGGGAATTGTAAACAGAAAAAGTAACAGGTGAACTTTCAGGTTGATTCCATTTTAGGGTTGTTGATGGATTAAATGGATTTGGGTAAGCAGGGAAAAGGGTGAATTCATTTCCTGTAATTTGTAGTTCAGGAGTTACAGAAACCAGATTTCCTTTCGAAGAAATTTCAACATTATCAATTCCTGCCCAACTGCTTGGACGAACATTTGCTCCTGTAAAAGCATCAACCCCTTCAATATTTACAAATTTTATTTGAATAGTGCTACCCGTGATTCCGAAGTCAGTGAGTGAATAAGTTACCGGAGACCAGATTTCATCTGGTGATGAAAACAAACCGGCAAGAATCCAGGTCGCTCCTTCATCACCTGAAAGAAAAATTTTAAGTGTATCATTAACTTCACCCAGTTCTACAGGCGGGTGGTAAAATTTCAAAAACCGAATAGCCGGATCAGATATATTGGCAAGATCAAAAACCGGTGATGTAAGTGAAGAAGTGCCGGGATTGTTTGGTGTTGATCCTGATCTTCTTGCCCTTGAAAACATTGCCTGGTTTGCATAATCACCCGATCCATCAAAAGCAGGAAGAGAACCAATAGAATTGAACAGGTTTGCTTTTTCCTGTTTCCATGAAAAAAGGGATTTATCACCGGTTTCTTTTACTTTCCAGTTTGCAGGTGTAGAAAAAGGTTCAAAATACCCGGTTTTCAACTGAACAGAAATAGTTTGAGGATCATTTGTAAACACATCAATCCTGCCCGTGCCGTAAATTTTGTTTCCTGAAATCAAGGTATTGTAACTGCCTTCAGGAAGTGTTACCAAAAATTCGCCAGATTCATTTATCACGCCTGAAAAGGTAAAATCACGGTTACTGATGGTAACTGGCAGTCCAACCGTTGAAATCGAACCGGCCGATAAAACTTTGATAGTTGTAGACGATAAGAAACGTTTTCTGAGTGAAAAATGAACGTTTTGTGACGAACCTGCAGTAAAAGTGATCAGATTGGTAGTTTTTAAATCATACCCATCTTTTTCAAGAGTTAAAGCAAGTGAACCGGCATTTGCTCCAATAGAGTAGTTACCGTTTTCGTCTGACCAAACGGTTATTTTTTCATCTGTTTCTGCCGAGGTGAAATAACTGATTTTAACACCTGGGATGGGCTGATCAAACTGATCTGAAATGACACCCTGAATATAACCAGGTGTTGTGTTTTTAAGTTTTACGATAACCAAACCACGTTCAATATCTGATAACAAAATATTGCCCGAAGGAAGATAAGGGTAAACACCCCAGACACTGGTAAAGGATCCAAACCGTGAAAGCTGGCCATCAACATCATAACTCCCCACACAAACCGGAGCTTTTCTGTTCGAAATATCAAAAACCCGATAACCATCTTCATAGTATGCAACGTGGACTAAATTTCCGTTCGTGTGGGCATTATGTGCCATCGCATTCTTACCGGCAAGGTATTCGCTAACCAGTTTTAAGTTTTTTACATCACTAACATCCCAGAAATTTAAGGGCATATTAGGTTCTTCATCGGTCTGGGTGATGAATTTATTATCATCAGTCATCCAGATATTATGAGTGAAATTTGCAGGATAGTTGGTTTGCGAAATCAATTTCAGATTTTTTTTATCTCTGGCGTCAATGATCTGGATTCCGTCACCGTAAATGGCCGATGCAAAAATGGTGTCATTTTTTGACTGCGAATCATGCCAGTAATTCTGCTCCCATGCACCAACTTCAACCGGATTTACCGGGTCAGTTAGATCCAGTATCAGATTCATTGCCGCTAAAGATGAATTATTTCTGGCTCCGTTCAGATAAAGGTATTTTCCATCAATTGATACAGTGTGAACGGTACCATGATTTAACCTTCCAACGTATCTCTTCACCAGAGTCGCTGAATTTGGCAGTGCTGAAAGATCAATGATATGAACTCCGATCAGGTTCTCAGGGGAGCCACCTTCAGTAACCACGTAAGCGTAATGCTGGTAAGTTCTGAGTTCTCTCCATTGAGATTCAGGACCGGGAATATGGGCAACGACTTTTGGCAGTGCAGGATCGGTCACATCAATTATACTGGTTCCGTCATCAGCACCAAGCAAAGCATATTCACGTCCGTTGGCAGCATAGCCCCAAACATTGGCATAACTGTGTCCGCTTCCACGTGGATTAATTTTACTCAGTAATTCTGTATTCAGATTGACAGCCGGTTGCCCGATTGAAGTGGTGAGACCAATAAATGAAAAAATGGTAGAAAATAATGTGATTCTGATCGTCATGAAAACTTTCCTGATGGAATGGAAAAAATGAGCAAATAGTGATTAGTTGGATGTTCAATAACAGATAAAAGCATATCAATACCTGCTATATTCAATATTTATATAGAGTTAAGAACGTCAAAGATAAGGTGCCGGTTCCTTGGAATGCAAAAACGAATGGAAAATGCGAATTGCGAATTGCTATCATAACCTTACAGAAAAAAATTGATCTGCCATCTGCCATCCGCCATCCGCCATCCGCCATCCGCCATCCGCCATCCGCCATCCGCCATCCTGCCATTTGTATCCCTTCCTTTAAAACGGTTATCTTTGCACTTTATATTATTAGAAAAGAGAATTGTGGAAAAAATTAATCTGAAGGGACTTTTGCTGCCAGAGCTTCAGCAGGTGATGCTTGATTCCGGAGAAAAAAAGTTCAGAGCACAACAGGTTTACAGTTGGATTTATAAATCCGGACTGACTTCGTTTGATCAGATGACCGATCTGCCAGTTGGTTCACGATCCCATTTTTCTGAAATATTCAGAATTTCTTCTCTTAAAGAAGTATTTCGTGCCGAAAGTATGGATGGAACAACCAAGTTTCTTTGGGAACTTGAAGATGGAAATAAAATTGAGTCAGTTCTGATTCCAGATGATAAAAGACTTACTGCTTGTGTTTCAAGTCAGGTTGGATGTGCGCTTGGCTGCACGTTTTGTGCCACCGGAAAAATGGGACTTACACGAAATCTTTCTGCCGGTGAAATTTACGATCAGGTTTTGCAAATGAACCAGTGGGCACTTGCAAAAAGAGGGCAGTCAATTACCAATATTGTTTTCATGGGGATGGGCGAGCCGATGATGAACCTCGACAATGTGGTGAAATCGGTTAAACTTATTTCTGATGCGACCGGGGTTGCCATTTCTCAACGGCGAATTACCATATCAACTGCAGGGGTTGCCCATAAAATAAAAGAGCTGGCAGATTTGGGACTCAACGCCAAACTGGCAGTCTCTCTTCATTCGGCTGTTTCGGCAAAAAGAAATACGATCATGCCCATCAACAAAGGGACAGATCTTGCTGAACTTGTAAAGGCTATTCAATATTATACACGTTCTACAGGCCAGCGGGTTACTTACGAATACGTTCTCTTCAATCAGTTTAATGATAATCCTGAAGATGCAGAAGCTCTGGTTAAAATTTGCAGAATGGCACCTTCAAAAGTTAATATCATTCTTTTTAATCCGGTTGCAGGCGCCGAATTCCAACGGGTCACCAACGACCGGCTGAATCATTTTGTTCAATATCTTGCTGACCGACACATTACCGTCATGGTACGACAAAGTCGTGGTCAGGATATAGATGCCGCCTGCGGACAACTGGCTACCAAAAAACAAAAAGCTGAGAGTGCAATTCAATGATGAATCATACTTGTGTCATTTGCCGTTGGGAAGCCGGACTCGACCCACTCACCGGGGGCAAAATTCTTGAAACTGAGAACTTCTTTGTTTTCCATCATCAAAATTTACCTGCATCAGTACCGGGTTGGCTAATTGCAGCTCCCAAAGCCCACATTCTCAGGCAAACTGAATTTACACCTGAAATTCTTCGTGAGCTTTATGAACTTCAGCAGAAAATGACCGCAATACTTGAAAAAACAACCCGAACAGGAAGGGTTTATTGGGCCGTTTTTGGTGAGGAAGTTAAACACCTCCATTTTCATATGATTCCACGTCCAGAAGATTTACCACAAGAGGCTTTAGGCTGGCGAATCTTTGGATACAAACCTGAACGCGGGGCAGGGAAGCTTGAGATTGAAGGGTTTTGCGACTTTATCAGAGAACAACTCTGACATTCTTTTCAAATTTGTTCTAACTGGTTTATTGAATTTGAGCCATTTTATTCCTATCTTTCCGGTCTTGCTTCCGGAAAAATTATGATTATAATACTTTTTGGCGCTCCAGGTGTGGGAAAAGGAACCCAGGCCAAACTCCTCCAGGAGCGTAAATCTTTTAATCACCTCTCTACGGGTGATTTGCTCCGTTCCGCCATCAAAAGCGGAACCGAACTGGGAATTCTCGCCAAATCTTTTATGGATAAGGGTGATTTTGTTCCAGATCAGGTGGTTATTGCCATGGTTGAAGAACTCATTAAGGGTAAAGCCCATGAGTCTTTTATTTTGGACGGGTTTCCCCGTACCGATGCACAGGCGGTGGCTCTCGATGAAATGCTTGCCCGTTTAGGGTTTGAAATTTCAGCTGTGGTTAATCTGCAGGTTCCTGATGAAGACATCATTCAGCGGCTTTCTCAGCGACGGGTTTGTTTGAACTGTGGTGCAACTTATAACTTACTTGCAAATGCTCCGAAAAAGGAAGGCGTTTGCGATGTCTGCGGCAACACTCTGGTCCAAAGGGAAGACGACTCTGAGGTCACAATCAGAAAACGATTGTCTCTTTATCAGGAAAAAACAGTGCCCCTGATTAATTATTATCACAAAACTGGTAAACTTCGTGAAATCAATGCTGTGGGTTCAGTTGAAAGCATCAACTCCCAGATCATTGACATTCTGAGCGTTAACTCCTGAAAAAGCCAGATATGGAAATCAATATTTCCCGTCTTTCAGATGGACGTTACTCATATCAATTTGAAGAACCTGTATCTCAGCTTGACGAAGAACAAGTCGTTTCTAGCCTAAAAGTTGACTGTACACTGGATAAAGCGTTTGAAAATCACGTTTTTCATGTAAAAGTTGATTTTGAAGCTGAAGTTCCCTGCGACCGTTGTTTGGGTCCGGCACATCTTCATCTTACAAATGAACTTGTTTTTACGCTGAGCCGGAGTGAGGAATTAAAAGGAAATGATCTTGATCCTGACTTCAGGTATCTTGCACCAGACCAGAATAAAATCGATATTCGGCCTGATGTTCTTGATACGGTCAGGCTGGCATTTCCAATGAAAGTGATTTGCAAAGAAGAATGCCTCGGCATTTGTCTTATTTGCGGAAAAAATAAAAATACTGAACCCTGCGAATGCTCCGATGAAAAAATCGACCCCCGCTGGGAAAAATTACTGAAACTGAAGAAAAACTAAAAAGTTATTACAGGAGATATAAGTCATGCCAAATCCAAAACGTAAACTGTCGAAAATGAGTGCCCGTCACCGTCGTTCCCACTTTAAATCAGCTATTCCTGGTCTGAGTACCTGTCCTAAATGTTCACATCCTAAATTAATGCACCGTGCCTGCGCTAACTGCGGTTATTATGCCGGTCGTTACGTTATCGAAAAATCTGAAACTGTTTGATCTGGTAATTCCCTAAATCGGGAGGCTTGACATGCGGATTGTAGTTGATGCAATGGGCGGCGATTTTGCGCCCAAAAACGTTGTTCTTGGAACACTTGAAGCGATTAAGGAAACCCAGGGCCGGTTTCATATCATTCTAACCGGTGATCAGGATGCAATAAAAAAAGAACTTGCTGATGCAGGTGCTGGTGACGGCTTGCCGCTTACCATCCATCACACCACTCAGGTTATTACCATGGAAGACTCGGCTGCAACTGCTGTGAAAGGCAAACCCGACAGTTCCATTGTGGTTGGCATTGGTTTGTGTGCAAAAGGTCATGCTGATGGTTTCCTCAGTGCAGGAAACACCGGTGCAGTTATGGCCGCCTCAACTTACATTCTTGGACGTATTCCTGGCGTAAGCCGCCCGACAATTTCTGCTTTTTTCCCAAGACGGCCACACGGTTACAACTGTATTTTGGATGTTGGAGCCAATGTTGACTGTAAACCAGAACACCTGGTTCAGTTTGCTTTGATGGGCTCTATCTTCATGCGCGAAATGTTTGGCGTTGACAATCCGAAAATCGGAACGCTCAGCATCGGTGAGGAAGAAACCAAAGGAAATGAACTTACCAAAGAAGTTCACAAGCTGCTTAAAGCTTCTAAAATGAATTTTATCGGAAATGTAGAAGGCCGTGATATTTTTACTGATCAGGCTGATGTCTATGTTTGCGATGGATTTACTGGAAATATTATCCTTAAATTCGCTGAATCAATCGGGCACTTTATCGGACATCAGCTCAAAAAGCAAATGGCCGGAATGAACCTGCCTGCAGAGCAACAAATGCTGGTGGGTGGTGTCATGAAAAAAACCATGCAGTCATTTGATTATGAAGAATTCGGCGGCGTGCCACTTTTGGGCGTCAATGGAGTTTCAATTATCGGTCATGGCGGGTCAACGCCAAAGGCCGTTAAAAATATGATTCTTGAAGCAGAAAAAATGGTTAACCTGGGAGTAAATAAAAAAATCCAGGATGCTATTGAACAGATGAACAACGCCTGAACTTAATTTACGGAATGATATGAAAGTTACTGCAGCCATCACCGCCGTAGGCAAATACCTGCCACCAGATGTTCTTTCCAATGCTGATTTTGAAAAATTGTTTGATACTACCGATGAATGGATAAAAACCCGTACGGGTATTTCTGAACGCAGAATTTTGAAAGATCCTACAAAAGCAACCAGTTTCATGATGGCTGAAGCTGCCCGCAGGGTTCTTGAACAAAGAAAAATAAATGCGTCAGAAATTGATGTCATTATTGCCTGTACGGTAACTCCTGATATGATGTTCCCTGCAACTGCCTGTCTCGTTCAGAATGAAATCGGTGCCAAAAATGCTTTTGGTTTCGATTTAAGTGCTGCCTGTTCTGGCTTCCTTTTCGGACTTTCAACCGGTGCCCAGTTTATTGAAGCAGGACGGTATAAAAAAGTTCTTGTTATCGGTGGCGACAAAATGAGTGCTATCATCGATTACACTGACCGCACAACTTCAATTTTGTTTGGCGATGGGGCAGGAGCCGTTCTCCTTGAACCAACAACAGACGGAACCGGAGTTCTCGATCATATTCTTCACACTGATGGATCTGGCAAAGATTTTCTTTATCAGAAAGGTGGAGGAAGTCTCCATCCTGCTTCTGTTGAGACTGTAAATGCCAAATGGCACAACATCTATCAGGATGGAAAAACAGTTTTCAAATCTGCCGTTACCGGTATGGCTGATGTTTCTGCTGCCATTATGGAAAAAAACGGACTTACCAGCGATGACATTGCCTACCTTATTCCTCACCAGGCCAACCTTCGAATTATTGATGCAACTGCCAACCGGATGGGGATTGACTCCAACAAGGTGATCATCAACATCGGTATGTACGGCAATACAACTGCAGCCACCATTCCTTTGGCTCTTGCAGATGCTATTGAGCAGAAAAGAATCAAAAGGGGGGATAATCTCATTTTTGCTGCATTTGGTGCCGGATATACCTGGGGCGCTGCCTGGGTTAAATGGGGCTACAATACCTGATTTTCTCAACTAAGTAAAAGGGTGTTCATGAAAACTGCACTGGTGTTCCCTGGTCAGGCCTCTCAATATATTGGAATGACCTCCGATTTTTATCAGTCTTCGTCAGATGCCAAAATTCTTCTCGATCGTGCCAATGAAATCCTCGGATTTAATATTCTGGATGTCATGTTCAACGGACCTGAAGACAGCCTTAAACAAACCGAAATTACTCAACCCGCCATTTTTATTCATAGTATTCTGGTATCCCGTTTTCTCAAAACAGATTTTCATGCCACTGCCGGACATTCACTTGGTGAATATTCTGCCCTTTGTGCTGCCGGTGTTTTTGATTTTGAAACCGGCCTTAAACTGGTTCGGCTTCGGGGTGAACTTATGCAAAAAGCAGGTACAGAACAACCCGGAACCATGGCTGCCATTGTAGGAGCATCTACACAGGCAGTTGATGAAGCTTGTAAAGAGGCATCTTCTGAGGGAATTGTTCAACCCGCCAATTTTAATTCACCGGGTCAGATTGTTATTTCAGGTTCAATTCCCGGTGTAAAAAAAGCAATGGAAATTGCAAAAACCAAGGGTGCCAAAATTGTGAAAGAGTTGGTTGTTTCGGGGGCGTTTCATTCACCCTTGATGGCCTCTGCCTCTGATAAACTAGGTACTGCTTTAAACCAGACTACGTTTAATCAGCCTAAAGTTCCGGTTTATCTGAATGTAACCGCAGCAGCTTCTTCCGATCCGAAAGAAATCAAATCCTTCCTCCTGAAACAATTAACAAGTCCGGTTCGCTGGGAAGAATTGATTTCAAATATGTCAAAAGATGGCATAACCAATTTTGTTGAAGTCGGTCCCGGAAAAGTGCTTCAGGGTTTGGTCAAACGAATTGTTGCCACAGCCGAAGTTTCAGGGTTTGATAAATTTTCGGAAGTGAGCTAAGGAGATTTTATGATAAGCCTAAAAGGAAAAACTGCACTTGTAACCGGCGGAACCCGTGGTATCGGAAAGTCAATTGTTCTGAAACTGGCAGCTGCCGGCGCAGATGTTGCCTTCACTTACCGTTCAAGTTCTGCACAGGCTGAAGAAGTTAAAAGTGCTGTTGAGGCACTTGGCGTTCGTGCTCTGGCCTTTCAGGCAGACGCCGTTGACATGACGCAGGCCACTGAAGTTATGAAGCAGATTAGTGAAGCCTGGGGCAGACTGGATGTACTTGTTAACAATGCAGGAGTCACCAAAGACGGACTTCTCATGCGCATGAACGAGGCTGACTGGGATTTTGTAATTAACACAAATCTTAAATCAGTTTTCAATTATACCAAAGCTGTGATGAAAACCATGATGAGCCAACGGGCAGGGAAGATCATCAACATTTCTTCTGTTGTCGGTACTATGGGCAATGCTGGTCAGGCCAATTATGCGGCCTCCAAGGCCGGTATTGTTGGGTTTTCAAAATCAGTAGCAAAAGAACTTTCAAGCCGCAACATCACCTGCAATGTGATTGCACCAGGCTGGGTTGATACCGAAATGACTCATGTTCTTTCTGAAGATGCAAAAAAAGCCTTTATGGATTCAATTCCGCTTAAACGTGCTGCAACCCCCGAAGATATTGCCAATTCAGTTCTGTTTTTCAGTTCTGACCTGAGTAATTATATTACAGGGCAGGTTTTACACGTTGATGGTGGAATGGTTATGTAATTAGAATTGCCTGTTAAATCTCAAACTCCTATATTTGCGGAGTTTTTTAAGCCAACACAACAACAAAAGGAGCAAACCCGTGGCTAACGTAGACGATAAAGTAAAAGAAATCATTATTGAAAAATTGGGCGTAGACGCAACTCAAATTACCCCTGAAGCCAGCTTTACCAATGATCTCGGTGCCGATTCCCTCGATACCGTTGAATTGATCATGGAATTTGAAAAAGCATTTGGCATTACTATTCCAGACGAAGATGCTGAAAAAATTGGTACAGTTGGTGATGCAATTACCTACATTGCAAAACACGTAAAGTAAGTTGGTTCTGATTAGCCACAATCCATGATCCGTTCCCGGATCATGGATTTTTCTCTTCTCACCAGTAACAAGGATTCCCGATATGTCTAGCCTGAAACGAGTTGTCGTGACCGGAATGGGTGCGTTAACCCCCATCGGATTAACTGTTCCAACCTTTTGGGATGGCCTTATGGCCGCCAAATCAGGAGCAGGACCTATAACCCAGTTTGATGCTTCCAAACATGATACTAAGTTTGCCCATGAACTTAAAAACTTCAAAGCAACTGATTATCTTGATCGGAAGGGTGCACAAAGAATGGATCCTTTCTGCCAATATGCAGTTATTGCTGCAGACGAAGCTGTTAAGGATTCTGGACTTGACACTTTCGAAGCGCTCGATAAAGAGCGGGTTGGTGTCACTATCGGTTCTGGTATTGGTGGCATGCAAGCCTATGTAAATCAGACTGAAAATTACATGCAGGGCGGACCGGGCCGTGTGAGTCCCTTTTTCATCCCGATGCTGATTCCTGATATTGCTGCCGGTCATGTTTCAATCAAACATGGTTTTAAAGGCCCAAATTATGCAACCGTCAGTGCCTGTGCAACAGGCAGCCATTCCATTGCGGATGCTTTTATGCTCATCCGGAATGATCTTGCTGATGTGATGGTAGCGGGTGGTGCTGAAGCAGCAATTTGTACGCTTGGCGTTGCCGGATTTAATTCAATGAAAGCTCTTTCTACCCGGAATGACGCTCCTGAACTTGCTTCAAGACCTTTCGATCTTGACCGTGATGGATTTGTGATGGGCGAGGGGTCTGGCGTTTTGGTTCTTGAGTCACTTGAGCACGCCGTAAAACGTGGCGCTAAAATTTACGCAGAACTCGTCGGTTTTGGTATTACAGGCGATGCCTATCATATCACGGCCCCAGCTCCTGGCGGCGAAGGTGCTGTTCGTGCAATGAAAATTGCATTGAGAATGGCTTCCGTTTCTCCTGATGTAGTTGGATATATCAATGCACACGGAACGTCAACTCCTTTGGGTGACAAACAGGAATCTGAAGCTGTAAAAACTGTTTTTGGTGACCATGCCTACAAACTAAAGGTAAGTTCAACCAAATCAATGACAGGTCACCTGTTGGGTGCTGCCGGTGGTATTGAAGCCATTGCCTCCATTCTTGCAATTGTGAATCAACGAATTCCTCCGACGATTAATCTAACTAATCCTGATCCGGAATGTGATCTGAATTATGTTCCGAATAAACCTGTTGATGCTGATCTGGATTTTGTTCTCAGCAATACATTTGGCTTTGGCGGACACAACGCAACCCTGCTTTTCAAAAAATATGACAATTAATCTGGAATGAAACCCGGAATCTTAAACAGACTAACCGGGTTTCTTTTTTCCCGAAACTCCAATTCTGCTAAAAATGGATTCAGCAAACTGGCTGGGTATCCGGTCAGGAACGCTGATCTTTTTATTCAGGCTCTTTCCCACCGAAGCTATTTTGATGATCCTGCCGACCAACTTTCAAAATCAAATGAACGTCTCGAGTTTCTTGGCGATGCCATTCTGGATTCAGTTGTAGCTGAACATCTCTTCCGTACCTTTCCTGATAAGGATGAAGGATTTCTTTCAAAAAAACGGGATCAGATTGTAAACGGAAGAATCCTTGCCGAATTTTCGAAGGATTTGGGCTTGCTTGACCTGATGAATATCAGTTTTCAGGCAAAAAAACGTGCTGCCTGTGATTCACCTAAACTACTCGCAGATGCACTTGAAGCGTTTATTGGTGCTATTTTTCTCGATCACTCATTTGAAATGGCACGGAAGTTTATCAATTCCCGAATTCTTTCAAGTGTTGATCTGAAATCATTGGCTGATCAGGACAATAACTACAAAAGTATTCTGCTTGAAATGGTTCAATCTGAAGGGATTTCAGACCTGAGATATTTGTGTATTTCTGAAGAAGGTCCTGCACACAGGAAAGAGTACACCATGCAGGTAAAAATCGATGAAGATCTTTATGGAATTGGTCGTGGAAAATCCAAAAAGGACGCTGAACAAATAGCTGCCTACGAAACCCTGAAAATGAAAAATCAACTTTGACTTGCTTTTATTAAATTTGAATTACTGCCTTTGTTTCTGCTGTATTTCTTTCCTTTTTTTCCTTCCTGTTTGTTAACTTGCAAATCTTTAATAACGGGAACCAACCCCGCCTGAAATGAAGTTCAGACCAAAGTATTTTGTGTTGGTAACTATATGTAAAACCATGATTTAGACAGGACTTAAGAACTCATGCCTGATTACAAACACCCTGATATTTTCCACCATCGTCATATTGGACCTTCCTCGACTGAAACCTCTGACATGCTCAAAATGGTAGGTTCCTCAACTCTTGATGAACTAATCAATGAAACCGTGCCGTCCTTGATCAGAATGCCTGATGAAATGGATCTTCCTGAAGCAATGACCGAACAGGAACTCCTTGTTCATGTTAAGTCCCTGGCTTCAATGAATAAGGTCTATTCCTCCTATATTGGAATGGGTTACTACAACACCTTTACTCCCGCTGTTATCCAAAGAAATATTCTTGAAAGTCCAGGTTGGTACACCCAATATACCCCTTACCAGGCAGAAATTGCACAAGGTAGACTTGAAGCGCTTTTAAATTTCCAAACCATGATTTTAGACCTGACTGGCATGGAAATCACCAATGCGTCACTTCTTGATGAAGGAACCTCTGCTGCTGAAGCCATGACTATGCTTTATGGACAGTCACGGACAACAAAACCTGATGCTCATACTTTCCTTGTTGTTGGATCCGTTTTCCCTCAAACAATCGACGTTTTACTTACCAGATCAGCACCTCTCGGGATTTTAGTCAAGTGTGTTGACCATGTTGAATCTGGATTTGATTCTGATGTCTTTGGTGTTTTTGTTCAATATCCTGATGGAAACGGAAATGTAAGAGATATTTCTGGTTTGCTTTCTGATGCCAAACAAAATGGAATTTTCTCTGTTGTTGCAGCTGATCTTCTCAGTTTGACTTTATTAAAACCGCCGGGTGAAATGGGTGCCGATGTCGTGGTCGGAACCACTCAACGGTTTGGTGTTCCCATGATGTATGGCGGACCCCATGCTGGATATTTCGCAACCCGTGATGCCTTCAAACGGTTTTTACCTGGCAGAATCATTGGTGTTTCTGTTGATGCAAACGGGAAACGTGCCTTGAGAATGGCATTACAAACCCGTGAACAGCACATCCGCCGCGACAAAGCTACCTCAAATATTTGTACAGCCCAGGTTCTTCTTGCCATTATGGCAAGTATGTATGCGGTTTATCACGGCCCCGCCCGGTTAAAATCTATAGCAGAAAGAATTCATAACCTTGCAGGTTTTCTGAGTGCCGGATTGAAATCGCTTGGTTTTTCACAGAGAAACGACTACTTTTTTGATACCCTGAAAATTGATATTGCTTCGTCACATGTGAAAGCTTCTGATCTTTCATCGGCTGCAATCAATTCTCAAATGAATTTCAGGTACTTTGATGACGGTTCGGTTGGGATTTCTCTTGATGAAAGTACCCGAATCACCGATGTCTACGCCATTTTGTCTGTTTTTGCGAAGGTTTCAGGACAATCCTGGACATCGGGTACACACAATGGTCATTCGACTGCGTTTCCCTTTCCCGGGAAATTAGTCAGAACATCAGCCTATCTCACCCATCCCGTTTTTAATTCCTATCATTCTGAAACCGAAATGCTCAGGTATATTAAACGGCTTGAGACAAAAGATCTGGCACTGAATGTTTCGATGATCCCTTTGGGATCGTGCACAATGAAATTAAATGCAACCGCTGAAATGATTCCGGTTTCCTGGCCAGAATTCGCTAATCTGCACCCTTTTGTTCCTTTCGATCAGGCAAAAGGTTATGGTGAACTGGTTTGTAATCTGGGTCAGTATTTATGTGAGATCACCGGATTTAAAGGCATTTCCTTTCAACCGAATTCAGGTGCACAAGGTGAATATGCTGGTTTGATGGTTATCCGTGAATATTTGAAAAGCAGGGAAGAACATCACCGGAATGTGGTGCTGATCCCCTCATCAGCTCATGGAACCAATCCCGCAAGTGCTGTCATGGCCGGTATGCATGTGGTTGTGGTCGCATGTGATTCAAACGGAAATATTGATGTTTCTGATCTAAAAGCCAAAGCAGATCAATATCGTGAAAATCTTGCTGCCTTAATGGTAACCTATCCGTCAACTCACGGTGTATTTGAAGCTTCCATTATTGAAATTTGTGACTACATTCATAAATCGGGTGGTCAGGTTTATATGGATGGCGCAAATATGAATGCTCAGGTTGGGCTTACTAGTCCGGCTATAATTGGTGCTGATGTCTGCCATTTGAATCTTCATAAAACGTTTTGCATCCCTCATGGTGGTGGTGGTCCTGGAGTCGGACCCATCTGCGTTGCCGAACATCTTACTTCTTTTCTTCCCGGTCATGCTGTTGTAAAAGCTGGTGGAACAAAAGGAATCCCGGCTGTTTCAAGTGCACCCTACGGAAGTGCCGGAATATTGGTTATTTCGTATGCCTACATCAGAATGATGGGTCCTGACGGATTAACTGATGCCACCAAATACGCAATTCTGAATGCCAATTATATCAAAGCCAGACTTGACGGACATTATTCAGTCTTGTACAGCGGGCAAAATGGCCGGATTGCTCATGAGGCAATTTTTGATCTCCGTTCTTACAAAGCAGTTGGAGTTGAGGCAGAAGATGTGGCAAAACGCCTGATGGATTATGGTTATCATGCACCAACAGTTTCTTTCCCTGTTGCGGGTACAATTATGATTGAACCCACTGAAAGTGAAGCTAAGGCTGAGCTTGACAAATTTTGCGATGCGCTGATTTCCATTCGTAATGAAATCAGAGAAATCGAAAATGAAACAGCTGATAAAGTAGATAATGTGCTGAAAAATTCACCCCACCCAGCCTATATTGTCACTGCTGATGAGTGGAATCATGCTTACTCAAGAAGTAAAGCTGCCTTCCCGCTGCCGTCAATCAGAGAAAATAAATTCTGGCCTGCAATTGCAAGAGTAAACAATGCTCATGGTGACAGAAATCTGATCTGTACATGTCCGCCGGTTGAATCTTACATGGAAACTGAAGCCTGATTATTTTCAGGAGGGGATTCAGTGAATCCCCTCCGACTTGTTTATTGAGAGCGAACAAGTTGTTCCTCTTCATTTCAGTTTTGCAACAACTTGTGACTATGTTCGTATGCTCCGTCATTCAAAGTGATGGGATTTGCACCTTATGAAAAAACTGTTCTCTCTGTTCATCTTTGCTTTTTTCTTTTCCATCTCGTTTTCGCTTTTTGCCCAATCAGATTTATCTGTAACTGATCTGAAAGTTCCAGGACAAATTAGCGATTATGTAGTAAAAGATATAAATAAAGATGATCGGGCAGATTTTATTGTTTCCTTCATCTCTGTTGCCGGCCCCAAAACAGGGAATCGTTTTATTAGTACCTTCCTTCAAACTCCAGATGGATTTTATTCCGAACCCGGTCAGACTATCCAGATTGATGCAAATGTTGTTGGGTTTGAACTTGCAAATGTTTCCGGAGATCAGGCAGATGAGTTGATTTTACTTCAGAAATCGGGACTTTTCTTCATGCCTTTTCAAAATGGGAATTTCCGAAAAGACTTACTTAAACCGTTAGCAGATGTAAATCCTGCCCTTCCTTTTCCAGATAAAAACTCCCTTTTACATTTACCTCTTAAAGTTTCTTCGACAAAATCAGAATTTGATGATTTGGTTATCCCGTCTGAAAATTCAATAATCGTGGTTTCAAAAGAGAGTCAAAAGGCTAAATCTTCTGAAACAATCACACTTACGGGATTTCCTGAAACAGAAATGCAGCCAGAAGGTGTATCTTTTACTGGTGTAAACTATCAAATTGAAGTACCAGCCCAAAAGTATTTTCCATTTTTATCTGAAAATTCACAGGACTTGGTTCTGATTTATAAGAACAGAATTTCAGTTTATTTTCAGGATCCAACCTCAGGTTTAAAACCATATCCCGATTTTTCCCTTCATTTTCTTTCAACTGGAAGCGAAGAAATAGCCATTAGAGCGTCTGATGATTTTAATGGGGATGGCGTTCTCGATGTTTTACTTGAACGTTCTTTGTTTAATGATCTTGTATCAAGAGAATTGAAGTATGAGTTTTATTACGGATCCCGGAATCCAAAAGGTCAGACTCAATTAAAAAATAAACCTGATCAGATTATCAGTGGTTCTGGAATTCTGGTACAATATTCAATGGAAGATTTGAATCGGGATGGACGGTTAGATTTTGTTACCTTAGAAGCAAATATTAGCGTGACCAATTTACTTACCAGTTTTGTAACCCGGGATATGAAAATAAATTACAAATTCTATATCCAGAAAAACCAAAGATTTAATTCAAATCCTTCCCTTGAAAAGGAAATATCTCAGGATTTGAACATCCGAAAAGATTTCAACAAGACTCTTTTGATGACTGTCGGTGCAGATATTGATGGTGATGGCTTTAAGGATCTTGCCATTTCGAAAGATTCAAAAACCCTGATGGTTTTTTCTGGGCTTCAAAATGGAATTATTACTGCCGCTGCAACTTATTTCCAAACAGTTCCAATTCCAGCAGATGCAAAATTAATCAGGGCATTCCCGATTTTTGAACCGAAACGAAGCGACCTGATTTTTATTTATGGTGCTAAAGATCCTGCAAATCTCCGCTCTCTCGTTCGTATCATTTCCCGTTGAAATTTTTTATTCCCCCCAGTCATTTAGTATTTTCGTTCCCCTAAAAAAATAACGATGCTACTATTTCTATTTAACCTCTTTTTATTAATTTCACCTCCCGAACGATCATTCCCGATCAGTGAGATTCACATTTCAGGGAATGAAGTGACCCAGGATTTTATAATTCTAAGGGAAATTCCCATCCAACCGGGTGATTTAGTTTCCAAATCAAGACTCGACTATTATAAGGATCGAATCTATTCACTTGGTTTGTTTACGCGTGTTGACTATCAGCTAGATTCACTTAAAACGGGTTTCAGGTTAAAGTTTACCGTACATGAACGCTGGTTTTGGTTGGTTTACCCGACAATTAATTTCAAAACACAGGATAGAGCCAAACCCTGGGATGTTTCTGAATGGAATGACCTAACTTATGGGTTCAGGGCTTTTCACAACAACATTCTTGGGCGGCAGATATCAATGATGATTTCTGGGCAGAATGGGTACAGTCAGGGACTTGGAATCAGGTTTTCAGATCCCAATATTTTTCTGAATACAAATATTCTGGTCTGGACCGGGCTGAATTACTCAAAAGGTGCTGCCAAAAATAAATTTGAAGATAGCAATCCTGATGCTGCAAATGATGAAAACTTTGGCGTGAATTTGGGCGCTGGTTATAGGTTCAATCCGTATACAATTTTTGCTGCAACCTGGAATTACAGAATGATTTCAGTTCCTGGAGTTCTTTCAGATTCGTCTTTGGATGTTCTCCTAAATAATAAAAAGCGAAAAGACCTCATTTCAGGATTGATAACTTCTTTTAGTATTGATGCTAGAAATTCTATTGAATTTGCAACCGAGGGCTTTTTCTCGAACACAGAACTAAGATTAAACCGGGAATCTGGAACTGGACAGTTTTATGGCGGGCTTAGATTGGATAAACGTGCCTATTTGCAATTGAGTGATTGGGTCACTTTTGCTGGCCTTATCAGTTATGAAACTGGTTTGGGGTCATTTATTCCTTTTTATGAGCATTTACTGACAGGCCGGGACGAGTATCTGAGGGGATATCAATCCACAATTCTGGAATCCACAAAAAGATGGGTTTTTAGAAGTGAACTCCGTCATCAGGTTTTTGAACCCAGAGTAACTGAACTTTCATGGATTCCTGTGAAGCAGTTTAAAGATTTCAGATGGGGATTGTATGCATTGGCTTTTTCTGATGTGGGTTACCTGAACAAGCCACACAAAAAATATGCAGGACTAAATAACTACATCAGAACCCAAAATCTTGGCTCTTATTATGATCGTTTTCTTTATTCAGGCGGGTTTGCGCTTAATCTTCTATTGCCCTACTCGCTGGTATTAAAAGGGGAGCTTGCTTTTATCCCAAATGGTAAACCAACTTTTTGGATTATGACTGGAAGGGCCTTCTGATGGATGAAGTCTTTTATCAGTTGGTCCCGGCGAAAACCGGATACAATTTTCCGTTAAGCGAAGAAAGCCATCATCACGCAATCAGAGTTCTCAGGCATCAGGTTGGTGATACCCTTTGGTTTACAAATGGCCAAGGCCAATTTATTGAAGCCCGGTTATCTTCTGTTTCTAAAAAAGAATCTGTCGCTGAAATTGTTACAGTTGAAAACCAGACTTTTCCCCTTCTTGCAAAACTCCATATTGCTGCCGGTCTTCTCAAAATTAATTCACGTATGGATTGGATTATTGAAAAGGGAAGTGAATTGGGTTTATCCAGTTTTATTCCACTTGAAACTGAAAGAACAATCAAACAATCAGGAAAAACTGATCGATGGGATAAATTGGCGATTTCAGCACTTAAGCAATCCAAAAATGCCTGGAAACTTCAGGTTGCTGAACCCGAATCCTTCAAAAAAGTAATCCTGAAGTTACCTGCCAGCTCGCTGTTTCTGATTTGCCATGAAATAAGAAAACCTGAATCACTCACAATTTCGTCACTTGACGTTTCTGGATTTTCAGATATTTTCCTATTTTTGGGTCCGGAAGGCGGATTTAGTGACGCCGAAATTGAGTTAGCCTCTAAATCAAACGCCAAAATAGTTTGGCTTGGCAGTCAGCGGCTTCGTACTGAATCTGCTGCAATTGTTGCACTTTCTGCTTTGCACCAAAAGTTAATTGTAACCTGATCCCGAAAAAATATGGATTATTTGTTTTTTAAACTTCCGGCATTGCTGGTGGTTTTTCTATTTCCGTTATTGGTATTCTCACAACAACTTGAAATAGATTTGCCTGAAACTTGGTCTGATCCATTAACTGACGAGTCAATTCCTGATCCTTCGGTATGGTCTGATTTGAATGAATGGTATAGTGAACATCCTGTTTACCTCCCAAATGCAACCCGTGCTCAGTTACTAGAATTGCCGGGAATGGACGGTCTGATGGCAGAAGCAATCCTAAATTATCAGTCAAAACCAGGATTTGAGAATATTTCGGATATTTCACTAATCCCAGAAATATCATCCGTTTACTATTCTATGCTTCAACATTGGGTGACAATGGATATTCCCAATGATTCTGATAATAAATCTTTTCGTGTAAAATCAGAGTCGAGGCACAGGACTCGTCTTAAATCGGGTAATTCTGAAATCTCATCTTTAAAGTCGTTCTATATATATAACAGATTCCGAATCCAAAGCAACACAGGATGGATGGGTGGGATTATTTCAGAAAAAGACAAAGAGGAAACCAATTTTTCTGACTATCTGAACGGTACTATATACTATAAAAATCCATTTCCTTCAAGTTGGGTAAACCTGAATAAATTTTCTGCAGGATCATTCCAACTTGCTTTTGGGGAAGGGCTTCTCTTTTCACGGTCTGCTACAATGGGGAAGTCATCTTCGGTTATCAGTAGCCCTGTTAGAAATTCAAACGGACTTTCACCCTCCTTATCATCAGACGAGAACCGATATTTATTTGGAAGCGCTAGCTCAATACTTTTTCCTGAATTTGGAATTGAATCAGGCGCATTTTACTCTTCCAGACGATATGACGGAAAAAGTGAATGGAGAAGCAGTTTCGATGAAAATGAAAATATTCGTTTGAATGAAGAATTCAGTTTTGACTATTCAGGATTACATACAGATAGTTCTTCGCTTTCAAAAAAAGATCAACTGCCAGTTAAAATGTACGGGGGCTGGGTTGAATGGTCTGATGGACAACTATTTTCCCTTACAGGTGTTGGTGGAACTCAGGAATTTGGTTCAGTAATTCCCAAACAAGATTCATCACTTTCTGAGGTTGGATTACCTGATCGCTCAGATCGATTCCAAAATATGAAAAATATGAATCGGTTCTTTTCTGTTTCAGCCCAGATTACAACTCAAATGGTCATCTTTTCTGCCGAAATTTCAAAATTTCAATCAAGAAAGGCATTTGCCGGATGGATTTTGGCAGAACCTATTCAGGGTTTCAAATATATTCTTCATCATAGGGATGCTGATCCAGGATTCACTCCACTTTTTGGCCGGCCATTTGCAGATAAAATGAGTTCTCCAGGAAATGAAACTGGATGGTACCAAGGGTTGGAAGTTTCAGTAAATCGTTATCTTTTTTCATTTTATCGGGATGAATATCGGCACCCCTGGCCTGGTTATCTGAAAATGTATCCATCTGAAGGAATAGAATGGTTTGCCGGAATTGAAAAGCGTTGGAAACGGCAAGATTACCTTAAAATCCAGATAAGACATTCTATAGAAAAAGAAAGTGAAAATAGTGAAGGGTTGAATAACCAATCAAACTCAACAAAAACCCGAGTAGAATGGAATACTCAACTTCTACCTTCTGTTCAGCTAAAATTTCGTGCAGACCTGAATCAATCTGTAAAAAATTTTTCAGGGAAGGGATTTACCGCTCAAATGAAACTGAAAATTTTGGAAAATGGAAGAATGGTTTTTCAAGGTACATGGTTTGATGCCTCGATTTACGATGACAGGATTTACGTTTATGAATCTGATTTACCAGGAATGATGTCGTTCAATCCGCTTTATGGTGAAGGAGTTAGACTTTCCCTTTTGGCTGGCAATAAGATTTTGGACTGGTTTAGCGTGTCTGTTAAAGGGGCATTTGAGTATTCAATTCGAATCACGGAAGGCACTCGACATAAGAAATCAGATGGATTTTTAGCCGTTCAGGCAGATTTCACGTATTGAGAAATAGGGATAAAATATAATTTAACTAATAACAGAATAATGAATCTGTAAATCAGTAATTCTAATCTTAGACCTATTGATTCTGGTTAAAACACGGAGTAAATTGATATTAATTATTTTCAATAAGGAGCTCGGGATGTTACCACTCAGAGTTTTTCCGTTATTCTTTTTTGTCTACCTAAACCTTTGCTGTTTGGTGTTTGCGCAGGGAAATTCACAATTTGATCTTGTTGCCTACCGTCAATTCCTCCTTGACAACCAAAATATGAATACTGGTCAATTACTTTCCATGTATTCGGGTGGAAAGTTCAATAAAAATGCCACTACCAATTTTCACTCTGCCTTATATAGTGACTCAATCATATCAAGATACAACCTAACCGCCTACGAGCAAAGTTTGATTGAAAATCACGGATTTATGGTCACTGACCGTTTAAGACGAATTTCTTTTGGTTCTGCATTTCACGAAATCTATAACTATGATCTACCTGTTTTTGTTTCTACCGATGCAATTCTTCATGCCATTCACATGTCTTATGACGCCAATTTGAAAAACCTTGAACTTCAGTTGCTTATTCCAAAACTCGAAAATTTACTGAGAGGATTACGATCACAAGTTTCAGTTCTTGATGGCGTTTATGCAGGTCATCCAGAAATGAAAAAATCGATTCGTGATCTTGATGTTTATTTAACGGTTCCGGGGAAATTACTTGGTATTTTTTCATCCCCTGTATTCCCTGAGAATAATGGTTTTGTTGATTCTTTGATGTCAATGATTCAGGCAGAAAGTCCAATGTCGGTTTCACTGTTTTCATCAACACCGAGGCAATATGATTTTAGCCAGTTTACGGTCAGAGGACATTATACCGAATCTGAAGCACTTGGAAAATATTTTAAAGCAATGATCTGGTTTGGGCGGACAGAACTGGCTTTAATATCCCCGAAAAATGTAGAACCCCAGCCTAGTGAGAGTGACATTCAGCGGCAATTGATTGATGCTGTCCTTATTGCAGAGGCATCTGTGCCCGGCAATTCTGCTGCTTTGCTATCTGACATGGATGAAATTATCAAAACCATGGTTGGTGAATCTGACAATGTAACACTTCAAAATATAAAAACACTGATAACAGTAACACAGATTCAAAATGCGGCCGATCTTCTTGATTTGAACAAATTCAGAGCTTTTCAGGATGAACTCAAGTCTAAGTCGTTTGCCTTCCAGCGCATCAATTCACAAATTCTAATTTCTGATCCGTCAAATCCGGATGAAATTGTGCCTGCTTCAGCATTTCTTCTTCTAGGACAAAGATTCATTATTGATTCTTACCTAACAGGAAATGTGGTTTTTGATAAAATAAAATTTGAAGGCAAAAAAGTTTGGCGTGGATTGCCTTCAGCTTTTGATGTTTTGTTTGGTCTTGGTAACAATGCTTCAGCACAATTACTTCAAAAAGAGTTTGAAACCTATCATTATCAGCCCAACCTTGCTTCATTAAGGTATCTGATCGATTCTTATGATCAAGGTTTCTGGGATGCTTCAGTTTACACCTCCTGGCTGAATGCAATCCGATCATTGAATCCTCCTGAAGACAGATCCAAATTTCCGGCTTTTATGCAGACAGCAGCCTGGTGGCAGGAAAAAATGAATACTCAGCTCGCTTCATGGGCACAACTCAGGCATGACAATCTGCTTTATGCCAAACAATCTTATACTGGGGGAACTTCGTGTTCGTATCCTGAGAGTTATGTTGAACCTATTCCTGTCTTTTACCGGTCTGTCAAAAATCTGGCGTTCACTCTTTCAGAAAAGTTCAAATCTGGTGCCATCGCCAATCCTCAGATATCAGCTTTCTGGAAACGATTTTCATCCGTTGCAGATACACTTGAAATAATTTCGGAAAAGGAATTGTTAGGTACCATGCTCACCTCTGTTGAAAAAGCCTTTCTCAAAAGAATGCTTTTCACACAGCCAATGTGCGGTGAAATGTACAATGGTTGGTATCTTGGTTTGTTTTTTACCGGTGAAGAAGGACTTTTAAAAAAGGATTATGTCATTGCAGATATTCACACCTGCCCAACTGATGCTGCAGGAAATATGGTCGGGTGGATTCAGCATGTTGGAACCGGACCTTTAAATCTGGCAGTAGTCACGGCTAATTTACCTGATGGCCAGTTGGTTTCATTTGTTGGTCCAGTTATGAGTTATTATGAAAAGGTAACTGATTCATTCAAACGGATGACTGATGAAGAATGGGTTGCCGAACATCAATTTACGAAACCCAAAAGGCCTGATTTTGTGAATATTTATCTGGCAGATACACTTGGTGGTCAGCTTTCAAAGGGAAGTTCACTTATTCTTGGAATCACTGAAACCCGTGACAATCGTGAAATTCCAGAAACAATGGTTCTTGGAAGGAATTACCCAAATCCATTTAATCCTTCAACAAAAATTGAATTTTCAATTCCACAAAGACAGTTTACCTCACTTTTTGTTTACAACCTGCTTGGACAAGTCGTTAAAGTGATTTGTAGGAAAGAGATGAATTCTGGCAATTACATAGTTGAATGGGATGGTACTGATGATTCGGGAAATGAGGTCGCTTCTGGAACTTACCTTCTTTATTTGGCTTCGGGTAGGGAAATAAAAACAAGGCAGATGATCTTGATTAAATAAAAAAGGGGGATTTTATCCCCCTTTTTTTACTACTTTTACTGGTTACTTTTCGCAGCTATCAAATTTAAAGCACTTCCGGCTTTGAACCATTCAATCTGCTGATCATTGTAAGTGTGGTTAACTTCAAAACTTTCAACAGAGCCATCAGCATGTTTCAATTCGAGTGTGAGTGGTTTTCCGGGAGTAAAAGACGTCAATCCTTTTACCGAAATACGATCACCTTCCTGAATTTTATCATAATCAGCAGGGTTTTTAAAGGTTAAAGCCAGCATTCCTTGTTTTTTCAAATTGGTTTCATGAATCCGGGCAAATGATTTAACAAGAATTGCTTTTCCTCCGAGCCAACGGGGTTCCATGGCAGCATGTTCACGTGAAGAACCTTCACCATAGTTTTCATCACCAATTGCAATCCAGCCTGTTCCTGATGCTTTATAATCTCTGGCATTTGCAGAAAATGACTTAACTTCCCCAGAAACCTGATTTTTTCCTTTACCTGGCTCGTGACCGAATGAATTCACAGCTCCAATAAACAGGTTATTAGAAATGTTATCAAGGTGACCACGGAATTTAAGCCAAGGACCGGCTGGGGAAATGTGATCAGTAGTGCATTTTCCTTTTGCCTTCATGAGCAAATGAAGTTCAGTATAATCTTTTCCATCCCATGGCGTAAACGGAGTTAAAATCTGTAGACGGTCAGATGACGGCGAAACGGAAATTTTAACGCCGGAACCATCTTTTGCAGGGGCGATAAATCCGTTCTCGCCCGGATCAAATCCACGTTTTGGAAGTTCATCACCAGATGGCGGATCGAGGGTAACCAGCTCACCTTTTTCATTTTTCAGTTTGTCAGTGACAGGGTTGAAAGAAAGACTACCTGCAATAGAAAAGGCAGTTACAATTTCAGGAGAAGCTACAAAGGCGTGGGTTGCATTATTTCCGTCATTCCGCCCGGTAAAATTCCGGTTGTAAGACGTTATAATTGAGTTTTTCTCACCGTCTTTTTGTCCGTGGCGTTTCCATTGACCGATACAAGGTCCGCAAGCATTTGCCAAAACCACGCCGCCAACTTTGGAAAAGGCTTCCATTTGTCCGTCACGTTCAATGGTTGCCCTGATTTGTTCAGAGCCTGGTGTGATTACAAATTCAGCTTTGGCTTTCAGGTTTTTCGTAACTGCTTGTCTTGCAACTGAAGCCGATCTTTCCATATCCTCATAAGAAGAATTGGTACAGGATCCTATCAAACCAACCTTTAACTCGTCTGGATATCCGTTTTCTTTTACGGCCGCTCCGAATTTACTTAAAGGCCATGCTAGGTCAGGTGTGAACGGACCATTGATATGAGGTTCAAGTTCGGATAAATTGATTTCGATGACCTGATCGTAATAGGCCGATGGGTTTGACGAAACTTCCGGATCTGCCTGAAGTAAATCTGCAACCTGATCGGCCAGTTTTGCAACTTCAGCACGACTGGTTGATTTCAGATAGTCAGCAAGTTTGGCGTCATAAGGGAAAAGGGAAGTTGTGGCACCGATTTCAGCGCCCATGTTGCAAATAGTTCCTTTTCCGGTTGCAGAAATGGATTTTGTACCTTCACCAAAGTATTCAACAATCGCACCGGTTCCACCTTTTACGGTAAGAATTCCGGCAACTTTCAGAATCACATCTTTTGCAGATGCCCATCCGTTCAATTTTCCTGTTAGTTTAATTCCGATAACTTTCGGCCATTTCAGTTCCCATGTCATTCCGGCCATCACGTCAACTGCATCAGCGCCACCAACACCAATTGCAATCATTCCAAGTCCGCCTGCATTTGGAGTGTGAGAATCTGTCCCAATCATCATTCCACCCGGAAAGGCGTAGTTTTCCAGAACAACCTGGTGAATAATTCCTGCGCCAGGTTTCCAGAAACCAATTCCATATTTCTCAGAAACGGAAGCGAGAAAGTCGTAAACTTCTTTATTTTCAGAATTTGCCTTGTCAAGATCCTTAACAGCGCCAAGCTCAGCCTGAATCAGGTGGTCACAATGAACAGTTGAAGGAACGGCGACTGTTGGGATTCCGGCAGACATAAACTGAAGAAGCGCCATTTGAGCGGTAGCATCCTGCATGGCAACCCGGTCCGGGAAAAAATCTGCATAATCTTTTCCACGGGTCATCGGTGTTGATGGAATTGTTTCAAGGTGAGCGTAAAGAATTTTTTCAGTCAGGGTCAATGGTCTGCCGACAACTTTTCTGGCCTGATCGACTTTGGACCGCATTCCACCATAGACTTTTTCGATCATGTCAAGATTGAAAATCATGGTCTTTTTTCCTTTTATAAATAATGATTGAACAGATGAAAATAACTTTGAAATTTTTCAAAAATAAAAACCAAAATTAAGGTTTTTTCGGTCGATTTGCTAATAAGACCCTCCGTCAATTCGCTTTTTTCACTTTCTTTGAGGAAATTTAGAAATGGTTATTTCATTTCTTATTCCTGATTTCGGACGGGTACGTTTCATCACCCGTAATTCACCAAAACCAAACTGGAAAGAGTTGGGTGATACCAATTCGTCTGTTGGGGTAAAACCATCAGGTGATCTTGGCAGTTTCAACTATCCGCAATGGATTGAAATTGATCTTGATGAAAAGTTAATTGGGTGGGCAGTTCTTTTTGCTACAGCAAAAAAAGGTGCCTATGAACTCAAATGGGCAATCCCACAAGAGTTTTGGTGGAAGGGAATTGAAGAAAGACTTGTTGAATCGTATCGAGATCTGGCTATGACAATTCAATCCATGGAAAAGATTTCATTTACTTCCCCAGAAAGAATCAAGGATTTAATTCCTACACTCCAGGAAAAACACGCCGAACTGAGTCAGAATGGGCTATGCCGGTTTGATCTTATTCTGGACAGAAAAAAATCTGCCCAGAATTGGTAATATCTGCATCAAGCCAAATTTCTTTCCAATTTATAGTGGCCTTCAACCTTCTCCATCACGTGTTTTAACCAGTTTGTTATCTTTTTTGTTGTTCCGTTTAAGGAATTTTGTGTTAGATTAAGATCAACCTGAGTTAGATTTTTATTAACTGCAATTGCTGAAATCGTGATAAGGGCAGAATGTTGTCCCTCTTCATCTGTAACCAGGAAATCAAGTCTGGTTCCAGTGAGATTTTGCAGAGTAAGTTTAAAAGCTGACCCATCTTCAAGTATTAACTGTGTTTGCTTCAGATAAGGATATTGAAATTGGTGTTCGCTGATTTTACCAAGTTGGTTTTGGTACCACAAAGCCTCAAGAACACGGTAAGGCGCTGCTGGAATTGTAGTTGTTAATGAATACATAGAACCTCCTGTTTTGATCGATAACGTGCAAAACGTGCAGGTGGTTCCCGGGTTTTAAAAATTACATAGTTAGGCGGGCAAGATACTCTGAATGAAGGGTTTGGGTAAGTTGGCCAGGTTTGCCACTTCCGATTGAAATGTGATCTATTGCTGTAACGGGTAATATTTCGCGGGTGGTGCTGGTTACAAATGCTTCTTCTAGTGTTGACAATTCCTCCAAAACAACAGAGCGGAATTCAACTTTTACAAACTTTTCTGCAAAAGAAAGAATAAAATTACGGCGGGTGCCTTTCAGTATTCCTTCTTCAGCTGTAATTAAGGTACCGTTTTTTATTCCGAAGAAATTACACGTTGTTCCCTCCGAAATATCACTTCCGTTGTGATAAAGCACTTCCGAAAATCCATCTTTTTTTGCTTCAGCCAGTTCAAGAACAGCCTGGGAATAGGTAATCGATTTGGCATCCGGACGGTACCGGTCAAAATGAAATAACTTGGCGTTAATTCCGTTTTTATAAGCTGAGTCAGGGTAGGGGTGAACTTCTTCGGTAAGTATAATAAGTTTTGCAGGACCCGGTTCAAGGGAATGAGTTCCTATTCCACCCGTCAGAATTATCCGAAATGCTGATTCAGGTAGGGGAGACTGTTTGGCTAAAAAGTGTACTTTCTGAACAATTTGCATGAAAAGCCAATGGTGATGAAGTCCCATTCTTTCAGCGGAAGCCAGTAGCCGATTAATATGTTCTTCAAGCAGAAAGACTTTCCGGTTATAGGTTCTCATATAATCAAAAACGCCAAGTCCCCTGAAAATCAATAAATCATTGATTGGAAGACTGATTTCTGAAACCGGCAAAAGTGAATCGTTGAAAAATCCTTTCAAATTAGTCATTTGTGACTTCCGGGCGGATTAAGCCATTGTTTCATTCCGCGCAAGGCCTGTTTAATTCTAAGTTCATTTTCAACAAGAGCAATTCTGACATATCCTTCTCCGTTTGAACCAAATCCCAAACCGGGACTGAATGCCACATGAGCATTTTCTAAAGCCAGAGAAGAAAACTCAACTGAGCTTTGAGTTGGTGCAAAATCCGGGATTTTTGCCCAGACAAACATCGATGCGCTCGGGCGTGAAACTTCCCAGCCCATTTTCAGCATTCCGTCAACTAAGACATCACGGCGTTTCCGGTAAGTTTCCCTTATAGCAGGAATGTAGGCATCTCCTTCATTTAAGGCTACAGTTGCTGCAATCTGAATGGGTTGAAACATACCATAATCGAGATAACTTTTGATTTTGGTAAGCGCACCAACCAAAGTTGGATTTCCGGCACCAAACCCAACACGCCAGCCAGCCATATTATATGTCTTTGAAAGCGTATAAAATTCAACTGCAATATCCTTAGCTCCGGGCACCTGTAATATAGAAACAGGATCACCTTCAAACGTCAGTTCTGCATAGGCTTGATCATTGATTAGCCAGACATCTTTTGATTTTGCAAAAGCAACAAGTTCAGTAAAAAAATCAAGGCTGGCGACATAGGCAGTCGGATTGCTTGGAAAACAAGTCAAAATCATTTTTGGTTTTGGCCAGGTTGTTTCGAATGATTTTTTGATATTGGCCATGAAATCATTTTCGTTTTCCGGCATCGGAACGTGGTGTACCTGTGCGCCTGCAATTACAGCAGCATAAGTATGAATCGGATAGGTCGGATTCGGAACCAAAACCGTATCACCACGATCCATTGTGGCAAACATGAGGTGGGCGAGTCCTTCTTTTGAACCAATGGTAGTAACAATCTCATTATTGGGATCCAACTCAACATTGAATCTCCTTAAATACCAGTCAGCAAGTGCTTCTCTGAGTTTGAAAATTCCCTTTGATATGGAATACCGATGGTTTTTCCCTTTACCCGCAGCCTCAGTAAGTTTGTTTACAATAAATTTGGGTGTTGGTAAATCGGGATTTCCCATTGCAAGGTCGATAATATCAATGTTTTGGCGTCTGAGCGCATATTTTTTCTCATTGATAACACCGAAGATGTAAGGGGGAAGACGTTTGATCCGGTCAAAATCAGTTGAAGGCATAACGGGGTCCTGACTTCGTTTCTGGTTGTAGAATGTTGTTACAGGCTAAAATATTGAAATTGAAGACAAAAAACCATTTAAATATTCAGGAATTGCGAATTGCGAATTGCGAATTGCGAATTGCGAATGTCACCTTACAGAAAAGATATTTATTCCCGTAACCCGTAACCCGTAACCCGTAACCCGAAATTTTTTGTCCTATCCTTAAATTGACTTACCAATTAGATTTTACTACCTTTGCAGGCTATTCTTGTAAACTGTAATAGAAACAAATAACTGAAACAAAAAAACAAAGGAGTAAACTGTGGATCATAACAGTTTTAAAACCTTTAGTGCTAAGCCCTTCGAGGTGGAAGCCAAATGGTGGGTCATAGACGCCAGTGGTCTCGTGGTGGGTCGATTAGCAACAGAGGTTGCCAGATTGGTGAGAGGCAAACATAAGCCTCAGTTCACTCCGCACACAGATACCGGTGATTTCGTCATCGTTATTAATGCGGAAAAGGTCATTTTGACCGGAAATAAAGAAAATGTGAAGGAATACTTCCATTATTCCGGTTATCCAGGCGGAGATAAGTTTAAAAAGTTCAAGGACGTTAAACTTACCAATCCAGAATTTATAATCGAAAATGCGGTCAAGGGAATGCTTCCCAAGAACACATTGGGAAGACAACAACTCAAAAAGGTTAAGGTTTTCAAGGGATCGGTTCATAACCATCAGGCCCAGACACCAGAACCTTACGTCATTCAATAATGACAAGAGGAGAAAAGAACTAAATGGCAAATTTTGATGCAGTAGGAAGAAGAAAAACCGCCGTTGCCCGGGTTCGCCTGGTTGCAGGTTCAGGTAAAGTTACCGTGAACAAGCGTACTTTCGATAACTATTTTCCAACAGAAATCCTCAGAATGGCTGTCAGCAAACCGCTGGTTGTTTCCCAAACTGAAGGAAAGTATGATGTAATTGTAAACGTTCACGGCGGCGGACCTAACGGTCAGGCCGGAGCAGTAAGTCTGGGAATTGCCAGATGTCTCCTGCTCGCAGAAGAAGGCGTTCGTGAAGGCCTCAAGCGTGAAGGACTCCTAACCCGCGACAGCCGCATGGTTGAACGGAAAAAACCAGGTCGTCCGAAAGCTCGTAAAAGATTCCAGTTCTCTAAACGTTAATCATTGGATTCACTACACATACATTCTGATGATCAGTGCCCTGTCCGGGCAAATTGCCAGGATTCACAGATCAGTTGAAGAGTGTAGAGGATAAAAAGGGAGACTCAAATGCAAAAAGTAGAACTCAAGCAATTATTAGAAGCAGGTGTACACTTTGGTCACCTGACCCGCCGGTGGAATCCGAAAATGAAACCGTACATTCTTATGGAACGTAACGGCATCCACCTTATTGACCTGAAAAAAACCCAATCCCACCTTGCAATCGCATGCGAAGAAGTGGCTAAAGTTGCTGCAGAAGGAAAGAAAATCCTTTTCGTAGGAACCAAACCACAGGCTCGTGCCGTCCTGACTGAAGAAGCTAGACGTGCCGGACAGCCTTTCGTAGTAGAACGCTGGTTGGGTGGTATGCTCACAAACTTTGTGACTATTCGTAAATCAGTTAAACGTCTGCAGCAAATCGAAAAGATGGAAGTAGACGGAACCTATGACAAGTTTACCAAGAAAGAACGGCTGATGATCTCCCGGGAAAAAGAGAAACTTGTAAAAGTTCTCCAGGGGGTAGCTTCCATTTCCCGCCTTCCGGGTGCAGTTTTCATCGTTGATACAAATAAAGAATCCATTGCTGTTGCAGAAGCCCGCCGTCTCGGCGTTCCTGTTTTTGCTCTGCTGGATACCAACTGTGATCCTGATTTGGTTGATTTCGGTATTCCGGCAAATGATGATGCGCTCGGATCAATCGAAATCGTTGCCAAAGCAATTGCAGATGCAATTATTGAAGGTTCCAACATGACCACGAATGTGGCTGTTGAAACTGAAGAAGAAGTTGTTGCTGAAGTTAAGCCTGTTGCTCCTGTAGCTGTTGAAGCTGCACCAGCACCTGTTGTTGCCCCGAAAGCTGTTGAAGCTGCTCCGGCACACCTGCTGCACCTGAAGCCCCAACTGAAGAACCAGTGAAATAAGGTATAATGAATATGGCTGAAATTACCGCAAAAGACGTTGCTGCCCTCCGGGAAAAAACCGGAGCAGGAATGATGGATTGTAAAAAGGCGTTGACTGAAGCAGTTGGTGATATGGAGAAGGCAGTCGAGATTCTTCGTAAAAAAGGACAGGCTGTTGCTGCTAAACGTGCAGATCGTGAAGCAAAAGAAGGGGTTATCCTTTCCCGTGTTTCTGCTGACAAAAAAGAAGCGATTCTGGTTGAAGTTAATTGCGAAACTGACTTCGTTGCCAGAAATGAATCTTTCGGCGGATTCGCTGCCCAGATTGCTGACCTTGCACTTGCAAAGAAAACTCAAACCATTGCTGAATTGCTTTCAACTTCAGCTCCGTTTGCTGATGGTCGTTCTGTAGTAGATTATGCTACTGAATTCACCGGCAAAACCGGGGAAAAAATCGAAGTCCGCAGAGTAGTTTTCGCTAAAGTTGAAACCGGATTTGTTGTTGATTACATCCACCCAGGCTCACGTCTTGGGGTACTGGTTGTAGTTGATACAACAGACGCTACTAATTCAAAGGTTATTGAACTTGGAAAAGATGTTGCCATGCAAGTTGCAGCAGCTAGTCCTGCCGTTCTGACCCGTGATAAAGTTGATACTGCAAAAATTGAAATGGAACTCGATATTTACCGCACTCAGGCTCGTAATGAGAAAAAACCTGAAGCCGTAATTGATCGTATCGCAACTGGAAAACTTGAAAAATACTATGAAGACACTGTTCTTCTGGAACAGAAATTCGTCAAGGATCCAGCGAAGACAATCACCACTGTAATTGCCGAAGTAGCAAAGGAAATCGGGAAACCGGTTGCCGTTACCCGCTTTGAACGATTCCTGATCGGCGAGCATTCCTAAAAAAAACTGAAAAAAGGTCTCCGAAATGAGACCTTTTTTTTTATCTTTGGAATTATGAAAATGAGTGAATTAAAATACAAACGGGTTTTACTTAAACTTTCAGGCGAGAGCCTGATGGGAAATCAATCTTTTGGTATTGATCCTACCGTTCTTGAACACTTTGCAGATGAAGTTAAAGCTGTAAAAGAAATGGGCGTCGAAATAGCCGTAGTCATTGGTGGCGGAAATATTTTCCGTGGAATGGCTGGAGCTGCAAAAGGAATGGATCGTGTTCAGGCCGATTATATGGGGATGCTGGCAACAGTTATCAACTCAATGGCTTTGCAGGATGCGCTTGAACGAAAAGGTGTTTTCACCCGCTTGATGACGGCTATTAAAATGGAGCAGATTGCTGAGCCTTTTATTCGTAGGAGGGCAATTCGTCACCTTGAAAAGGGAAGAGTTGTTATTTTTGGCGCAGGAACCGGTAATCCGTATTTCACAACTGACACAGCTGCTGTTCTAAGAGCAGTTGAAATAGAAGCAGATGCCATATTTAAGGGAACCCGGGTTGATGGAATTTATGATTCTGATCCTGAAAAAAATCCTGCTGCACTTAAGTTTCCTTACATCAGTTATAATGATGTGATTCAGAAAAACCTTAGAGTTATGGATCTTACCGCAATTACACTCTGTCAGGATAATTCACTTCCTATCGTTGTATTTAACATGAATGAAGCCGGAAATTTAAAACGGATTCTTCATGGCGACAATATTGGTTCTGTTGTTTCATTACCTGTTTAATTTGAGGTTAAAATGGCTTATAAATTAATTATCAAAGAAGCTGAAGAAAAAATGCACAAGAGCATCCATGCGATGGAGCTTGAATTTAATACCGTAAGAACCGGCCGTGCAAATCCGTCTCTACTGGATAATGTCAGGGTGGAATATTATGGTTCACCTATGCCTGTAAGTCAGGTGGCAACTGTCGCAACACCCGAAGCAAGGTTGATCACCATTCAACCCTGGGAAAAAAACATGATTGCTGCTATTGAAAGGGCAATCAGGGAAGCAAATCTTGGACTAAATCCTGCAAATGATGGTATGCTGATCCGGCTGCCAATTCCTCCTCTGAATGAAGAGCGCCGTAAAGATTTGGTTAAAATTGTGAAGAAATACGGCGAAGAGACAAAGGTTGCCATCCGGAATATCCGCAGGGAAGCAAACGAACACCTTAAAAAATCTGAAAAAGACAAGCACATAACTCAGGATGAACTTAAAACAGCTGAGGATGAAGTTCAAAAACTAACAGACAGGTACATCAAGGACATTGATGTTCATGTTGCGGCCAAAGAAAAAGATATTTTCGAAGTTTGATCGAAGTCTTTCTTTTGCTTTTTATCTTAAAAACCCGGATACTCTCCGGGTTTTTTCTTTTAGGTGAATCATGACAAAACAGGATTTGAGAATTGAAATTCAGTCAAAAAGGCTGGAACTTGAATTGAGTCAGTATCTTTCTTTGTGCAAAAAAGTGACTGATCAGGTTATCACTGAATACTTTGATGATGTCAAATCTATCCATGTCTTTATTGGCATGCAAAAAAAGCGTGAAATTAATACGCTACCTGTAATTGTGGAGGCATTGAGAAGAGGTATTGAGGTTTGGGCACCTGTTATACTTGCTAATAAAACTCTTGTACATGGAAAAATTAAGAGTTTAAGTGATCTCAATGAAGGGCCATTTGGTTTAATTCAGCCAGAAGAAGATTCAAATCTGGTTGAAACGGAACTTGTTCTTGTTCCAGGTCTTGCTTTCACTTTGGACGGAAATCGTATCGGGTGGGGGAAAGGTTACTATGATGGCTTTTTAAGTAACCTTAGGAGTGATACCATTTTGGCAGGATTATGCTTTGATTTTCAGTTGCTTCCTGTTGTTCCGGTAGACATTTGGGATGTAAAAATGAACAGGATTATAACTGAATCAGGTTCTTATATATGCCAAAGTTCAATTTGAGAGGTACTTGCCAATATTGATTCCAAAATCAATTCTGTGAATACCTTCAATTATTCCCATGTTTGAATAAGCATAAGTAATTGAAAAAGATTTCAACTTAAGACTGCCACCGAAATTAATACCAGACAGATCGATTCCACCCTTTGTTTTTAATTTGTTTCTTTGTCCGAGATAACTTGAAACAAACAGGGTGAGTGATTGATTTGGCTTCATCATGCCAGAAACGACTAAATAATCAACCGGGCTGCCTTTTTTGTCTGCATAATTATTTAGTCCCTCAACTTCAACTCCAAGTGTAAGTGGAATATATTTCAAGGTTTTGAATGCTCCAATATTTAAAAGGGTAGGAAGAGACTCTTTTATCCGGTAAACTTTTAACTGTTTTCCTACATTTTTTAAAACTGAAGTGAACAGCCACCCGGTATCACCCAAATAGTATCTTGAACCAAAGTCAAAAGATAAACCATAGCTGGAATAGGTATCAATTGAACTTGAAACCCACTTGATTGTTGCGCCCAATGGAATAGAATCCGCAATGTCGTATGACATTGTTGCCCCAATTACCAGATCAGAAGGTGTAAAATCGCCATGAATATTTCCAAGAACATCAGTTCGTGTAAGCGCTCCGTAATTATTATAAAGAACCGTAAAACCTGTTCTGCCAGTGTAGGGGAGGTCAGTAACGAAAATGCTTGATCCGCTTTTTATCCCGGCGAGATGAGATGTATAACTCAAAATAAGGTCATTTGCAGATGCGTTACCAATAAAGGATGGATTTCCTGTGAATGCATCACTTTCTCTTGAATAAATACCTGTACTACCAGAAACTGCTGACTGTTTTGCATTAACAGGTAAGTTTAAAAATTGCCAGGTTTCCTGGGCAGAAAGAGTCAATGGAGAAAAAACCAGAATAAAAAAGAGGGCAATACGGGTCATTTGAAATCCTGTGGAAACTGTTTCTGCAAAATTAGGAGAAATGTTGTGGGATAACAAGGGAAATGGGAATGCCCAAAGTTGGCACATAATTTGAATCCTGACTCCGTTCTTCTTAATTAATAAGTAGTTATGACAGGTAAATGACAAAATCAGTACCTCTAAAACCGCCTTTAAATTGAATAAAAGGCATATAAGTTCTATCTTTAAGGTCATTTTGAAATCACAGGATTAACATGTTTAAAATACTCGCCAAACTTTTTGGCAGCAAAAATGAAAAAGATCTCCAAAAACTTTATCCCCTCATTGCAGAAATAAATAGTGAATACGAACTTCTTCAATCACTTTCCGATGATGAATTGCGTGGTCTTACTGAAACTTTTAAGCAGCAAATCACCTCAGCAAAACAGGAGCTTGAAAATCACAATCTTGTGCTGATTGAAAAGCTGAAGGAAGATATCACCATTGATGAACGCCTGGACATCATGGATGAGTTAAATCAACTCGATAAAGATATTCATGACGTTATTGAAGAGCAGCTTGCTCTTTTATTGCCAAAGGCCTTTGCTGTTGTGAAAGAAACCTGCCGTCGGTTGGTAGGGTTGGAGTACACTGTCAATGGCAATAAAATGAAATGGGATATGGTTCCCTATGATGTACAGCTTATTGGTGGTGCCGTTATCCATCAGGGTAAAATTGCTGAGATGGCAACCGGTGAAGGTAAAACACTCGTTTCAACCCTCCCCATTTACCTGAATGCCTTATCTGGAAAAGGTGTTCATGTTGTTACTGTAAATGATTACCTGGCACAGCGGGATAGTCAATGGATGGGGCCTGTATTTGCTTTTCATGGAATTGAAGTCGGTTGTATTCTTAATACCATGACATCAGAGCAGCGTGTCAGAGAATATGCCAAAGATGTCACCTACGGTACCAATAATGAATTTGGCTTCGATTATTTGCGTGACAATATGGCAATTGAAGCTGGTGATATGGTTCACCGGGCTTTCAATTTTGCAATTATTGATGAGGTTGACTCCGTTTTAATTGATGAGGCCCGTACACCGCTCATCATTTCAGGTCCCGTTCCACAATCTGATCAAAAGTTTGAAGAGTTTAAACCTCAGGTTGAACTTTTGTATAAGGCCCAAAGTGCTTTGATTGCCAAATTATTAACTGAAGCCGAAAAAGCACTGCAGGAAGGTGACCAAACTGAAGGTGGACTTGCCATTTTCCGGGCTTTTCGTGGTATGCCTAAAAATGCACGTCTTATCAAAATGTTGAGTGAGATGGGCAACAAAAAAATCATGCAGGCGACTGAAAATGAGTACATGCGTGAAAATTCCCGTCACATGCATATCGTTGATGATGAGTTGTTTTTCTCTATAGAAGAAAAAAATCATAGTATCAACCTGACTGATAAGGGCAGAGAATTTCTTGCCAAGCAATCGGGTGATGCTGACCTTTTCTTACTTCCCGATATTGGAACTGAAGTTGCGAAAATCGAAAATGATGAAAGTCTTATTGCAGAGCAGAGGCTTTCGATTAAAGAAGAACTTCAATCCAAATATGCAGACAGAAGTGACCGGATTCATACTGTAAGTCAGTTGCTTAAAGCCTATACCTTATATGAAATCGACAATGAATATGTGATTCAGGATGGAAAAATTCTTATCGTTGATGAATTCACCGGTCGGATTCTTCCTGGTCGCCGTTATTCTGACGGCCTTCATCAGGCGATTGAAGCAAAGGAAGGTGTTACCGTTGAACGTGATACCCAAACTTTTGCAACTGTTACCATCCAGAATTATTTCCGTTTATATAAGAAACTTTCAGGAATGACGGGAACTGCCGAAACTGAAGCTTCTGAGTTTTTTGATATTTACAAATTGGATGTTGTTGTTATCCCCACAAATAAACCAATTACCCGTGAAGACAGGGAAGACCTGATCTACAAAACCCGGAAAGAAAAATACAATGCACTGATTACTGAAATTCAGGCATTGAGAGAACAAGGCCGTCCTGTACTTGTGGGAACTACTTCTGTTGAAATCTCTGAAATGTTAAGCCGTGCAATGAAAAGGCTTAATGTCCCGCATAACGTATTAAATGCCAAACAACATGCACGTGAAGCTGAAATTGTTGCAGGTGCGGGTCAAAAGGGCGCAGTAACCATTGCCACCAATATGGCTGGCCGTGGAACAGATATTAAGCTGGGAGAAGGTGTTGTTGATACTGGCGGACTTATGATTATTGGTACAGAGCGCCATGAATCACGCCGTATTGACCGTCAGCTACGTGGTCGTTCTGGTCGTCAGGGTGATCCGGGTGCAACCCAATTCTTTGTTAGCCTCGAAGATGATCTGATGAGAATGTTTGGTAGTGACCGTATTGCCAGTATTATGGATCGTATGGGAATTGAAGAAGGCGAAGTTATTCAACATTCCATGGTCACGAAATCCATTGAAAGAGCACAAAAAAAGGTTGAAGAAAACAACTTTTCCATTCGTAAACGTCTGCTCGAGTATGATGATGTGATGAATCAGCAGCGTGAGATCATCTATTCACGCCGTCGTGAAGCACTAAAAGATCAGAGGCTAAAAGCTGATATTCTTGAAATGGCTGAAACCTATGTTGAAAAACTGATAGCTGAATATATTCAGGAAGGTCACCTCGATGAATTGAGCGAATCTCTCATGAGAAATATGCTGATCCACATCAAGTTTTCTGCACAGGAACTTGCGGATGTCGGTGAGGACGGAATTAAAGAGCGTGTATTTGATGCAGTTCATCAGTTTTACAACGAGAAAGAGAAAATGCTCACAACAGATGTCATGAAATTGCTTGAGAAAGCCGTTGTGCTTCAGGTGATTGATGAAAAATGGCGTGACCATTTGCGTGAACTTGATGATCTAAAAGAAGGAATTGGTCTTCGTGCCTACGGCCAGCGTGATCCTCTAATAGAATACAAGCATGAAGCTTATAATATGTTTACCCAACTTATGGATCAGATTGCAGAACAAACTGTTCAATTAGTGTATAAGGCATTTCCAAATCAACAGATGCTTGAAATGACTCAGGAAAGAGCACAGTTGCAACGAATTAAACGGCAATTGGTAACAAACCATGAGTCTGTGCAGGCAATTGGCGGCAGTGGAAATTCCATTAATCAAACCAGCGAAAGAAATCCGGAAGCTGCCCCTAGAGCAAAGGTTGCCCCTGTTCAGGTTGATAAAACGATTGGCAGAAATGACCCATGCCCATGTGGATCAGGTAAGAAATATAAACTTTGCCATGGAAAATAAACAATCTGGTTTTGTGTTTTAACTCACCACAAAAGTGGGCTTATACCCTTATTTTTGCCTTGTTCATCTGTAAAGTTTTCAAGAACTTGCAGGTGAACTTTAATCAGGATATAATTTGAAAAAGTATGCCTTAATTGCTTTTTATTTGGTGGTATTTGCCGTTGGTGGTTTTGCTCAGGTTAATTTAATGTATGAATCCCATTCTGGGAAAAATGTACTTATTTTTGAATCCGGGGAGAACCAGGCGGATGTATTCAATTCAGAAAATTATTTTTTTGATGATGAATATCAGGTTCCGGCTTTTGGTTTTTTCCTAAGCCACGATCCGGGTTCAATTAGACAATCAGCTACAAAAGAGGGTTGGTTTAAAACAAGTTACTCACCCGGGTTAAAGTCCGATCAGGTTTTAGACGGAACTGAAAAAAAAATGGTTCATGACCTTTCAGAAGTACCGTTTACAAATGCTGCTTTTCCTGTTTGGTCTGTAAAGCAATTGAATTTCAGAGGGAATGTTTACTATCATTTTATTGTAAGACCCTGGATCCAAACACAAAAAACGCTAACCCTCATTTCTAATATCCAATTTGAAACTGGTGGTTCAAGTTCAAATCCTCCCGTTGTCCTTTCTGGCCTTTCCATATTTGAGACTAAACAGAAGCCATCACCTGTTTTGCAAAAGTCTATATCCTCAACTCCTTCATTCGATAAAAATAAAGGGATTGTTTTTCGTTTGCTCATATCAAAGACTGGTATAGCAAAAGTTTTCTATTCTGATCTTAACGTTCCGGGTAATGTGTTAAACTTCAACAATACAGATTCACGCCGGATAAAAGTCTATAACAATGGGGAAGAAATACCCATCCTGATTTCAGATGGTGGTGATGGTCTTTTTTCTGATGGAGATTTTATTGAGTTTTTCTGCGATGAATTGATAATCAATCGTTCAAATCCAATGAAGGATTCCTATTTTGACCCATTCTCAAACAAAAATGTTTATTTCCTTGTTTTAAATTCTGATGAAATTAGCGGTAACCGACTTGGGGTTATTTCAGGAGAATTGAAAGAACCGATTTCACTTGGTGATCCAAGGAACCTTATTGGTGAATCCTTTCTTTCCAAAGTTCATTTTGAACAGAATAAGGTATTTGAACCTTTATCAAAAAAAGACACAACCAAAACTGTGGATTTCAGGGATCATTGGTTTTGGAATCAGATTGCATTAAATGAACAAACAAGTTACCCAACACCAATACCGTTTCCTGATGGATTGAGTTTCAGTGATGTAAAGATTACACTTGGTCTTCATGGAATAACCTATACCAAGCGTTCCGGATTTACAAATGAACACAATCTTAAGGTTGATATTGGAACCCGCCAAAAAGCACTTTCACTTGGATTCCCAATATCTGGAACCGATAAATGGAATGGGCAGGAATTAAATATTGTTGAATATAAGGTTCCACCCTCTACCTTTATTGCCTATATGGGTGGCTCAGATGCATCAATTTTTATCCAAAATTATGACCCGTTTTCTCCGAACGTTGCAGCCTCCCGTCAGTTCGCCTTGAATTGGATTGAAATCGAATATTACAGACTGTATACAGCAAAAAATAACTACCTTGATTTTCGCATTCCTGATGGAAAAACAGCCGATCTTTATCAGTTCGTCATTCAAGAGTTTACCGGTTCAAAAATTGAAATCTATAAAAAAGGTGTTGGCAAGATTTCCAATTTTAGTATTGAATCTTATCCTGGTCAGGAAGCTAATTCATCTCGTTTTTACAGAGCCATTTTCCAGGATTATGTTGTTAATCCTGTTTCAACGGAATATATAGCACTTAGTGATGATGCAAAAATCAAACCTGAAGCAATCCAGTATGTAACTCCTTCAGTCTTACTCACTCCTGAAAATCCCACTCTTAAAAATAGTGACCGTGATGAATCTATGATCATCATTTCAGCAGATAAATTTTGGTCAAAAGAGATTTCTCAGAGTAGCTTTTCTCCAGTAAAACAATATAGTGAATATCGAGAATTGATCTTAAATGCAAGATCAGTAAATGATGAAAAGCTTTCAGGAAGAAGCCGTCAGGTTTTAACAACATCAGTCTCTGATATTTACGATGAATTTTCAAATGGAATAAAATCACCGTATGCCATACGTGATTTTATTCGTTACGCAGTAAGGAGCTGGAAAAGACCGCCAATTCATATACTTCTTATCGGTGATGCAAGTACAAGCTATTACAGTGCTGATGATTTGATACCTTCCATGCAGGTACAAACCGTTGAATATGGAAGTGCCGCTTCAGATCCCTGGTATGCAATGATTGATGGTGATGATATTATTCCAGATATCGCACTTGGCAGAATTCCTGCAAAAACTTCCGATGAAATTTTTGCGTATTTAAACAAGCTAAAGGCGTACGAAGCGGATAAGAATTTTAACGGCTGGCGGAATAATAGTTTATTCATTTCAGGTTTTGAGGAAAGTTTTATTTCAGATAATGACACTTTGCGTAACCTTTCTTCAAAAAACTATTTTACCGATGTTCTTCATATTAAGGAATTAGTTCCGGGAAATGATCCCTTTTTTGGGGGGAAAAGCCAGCTTATAAATTATTTAAACAAAGGTCAGGTTGTCGTTAATTTCATGGGACATGGTGGAGGCGGAATCTGGGCGGATAGAGGATTATTTGACATTCCGGATGTTGACAGGCTTGCACAATCATCAAAATTGTCATTTGTAACCAGTCTGACCTGTTACACCGGAGCTTTTTCTGAGCCAGGACGTGTTAGTTTGATGGAAAAAATGATTTTAACCGCTTCAAAAGGTTCTATTGGTGGCTTGGGTTCATCAGGTGTGGGTTGGAAAAAAAATAACAGGTACCTGGGGGAATCAATTTTCAGGTATTTGTTAAATCCGAAATATCGTAATTTAACATCAGGTCAACTCATTGATCTGGCAAAGTTTTTTTACCGTATCAGGTATAGTGACTATGTAACCTATCCCTTTTTGATTCCAAACTCCCAAATCCATCAATACAATTTTTTAGGTGATCCGTCAGTAATTTTAAATTTGCCAGATGAAGATATTTCCGCAACGTTATCCTCCCAATTATTAGGAAGTACCGATTCAGTCAAACTTGCATTTCAAACAGAAAAAATTCAAAACGGAACTATTAATGTAAAGTTTGCAGACAGACTTAATCAGGATCTTTTTGCATCTAGTTCAGGATCGTTCAATTTATCAAATGGTAGTTTTTCAGGATCAATTCCAGTCCCTTCCGGATTAAAAGGAAAAGAAGGGTATTTGAAGTATTATGTTTCTGACACTGAATCAGATGGTGCTGGTTCCATCAAATTTTCTTACTCAAATGTATTATTAAATTATGTTACCTCTACAGATAGTTTACAATCGGAGAACAATCCACTTTCTTTGGCCGTTTCCCTTCAATCAAAAGTCCAGCTAATAAACGGGAAAATAACCATTACCATTGTTGATCAGGTTCAGGATATTGGCACGTTAGGTAAAAAAGCTAATATTGGTTTAGTAAATTCAACAGCAGGAAATGAAGGTATAATATATTCAAACGAGTTTGATTTAACTAAAAATTTCAATGGTTTATGGGTAATGACAGATACAATACCAAGAAATTTTGTTAAGAATGGCTATCTTTACAAATATCAAGTTAAGGTGACAGACAACTCATCTCAAGATTATCAATTCTCAGGATATTATGAATTAAAAGAACTGCCGGATGTTAGTGCTGCGCCTCAAATTGCCGGTATTGGTTCTGAATATTATACAAATACGTCAATAGGTTTTTACTATGACAACGGACCCAAAATTGGGGCGAGGGTATATAATAATTCAAATTTGGACATTGACAAGGTAAGAGTCCGATTTTTTGGTGGCGGAGTCGTTAGCTCTGATCCTCCTTTTTTTTCAGGTAATGTTTTACGACTTGGCGAAACAACTATTTCCTTAAGCAGGAACTCAGATAAAATGGTATTTATTCCAATTCCACCTGATACAGTGATGACCCCTGGGAGTGTATACCAGTTATCAGTTCAGGTTCTCGCTGATTCATCAGAGGGACAGCGTGAAAAGTCTTACACTAACAACCTTTCAAAACCAATTACTATACCTTTTGATTTGTATGAAGTTGGAAAAAACAAGAGAGATATTGTTAAATTACCTGGACTATCGCTTGATTTTAGTAAACTTTCTTCTGAAAGTCTTGCCTTATATATAAAAAAGAACGGATCAACAAAAATAAACAATCAACCCAAATTGAATTCTGTGAACATTCCAGAACTGGGTGAAAGTGCTTTTGATTTGATTTCTTTTGACCCATCTGTAAAGGAAAATTTTCCGGCTGATGTTGAAGTCACCTTTAAATACGGACCTGAATCCGGAGTGGCATCCGCTATTTCATTATTTGAGTTTGAAATTAAATCAAATAAATGGCTTAGTATACCAACAATTGAAGATACAATAACAAAATCAATTACTTCGACTCTGAAACGATTTGGTACCTATAGGTTATTCAGAATGGACGATATTGATCCTCCATTAGTGTCTGTTTCAGTGAATGGAAACAATCTTGTTAATAATGGCATTGTTCCATTAAAAGGGAATTACACCCTTGTTGTACAAGACGACAATGGTGTTTCAAGGCGAAAAGAATCAATATTCATTTCAGTTGATGGAGTTCCGATTTCAAGCTCAGATTTGGCAATACCTGATACCTTAGCTGATGGAAATCAGATGGTGTTAAATTTCAAACAAAGTTTATCTCCTGGAAACCATTTTCTATCCTTTTCATTTCAAGATGCGAACGGAAATGAGGTTAAAACTGAAAATTTAGAATTTACGGCTTCCAATAAAAGTGATTTTATTTTTTATGGTGGTTTTCCGAATCCTTTTCAGGGGTATCAGATTTTTACATTTTTATTAAATAGTGTTGCAACCAGGGTTCAGTTAAAAATATATACTGTATCTGGCCAGCAGATTAATAAATTTGATACAAAATCTGCTACAAACCCACTTTCATTTTTTCCTGATCAAAATTATACAGGGCTTGGTATCATCAATGTACAATCAAGTGAATCTATTTTTGGATACCAGGAGATATTTTGGAACGGAACTGACTTAGACGGCTATCCAGTTGCCACTGGAGTTTATTTTGTTAAGGTTATCATTAGTTTCGAGGATGGTAAATCATCAGAAAAAGTATTTAAATCAGTAAGGTACAACTGATGAGAACACCAATCCTTTTTTCTTTTACACTTCTTTTCTCTGTTGTTTCAATTGTTTCAGCTCAGGTGGGTCAAAATAAAGCCCGGTACGCTGGCTCTTACCTTGAAATACCTGTTGGTATTCGTGCAGCAGGTTTAGGTACAGCATTTGTTGCAATTGCGGATGATGGATCAGCATTCCACTGGAATCCTGCCGGCGCTTCCTTAACTACCGGAAAACTAATTTCTACTGAATATACATCGTTATTTGGAACAGTTTCTGATCCACTGAGTACATTTATTCATACCGGCTTTCAAATGGATTTCGATAAATTGGGAGCCGTTTCCTTAAATTGGATTCGGCTTTCTGTGGATGACATTCCCAAATTGGAGCGTATTGGTGATGATCCTGACACTCGTAAAACTGGTTCAATCAATTCTTTAGATGGCAGATCTTTCTTCACAAACAGTCAGGATGCAATTTATCTAACTTTTTCGAGAAACTTTACCCAGGTTATCGACTTTGGCTGGCAATTTTTTAAAGTCCCATATCAAATACCTATTGGTGTCAATTTTAAATATTTACGACAATCATTTGGTGCCCCATTAAATTACTCCTCAACTGGAATTGGGATTGACGCAGGAATGATGATTATTACAGACCTTAATGATTATTCTGCAAAAAAAGTATGGGGTACTTTCTCTCTTGGCTGCTCAATTAATGATTTAACCAATACAATTGTGACCTGGGAAAATAATTCACAGTTTTCAATTCCTCGGTCGGTAATTTGGGGAATGGCATATAAACAACCTCTAACCTTCATAAACTCTCAGGTATTGGTCAGTTACCAAAGTTCAGTTAGATATCAAACTGAGGCTGCAGTTGGTACCGAATTTACCTATGACAACACTTATAGTCTTAGAGCAGGGACTCGAAATAATGAATTGACTTTAGGGGCTGGTTTGTTTCTTTTTAACGGGCTATCAATAGATTATGCTTTTGAAACCCATGATTTAGGCAATCCGCACCGTATCGGATTAAGTTTTAACCTGGAATCAGTAAAATGGTAAAACAGTTGTCATCAATATTGGTTTTTAGTTCATTGATTTTGAACTGTACACCTGAAGATCCAGATCCGGTTCGTCCTTTACCACCAGAATTAATAGTAGCAGATTCCCTTATTTCATATTCTGAATCAACTGGTCTTAGTATTGATAAGGGCATTGGTCCTGGCTCCGGCGACGATGCTATTATTTTAAGATGGAAACCTTATAATCAGACAAATGCAACTGAATTTGTTGTTTACAGGACAACCCAGCTATTTAAGGATGTTCCACTCAATTTTAAGCAAATTTCCAGGTTTCCTGTTTTGAGTGCGCAGAATCAAAATTCCTTCAGGGATACTTTTTCTTTAAATTTAAACACAGATTACTATTATCGGATGACGGCAATATCTGGTTCTTCTGAGTCTGAGGTTTCAAACGTTGTTTTCTATAATCTAATTGCAAAGCCTTCTATTTCATCTCCAAGCGCTGGAACTACCGTCAACTCTTTTACACCTTTATTGGAATGGTCGCTTGTTAATGCATCGGAGTTCCTTATTTTTGTGAGAGAAAGAGACTCAAAACGATTGGTATGGGGGTATATTACCCATCCTCCCAGTGGTTATGCAGATCAGAATCAATCTATTTTATATGGAACAACTCAGGTTGAAAACCCAACGTATCATATAAAAACACTAGTTTACAGTCCACTTGAAGCAAATACAGTTTACGAGTGGAAAATAATTTCAACTCAATTGACAACCGGGCCTGATAATCAGGACCAATTCTATTCTCGAATTTCTGGATTTACAATTGTACCAAAAGGATCATCAACTCAATGGGTTGCTTTCAAAACAAAAAACTAATTACACTTGTTTTTTTAACATTACTTTTATTTGCAAATTATCAAATCCATGCACAAGTATTTGATAATCCGACAAGTGGACAATCTGGTTTGTCTGGGTTCTCAAATGCAACTGCCTTTGTGTTTGGTAGTTCAGAGGGAGTAAATATTGAAGTAAGTCTTTGGGGCTATGTAACAAAACCCGGATTATATAAGATTCCTCATACAACTGATTTGATCTCTCTAATTTCACTTGCAGGCGGCCCAAGGGAAAATGCACGTTTAGATGACGTTAGAATTATAAGGTTAATATCAAACTCTGAAAATAACAAAATTGAGGAGAGGATTATTACTGTAAACATTGAAGAGTTTATTGAAAAAGGGGACAGAACCTTAATCCCTGTCCTCAAGCCTGGAGATGTTGTTGTGATGACTGGAAGTGCCTATACTGTTTTTGTTAACTTCATGTCAGTAGTAAGAGATGTTGCATTAGTATTAAACACTGTACTTCTTGTTTATACAATTAGTAAAAAGTAAATTTGATTTTTAAGGTAAAATCTTACAAAATCAAGCATTCTATTTACTTTATTCTTAAAAATATATTAAATTTAAAACGTTTTACCCAAATTCGGAGAATCTCTAATGAGACAAATTGTTAAATTCATTCCCCATTTTGCCTTTTTTCTTGTTATGGCAGGAACATCTTTTGGCCAAAGTATGACTTCCGGGACAAAAATTATTCACGTTCAGGAAGCAAGAACCCCGAAAGAGGGAACTCTGACATTTTATAATAATATGTCCGCATTCGGTAAATCTGCCGGAGCAGGCGGAACAGTTTGGGATGTTAGAAATGCAATAAATTTGGATTACTCCTTTACAGATAATATTCTTCTTGCCGCAAATGCTACCCTTTACCAAGATTTAAATGATGGATCAAGTGATGCAAATACTCCTGTTCACGATTTCAGTCTGACTTTAAAGGCAGGCTCATTTGGGTTCAATGCTGATCAGTTTCAATTGGGAGGGTTGTTAAATATTAATATTCCCGTTGGAGAATCAACCAGTCATAACATTCCTTTCTCAATTTATAATGGTATGGGTCTTGGTATCACTTATTCTGGTTTTATCAGTTACTATGGGGATAATTTATTTCCAGACGAATCTTATAGTCTTCACCTTAATTTAGGATTTGCAAATTATTTTGCAAAAAACAATGAAGGTGCATCACCGAGACATGTCGGAGGCGAAAAAGATACATCTGGTGTTTTTACTTTGAAAAATAATCCATTTGAATTTAAATATGGTGTTGGCGCAAAATATCCTTTCTCCTATATTGATCTGTATGGTGAAGTTTGGGGAAATGTATTTATTAAAGAACCTGATCAATTTGTATTTGGAAGGGAAAGTTATACTTATCTTACAGTTGGTATTGGAGCAAAACCACTCGATTTGTTGAAATTGGATATTTCATTTGACTTACTAGCAAATGGCAGTAAAAATACAAGCAAGTATAAATTGCTCTCCACTGGGGAACTTCTTGAAATGACAACTGGTGGTATTAAGGATGTTAATTATGCACCATGGCGCTTAAATGTAGGTTTCAAGGTTAACATTCTCCCATTCAAAACAACCTACGCTATTGACCCTTCCCGTAGATATGAAATATCAGAAAGGGAAGCCAATGAAATTAGATCAAGGGTTCGTATTATTGAAGAAGACGAAGCTGTTACCCGTGATAAAGTTGAGACTCTTAAAGTTAAACGCAAAGATGTTGAGACTAATCTCAAACAACTTCGGGATCTTCTGAAGCAACTTGATACCAATCAGGATAATAACTAAAAATGAAAAAAGTCGAAGCCGTCATCAGGCCATTTAAACTTGATGATGTGCGTAAGGCACTTGTTGACTGCGGAATTGTGGGTATGACCGTTTCTGAAATTAAAGGCTTCGGCCGGCAGAAGGGGCACTCAGAAATGTATCGTGGCAATGAATATCAAATTGAGTTTTTACCTAAAATAAAAATAGAAATTGTGATCTTAGATGATCAGGTTGATGAAGTAGTCAACCTGATCATAGAAAAGTCAAAAACAAATACGGTTGGGGATGGTAAAATTTTCATTTTCCCTGTCGAGGATGTTATTCGAATCAGGACGGGGGAATCTGGAGAAGATGCTATTTAAACTTCAATATGTTTGTTCTTTCCCATAATCCCATCCCGATTGCAGGTTTTCGATGTCTTTATCCCCTTCTTACCAATCCATATTTTCTTCATTTATAAAATCACCTGTTTCCACTCCAGCCTATATTTATAGCAACCAAAAGCTGATTCAAAATATTTCATTGTTTTCTGAGCTGACCAAAAAACATCTTATTCAGGTTCATTACGCAATGAAAGCCAACAATAATGCTCAAATTTTGCGCATGGTAAAGGATGCCGGGCTTTCAGTTGATGTGAATTCACTGGGCGAATTAACCCAAGCAATGAAAATTGGGTTTCTACCTTCAAATCTTATTTTTGCTGGTGTTGGCAAGACAGATTCAGAACTTGAGTTGGCTGTCAAGCTGGGTTTGAAAACAATTAAAGTTGAATCAGTTGATGAACTCTTAGTCCTTTCAGAAATAACAAACCACCTGGGGATTTCAGCCAATATCGGATTACGTTTAAATCCTGAGATTGACGCAAAAACACACCCTTATATTGCGACTGGTCTTGCTACCTCAAAATTTGGAATTGACAAAAGAGATATTGATCAAATAATTTCAATTTTATCCAATTTTCCGTTGTTGCGGTTGACAACCCTGGATGCCCATATCGGATCTCAAATTACCGATTTAAACCTTTTTGTCGATGTCTTCACCTTTCTATCAAATCAGGCTAATTTTATCAATAAAAAAGGTTTCTCTATTACTGATCTTGATTTGGGAGGCGGGTTTGCTATTGAATATGACGGTTCTGGGCAATCAACATTGCCTGAACTTGATACTTTGTTTTCAAAGATAGCTTTGTTAAATAATGGTGCTTTCAAAATTAGTATTGAACCTGGCCGTGCTGTTGTGGCAAATACATGTGCTATTCTCACCCGGGTACTTTATACTAAAACAAATGGAGACAAGAATTTCGCAATTGTAGATGCTGCCATGACAGACAATATCAGACCATCCTTATATGGCTCGGTTCATCCCATTGTCAAAATTGGTCAGGGCTCTGTTAGTGAAACCCTGGTCTATGATGTAGTAGGCCCCGTTTGTGAGTCAGGTGACTTTCTCGGGGAGGATGTTTCTTTATCACAATGTAAACGGGGCGATTTCCTTGCCATTCTTGATTCTGGAGCATATACATCTGCAATGGCATCAAATTATAATATGAGACCCCTGTTACCTGAATACCTAGAAAAGGATGGGTGTTTGATTGAAATCAGGCGCCGGCAAAATGTAAATGAATGGTTAGAAAACCTGGAGATTCCATATGAAGGCTAAATTGCTGGTTTTTTTAGCGCCCCTTTTTGTTACCGGGTGCCTTACATTTAAGACCGTTGAATATGATCTCACAGTTAATAAAGATCTTTCCGCCAAAGGTAAAGTAATTTTTAGAGGCATTGGGTCTGATGTTGTTGATGCTGAACAGCGTGCTCTTGATCTCGAAGGTCTTTATGACTATGGGCTGAAATCTCAGGATTTTATAAAAGACAGAAAGACTGAAGGAAAAATTGTTACAGGCAGAAAGTTGTATGTAAAGGATGATTTATTGGTAGCAGAAATCGATTTTACTGTCAAACATGTGGGTGAAATTGAAGGTTTTTATATAAATGATAATTTTATTTATATTGATGTAGACAAAGATTCTGAATTGAATGCCGCTAATGGCGATGTCAATATTTATGGCGGGGGAAAACAAGTCCTTTGGAAAAAAGGTGCTGGAAAAATTAAATACACAGTTTCTGTTTTCAGCGATGAACAATGGGCGCCATTCAGCCTGACCCAGGAATATTTAACACGATACGGATCAAAAAAGTAAACTAAAGAACCAATGACCGAAACTCAGATTTTATCCTATATTGCCTCTATTCTCAACCTGAATTTTGATTCTATTAAATCAACTGTTAAACTTTTAGATGAAGGATCAACTGTTCCATTCATAACCCGGTATCGCAGAGAAGTAACGGGTGGACTGGATGAAGAGCAAATCCGGGATATCGAAGAGAAAATCAATTACCTTCGTCAACTTGAAGACAGAAAAGTCACCATTCTCGAAAGTATTAGTGAACAGGGTAAACTAACTGATGAACTCAAAAACAAAATTCTTGCCTGTTTGCAGATGCAAGAGCTTGAGGATCTTTATCTTCCATATAAACCTAAACGCAAAACCCGGGCTACCATTGCTAAAGCAAAAGGTCTTGAGCCCCTTGCAAAACTGATTTTTGATCAGGAAGTTGTCTCGGGAGACAGAACCACTCTAATCCTTCCGTTTATTATTTCAGAATACGAAGTTAATTCTGCTGAAGATGCCCTTTCTGGTGCAAGGGATATTATTTGTGAATGGATCGGGGAAGATGCTGACATCAGAAAGATGATCAGAGAATTGACCCGAACAACCGGATCATTAAAATCCGAAAAGAAGGATAGTGAAAAAACAGCCCGGACTGATTTTGAAACCTACTATAAATTTGAAGATTCGGTTTCCAGATTAAAACCCCATCAGATCCTGGCAATAAACAGAGGTGAACGAGAAGAAATACTGAAAGTAAATCTATCAGTTTCAGAGAAACTTTGCATACAATCAATTTTGTCCAAAGTAACAAAGAATCCAACCAGTTTATTTTTTGATCAAATTCCACTTTCTGCTGAAGATTCCTATGGTCGTTTAATCGAACCCAGTATTGAGCGTGAAATCAGAAATGAACTCAGCGCTTTAGCTGATATGCATGCTATTGAAGTCTTTGCAAAAAATCTTCACAATTTATTGCTTCAGCCACCCGTATTTGGAAAAACAATTCTTGGCATTGACCCCGGTTTTGTTTCAGGATGTAAAATTGCGGTTGTTGACTCAACCGGAAAGTATCTTGAAGGGGAAACCATTTATCCAACCGAACCAAGAAAATGGACGGATATATCTGAACGTAAAGTGACCGAATTGGTTAAAAAGTACGGTGTTGATATTATTGCCATCGGTAATGGTACTGCCTCAAGAGAAGTTGAGCAATTTGTTTCCGATACCATAAAAAACAATGAACTTACTTGTCATTATCTCATTGTAAGTGAAGCTGGTGCTTCAGTTTATTCGGCTTCAAAAGTTGCAGCTGAGGAGTTTCCTGAACTGGAAGCATCCCAGAGAGGCAATATTTCCATCGCCAGAAGAGTTATTGATCCGCTTGCAGAGCTCGTCAAGATTGACCCAAAATCAATTGGTGTTGGTTTATACCAGCATGATGTTGACCAGAAAATGCTTGAAAACAAACTGGGTCAGGTTGTGGAATCCTGTGTGAATCACGTTGGTGTAAACTTGAATACATGTTCTGCATCTCTTCTTACTCATGTTTCTGGTTTAAATAAACGAACTGCCCAAAATGTTATCCTTTACAGAGATTCAGTCGGAAAATTTTCAAACAGGGAAGAACTTCTGAAAGTAAAAGGTTTGGGCGAGCATGCTTATATCCAGGCTGCGGGCTTTCTTCGAATTCCGGATGGTACAAATCCGCTGGACAATACTTCTATTCATCCGGAATCTTATGATGCAACAAAAAAGCTTCTGTCAAAATTTGAACTGGATGTAAAGTCAATTCAAAACGAAAACAGAAAAATTACTGAAGCGGTTAGAAATTATAAGCTCGCACAGCTCTCAAGTGAATTGGGTGTTGGTGAACCGACGCTGGCTTTAATTCTTGAAAATCTGCAAAAACCTGGCAGAGACCCACGTGAAGAAATGCAGGCTCCGATTCTCAGAACCGATGTTTTAAAGTTCGAAGACCTTAAAATTGGTATGAAATTAAAAGGAACGGTTCGAAACGTTGTGGATTTTGGTGCCTTTGTTGACATTGGAGTTAAACATGACGGACTTGTTCACGTTTCAGAAATGGGTCAGTCCTTTGTCAAAAATCCGCATGAAGTTATGGGGGTTGGAAATATTGTGGATGTTTGGGTGAAATCAATTGACACAGACAGACAGAGAATTGGTCTGACTATGCGATCTCCGGACGGTCCCATTCAAAATCAGAGAGCAAGCCAACCTCATTCAAAACCTCAGGGAAATCAACCCCATAATTCTACTGAAAAGCGTCAACCTCAAAACTTTCAGAAGCAGGTTGAAAAACGAGCTGAACCTGTTAAAGAATCATTTGAAGATAAACTTTCAGCATTGAAATCGAGATTTGGAAAATAATCTGAATGGATAACCATCACCATCATGAACATGGTCATAGCCATTCACATGATCTTCCTAAAAACAGACTTATCCTTGCAATAATCATTACATCGGTTATTCTGATTGCAGAATTTACCGGTGCAATGATTTCTAATTCACTAGCCTTATTAGCTGATTCCGGGCACATGCTCACCGATCTTGCCGCTCTTATTTTTTCCTGGCTTGGATTCAGGTTAGGGGAAAAAAAAGCCAATAGCCGTAAAACTTTTGGTTACAAGCGTTCTGAAATAG
>JAFLBE010000018.1 GCA_017303995.1 Bacteroidota bacterium | reverse complement strand
GACTCAAGACCAGCCTTCCGGAAAACAAAGTCCTGTTTTTCAGGCGAAAAATAACCCGTAACCAAAAAACGGTTCATTGATATTTTTTCCTGTTCAGGATCCCGGTAGGTTTTTTACAAGAACAACCTGATGGTTATAAGGGAATTCAATGCCGGTCTCATCAAAATTCTTTTTCAGAATCATCCGGAATTCACGTTCCAGTTCATATTGAGCACCAGGTTTCACTTTAAAAACGATCCTGATTTCTACACCGGAATGACCAAACTGGGTAATTCCCTGAAGGATTGGGTCATCAAGCATGAGATCGGGTTTTGAGGCATGAAAGGCCACTGCTAAGCTATTTACCAGAAGCATGGTTTTTTCAAGATCCTGGCCGTAGGAAAGGTTTATATTGACTATTGCTTTCATGTAATGCCGGTTCAGGTTTCCAAAGTTGGAAAGTTCTCCGTTCGGGATAATACGAAGTTCACCGTTAAATTGCCTGACTTTGGTCACTCTGACTCCAACATATTCAACCATCCCAACCTGATCGTTAAACACAATCTCGTCGCCAACCGCCAAATCACCTTCAAAGAGAAGAAAAAAACCGGCAATCACATCACGAACCAGCGTTTGAGCTCCAAATCCGACCACCAGTCCCACAACACCGGCACCAACCAATAAGTCAGCCAGATTTACATTAAAGCCTTTGAGAGTAAGAATCAGAGCAAAAATGATGATAGCGTACCGGCTCAGATTCAGAATCACGGTACCAATGGTGGTAACCCGTTTTGTTTTGTGGCTTTCGTTTGCCATTCCCTCTTTAATCATCCACCGTTTGACAGCAAACCGGATGATGATCAGCAGAATCTTAGCAACTGTCCAGATTAGGATTGCAATAACCAACCCTTTGATGAATTGGGCAATATTCCGGTCGGAAAAAACCTGATTCATGGTTTCCAGAAACGAATAGTAAGCCTGACGGATGTAACGAAGCGTATTCTGATAAATTCTGGAATTGGAAAAGAGGGTCAGTAGCAGAATGTGAATTTTAAAAACGAGTAAAATCATATAATTAAAAACCTAACTAATCCTGATTTTCAGGAATGAATTCTATACGTGACAACCGGAACTTCTGAGTGCCGGATCAATTCATCGGCTTTGCTTCCGAGTAAAGCCGAGGCAATTTTCCCTGAACCATGTGAAGTTTGCATGAAACAATCGATTTCATTCTTTTTGCCGAACTGAATCAAATTTTCTGCAATATTCTCACCCTTCAAAATTTTCTTTTTGAAAGGAATTGATTTCAACCCCGGGAATTTGGTTTCAATATCCGGAAGAATATCCTCTTCAGGATCCATATATTTCCCCAAAACATCCACATGAACGAAAAATAGTTTGGCGCCAAAATGAGTTGCCCACTGAATAGCAGACGGAATTACTTTTTCGGCACGGTCAGAAAAATCGACCGGCACGCAGATATTTTTTATTTCGCCTGAAAAAACCGCTTCAGAAATCCGGATGCTCATAACCGGTTTGGTGGTTAATCTGAGCAGCCGTTCAGTTGTACTTCCAAGAAACAGGTAATGAAGTTTTGAATGTCCGGTTGAGCCAATAAGAATCAGGCCACACGCCTGTTTATCGGCATATTCTGAGATTTGAATATGTGCCCTGCCGGTTAAAACTGCTGTTTTTACTTTGAAGCCTTCTTTTTTTAAAGCCGAAGAAAATTCGTCAAGTTTTTCACCAAATCTCACTTCAATCTGCTGGATGATATCCTGATAGGCAACCTGTTCAAATCCAAAAGATTCGGCACTGACTGGCGCCATCAGCGCTTCATTTGAGTGAACCAGATGAATTTCTGAATGAAACGAAGTTGCAACCTTTTTGGCATAGGCAATTAAAACCGGTGAACTTTCAGAAAAATCAATCGGAACTAAAATCTTGTCCAGTTTCATTGGAACCTCCGAATCAGAACATAGCTTGTTTTTTTAGGAATTCAGCTTTTTTCAGATGGTAAAAATCGATTAGTTTGCCGGCGTAATCCTTAAATCTGGGAACTGAAATCCCTGATCCTTTAAGATCGGCAAGGGTGTTTGAACAATCGTAACGGTGTGGATGATCAAAATAAGCCACCGTTTGACGCGGAAGGCCAAGCACCTCAGAAAGGTACGGAATTTTCATGGCTGCATTAACCATGAATTCAGGTAGTGGAATCAGAATAAACTTTTTCCCGAGTTTTTCGATGAAAAGAGTCAGGATTTCTTTTTGTGTTAGCGGATTTGGATCCGTCAGGTGATAAATCTTGCCTTCACCCTGAACTTTTGTTGCGAGAAATGCCATTGCAGAAACCAGGAAATCAACCGGAACCAGATTGATGGTATTTTTTCCTGATCCAACCTGAACCATTGCAAAATATTTCGGAAGTTTATCAATGGTTCTGAGCGGATAGTAAGGACCGTCAAACTTCTGGGTCAACCCGGTAACGGAATCTCCGACGGTTATTGCCGGACGGAAAATGGTGGTTTTATATTGGCGAACCGTTCTTTTTACTTCGATTTCAGCCAGGTATTTCGTTTCCTCATAATAATTCCGGAAAGACTGGCCAGCATCTAATTCTTCCTCATAAATCGTTCCCTTGCGGTTTCCAGAAACATAGGCCGTTGAAATATAAAAATGCTGTTTGAACGTTTTGATTTTGCTGATCAGATTCAGCACGTTTCGGGTTCCGACCACATTTACGGTATAAGCCGGATCACGTGGAATTGCAAGGTCGTAAATCGCAGCCAGATGCCAGACATCCTGAACGGTTTCGGTCACAAGTAAAAAGTCTTCTGCCGAAAGCGCACAATTGGTTTCAGTAATATCACCCAGTAAAAGTTTGAGCCTTCCCTTCAAACCAGGAACAGAAGTTTCAATTTCTTTAAGATGAGTTTCTGCCAATTCCTTGAATTTTGGCTGAACCAGACAAAGAAATTCAAATTCTGAATAATTTTCGTGTAATTTTTTAATCAGACTGGTTGCAATAAATCCCGGAAAACCGGTCATAAACACGGGTACTGGCATAAAATAGTCCTGAGGTTTGCGATGTGTTTAAAATACGGGATTTGAAGGTGAACAGCAACGGGGAAAAACTAGTTATAAGTCTAGGAATGCGATGATCCCGAATTTAGTTCGGGGTGACAAGTGGTAAGTTATAAGTAGAAGGAAAATACGGGTCTGGTTTCCCTTGTAACTTATAACTTATAACTTGTAACTTACCACTTACTTCAGTACAATTTTCAGTTTCTGCCCGTTCATCAGCATTTCAGTTTTCAGGTTATTCCACTTTTTCAATTCATCAACCAGAACATCATACTGAAGGGCGATGCTTAACAGGGTTTCCCCGTCTTTTACGGTATGATCAACTGAACTTGCAGCATAGTTATCAACTGCTTTTAATTTTGTATATGAATAGCCAGACAAATCATATTTTCCGGCATCACGGTCTTTTGGCAAAGCAATTTCATACTTTCCGTCAGGAAGCCCACGGCGTTTCATCCACGGATTAATGAGTCGTAAATCACGATAGGAAACCCCTTTTTCAAGTGCAAACTTTGCAAGATTCTCAACGGGTCCAGTCACTTTTACAGTTTCAAATTCTGGAGACTTAAATTCGTATGCAGGTAAACCCCACCGTTCAGGTTTTTCAAAAATAGCCTTTGCAGCGTAAATTCTGAAAATGTACCTGCTTGTTTCCTCATTCAGGTACAAATCGAAAAACTTCCTGACATGCTGAAACTTGATATTGTCATCAATATTTCCTTCACCTACATTGTAAGCAGCAAAAACCAGATTCCAGTCGTTGTACTTTTTCTTCAGCCGTTTTACAAGTGCAATTGCAGCTTTTGTTGACTTCTCTATATGATTTCGCTCATCAACCCAATAATTGATTCTGAGTTCTTCGCCCCTGGCAACAAATTCCATGAGTTGCCATAAACCGGTTGCTCCGGCCGGACTCGAAACAAATCGGAGGTTTGACTCTGCAATTGCCAGGTAAATCAAATCTTCAGGTAGCCCGTTTTCAACCAGCATTTTCTTTAAAACTGGAATCAGGGTATTCCCCGCTTTTACGGTTTGCAGGTTCATATTTTCGTTATGGAGAGTTGTATAAAACTCCCTTTCAAACCGATCTTTCACTTCCTGATCTTCAATGGGTAGTGGAATGCCACAAACTGCCAGTGTTTCAGGGTATGCTGGTAAAACGGAAATACGGTTTAAAACGACTGTCTTGGAATCCTGACTATTTTGGTCGGGAACAGACTGACAGGAAAGAAAAAGCAAAAAAAACAAATACAAAGGAAGCCTCATTGCAATCAAAAATTAGGAGTAAAATGTTGTTCTTTATAATATTCTTCCATGATCCGGCAAACTTCATCTTCACTGTCTGTGATTTTGAAGATTTCGAGGTCAACTGAATTAATTTTCCCATCAGCCAGCATGGTATTTTTAACCCACGTGAGAAGACCGGCCCAGTAATCACTTCCGAAAAGAATAATCGGAACGGCTTTTATTTTACCGGTTTGAATCAGCGTAATCACTTCAAACATTTCGTCCATGGTGCCAAAACCGCCAGGCATCATTACAAAACCCTGGGCATATTTAACAAACATGACTTTTCTGACAAAAAAATAGTCAAACTCAATCAGATAACTTTTATGGATGTATGGGTTGTGAAATTGTTCATGCGGAAGGTCAATATTCAGTCCGACTGAAACGCCGTTGGCTTCGTGTGCGCCTTTATTGGCTGCTTCCATGATTCCCGGGCCACCACCGGTAATGATTGAAAACCCACGGTCTGCTAGCATTTTGGCTATGGTAACCGTCTTTTCATAGTAAAAAGAACCGGGTTTTGTTCTGGCCGATCCAAAAATTGAAACTGCCGGACCCAACTTCCCTAACTTTTCAAAACCTTCAGTAAACTCGGCCATGATTTTAAAAATCCGCCAGACATCCTGAGAAATATGCTCAATTGCCTTCGGATGGTTGTCGCCGTTGATTTTGTTCATTTTATCTCCAGAAAATTACGGAGCAGAGGTTTTCCATGTTCTGTTAAAATGGATTCCGGATGAAACTGAACGCCGTGAATGTTCAGTGTTTTGTGCTTGAGTCCCATGATGAGTCCATCTTCAGTTCTTGCAGTAATTTCAAGTTCTGCCGGAAGGGTTTCTTCTTTTACAATCAGAGAATGATAACGGGTTGCCCTGAACGGACTTGGAAGGTTCAGAAAAACACCCTCCCCGTTGTGAAAAATCATGCTGGTTTTACCGTGCATCAAAACCGGTGCATGAACAACGTCCCCGCCTAAAGCTTCCCCGATTGACTGATGACCCAGGCAAACGCCAAGCAAAGGAATCTTTCCCTTGTACATTTTGATCACATCCAGCGTCATTCCGGCTTCTTTTGGCGTTCCAGGTCCGGGAGAAAGAATAATGTGGGTTGGATTGAGTTTCGCAATATCTTCAACCGGAATTTCATCATTCCGGATGACCTTCACGTCATAACCCAATTCAGCAACGTACTGATACAAATTATAAGTGAAACTGTCGTAATTATCGATAAGTAAAATCATGGCAACAGATCCTTTACCACATTTAAACTGGTAAGAACGGCGTTTAGTTTTTCAGTGGTTTCCTGAAATTCACGTTCCGGTTTTGAATCGGCAACAATTCCAGCACCCGCCTGCAAGAAGAGTTGATCTTCATGTCTGACCAAGGTTCTGATGGCGATACAGGTATCCATTCCACCATTAAAATCGATGTAACCAATCGCACCGCCGTAAATTCCACGTTTCACCGGTTCAAGTTCTTCAATTATCTGAATGGCTCTGATTTTGGGTGCTCCCGATAACGTTCCGGCCGGAAAACAACTGAAAAAGGCATCAAAAGGAGTCATGTCATCCTTTAATTTGCCCTTTACGCCGCTAACAATGTGCATCACATGACTGTACCGCTCAATCATCATCTGATCATAAACTTCAACAGAACCCGGCACAGAAACCCGACCGACATCATTCCGCCCAAGATCAATCAGCATCAAATGTTCTGCCAACTCTTTTTCATCGGTTTTTAATTCATTTTCTATGGAAGCATCTTCGGCTTCGGTGTTACCACGACGACGTGTGCCTGCAATCGGTCTCACCTCCACAAAACGATTTTTAATCCGTACCATCACTTCAGGACTTGAACCAATTGCCGTCAGTTCTTCGCCCATATCCAGATAAAACAGATAAGGAGACGGGTTGATCACACGCAAAGCTCTGAACAACTCAAAACTGTCGCCGGTAAAATGGGACTGAAGCCGTCTGCTGAGAACCAATTGAAACACATCACCATCGGTAATATGAGTTTTCGTTTGGTTCACACCTTCAATGAATACATCTTTCGGAACTTTAAATTCCGGTTCTGTTGGAAGGGATTTTGGAGGAAAAGATTCCCTGAGGTCAATAATCAGATTACGGATCATGGTCAATCTTGATCTGACTTTTTCTTCCTGTGTATACTCATCCGGGACTGATAAAAGGTCAGTTTTCCAGGTATTTCCAATCAGATGGACTCTTCTGCTTGCGTTGTCAAAAACGATCAGGGTATCGAAACCATACAAATGAACAAGACTGCAGGGATAGTCTTCGGGTTTATTAAACTTCAGAGTGGGTTCTATCAGGCGAATGGAATCATACGAAAAATAACCGACAAGTCCAGACGTAAAAGATGGAAGTGATTCAATGCTTTCTGAGCTGAATAATCCGTACAGCTCTTTCAGCCGTTCAACTGGTTCTGTGGTTTTGAAATTGTATTTAAACCAGGGTTGGATGGGTATAAGTGACGTTTCAGTTTCGGTTGTTTTTACTTCAAAAATAGGATTCAGACCAATAAATGAATATCGGCCGATCCGGTTGCCAGATTCAACCGATTCAAACAAAAAAGGAAGCGGGTAATAATTTCTGAGTTTCAGAAAAACGGAAACCGGTGTATCAGTATCCGCAATAAAAGAAACAACTGTAGGTTTTAAAGAAATCATAAAAACTCCAGATACGACGTGAACAGATCAGTTCAAAAAGTAAGGGTGAGGGTTAGCATCGGTGTGGCGTCACGCCAATTCATACCAGGAGTTAGAGAAGCCTGTGGTGAGGGAATGCCAAGTGGTCCGTCAACATCAAAATCAAATAAATGTGCGTCTACGTAGGCATCTGCAATATTAAGGAGGTAGGCTATACCCATATAAAAAACCAACCGATCACGTTCATCCCGGTAAAATTCCCGGTAGAGTTTATAGAGTCGGGTATTTCTTTCATAAGTTGTTGTTGGCGTTTTCCCGTCAGGACCAAAAACAGGATTTGCAACTGCATTTCTATATTTGTCACGGTATTCTGCATACTGATCATGACGATAAATGACGCTGCCGGTTAAACCTGCAAAAATACCGAAAATGATTGGCGCTTTTATATAAGATTCGGTGTAAATCTGACCCCATCCGGGAAGAATTGCACTTCTTAACATTGCCCCAACCGGTGATTTCATTTCCTTTTGAACATAGGAAAGCGAGTCAGTCTGACCAAAACCCAACATCGGACAAAGAAGCAGAACTGAAATCAGACTACTTGGAAGGAAACGTTTCAATATGTTCAAGAATCCGCTCCAGTTCATCGAGACTGTAATATTCAATTTGGATAAAACCCTGGTCTTTCCCTTTTTCTTTTACCAGAACTTTTGTGGAAAGTGCTGTTCTCAGCCGTTGCTCAACATCTGCAACACTGGGTGAAACCTTGCGGTCTTTGCTGTCAGATTTAAATTTAACGAGCTTTGGGCCAATCTTTACTGCCTTTTCAACTTCTCTTACACTCAACCCATCTTTTACAATTTTATCAAAAATAAGCTGAAGAAAAGCGTTGTCGTCAATCGAAACCAATGCCCGGGCATGACCCATTGACACATCATTTTTCATTATTCCGGCTTGAACGTAGTCGGGAAGTTTGAGTAAACGAAGAAAATTAGTAACAGACGTCCTGTCTTTTCCAACTCTGACAGCCACCTCTTCCTGCGTCAGTTTACATTCTTCCATCAATCGTTTATAACCGTTGGCAACTTCGATAGCATTCAGATCTTTTCGCTGGATGTTTTCAATAATTGCCAGTTCGAGCATTTCTGCATCGGTTTTTACATCGAGAACATAGACGACAATTTTCTTAAGTCCTGCCAGCTTTGAAGCTCTGAGACGCCGTTCACCTGCAATCAGTTCATACCGGTCACCCGATTTTTTTCTGACAGTCAGCGGTTGAATAATGCCATGTTCCTGAATGGAGCGTTTCAACTCTTCAAGGGCATCTTCGGTAAATTCAACACGGGGTTGGAACGGATTCGGATCAATAAGGGTGATGTCAACTTCAACTGCCATATTTTTCAGGTCAGAGTCGTTGAGTTTATTTTTATCTTGTAAAGCCTGCTGAACTTGTTTTTCGCCTGGATCCTGTGAAGGAAGCAGAGCACCAAGTCCGCGGCCCAATGCCATTTTTGCCACTAAGCGCGTTCTCCTGAAACTGTTTCAAGCTCATGCTTCATTTGCAGCATTTGCTTGTAGAAAAGTTTGTCCTGGTCTTTTTCAGACAAGGAACGTAATTTTTTTGTAAAGGCTTTGTCTTTGTTCCGGAACATGACTTCATGTGCCAGATTGATATAATTTTCGGTTCCCTGACTGGTTGCATCATACAAAATCAGCGGTTTACCAAAGCTGGGTGATTCACTAACCCGAACATTTCTGAAAATGACCGAATCGTAAACTTTTTCACCAAAATATTTTCTCACTTCCGCTGCCACCTGCCGGCTAAGATTGGTTCTGCCATCAAACATGGTTAGCAAAACACCTTCGATTTCAAGTCCGGGATTCAATGCCTGCTTCACAAGTTCGATGGTATTGTTCAGCATACTCAATCCTTCAAGTGCAAAATATTCACACTGAACGGGAATCAGGACGGAATCGGCTGCTGTAAGTGCGTTTAACGTGAGCAAACCCAAACTGGGTGGTGCATCAATAATGATGTATTTATATTTCTGGCGGATGGAAGTAATGGCCTTCAGCATAATTTTATGATGAGTTTCCATTCCTACCAATTCAATTTCAGCGCCAACAAGGTTGATGTTAGATGGAATCAGATCGAGGAATGGCATCTGGGTTTTTAAAACAGCCTTGCGCGGATCAACTCCATCAATAAGAATCTCATAAATTGACGCTTGGTCTGCGTTTTTATCAAATCCGAGTCCGCTCGTGGCATTTGCCTGCGGATCAATATCAATCAAAAGAACAGGAATTTCCGCTGCCGCAATTGATGACGCCAGATTGATTGAGGTGGTCGTTTTTCCAACGCCGCCTTTTTGATTTGCAATCGCAATGACTTTACCCATTTAATGCCTCAATTCTTCAAGATTCGGAAATTAGAGAATAGAACTTTCATTAACAAGTTCACTGAACGGGTTAACACGGATTATCGAACCGGATCTTTTCAACTTTCGGGAAATTTAGGAAAAAAACAAAGCTCTGGCGCTTGCTTCATCCTGTTTTAATTGCTGTACCAATGCATCAGGACCCGAAAATTTTTGTTCATCCCGTATTTTCTGAATAAACCGGACACAAACCGAAACACCATAAATATCTTCATTGAAATCGAAAAGATGCACTTCAATTTTTAGACCAGTTCCATTAAAAGTTGGCCTGAACCCGATATTGCACATACCGGGATATTCTTTTCCCCTGACAACCATTTTTACCAGATAAACGCCGGTTGCCGGGATCAGTTTTTTTGGATTTTCAACAAAAATATTTGCTGTCGGGTATCCAATCCGTCTTCCTATCCGTTCACCTCTGCTTACCAATCCTGAAAGTGAATAGTCATAACCCAATAAAGTATTGGCCTGGTCAACTTCACCAGCCAAAATATATTTTCTGATTTGAGTTGATGAGGCTACAATTCCGTTAAATTCCTGTGCGGGAACCTGTTCAACTTCAAAATTAAATTTTTCGCCGTAAGCTCTTAAAATATCAGCACTTCCCTGCCGGTTTTTGCCAAATCCATGATCGTATCCCAGCCAGATTTTTTTCAAACCGACTTTCCCGATCAAAATGGTTTCAATAAATTGCTCAGCAGATAACTCCGAAAAATCACGGGTAAAGGGGAGAACCAAAATCCGGTCTATACCGGTTTGCTTTAAAATTGTCAGTTTTTCGTTCAGCGTAGTCAGCAGGTGAAACTCAGCCGGACCTTTCTGAATCACTTCCTGCGGATGAGGATTGAAGGTGATCAGAACCGAAACTCCTTTGTGAAGTTTAGCTTCCTCAATCACCTTATTGATGATTTGCCGGTGACCGAAATGCAATCCGTCAAAAGCGCCCATCGTTACAAACGAATTGGGTTCAAACGGATAATTCTCGGGGGATAAATAACTCTCGGGCATGGTTAGTCCTGATCAACCTGACTTGCAATTTCGGCCAGGTATGCCCGGCAATGATCTTCGAATTGGGTTATTGTCCAGGAATCGGCAACTGAATACTCGCCAATTTTTTCACGTCTGAGGGCAGAAAGATAACCACCAGTTTCCAGACTTTGCCCCAGATCATTTGCAAGACTTCTGATGTAAGTGCCTTTTGTACAGGTAATCAGAAAATCAAGTTCACCTTTTTCAAACCGGGTCACTTTAAATTCCGAAATGGTCACCGTTCGTGGTTCCCGCTTTACTTCTTTCCCTTTTCGGGCAAGTTCATAAAGTTTTTTACCATCAACTTTCAATGCACTGTACATGGGTGGAATCTGTTGAATTTCACCGGTAAACTGCTTTTTGATGATGTCTTCAATTTGATTCAAAGTCAGTTCTGATGGATCTGAAACAAAAACCTTTTCAGTTTCAGAATCATAACTTGCAGTTGTAAAACCTAGCGTGATGGTTCCTGAATAAACTTTTTCCTGAGCCTGATACCCGTCAATCAGTTTGGTTCGTTTTCCTGAGCAAATGATGAGAAGTCCGGTTGCTGCCGGATCAAGAGTTCCGGCATGTCCGACTTTTTTTATTCTGCTGATGCGGCGAATTTTATTCACCGCATCAAATGATGTCCAGCCCTGAGACTTATCAATAAGAAAGGTGCAATCCGGAAAGGTAGAAAAATCGTTGGTAGTCAGACTCATTCAGGTTTCTTATTTTCACTTTCACGGATTTTTTTGAAGATTCCTTCAATTTTCTCAACATAATCCATGGAATCATCCCGAAGAAAAATCAATTCAGGCATTACTTTAAAGTGATTCTTGATTGATTTTGAAAGTTCATAACGGATTGATTTTTTGTGTTCTTCCAGCCTTTCATAGGTAGAATCAACATCTTCAATTCTGCCCCAGATACTGAGGTGAATTTTGGCCACAGATAAATCATCCGACATTTTAACGTGGGTAACCGTGATCATATTTGGAGAAAGATCTGCAAACTGATTGGTAAACAACCGGCTGATTTCCTGCCGGATTAAACTTGATACTTTTTCGGTACGGATCGACATACGATTCTCCTTCACACCCGTAAAATTTAAAATTCCGTCATCAGGTTACAACATGAAAGGTAACCATTTGAATCCGGATAAGAAAAAAAAACCGGTTCCCACTAAAGGAAACCGGTCTTTTTTTAAGACAAAAAATCAGATTAAGCTAAAGTACGTTTGGTTTCAACCATTTTGAATGATTCAATCAGGTCACCAACTTTGATATCGTTGAAGTTCTTCACATTCAATCCGCACTCAAAGCCCTTTTCAACTTCCTTAGCATCATCTTTGAAACGTTTCAAGGAATCAAGTTCACCCGTGAAAACCACAATTCCGTCACGTACAACACGAATTTTGCTGTTTCTGTGAATTTTTCCTTCAAGAACCATACAACCTGCAATTGTACCAATCTTGGAAATCTTAAAGGTGTCTCTGATTTCAAGAGTCGACGTTACCTCTTCGGTAATTTCAGGTGAAAGCATACCTTCAAGAGCAAGTTTTACTTCATTAATCGCATCATAAATGATAGAATAAAGGCGGATGTCGATTTCTTCTGTCGCTGCCAGTTTCTTGGCATTCAGATTCGGACGAACCTGGAACCCGATAATGATTGCATCAGATGCTGAAGCAAGCAGTACGTCAGACTCAGAAATCGGACCAACTGCCTTGTGAATAACTCTTACACGTACTTCACCGGTAGACAATCTCATTAAGCTATCAGACAAGGCTTCAACAGAACCATCAACGTCACCCTTTACGATGATATTCAGGTCACGAATCGAACCTTCGCTCATCCGCTGACTGATCATATCCAGCGACATGTGTTTCTGTGCACGGCGTTGTTCCTGCTCACGTTTGAGAATCTGGCGTTTCTGTGCGATGTCACGGGCTTCTTTTTCAGAATCCATAACCACCATAATATCACCAGCCTGAGGTACATCAGCAAAACCAAGAATCTGAGCCGGCATTGAAGGACCAGCTTGTTTCATTTTCTTGCCACGTTCATCGAGAAGAGCTCTAACACGGCCATAAGTAGCACCGCAAAGGAAGATATCGCCAACTTTAAGTGTTCCGGTTTGTACCAGAACAGTTACGATAGTTCCTTTACCCTTGTCAATTTCGGCTTCAATTACTGCACCCTGAGCATTCCGGTCAGGATTGGCCTTCAAGTCAAGAATTTCAGATTCAAGGAGAACTTTTTCAAGCAGTTCAGGGATACCGATTCCAGTTTTTGCTGAAACCTTGGCAACCTGGTATTTACCGCCCCACTCTTCAACAAGAATGTTCTTTTCAGACAATTGTTGATAGATACGTTCAATGTTTGAATTGTTTTTATCAATTTTGTTGATAGCAAAAACCATTGGAACGCCGCCAGCCTGAGCGTGATTAATAGCTTCAAGAGTTTGAGGCATCACACTGTCATCTGCAGCAATTACAATAATTACGATGTCTGTTACCTTGGCACCACGGGCACGCATAGCTGTAAAAGCTTCGTGACCAGGCGTATCGAGGAAGGTCATCATCCGGTCATCGGGAAGTTTCACAGAGTATGCACCAATGTGCTGGGTGATTCCGCCTGCTTCTCCGGCAACAACGCTTGCTTTTCTGATATAGTCGAGAAGAGAAGTTTTACCGTGATCGACGTGACCCATGATGGTTACAACCGGTGCACGATTTACCAGATCCTCTGGATCTTCGTCATCATTGTTGGTGTAAATATCTTCAGCAAATTCATCCTGAAATTCAACACCAAATCCGAAATCGGATGCAATAAGTTCAATATTGTCACGTTCTAGACGTTGATTGATTGAAACAAATAATCCCATTCCAAGACATTTGGCAAGAACCTGATTTACAGGAACATTCATCAAACCGGCAAGTTCATTCGCACTTGCAAAATCGGTTACTTTAATAATGGTGGACTGACGGATAATTTCCTGTTGTTTTTCAGCTTCAGCCATTTCACGCTGATGTTTCTTACGCTTTTTAGCGGCATGACGGCCGGTAAAAGTCGAATCATCCATCGTTGCAAGGGTTGTTCTGATACTTTGCAGAACTTCTTCTGCCGTTAGTTCAACAACTTTGCCCTTTTTAATTTTACGCTTTTTACCGAGACCCTTCGGACCCGTTTCTTCACCCTCTTTTTTCGCACCTGGTAATTCTTTTTTCTTATCACCTGGTTTCGGAGCAGTTGAAGTTGATGTGGTAGCTGTTACACCTGGTTTTGGTTTTGGTGCACCTGCAGCTGGTTTAACCGGCTCACCGGGAACCCGTGCAGGACGGGAAGCTGATCCGTGACGGAGTGCAGTCAGATCTCTCTGTTGCCCCTGCCCTTGACCCTGTCCACCCTGAGCGGGAGTTGAAGGTCCGTCATCTTTACGGCCTTTTTTGCGTGGACGTTTTACAAATTCCTGCTGTTTAATTCCGGCAAGGTCGATTTTCCCCTTAACCGTAACTTTTAATTCGGTCCGGTGAAAGGCTGTATGCGATTTAAATTGTTTTTCGCCATCATCTTCAGCAATAGCTTCAGGTTCTTCGCCTGAGGTCTCACCAACAGGATGAGCTTCAACTGATTCAACTTCAGCAGAAACAGTTTCTGCAGGTTGAATGATTTTAGGCTCTGCAGGTACAGGCTCAGAAACTTGTTCTGGTTTTTGTTCCTGTTTTGGTTCAGGTTCTACAGCAGCTGGTTGTTCAGGAACAGGTTCCTTTTTCTTTTCAGCTGGTTTAGATGAACGGCCACTGGTTAAACTAAGGTCAATTTTACCAATTACAGTAAGACCTTTTTTCACTGGAGGAACGACAACTGGTTCTGGTGTTGCTTCAGCGATTACAACTGGCGCCTCAGGAACGGCAGGAACAGGCTCAACAACCGGCTCTGGCTTTTGAATTTCAACAACCGGTTCTGGTATTGCAACGGGTTCAGGTACATGAACTGGTTCTGGCGTTTTTACAACAGGTGCAGGAGCATGTACCGGGGCTGGCGCCGGATGATCTTTTTGTTTGCTTGCATTAATCTGCTGAATTTTTTGATTAATCCGTTCAGCAGCAGCTTTATCTTTTTGAAAATGGGCAAGACATTCTCCGTATTCTGCATCAGAAAGGTTAGATGCTATCGTAGAAACATCTTTATACCCTTTCTTTTTCAGAAACTCGATGATTGCATCGGTTGATACGTTAAATTCCCTTGCTGCTTGAAATACTTTCATAGAATCCTTAATCTCCAAAGAATACGGGAAGACAGTGAAAAAACCACGTGGAAACGATTAATTGTCGTCTTCCTCCTTGAATTCGTATTCAATTGCTGCAATAAGGTCATTTACCTTAGCATAAGGTGCGCCGGTTTCGGCTGCAATATCTTCAGGGTTAACCTGCATAACTTTACGGGCAGTATCATAACCGGCGTCAACCAGCAACTGAAGAAAATCAGTTTCAAATTCTGTAAATTCCATGATGTCAACATCATCATCTCCGGTTGGTTTGAACTCACGGATGACATCCAGTTCATAACCGGTCAGTGCGGATGCCAGTTTAATATTCTGTCCTTCACGACCAATGGCAAGTTTTACCTGATCAGTCTGGACAAAAACCTTGGCATATTTATTTTTCTCATCAACTTCAACCTTCAGAACTTTAGCTGGAGCAAGTGATTTTGAAATAAATGTACGTGGGTCTGTTGAATAAAGAACAACATCAATATTTTCATTACTGAGTTCTTTTACGATGGAATGGATACGGGTACCCTTCATTCCAACACAAGCACCAACTGCATCAATACGATCATCATTACTTTCAACTGCAATCTTTGCTCTTTCACCCGGATGGCGGGCAATTGATTTGATCTGAACAATTCCGTCATAAATTTCAGGAACTTCAATCTCGAAAAGACGTGCGAGAAATTTATTGTCAGCACGCGATATAATGATAACTGGATCATTATTATAATTTTCTTTACGGATGCGGTCACCACCACGACCTGAACGGTCATCGCGTTTTTTGCGCATTTCTTCTTCCTTGAAATCAGCAAGACGCATAACGCCTTTGATGACAGCACGGATAGTTTCACCCTTTTTAGGATTCTCTTTACCGATCTGCTCATCTTTTGGCATGAACAATTCAACCTTATTGTGGTTGACCAACATCCAGGACTTCCCTTTTTGATATACGTCGCCAACCACGATCTCACCGATCTGGGCTGTATATTCATTGAAGATATGATCTTTTTCAAGTTCTCTGATTTTCTGGTTCAGGCTTTGCTTGGCCTGCATAATTAGACGACGGCCGAATTCATGTAATTGAATGATACGAACGGTGATATCACCCAATTGAGCATCGGGATCCAGTTTTCTTGCATCAGCCAATGAGATTTCATCAACATCACTGAATACATCGTCAACAACTTCAACTTCCTGAATAATCTGGATGTCACCTTTATCCATATTCACAATCACGCTGAAGTTTTCATCAGTAAAGTAGTGCTTGCGGATCATTCCCATGAAAATTTCACGAATTATTCCCGAAAGAACATCTTTATCAATGTTTTTATCACGGGCTATCTGCGCAAAGCTTTCTACAATTTCGGAATTCATACTGTGGTCCTTATTTTACCATTCAATCTGTACAATCACATTCAACAGATCGCTGAAGTTGATTTGATGAGTTTTGGGCTCTTCTTTTTTCTTGGTTACTTTTTCTTCAATATTTAAAATCTGTCCGTCAATCGATCTCAGATAACCGGTAACAGGTGTTCTGCCTGACTCTGCAGGGAAATTCACTTCAACACAACGGTTGATTTGAGAGTTCAATGCCCGAAACTGGGTTAACGGTTCGCCGAGACCGGGACTGCCAACCTGGAGATCCCAGGGAGAATCAAATAATTCGGTTTCTCCGAGCTGCTCATTAATAGACCGGGTAATCTCAACTGACTGCTGACTGGTAATCCCGGCATCAGTCTGAACAGAAATTTCAACTGTTTTTCGTGAATCACCTGTTACTGTCAGATTCACAAGAAAGGCCTGATGAGGTTCACAGGCTTTATCAACAATCGGAATCAGAAGATCCCGTACATTTTTATCGTTCATTTGAAACCGTATAAAATAAAAAAAGTGGTCTCCGAACGGGGGCCACTTTTCCAAAGACCTGCAAATATAAGAAGAAATACGGCAGATTTCAATTAAACCAAGCAGAAATCTCTAAAAACCGAAACTCAAACTCAGAAAAGTTCCCTGTTACCACCTGACTTCAACTTGATAATCAGACTTCAACCGATCAGAAAATAAAGTGATCCAGGCTGGTTCAACCGATTCTGAAACAACAATCTGTAACTCAAATTCATTGGTGCGGCGACAGATTTCATTTGCTGCCTGAAAACTCCGGTCAAGAACTGTCAAAACAAATCTGGCTGCCCAATCCTCATTACGCTTTTCGCTTTCTGTCCAGTCCAGCCAGATTGACCCGTCAGGTGAGGGTCGAAACTGGACAGAAAGCGGAAGCAGGAAAATCTCGTTGTTTATGAATGGAAACTGACGAAACAAACCAGCAAAAACGACGGGATAGTTTGTAGTAAAGTTGCCTGCAAGATCAACTGAAAATGAAGTTATTTCGGATGAAAGAATTCCATTTTCCAGATTGAAAATCATAATCAGATCCGGGTGTTGTTCAATAACACAGAAAAAATACCCACTGCCCCAACTGATTTGAGTTTGTCCATGATTTCATTCTCACGGTTCCGGGGTTCAACAATTCTGACAGCAAAATAGCGGTCATCGCCATATATTGGAGCAACCGTTGGCGATTTTTGTCCGCCGGCAACTTTAATTGCATCACCCAATTTTTCTTTGGGAATCATATATTCAATCATGATCGATTCCCGGGCAAGCATGACCCCGGTTAACCGTGTTTTAATCAGTTCAATTCTGGGATCATTAACCACTTCTTTACGGGCAGCCAGAATAGTTTCTGTTTGGATCAGATGCTCACGGATCTTTAATCCATTTGCTTCAAGTGTAGTACCGGTTTCGGTAAGATCAACAATTGCATCAGCCTCCTCGGTGGCTACTTTGCCTTCTACACCACCGGTGACTTCTTTCAGATGAACAGAAACTCCATTTTTCTCAAAAAATTCGCGGGTAAGGCGTGTAAAGCTGGTTGCAATTGTTTTTCCCTCCCAATAAGAAATTGGCTCATTGATCAGATCTTGGGGCACAGCAAAAACCAGGGAGCATTTACCGATTCCAAGTGCAAGAACTTCTTCAATTTCTGTGTTTCCGCTTTCGAGTATCAGATCCCGGCCGGTAAATCCGCAACTAAGGGTTCCGTCTGCGAGTGAAAGTGCAATTTCGCTTGCACGTCCAAAAATAAGAGACATTTCCTGCTTCTCAAGATCAACAAAGAGTCGACGGCGGCTGGGATCTCGCCAGATTGACGCCTGAGTTAACAAGCTTGCAATTTCTGGATATAAACGATCATTTTTGGGTATTCCTACCCTGAATTTAAAAAGTGGTTTCATGTAAATTCCCGGGGATATTATAATTTAGAATGGATGTCAGCAAGCGAGACCTTGTTTTGTCTCGCAATTTCACTGCTTAGAGTAAAAATAGTTTTTGAGTGAGAAAGAAAGTTTTCATCGCGAATCAGTTCAACACAAGTATGTACCAGGCTTTTTGATAAATTACCAGATGGATCAGAGGCAAGTAATTGTTTATCAGCTTCACCTAGAAATATACAGAATTCAGATTGATCTTCAGGATAATAAAAAGAGAGCAAAATCAGATAATACCACACCTGACTAATCTCAAGTGCAAGTTCATCTTGACTTTCAAACCGGACGGCCATCCAAACTTCAGCGGCTTCTTCTGCAAGTTTCTTGAAAACAGCAGTCTTCCCTTTGTTGAAAAGCTTAACACTTCCGGATGATGAGTCTTTTGAAGCAAGTTTCTGCCCAATTTCTTCGTAAAGCCGACAGCAGTTTTGGGGTCGGATCATAGTAACAGCCATCCAATCACGCTTCAGTTATTTCATCTGTAAATAACTCAGAAATATCGGCTAAGGCAAAAACCAGTTTTCTGTTTCTTGAATTTTTCAGGGTGATACCAGAACCAGCAGCCGAAACTACCAATCCGGTAAATTGCAACTGTTTACTTGTTATGATTACCACTTTTCTTCCGGATAGGAATGATAAATTCTCTGCCAGTTTTTCCTGAAGAATCCGAATTTGTTTAGAAGGCATAATTTCCTTTTTAATTTAAGCCAAACAAGGCTTTTACGACATAACCGGCAATCTCAGGGTTTTCCTTAAAACGTCGGGTTGAGTATCCGTACCATTGTTCCCCGTAGGGCACATACACCCTGAGGCGAAACCCTTTTGCGAGCAGAGAATCTCTAAGCTTTGGCAAAACACCCAGAAGCATCTGAAATTCAAAATCTTCTTTGCTAACCTTATGTTTTTCTATAAGTTTCAATGTTTCGTCTACCAGAAATTCGTCGTGTGTAGCTACACCCACATAACATTTATTGACAAACATTTTTTCAACCTGTTTTAAGAAATTATCCCGGATTGCCTGTTTATCTTTAATAGCAACAGATTCCGGTTCAACATAAATTCCTTTACAGAGTCGAAGATTTGCCCGGTTGGCAATTAACAGATCAACATCAGCATCGGTTCTTTTCATATAGGCCTGAATAACCAGACCCACATTGTCAAATTCTTTTCTGAGACGAAGGTAAAGGTCAATTTCCTTTTGGGTACAGGGAGAATCCTCCATATCAATTCTGATAAAATTCCCCTGCTCTTTTGCCAATGCAACCAATTCCCGAATATTCTGATAAGCAAATTCTTCATCAAGAAGCAAACCCATTTGGGTCGGCTTCAAAGAAACATTTGAGTTCAACTTTTCTTTATTAATGGCAAATAGAAGATTTTTCAATTCCTCTTTATCTCTGGTTGCCTGCTCTTTATGGTGAATAAATTCACCTAATAAATCACAAGTGGCCATAGCACCTTTACTGTTTAGCTTTTTGATAGTGGTCAATGCATCTTCAAGCTTTTCACCGGCGATATATGGACTTGCAAACTTTCTAACGATAAATTTTGGGATAGCTGGTATGGCAGCTACAATAAGTTTATTAAAAACAGAAGGCATGGTCATTCCTCATGGTTTATTGATAAAAATATCCTTTTTAACTGGCAGATTCAAATCACTGACTAAACAACCAATTAGTTTACGATTAATAAACAAGAGATTGTAAATAAGTACGGAATTCAAGCTTGAAAATTAATTCAATTAAATGAAAAACGCTTCCATCTGGAAAAAGTCACGATTCAACTGTCATTTGCTTATACATTGCTATAAATAAGTTTATTTTTGTTATAAATTACAGATAAATATAGCTGAATATGTGACCTGTGTCATATAATGTAACTCTTGCGATAAAGATTAAGCAGGGAAGCTACATTATTAACTAAAGTATAATCATCTGATCACTTAAATATCATTGTCTATTCGTAATATAATCCTTACTTTTATCTTATATTATAAATAACTGGCTGCTTGGAGGCTTAATGTTAAAGAAAAAGTTAATTCTTTTGTTTGGTTTTTTGGTTTTTATTGCAATGAATTGCTGGGCAACGTCTATTGAAGATGATTTCAGCAGAATTAGCGGAAAAGTTGGAAGTAATGTTGGCGTTGGAGGTGTTTCGGGTGTAACAATTACCCTTTTTGAAAATGGCGCACTAAAGTTTTCAACCCGATCTGACAGAAATGGAAATTTTAGTTTTGTTAACATTCCACCCGGACAGTATTTGATATCTGCAAAAAAAACCGGATTCAATGATTTCAGTAAAAACATCAGATTAAATCCTCGTTTTACCCTAAAAATTAAATTTGATCTTGTAAGTAAAGAGCAAATTGTTACTGCCCCTGTTGCTCAACCGGTTAAAATGGATTTGCCAACCAATCCACGAATGGAATTGCCGAAGAATAACGAAGTTGCTAAAACTGAGATTCCCCAAACTGAAATTGCAAAAACGGAGTCTGAGCCTGCTATTATTTCTCCGGTAAATGAGGAACCTGCGGTCATTGAATCAGAAGCAACAACCGGCGATGTTCCAGATTATGTTGCAAATCCTGACCAGCTTCCTGAGCCAGAAGGTGGCCTTGGTGGAATTATCAAGAACATCAAGTACCCGGAACTTGCCATTAAACGTCAGATTCAGGGAACTGTAAAGGTTAACGTAACTGTAGATCAAAATGGAACTGCAATCCAATGTGATATTATAAAATCAGTTGACCCCTTATTGGATGAAGCCGCCGTTGAAACCATTTATCTGAGTAAGTTTATACCAGCAACCCATTCAGGAAAAAAAGTCACCAGTACAGTTCTCATTCCTGTTAAATTCAAAATCAATTAAACTGTTAAGGACAAACTCATTTTTCTGCTTTTTACCAACAAAAAAGTCCGCCATTAGACGGACTTTTTTGTTTTCAGAACCAAAGAAGAGTTTTGAATCAAAGATCCCCGGCAACAGGGCGCAATACTATTTCTTCAATTACCATATTGTCATCGAGGTTTACAACCTTGAATATGGTTTCTGCAACATCACTTGCTTTCATCAGACGGTTTTCATCAACACCAGATCCAGCCCAGGAATTTGTAAAAGCAGCACCAGGGTAAACGTTAGTTACTCTTATGTTGTAAGGTTTCAATTCTTCCCGCATAACTTTTCCAAGTCCATCCTGAGCAGATTTAGCTGAACAGTAGCCAACGGAACCGACAAAGGGACGTTTTGCTGCAACTGAAATAATATTGATAATATGCCCGGCTTTTCTGGTTTTCATCTGTAAGCCAAATTGCTGGGAGACTAAAAAGGTACTGAGCGCATTGGCCTTCGACTGATCAGAAAAAAAGTCTTCAGTCATTTCAAGAAATGGAATCGATTTGAAAACACCTGCATTATTTACAAGTACATCAGCATAACCAAAATGTTGGGTAGTTTCTGAAACCAACCTTTTAATATCACCAGAAACGGTCGCATCACCAATAATTGTATGAATGCTTCCTTTTAACTGCCGACTTTCCTCAACCAAAGAATCGAGATCAGATTCTGTTCTTGAAAAAGCCACAACATTCCATCCTGCATTCAGAAAAACAAGCGAAAGTTCTCTCCCTATTCCTTTACCAGCACCAGTGATAACAACAGTTTTTATCAAATTTCCCATTATAAAGAGGATCCTCTTACCAATCGCATAAACTCAGAACGGGTTGCATTGTCATTCAGAAAAACACCCGACATCGCAGAGGTAATGGTTGTTGAGTTTTGTTTTTGAACGCCACGCATCATCATACACATGTGACTGGCTTCGATAACAACTGCAACACCCTGAGGTTCGAGTACTGATTGAATTGTGTTTTTAAGTTCCTGAGTCATTCTTTCCTGAACCTGCATTCTGCGGGCGAAAACATCAACCAATCGTGGCAACTTGGAAAGTCCGACAATTTTACCATTGGGAATGTATGCAATGTGAGCCTTCCCGAAGAATGGAAGCATGTGATGTTCACACATTGAGTAAAAATCGATATCCTTTACAAGTACCATTTCATCATATCTTTCTCTGAAGAGTGCACTTGTAAGAATTTTTTCTGCATCCTGATGGTATCCAGACGTGAGAAAGGTTAAGGCTTTTGCAACCCGAAGCGGAGTTTTCAACAAGCCTTCCCGATCGGGGTTTTCCCCCAATAACTTGATAATACCGTGCATATGATCCCGTATTTCAAGAACAGAAGGATCAATTCCTTCCAAAGACTCTTCATTATCCAAAATATTCGACATAGTTTCTTTCTGTTTCGTAAAGTCTGATGACATGTAATTTTCCTTGCTTAAAACTTCCAGCCAGCCGGTTCCAGAAAGCCACAACCAAATTCTCTGCGGTAGGATTAATTCCCTTAAGCCATGGAACATCGAAATTCAAATGCCGATGATCGCACTCTTCAACAATCAGCCGGTCAACGATATCTTTCAGGACTTTTAGATCAATGACATAGCCAGTTTCAGGATCAATTTGACCCGAAACTGTCACTTCAATTTCATAATTATGGCCATGACCGTTGGCATTGTTACATTTGCCAAAAATCTCGTCATTTTTTTCATTGGAAAAAGAGGGATTAAATAACCGGTGAGCCGCATTGAAATGAAGTTTTCGGGTAACAAAAACAACGGGTTGTGTCATAGATTGGAATTCCTTTCCAATTAAACAAAACAGAACCGGCCTTGGGTTCCGGTTATTTCAGTTTGCGTGCAAGACGGGCAGCAACCAAAACAGGATCCCAAAGTGGAGCAAGCGCAGGTGTGTAAAGAAAGTCTGATTTTTCAAGATCGGTAAGGGTCATTTTCTGACTGATTGCCAGAGAAAGGGTGTTGATACGGATTCCTGTGCCAGCCTGACCCAATTGGCTTGCACCAACGAGTCGACCTGATCTTTTAAGAAAATTCAACCGAAGGAAAAGTGGTTTTGAACCGAGCATTATTTTTACACGGTCTGAGGTTTCAACTGTAATGGTTTTTGCATCAGAGCCATACAGGTCTTCAGCCTGGTGAAAATTCAATCCGGATTGTACAAAATCATGACCGAATATTTGAATTCCCCAGGTATTATTGCCTGCCTTATAAGGCTCTGGATTCTTTGAAATTGCTGCGGCTGCAGATCGACCCATTTTTGAAGCTGCCGTTGCCAAAGGAAACCAAATATCTGTTTTCCCGGATGATTTACCGGTTACGGCACAATCACCCGCAGCATAAATATCAGAAATTGAGGTTTCCATGTTTTTATTAACTATGATTGCACCGTTTTGAGCTTTTTTTAATTTCTCAAGTCCTGAAAAAGAGGAATTGGGCTTAAAACCAACAGATTGAAAGATTATATCTGTTTTTAGAATTTCCCCGGTTGAAAGATGAACTTCAACAATTTCATTTTTTTGGTTTCTTACCGTATGACTCACTCTTGCATTTCCAATAAACCTTACTCCGTTTTGGTCAGCCAGGGTTTTAATCAATCCGGAGTCTTTTACACAGACTTTACCTGATAAAATGCCTTCCGATTTATCAATCAGAGTAACCTGAATGTTTAATTTTCTCATGGCATCTGCAAGTTCAAGCCCAATCAGACCCGCACCGATAATCAGCGCCTGATCCCTTTTCCCGGACTTGAGAATATGGTCTGAATTTAAGAGGGACTGATAACTTTTTAGTGAAAAACTATTTGCACCGACAAGCTCAGGCAACTCAATGGGCGAAGCACCTGTTGCAAGCAGTAATTTGGAGTAGGAAATAATTTTGGTGGAATGAAACCGGGTATCAGAAAAAGTTGCTGTTTTTTTTGTCGGATTAACCGAAACCAACCGGTGGTTAACGAGAACGGTTATACCTTTTTCCTCAGCAAGTTTTTCAGGTGTGTAAAAAACCAATCGTTCAGGATCGGGTATTTCCCGGCTCAAAACATAGGGAAATTCACAGGTTCCATAAGAAACAGTTTCTGATTGTTCTGCTAAAATAATGTCAATGGAGGGTTTTAACCTTTTGAGATAAGCTGCTGCTGAAGTGCCCGCTGCAACCCCGCCAACGATGACAACCGGATCTTTTTTCATTTGTCCTGTTTTTTATTTTTTTCTTTGAACACAAAACGAACCGGTACACCATCAAAACCAAAATGTTCACGAAATGAACGATCCATAAACCGTTTATAACTATCCGGAATCAGTTTAGAGTGGTTGGTGAAGAAAGCAATGACCGGCGGATTTATACTCACCTGAGTCACATATTTGATTCTGATTTCCTTGGCCTGAACTGCCGGAGGAGGCGTTTTCTGAATAATAGGAAGGAAAAAATCATTCAATTTTGATGTCGGAATTTTTCTTCCCCGATCTGCCTGAACCTGTTTTGCCAGATCAATAACTTTATAAATTCTTTGTTTTGTAAGTGCGCTGATGAACAAGATGGGAATAAAAGCATTGGTACCCAGTTTTCTGTAAATATCATCTTCAAAGGTCTTGTAAGTTTTATTATCCTTCTCGAGAAGATCCCATTTATTCACGCACAAAACCAATCCCCGACCCAGTTTCACAGATTCAACAATGATCCGCATATCCTGATCAAGCAAACCTTCCTGAGCATCCACCAAAAGAATGACGACATCAGACCGTTCCATTGCACGTTGTGTTCTTACATTTGAGAAAAACTCAACAGATTCGGTAACTTTTGCCTTTTTACGTAACCCGGCAGTATCGATCAGCACAATTTCCTGACTGTAATATTTAAGTACAGTATCTATTGAATCACGGGTTGTGCCCGAAACCGGACTTACAATCTGCCTGTCTTCGCCAAGAATTGCATTTACAAAGGAAGATTTCCCAACATTCGGACGGCCGACAACTGCAAGTTTCAACCGTTCGTCTTCGATGACTTCCCTGTTTCCGGTATCTTCAGTTATCAGATCAAGAAAATCCCCGATTCTGAATCCCAAACCGGCAGATAGTCCGTAGGGTTCTCCCAATCCAAGGCGAATGAAAACATGGGTATCAACAAGCTTATTGTTATCATCTACTTTATTGACACAAACTGTGACTTTCTTTGCAGCTTTTCTAAGTTCATCTGCAATTGCTTCATCGTGCCGTGTAATTCCGGTTTGAACGTCAACAACAAAAACAATGTGATCAGCCTGGGCAATTGCCAAACGTGATTGTTCCCTGATGGCCACTTCCATGTCATCTTTGCTTTCCGGGACAAATCCGCCGGTATCAATCAAAGTGAAAGCTTTTCCGGCCCATTCACCATCAGCAACGTGACGGTCACGGGTTACGCCCGGCATATCATGAACGATAGCCTCACGGCGACCAAGTAAACGATTAAAAAGGGTCGACTTTCCAACATTGGGGCGGCCGACAATAGCAATTACTGGTAAACTCATAAAAAATTGGTAGTCCTAAAAAACATAAAAAAACAAAATCAGAAAAAGCGATTAGAAAGTTGGTAATTTTGGGGAGATTTGCATTGCACTTTCCACTTAAAACTTATCACATACCACCTGTCACTGTTTAATTCCCTGCCGTTCAGCAAATTGCCGGTTTTTTGTTGCCAGCCAATCTTTGAAATAAACATTTATTGCTGCCGTTAAGGGGATAGCAATCAACATGCCAAGTGCACCCAGAAAATACCCGAAAATAGAAATTGATAAAATCAGAAAAACAGGATGTAATCCGACCTGGTCACCCAAAATTTTGGGCGTCAGTATGAAATTCTGAACTCCGGTTACAGTAAGAAAAGTTATCCCAATTACTGTTGCATGAAAAACGAAATCAGGTGAAGTAGAGCTAAATAAGACACCAAGAATCAGCATCAACATGACCCCCACATAAGGGATCAAACTGAAAATCAAAAACCCGATTGCCAAAACAAGCGCATAAGGAACAGAAAAAATCAAAAACGGAACCAAACACATTGCTGCACCAATGAGTGCAATCAAAAGCTGTCCACGAACATAAGTGGCAATAATTCTCTGCAGTTTACGACTGTGATATTCTGCAAAACCTAGTTTTTCATCAGGAATCAAACCCCGGAAACGGCCAACCAGATCTTCAAAATCACGCATAAAATAAAATAATAGAAACGGCAGAAAAATCAGGGAAATAATGGTGTTGATGATGATACTTGCCATCATTGGCACACTTGAGATCAATCCTTCAGAATTAAAAAAGGAATTTTCGATTGCTGGTAAAAAAACATGGGTGTATTTATAACTGATAACATTGGGGTCAATTCCAAAGCCCAGAATTACTTTTCGAATTTCAGGCTCGTTGAGCATGTTGGGTATAAAATCATGGATTGATGTCCATTGATTGGCCAGGGATTTGGCCTGTTCACCTACAATCGGACCAATCAGAATAACAGAAAAGATCAGGATTCCGAAAAAAATCAGGGTAACAAGCAGTGCTGCAACGGCTGACGGAATTTTTAACCTTCTCAGCCATTCCATGACAGGAGCCATCAGGTAGGCTATCATAAACGAAACAACAAACGGAATGAGAACAACCCTGAGTTCTGAAATAATGTAATATAAAAGAACAAATGCGAAGGCATAGAGCAGACTCTTCGCAACAGGATGTTGTCTGATTGGCCAGGTCAAGATAAATGCAACTGCTGAAAACATGAACGGACCGGCAGAAATGGGTTCACTGTAGGCAATAAAAAATAAAATCCCGGAAACCCCAATCAAGGTGACCAGTGACAGCAAACTGCTGACAGAAAGTTGAAAATCGGGCTTATCAGAATTGGTTTGAGGCTTTTGATCAGACATTTTTATTCGATTTGGGTTCAGAATATAGGCCGTTATATGCCTGCACCCAAACCGTGCCGGCAGAAAACAAATTGATTAATTTTAAACGTGCAGATTCAATTCTGCCATGCCTGACTTTTTGCATAAGCTGGTTGGTTGAATCCCACCGGTAAACAGAATAAACACGATTTACGCCATTCATACCTTTCCGGTTTGAATAAAAAGTAGTAATACCAAATTCAATACAAGTGTCTACTACTTTTTGGTTAAACCTTCCAAACGGAAAAGATAAAGATGTTACTGGTTTTCCGGCAATTTCCTCTAGAATTTCCGAAGAACCGGCAAGTTCTCTTTTAATTTGATCATGGCTAAGTAAGTCCAAAGCCCGATGGGAATGTGTGTGGGAAACTATTTCCCAACCTGAATCAGACAGAGTTCTGAGTTGCTCCCTGCTGATATGATTTTTTCCAGTTCCGCCTGGGCGCCTGTCCCAAACACTCGTTCCGCCAATTTGGGAAGTAATGATGCTCATGGCAGGACGGAAAGGCAAAAAAAGAGATGGATCTGCATTGGCAAGTTTGGCAACCGATTCAAATCCGTCATCAAAAAGAAACCTGACCCGACTATTTTTTTCGGCCTTAAGAATTTCTGCAAACTGACGAAATTTTTCAAACCGGATTGAATTTACTGACCAGTCAAACTGATCACAAATATCATGAAAACCGAGAATAATCTCATTTCTTTCCGGTATGGCCAAATCCCCCTTCTCCGCGATGGGTATCACTTAAAGAGCCGGAAACTGAAATTTCTGCGCGGGTAACCGGTGCAATCACCATTTGTGCAATCCGGTCGCCACGATGAATCAGAAAAGGGTCATGACCCAGATTGATGAGAATGACCATCACTTCACCACGATAATCTGAATCAATGGTTCCCGGAGTATTTAAAACAGTAATTCCATTTTTTGCAGCCAACCCACTTCTGGGTCTGACCTGAGCTTCAAATCCGGTTGGTAATTCCATTGAAAAACCACAGGGAATCACTTTTCGTTCACCTGGTTTTAATGCAACTTCATCCTGAACTGCTGCTCGTAAATCCATTCCGGCAGATCCGGGTGTGGCATACGAAGGAAGTTCAAGATCACCAAAGTGGTCGAGTGGTTTAATCTGAAGCGAAATGACCTGCATGCAATAGTCCTTTATCCCAAAACACTTTCAACCGGAACATATTGATAACCAAAAGCATCAGCCACACCGGCATAGACTACTTTTCCGTCAACGATATTAAGTCCAAGTTTGAGTTCATTATTATCAAGACATGCTTTCTTCCAGCCCTTTTTGGCAATCTGAAGAGTATATGGAAGTGTTGCATTGTTTAGGGCGATTGTAGAAGTAAACGGAACAGCACCCGGCATATTGGCAACGCAATAATGAACAACTCCGTCAATAATAAATGTCGGATTTTCGTGAGTTGTTGGGGTACAGGTTTCAATACATCCACCCTGATCAACAGCAACATCAACAACAACTGCACCCTTTTTCATTTCCCTGATCATTTCACGGGTAACGAGTTTTGGAGCTTTCGCACCGGGCAGAAGAACAGCTCCTACAACCAGATCAGCATTTAAAACGGCCTGCCGAATGTTATAGGAATTACTCATTAGGGTATTCACATTTTTTGGCATGATATCATCAAGGTAACGCATCTGATCAATATTCAGGTCAAGAATGGTAACATCTGCGCCCATTCCCGCAGCAATCTTTGCTGCATTCATCCCCACAACGCCACCACCCAAAATAACAACAGAAGCCGGTGCAACACCAGGAACTCCGCCAAGGAGAATGCCACGTCCGCCCATTGCTTTTTCAAGATATTTCGCACCTTCCTGAATTGCCATCCGGCCAGCAACCTCTGACATTGGCGTTAGCAAAGGCAAACTTTTATCTGCTTTCTGAACCGTTTCGTAGGCAAGTGCAACTGCACCTGACTGAATGATGGCATCTGTTAATTCTTTTGAAGCAGCAAAGTGAAAATAGGTAAAGAGGATTTGTCCTTTTTTGATCAGGGCATATTCTGGTTTGATCGGTTCTTTTACTTTCACGATCATGTCTGCAATGTCATAAACTTCTTTTGGAGTTTGCAGTATTTTTCCACCATTTGAGGTGTAGTCCGCATCAGAAAATCCGGAACCTTCGCCTGCTTTTGTTTCTACATAAACAGTGTGCCCTGCCTGAACGAGTGCATGGGCATTCATGGGGGTTAATCCAACCCGGTTTTCCATGACTTTAATTTCTTTTGGAACGCCGATAATCATAAAATTTCCTTTTGTTTGATGGCGATTTTCATACTATCAAGATAAAAGTGTCCGGTGCTAAAATCAAGATTCACCTTGAATGATCACTTTCACCAGATTACCATCAAGCGGGTATTCATCTAAATAGGATCGAACCTGATCAGAGGTAACGTCTTCTATTTCTTTGATAAGCTCAGAAAACGGTTTAAACCGTCCATAGTGAACTTCTGACTTTGCCATCATGGAATGACGATTCGACAAACTTTCTGAAGTAATCTCAAGGCTGCCAATAAGTGACTGCTTTACCTGCCGGAATTCCCGTGGGGTAAGGGAGTCTTTTTGAAGCAGATCTAATTCCTTTTTAACGAGACTTTCCATTTTGCCGAATTTTCCGGGATCGGTTGCAGCATAAATTCCAAAGGCACCTGTATCTGAGTAAAAGGAAGTAAAAGAGTAAATCGAGTAACAAAATCCGTATCGCTCCCTGATCTTCAGGTTCAGCCGGGAACTCATGCCACCACCCAAAACCGCATTGATGAGCATTAAACTCGATGATTTATCATCATTCAATGCAGCTGCATTTCTTCCAATGACAAGATGACTCTGGTTGACGGGTTTTTTGAGAAGAATGTCACCGGTTAAATCAGATGCAGGAATTGAAACACCAGGAAGTGCAGTTGAAACAGATGAAAAAGTGGTGTATTTAATCAGTTTCTTTTCCAGAACAGAAAAATTAAACTGACCAGAAACGGTTATGAGAATTTTGGATGGATCAAGATGAAACTTCGCCCGCTCTTCAATATCTTTTAACTGGATGCCCTGAACAGATTCACGGGTTCCGATAACCGGATGTGCAAGATCTGTTCCTGCAAAAACCTGTTCTTCAAAAACATCACCGATCCAGTCTTCAAGATTATCTTCAACCGACATCAGCTCATCGATAACGACCTGCTTCTCCTTTTCAAGATCGGTTGCCTTGAAAACGGGATGAAACACGAGATCGGTGAGAATATCCAAACCCCGGTCAAGCTGATCTGCCGGAATTCTGACGTAATAACAGGTCGATTCCTTATCAGTCATGGCATTGATGTAGCCACCAACTGATTCAATTCCGTTGGCAATATGATAAATTTTACGGGATTGGGTGCCTTTAAAGACGAGGTGTTCAAGCAGATGTGAAATACCAAAAAGTTCGGGCTTTTCATGTCTGGAACCAGCAAGAACCCAGATACTAATTAAAACCGACTTTGCGTAATCAAGCTTTTCGGCAGAAACGGTTATTCCGTTGGGAAGGATAAACTTCCGGTGCTCGGTCATGATTCTCCTGAAATAAAAAAAGGCCCGCCGACTACCGGCGAGCCTTCAATTAACACTTGTCAGTACTGATTAGTTCTGTTTTTCTGGCTTAGGGAGCAGAATCTTGCGATTCAGTTCCAAACGCTGTCCGTCAATTTTCATCAGTTTAACCTGAACGACATCACCAACCTGAAGAACGTCTTCTACGCGCTCAGGACGGCCATGATCAATTGCAGAAATATGGAGAAGACCTTCTTTTCCGGGAGCGATTTCAACAAAAGCACCGAAATTAACGATTCTCTTCACAATACCGTCAAATACTTCACCGATTTCAAAAATACTGGCTGAGGATTTGATACGAAGAATGGCAGCATCAGCAGCTTCTTTGTTTGAAGCAGCAATGGTAACCAAACCGGAATCTTCAATATTGATTTCAACTTTGCAGTCTTCAATAATGCCACGGATATTTTTTCCGCCAGGTCCGATAATCATACCGATGGTATCAGTAGGAACGTACATGGTGTACATTCTTGGCGCAAAAGCTGAAAGTTCAGATTTTGGTGTGGTGATGTAATCAAACATCCGTCCAAGAATATGAGTACGGCCAGCTTTTGCCTGAGCAAGAGCTTTTTCCATGATTTCATAGGTAATTCCGGTGATTTTGATATCCATCTGAATAGCAGTAATACCATCAGATGTACCAGCAACCTTAAAGTCCATATCGCCCAAATGATCTTCATCACCTAGGATATCGGAAAGAATTGCAAAACGATCGCCTTCCTTGATCAGTCCCATTGCAATACCTGCAACCGGTTTCTTAATCGGAACGCCGGCATCCATCAGTGCAAGTGTTGCAGCACAGACGGTGGCCATTGAGGAAGAACCATTTGACTCAAGAATATCGGAAATGACACGAAGTGTGTAAGGGAAAGTTGCTTCATCAGGAACAACCTTTTTAACAGCACGTTCAGCCAGATTTCCGTGACCGACTTCACGACGGCCAACGCCTGACATCCGGCCAACTTCGCCCACTGAAAATGGAGGAAAGTTATAATGGAGCATAAAGCGTTTATTTGCAGATCCCATCAGATCATCAATAGTCTGAGCATCTTTTTTGGAACCGAGGGTAACCGCAGTCAATGACTGAGTTTCACCACGGGTAAAGAGTGCAGAACCGTGTGTTCTTGGAAGTAAGCCGAGTTCAATAGAAATCGGACGAATGGTTACCAAATCACGGCCATCAAGACGTTTTTGTTCGGAAAGAATCATTTCACGCATGATTTCATATTCAAAATCGTGAACAAAATTGTGGATGGTTTTTTCGAGACCCGGATACTTTTCAGCTAAAGCTGCTTCAGTTTCAACATAAACAGCTTTTTTGCCTGAATTGCGTTCCTGCTTGGTGGTGTCTTTGTGATAAATATCAAAAAGGCGCTGGAAAGCAAGAGCTTTAACTTCAGCAAGAAGTGTTTGATTAACTTCAGGAAGGATAAGATCACGTTTTTGCTTGTTATATTCAGCAACAACTTCTCTCTGTAGCGCATTTACTTTTCTGATGGTTTCATGGGCAAATTTAATTGCGTCCAGAACTTCAGCTTCAGAAACCTGGCTCATTTCACCTTCAACCATTACGATTGAATCATCTGAACCGGCAATTGACATATCAAAATCGGAAGATTTGAGTTGAGTCAAAGTTGGGAAAGCCACCCATGCGCCGTCAATACGACCCACGCGGACTTCAGTGATAGGTCCGTTAAACGGAATATCTGAAGTAATCAGGGCTGCTGAAGCACCGATTCCACCCAAAACATCTGCATCATTTTCCTGATCGGAAGAAAATACAGAAACAACAACCTGAGTTTCTTCACGGTAACCGTTAGGAAACAAAGGACGAAGAGCCCTGTCAATCAGACGGGCTGACAAAATTTCTTTTTCGGAAGGCTTGCCTTCACGCTTGAAAAATCCACCAGGGATCTTACCAGCGGCACTTGCTTTTTCACGAAATTCAACCTGAAGCGGGAAGTAATCTAACTTATCTCCGCCACCCTCATTGGCACAAACGGTAACCAGTACCACTGTGTCGGCCAGACTGACCATAACGGAACCATTCGCCTGCCGTGCAACTTTGCCGGCTTCGATGGAAAGAATCCGTCCGTCAGAAAGGGTTAATGCTTTTTTCACTACCATTTAAACAAACTCCAATACTTATGGATTAACTAACAGTCCCTACGCAGTCCTCAAAAAGAAAACCCTGATTTCAAGTTTTGAAAAGAAGAAAACCGGGGTTTCCAACAGACAGGAGGGTAAAAAAAGAAAAGGGGATACACTCCCCTCTTCATACTTACTTACGAATTTCCAACTGGGAAATAATGGTCCGGTAACGGGCAATATCGGACTTCATGAGGTAATCAAGCAGGCGACGGCGTTTACCAACCAATAACATCAAACCACGACGGCCGGCATGATCCTTTTGATTTTTCTTAAGGTGCTCGGTGATATCGTTAATTCTACGGGTAAAGATTGCGATTTGAACTTCAGTTTTACCTGTATCTTTTGCATCATCGCCATGTTTGGTGATGATTTCTTGTTTAACTTCTTTTTCTAAGGCCATTTTTTCTCCAATTTTTGAACCATTTATCGTTTTGCGAAGGCGATCTATGGTTATCCATGCAAGATAATAAGAATAATCAGGATAATCAAACGGGAAATAAAGATATAAGAAGCAAGTGACAAGTTATATGTGGTAAGTTATAAGTTAGGCAAAGCGAGTATCCCATCCAAAGTTCCATTCCGATCCACGGATCTGTCGAAGGTTGAAAACTAGCTTAGGGGAAGTCATTGGTACGGGAAGCAGGAAAAAGGATACTTGAAGTTGGAATTTGTAACACCGACCTCCCGGTCGGTCATTTAAAACAAGTTACCGACCGGGAGGTCGGTGTTACGCAAAAACAAACTTTCTGTCTATTAAAATGCCGTCATTGAAAGGTAAGAAAACCCGCATGAGGCAAGACCAAGTATCAAACCAGCTGCAATATCAGTCGGGTAATGAACACCCAGATAGACTCGGCTTGTGCCGACAAGAAAAGCAAAGAGAATAAAAACCGGAATCAAAGCCGGGAAAATCAAACTGAAAGCAACAGCAGAAACAGTTGCAGCAGCAGTATGCCCAGAAGGAAACGAAAACTGGTCAGGAGGGATAACCAGATTAATAATTCCAGGATTTGCCTGGTAAGGTCTTGGCCGTGATGTGCCAGATTTGATCAGTTTATAAAAACCAAGTTCAAAGGCAAAGGCCAAAACTGTAAAAGCTAACCAATCGATTGAAATGCCCTGAAGCATATAAATTGCCAGAGCAGCAAGAACATAAATATAACCATCACCGGCAGATGACATGATTTTCATAAAAAAAGTCAGGTTACGGCTACGGAAAGAAATGATGGAAAGAATCAGGCGATCATCCCAGGTTTGCATCCGATTTAAAAATTCTGACATAGTTTTCCTTTGCTTTACACATACAAAGGTCAGGAATCAAAGTGATGTCAGCGTAAAGGGAATATTAACAATAGGATGGTTACAACACGTTCTGGTAACATTCAGGTAATAAGTGGAAGGAACTAACCTAAATCGAGAATAATTCTAATATTCGTCTTTACTCCTGAAATAAACCGAACCGGCAAATTTCCAATTTTCCTTATCAGCCGTTTATTATCAATTGCCCTGATCTGATCAATCATTACATCAGAATCTTGGTCCAAATTCGCTTCCCCCTTTTTTAGGTGAACCCGTAAAATATCTGATCTTAACTCAACTTTTGTGGTTAACGGACAAACGATTGAGGATGGGTGAGGCAATTTATTCAATAAATCAGTCTGGATAATTAATACCGGTCTGGTTTTACCGGGTTCAGTCCCGATTTGTGGATTTAAATCGGCCAGCCAGATTTCAAACTGCTGAATGACCATCATCAATCCTTTCGAATTCTGCAAGCACAGACATTGAATCAGCCTTTACCAGATCCGATTCTAATTTTAATTTATTTTCAATCAGAAGGCGATTCTGATACTGGTTATAGAATTCAAGAGCTTCATTGATGTATCGGTTTCTTGGTTTATTCAGACTTTTAAGCATCTCTTCCGTTTGGACAAAAATTAAGTCGTCAATTTTTAATGATACCGTTTTCATTTCACAGTCCCCTTTTTAAACAAATATACATCCCGTAAGCATATACTTCAAGTATATACTTTATTGAAATCGAACGTCCTTTAAATTCTAATTAAACAGTATTGATAAAATTAATTCGGTGAGTTTTGTAGCCAGAAAAAGTGACAGCAATGCCAGAAGTGCCCCAACAATCACATCAGTAGGATAGTGGACGCCAAGGTAAACCCGTGAAAGCCCCACAAGAATTGCAAACAGTATGAGAATTGGCAGAAGAACCGGGGCATTTATTGAAAAAACAAAAACCGCAACCGTTGCGGCTGCGGTATGTCCGGATGGGAAAGAATAAAGATCGGGCGGAATGACAAGGTTTTTGATTCCCGGATAGCGGTGAAAGGGTCTCCGCCTTTTACTCAGAGGTTTAATCAGTTTATAAAGAGCAAGTTCAATTGAAAAGGCAATTCCGCCAAAAATGAGCCAGGAGAGCTGAAACGGAAGAAATAGAATCTGAAGAAAAGCAATCAGAAAATAAAACCAGCCGTCCCCAAGACGTGTCATCAAAACGAAAAAGCGGGTTAGCCCGCTTCTTCGTTTTGAAATAACTAAAAAAATCATTCGCCGGTCCCAGGCTTTTATTCTGCGAAGGACCTTTTTCATTTTCTCACCATTTTGGTTTTAAAACACCAAGATGCGCAGTTATAGTGGCCGATTCAGTTAAAACCGGATCCGTCTTTTTTGCATCATCTGGCTTTTCACCATCTTCATTTTGGTCAGCAACACCCTCAGACTCAAATTGAATTTTAGAGGCAATCCGGCTGGCTTCTCTTGCTTTCTTTTTCAGTTCCTTTGCATCACGTTCAGCTTTTAGCTTTGTAATGTTAAGAGAGACTTCGTTTTTTTTGCTTTCTGCAAGAACATCTTTTTTATCATCAAGCAGGAAAATAAATTCCTGGTCGGCTTCCATTCTTTTTTTGGAATCAGCTGAAAGCTGTTTGATTAGTGGCTGAAGATCTGCAACCGGTTTATAATTCGCCGGTGCAATTTTATCCCACTGAAGTGCTGTAGCTTCACTGGCCTCTCCAGCTTTGGTTTTATCAATTAAAGACGGCATTTCAATATCTGGTGTTACGCCATTAATCTGTGTACTCCCACCATTGACCCTATAAAACTTTGCAATCGTCAACTTCAATTGTCCGGCTTTGGTTTCTTTGGTTCCCTGAAAATAACGGTCGAGGTCAACCAGATTCTGAACAGTTCCCTTTCCAAAACTCTGATCGCCAATAATCACCCCACGACCCCAATCCTGAATAGCTGCAGCAAAAATTTCTGAAGCGGATGCACTGTACCGGTTTACTAAAACAGCAAGTGGTCCATCCCACGAAACACCAGGATCATTGTCTTCATCAACTTCAATTGTACCCCGATAGTCTTTCACCTGAACAACGGGACCTGTATTAATAAACAATCCGGTCAGATCAATAGCTTCCTGGAGTGAACCACCGCCATCAGACCTAACGTCAATCATCAACCCATCAACCTTCTTTTCTTTGAGTTCAGCAATTAACCGTTTAACATCACGGGTTGTACTTTTATAGTCTTTGTCTCCACGTTGACGGGCTTCAAAATCTGTGTAAAAAGTTGGAACCTTTATGACACCGATTTTTTTCGTTTTTCCCTTAAAATTAACTTCAATTACCTGACTTTTGGCTGCCTGTTCTTCCAGTTTAATTTTGTCTCGTGTCAGTTTTACAATTTTTCCAGGTGAAGCTAAATCATCGTTTGCACCAATAACGAGCAACCTGACAACTGTTCCTTTCGGACCTCTGATCAGAGAAACCACATCATCTAGACGCCAGCCAACAACATCAACAACTTCACCGGAATCACCCTGACCAACACCGGTAATGCGATCATTTGGTGCCAGCTCCTTACTTCTGAATGCAGGTCCGCCAGCAATTAATTCCCTGATTTTAACGTAGTCATTTTCCTGAGTGAGCTGTGCACCGATTCCTTCAAGCGACAAACTCATATTGATTTTAAAATCTTCTGAGGTTTTTGGGGAAAAGTAAGAAGAGTGCGGATCCTGTTCTTCACTGAATGCATTCATGAAAATCTGAAAAACATCTTCGCTGTTATTTTTGGCGATCTGACTGCGAAGATTTTCATATCTTTTTCTTACCGTTTTGGCAGCTGTTGAATCTCTGCCGGCAACGACCAGATTCAGCACTTCATATTTAATACGTTTCCGCCAATAATCATTCATTTCTTTTTCGGAAGTAAACCAGGTAGCATTTTCTCGATCAAACTGAAAGGATTCATCTGCGTTAAAATTGAAGTTACTGTCAACAACACCTAGCGCGTAATCAATCCGCTCATTTAACCGTTTTGAAAACCGATTAAAAATGAGATAAACGCCCGCAAGATCACCCGATTTCAACATGTCATCAATCTGGTACCGGTATCCTTCAAATTCAACAAGATCATTTCTGAAAAAATAAATCTTGTAAAAATCCAGGGAACCAATGTATTTATCGAGAATCCGGGAAGAGAGCGAATCATTAAGTGGTTTGGGGGAATAATGGTTTTTTGAAACAATAAAAGAGACGATTTTGGAAACCATTGCATGCTTGGGTTCCGGCTCGAGGGTTACAGGACCTAAAACCGCCGTTTTTTGGCCGGAAAGGGCAAATACAGTTCCTGAAATAATCAGAATAAAAAAGAAGAAGGCCAGTGGCAGCGTTTTTTTCATATCGTTATCCGTTTTCATAGTGTCGAAAAATAATCATTTTTTTTCAAAGACCGAAATAAGTCAGGAAAAGTGCCTGTTTCGCCCTACTTATTTTGATTTAGAGCACGATTTGCACTCCTGGTTCCCGTCTTCATACAGTTAACTCTTTCTTTTAGTTTCAATCTGACAAATTTTCCAGGTTTTCAACTTTTAGATTTTAAGGTCATGACTTTGGAATCTGACATTGATATTAAGATTCTGCAAGGCTATTTTTAGTGATATCGATAGCCGAGGAATTCCTAATGAAAACTAATAAATCACCTTTTTCTCAATTCTTCATTGTTACAATGATCTTATTTGCAGGATTAATCCCCATTTCCTGCAGCAATCCGAATGAAGTTAGAATTGACAGTACCAACTTTAACGAAGAAATTGAACTTAAACAAAATCTGGTTTTCAATTTTAGTCAGGATCTGGTTCCCGATTCCCTTCTCAATCAGTGGATGACAGAAAAATATATCAAATTTACCCCTTCTATTCCCGGTAAATTTAAGTGGCTTACAAAAAACTCCCTTCAATTTTCACCTGAAGAGCCTTTTGCCGGATCAACAGATTATCTGGCTGAACTAACCGACACATTAACAATTCATCTCAAAACTGATTTACAGATTAAAAAGGATGATCCGACCAGTTTTCATACACCCTATTTAAAAATCTATTCAGCAGATCCAATCTGGACACGGCCCGCCGATTCTCCAACTTCACTTATTGTAAGAGTAAATATCCGGTTCAACTACGTGATCAATCCGGCCGATCTTGGAAGTTCAGTGGTATTAACGTGTAAAGGAAAAGATCTTCCCTTTACACTTTCAACTTCTGCACCTGAAAAAGACGTTTCAATTGCCATCGAAGAAAAAACAAGTAAAGGGCTTGAAGGTGAAGAAGTTCGCCTGACAATAAAATCTGGTTTAGGAAACGTTGAAAGTTCAGCCAGGACGAAAGAGGAATTGTCAAGCTTTTTTATCCTTCCAAAAAAAGAAGGAATTGAAATTTTATCAGTTTTGCCCATGATTGAAGATGGCAGTGCCTTCATCAGAGTAAAAACAAACCAAAGCATTGAAGATTCCAAGTTGGAAGGATTGGTTTCTACCGACCCGTCTGTCGCATTAACCATTGAAAAAGAGGAAGATGGATTTCTGATAAAGGGTGATTTTAACACCGGGAAGAATTATACACTTAAAATTTCAGGAAAAATAAGAGGACTTTTTGGTGCACTTGGTGACGATTATGACCAGGTGTTTTCATTTGCAGAACCAGAACCGGATATCGCATTTACTGATAAAACGAATATGTACATGTCGAGTCAGTCGAACCGATTGATCGGTGTAAAAATCACGAACATTCCAAAAGTCAGAATCAGAGTGATGAAGGTTTTTGAAAACAATCTTACTTTTTTTGCTGACCGCACAGAGGAATATAGCTATGAAGAGGATGAAGAAGGAAACTGGATCCGTTCACAAAAACAAACTTTTAATGCAAGTGGAATTATTGACAACAAGATGTATGGTGTTGTTGTTCACGATCAGATTATTGAAACCAAATCACTTCCAAAGCAAAAAGGAACTGCCCTCCTTCAGTTCCCAATGCCTGTTCAGGATGGGTTAAATGGTATTTTCGTTGTCATGGTTGAAAGTACCGACGACCGGTGGGAACGGGCGTCTTCAATTGTAGCCTATTCAGACATTGCCCTAATCGCAAAAAAATCAGAAAAAGGACTTCATGTTTTTGCTGTCTCAATCAAAACGGCTGAACCCGCTTCTGATGTTCAACTAACAGTTATCAGTCAGAACAACCAAATAATTACAAAAGCAAAAACCGACAAAAACGGAGTTGCTGTAATTCCCGATTTTCTTGAAAAAGCACCTGATTTTACTCCGGTTATGATCACTGCACAAAAAGGAAGTGATTTCAACTTGCTGTTATTCAGTTCAACCCAGGTTGAAATGTCAAGATTTGATGTTGGCGGATTCAGGGAAAATCTTTCAGGCTATCTGGCTTATCTGTATCCGGAAAGAAATATTTACCGTCCGGGTGAAGTGATTAATCTGGCCGGGATCATAAGAAGCGAAGACTGGAAACCTGTTTCAGCCATTCCGTTTAAAGTCAAAATCATTCAGCCAAATGGTCAGGAATTGAGCGCATCAAAAATTGTGACCGATTCGCAGGGTGGATTCGAGTTTAAACAAGCAATCGGACTCAGTTCAATGACCGGACAGTATATTGCTGAAATTTATGGCGGAAATGATGTTCTTTTAAATTCCATTCCGATCAGTGTCGAAGAATTCATTCCGGATCGGATGAGTGTAAACACTTCCCTTTCAAAGGATGTGGTTAAACCTGGTGATATGTTCATTGCAACAGGATCAGCGTTCAACTTATTTGGTCCTCCGGCAGTGAACCGGAATTATGAAATGGAGCTTTCAATTGTAAGGCTACCCTTTAAAGCAAAAAACCTTCCTGATTATATTTTTGATATAAAAAGAAGTAATGAGCCTGTTTTCAATAAGGATGTCCGTCAGGGGAAAACCGGGGAGGACGGAGGGTTTACTCAAAGTTTTCAAATCCCGGCAGAGTATGCAAATTCCGGACTGCTTCAGGCCCGGGTTTTCACTGCAGTTTTTGACGAAAATGGCCGGCCTGTAAATCGCCTGCAAACATCCACCATCCAAACCCAACCTGTCTTTTTCGGCATAAAAGATTTTGAAGATTATGTTGGAACCCGGGTTCCCCTTCAGATTCCGGTTCTTGCTGTTGATATGAAAGGAACCATCCAATCTGGAGTAAAAGCAAAAGTTCAGGTTATCAGATCAATCTGGGAAACCGTGTTGGTAAAAAACAACTGGGGTGGTTACCGTTACCAATCCCAGGAATTAAAAAAGACACTGGTTGATAACGTCATTACACTGTCAGGTGATCAGACAGTTGTGACTTTTAATCCGTTAGAATCAGGAAATTATGAAATCAGAATTGGAAGTCCCGGAACTGATTCATGGGTTTCAAAATCATTTTATGCCTACCGTTACGGCGATACTGAATCCAGTTCATTTGCAGTAAATCCGGAAGGTCTGATTGAAATCAAGGCTGATAAAGACGCTTATGAAACCGGCGAAAAGGCTGAAATTCTGTTCAACACGCCATTTCCTGGAAAATTGCTGGTTACTGTTGAACGAAATAAGATGACAGATTATTTCTGGCTGGAAACTGATAAAAAAACGGCAAAACTTACACTTCCGTTAAAAGCAGAATATTTGCCGAATGTGTACATTTCTGCAACACTTTTCAGACCGTTGGACGACGGATCGCTTCCACTAAAAGTTGCCCATGGTTTTGCCAATATTTCGATCACAAGATCAAGTCAGAAACTCCCTGTTGAAATTGTTGCAGAAGAATCATCAAGATCAAACCGACAGCAAATCATTAAAGTGAAAACTGAAAGTGAACAAAATATTCAGGTTACGGTTGCTGTTGTTGATGAAGGAATTCTTCAGGTGAAGAATTTTGCGACACCCGATCCGTTCTCATGGTTTTTCCAGAAACGTGCCCTTTCTGTAGAATCATATGATTTCTTCGCCAATATCTATCCGGATTTGCAATTCAGGCAATCAACAGGTGGTGATAAGTACAATCTGAATAAAAGAATCAATCCGATGTCAGCAAGGAGAACTCAACTGGTGTCGTTCTGGAGCGGAATTCTGAAAACAGACAAAGACGGTGAGGTCTCATTCCCGATTTCCATTCCTCAGTTTTCTGGTGATCTCAGAATTATGGCCGTTGCTTACAAAGCTAACCAATTTGGATTTTCTGAAAAGCACATGAAAGTAGCTGACCCTGTTGTGATCAGTACGGCTCTTCCCAGATTTTTGAGTCCGGGTGATTCAATTGTTTCACCGGTCATGCTTGCAAATACGATGAAAACACCACTTCAGGTTACGGTTTCAGTAAAAACTGAAGGTCCGGTTCGGGTAAGTGGTGCATCAAGTCAAAATCTTACTATTAAAGCCGGATCTGAAGACCAACCTGTCTTTCGCTTTGCAGCAAAAGCTGAACCGGGAATCGGTAAAATTATTGTTTCAGTGCAGGCAAATGGTGAAACGATGACTGAAACAACAGAACTCTCGGTGAGACCGGTTTCAGTTCTGAGAAAATTTACAGATTCAGGTGTTATCAAGTCCGGAGAAAATAAATCGGTCACCTTTCCGGACGGATTACTTCCTTCTACAGTTAGCCGCTCATTGGTTCTTTCCAAATCACCGGCAGTTGAGTTAAAAGAAAAACTGGATAAACTCATTGAATATCCGCACGGTTGTACAGAACAAACCGTTTCTGCTGCCTTCCCTCTGCTTTATCTCGACGATCTTGCGAAACTATTGAAACCCGGTTCCATTAAGGATGGCAGAATTAATGAGTACATTCAGACTGGAATTCAAACCGTTCAGTCAAGACAGCTCTACAATGGCGGAATTGCACTCTGGCCGGGATCAGAAGAAGCCGACTGGTGGTCATCAGCTTACGCAGCTCATTTTCTCTATGAGGCGAAAAAAGCCGGTTTCGAAGTTTCCCCTAAAGCCATCAGGAACCTGCTTGATTACCTTTCAATCAAGGCAAAAAGCAGAGAAACTGAAACTTACTACTTCTACGACAATGCCGGTCAAACTTATTATAAAAAATTAGTCCAAAGGGAAATACTTTATTCTATTTATATTCTTTCCCTAGCTGGTAAACCTGATTTATCAAGCATGAACTATTACAGAACCATTCAAAATGAACTCACAGAAGATAGTAAATATTTACTGGCCTGTGCCTTTTTACTTGCTGGAGATGCCGGTGCTTACCGGTCAATGCTACCAACCTCATTTGGTGGTTTTAATCCGGTTCAGGAAACGGGTTCCAGCTTTTCATCGGCCATCCGTGATATTGCACTTGTACTGAATTCATTGATAGATTCTGACCCTAACTCAGCAAAAATACCTGAATTTGCGCGGATTCTGAGCCAACAAATAAAGGGAAAAGCCTGGCTAAATACTCAGGAACTTGCATTTTCAACTCTTGCCTTGGGAAAATTGGCAAAATCATCGGTTGGAACGGCTTCAGTTTCTGTTGAACAATCAGGAAAAGTTTTGGGTGAGATGGCTGGTCAGGACCTGCAACTTAAAAAACTGGGAAGTGATAAAGTCACACTAAAAGCAACTGGAAAAGGTTCAGCCTGGTTTTATTGGGAAGCCGAAGGTGTACCTGAAGTTGGTGTTCAACCTGCAGAGGATAAGTTTTTACAGGTCAGACGGACGTTTTTAACCAGAGATGGTAAAAGTACCACTGGAAACACTTTCCGGCAAAATGAGTTGATCGTTGTTAAACTTACGGTGAAAACCCTGGGTGGAATTCACGCAGATAATGTTGTCGTTACAGATCTTTTACCCGCCGGACTTGAGATTGAAAATCCAAGAATTAATGCAGCAAGAGATATGGACTGGATAAAGGATGCTGACAAGCCAGATTATTTTGACGTCAGAGATGACAGAATCAGTTTCTACACAGATTTGGATAGATCAAAAACTGAAAAAACATTTTATTATCTGGTTCGGGCAGTTACAAGAGGAACGTTTAAACTCGGCCATGCATCTGCTGATGCCATGTATTTGCCAGAATACCGATCGTATAACGGTGCGGGAATTGTAAGGGTAATCCAATAATGTAAACAAAAAAAAGTCCGGTCGAAGCCGGACTTTTTTTATTTTCTTTTATATTCTTCTTTAAACCGGTCAGTGCACTCCGGACAGTAGCCATGGGTAAATGATGCATCGGTATGCTGCATGATGTAAGTTTCTACCTGATTCCAAAACCCCCGGTCATCTCTGATTTTTTTACAGGATGCACAAATTGGAAGCAATCCGCTAAGTGTTTTAATGTTGTTCAGGGCACTTTGCAGTTCAGCAATTGTGTTTTTTCTTTCGTCGATTGCCTGCTTTAACCTTAAGGCAGCTTTTACCCTGGCGTAAATTTCGATCTTTTTAACAGGTCGGGTAAGGTAATCGTTCGCTCCTGCACTAAAAGCTGTTGCCAGATATTCATCAGAGCCATAACCGGTCACCATGATAACCGGAATATCACGAAGGTCATCATCTTCCCGAATCATTCGGGTTGCTTCAATTCCATCAATTCCAGGCATTGAAATATCCATCAGGATTATATCAAACTGATTGAAAGTCTTTCTGTCTTTTAAAAGTGACAGTGCGTCTTCACCGGAACCAGCCGATCCAACTTCTTCAAATTTAAACTCAGAAAGCATTTTTCTTAAAACCAAAATGTTTTCAGGAGCATCATCAACTATAAGTAACCGCATAAATTCCCGTTAAAGTACATGCGAAAGTAATCAAGATAACAGATAAATACTGTCATTTATCCCCAAAGGGTTTTAATAAATACTAATTTTTCGTCCATCCAATCATCTCGTCAATTGTTTTTACTGAAACTGAATGGTAACCGGGTCTGGCCTTCGTGTAAATTGTCCAGGCAAATTCCCTGCCCTCTTTGGTTCTGATCAGCTGCTGATATAATGGCCTTAAAAACTTACGGCGGCCCACTGATGTCAGAAATTTTTCAAGCGCAGGAAAGGCCGGTTTATACCCAACCTGAATAGAATGTTCAAGCCACTCAGAAACAATTTCAGAATTCTGAGACTTTGAAAAACCAAACGTTTCATCAAGTTCAGTCATTCTTTTAATCGTTTCGGTATGTGGAATTCCCCGAAGAAAATACAACCATTCGGGAGTGGCCCAGTTTTTTGTTAGTAATTCTTCTGCCTTTGCACCACTGTTCCAATTTGAAATTTCAGTATCAACAGCCTGAAGCCGTGCTGATTTATATTCGATCACATTATCAGGAATTCCCGGACCATAAATCCATTCTTTTGCGCGAATTTTATTTGCAAGAACCGTATCACCAGCAATAAAATTCTCTTCAAAATAGGTGATAAATTTTTCTGTGGTCATCGAGGTAAAGGCATATTTTTCAAAGTACCCTTTTACAAAAGCATCCCATTTTTCACGTCCGGCAGCTTTTTCACAAACTCTAAGAAAATTTGCCCCTTTTTCATATGCAATATCTGAAACACCTTCATCAGGATCACGACCCTTAAGATCCAGTTTGAGATGGGAGTCCCTGCTGGTATCACCCAATTCTGCAATCGTGCCTTTTAAATCTTCAAAGCCAAGCCGTTGTTCCATTTCAGCGAAATCACGTCCGTAAACATGTTCCATGATCCGCCCTTCAAAATAGACAGTAAACCCTTCATTTAACCAGAAATCATCCCAGATTGCGTTTGTAACCAGATTACCTGACCAGCTATGAGCAAGTTCATGTGCGATCAGTGCAACCAGCGATTTGTCACCGGCAATAACGGTGGGTGTTGCAAAGGTTAACCGGGGATTTTCCATACCGCCAAATGGAAAACTGGGCGGTAAAACGAGAATGTCGTAACGATCCCAGCGGTAAGGTCCGTAAAGTTGTTCAGCTGCTTCAACCATTTTTTCTGTATCAGCAAATTCCCAGGAAGCAGCATCCAGTTGAGCTGGTTCTGCATAAATTCCGGTTCTTTTTCCAACTGATTTAAATTCAATATCACCAACAGCAAGAGCCATCAGATAGGAAGGAATGGGTTGTTCCATTTTAAAATGATAAACTCCGTTTCCAGATTTTTCCTGCGGATTCGAGGCACTCATCAAAGCCAGCATTCCCGTGGGAACTGTTACTTCAGCTGAATAAGTGAATCGAACCTGAGGCCCATCCTGAAGTGGAATCCAGGTTCGGGCAAGAATGGCCTGTGACTGTGTGAATAAAAAAGGACTTTTTTTGCCAAGAGTTTGCTCCGGCGTTAGCCATTGAAGGGCTGCTGCCTGCGGTTGGGTTTGATAAGTAATGGAAACCAGTTTGGTTTCTGGTTTAATTGTGATGGTTAACGGCGCACCAAAAGTTGAATCTGCCTGACCAACCTGAAAGGAAGTTATTTCCTTTTTCTCACCCAATGTCACTTTTTCGATAGCCAAATCCCGGATATCCAAAACAATTTTGTTACCGCCAGATAGATTTTCAACAGTGAGATTTGCGGTTGCGGAAATTATTTTCGTTTCAAAATTAACAGCAGCAACCCAGTCAAGATGCCGGATAATAACTTCATCCGGATTTCCGTAAGAATGGGGATCTTTCATAGCAACCTCCTGGTTTATTTGTTCCGTAAGGCGGTCAGATTTACAAGCTGTTAAGATAAGAATAAAAATGAAAAGGGGCAGAATTGAACTTGTCTTCATTCTGGAAAATCCGAAAATTGATTGATTAATTGAAATTAAATACGTTTTCCTGCGGGACGCAGAACAATTTTATCGACAACCAGATGGTCTGGCTGATTGAGCACGTAAATTACTGATTCTGCAATATCAGAAGCAGTCAGTTTGTAGGCAGAAACCAGATTTGAAGGAATATCCTGAAAAAAAGGTGTGTCAACTGAACCCGGGCAAATTGCAGTCACTCTGATTCCAAACGGTCTCAGTTCAAGCATCATCGATTCACTCATTCCAATCATTCCAAATTTTGAGGCATTGTAGGCAGATGCATTTGGAATTGCCTGAAGGCCTGCAATTGAAGCAATATTGATAATCGACCCGCCACCCTGTTTTTTCAGTTCAGGAATCACAGCTTTTGAACAGTAAAATGCACCAGAAAGATTGGTGTGAATTTGTGAATCCCATTCTTCAACAGAAAGTTCATCAATGGCTTTAAAAAGTCCGAAACCGGCATTATTTATCAAACCATCAAGTTTACCTGCCTGGCTAATGATATTTTGTATGGTTTTTGAAACCTGATCCCACGAACTGACATCTGCTAAAACATATTGAAAAGCTGATCCCAATTCTGACTGAATTTTTTTCAATTCGGGTTCTCGACGGGAAATACCATACACCTGTGAACCTGAAGCAACCAGTTTTCGTGAAAGTTCTTCACCAATTCCGCTAGATGCACCAGTAATTATAAACACTTTTCCGGTTAGTGACATTTACTTTCCTTATTCATATCTCAATGCTTCAATCGGGTCGAGCTGTGAAGCTTTCCACGCAGGGTAAATCCCAAAAACAAGACCAATAACAGTACAAACGGTAATGCCAATAAAGGCCCACAACCAGGGGAATGTTGGCGTAATATCCATAAAAAGTGCAACGAGGTTGCCGCCCAAAACACCAAGAATAATACCCAGAATTCCGCCAACCTGTGACAGAACTATGGCTTCATAGAGGAATTGCCTCATGATGTCCCGTTTTTGTGCACCAATTGCTTTCCTGATTCCGACTTCCCGTGTTCTTTCAGTTACCGAAACCAGCATGATGTTCATAATTCCGATTCCGGCAGCGAGAAGAGCGATAAAACTGATTCCGCCTGCAGCAGCAGAAAACACAATGGTGAAACTTCTGAAGGTTTCAACAAGACTATCATTTGAAAAAATTTCAAAGTCATTATCTTCGCCGGGTGGTACTTTTCTTGCCAATCGAAGCAGCCCTGTAATGTGGTCTTCAACATCAGCATAACTTTCTGTGTTTGGTGCCATAATGGCGAGACTCAGACTCTTTTCATTGTACATTCTGATAAAAATGGTGATCGGGATGTAAATGACATTGTCCTGACTTTGGCCAAAGGAAGAGCCTTGTTTTTCCATTACACCGATAATTTCAAACCGGGTTCCGTTCATTTTTACAGATTGCCCAAGTGGGTTCATACTTGGAAACAATTTCGTCGCCAGTTCAACCCCAATGATGGCAACGTTTCGACCGGATTCAATTTCGCCTTCTGTAAAATTCCGTCCGGTTTCTAAGTTTTTACCCAAAGTTGCAAGTGTTGCTTCATCTGAGCCTGCAACATCAACATTGGGTTTTGTGCTTTCATAATCAGAGGTCACAAGGCCGCCACCCTGGTTTTCTGTTATTGAAACATAAAGTGCTTTATCATTTTTCTCTTTTACAAATTTGCACTGTTCCCAGGTAATATCCTGACGGTTACGATATTTCCAGCGGTTTCCCATTCCCATTTGAATGGCTGGATATTTTTGGATAATGAATGAATTGGTTCCCATGACATTCAGGCCGGAATTGATAGAATTTTCCAGAGTCTGAACGGCCGTCATCACTGAAATGACAGAAAAAACGCCAATAACAATACCCAGAATAGTGAGTGAAGCTCTGAGTTTATTTGCCCTGATCGAATCAAATGACATCGACAGGACTTCACGAAAATCCAAATTTTACCTCAGATATACCGCTGATATAACTTGTTTTGAAGAACCTGAAGAAACTGACAGAAAATAAACACCTGATGTTAAAACTGAAGAGGAACCTGCCGGATTCCAGGTTAAATAATTATTTCCTGGAGCCAATTGCCCTGACCAAGCATCTACTTGCTGTCCAAGTACATTAAAAACTTCAACTGAAAATGGTGCATGAGCAGGAGAATGAACTTTAAACCGGGTTTCAGGATTAAATGGATTTGGATAAGGATTATCAACACTAAAGGTTTTTGGGTGTTCAGAGTTGAAGGTTGTATCGGTCACCTTACCCTCTGAACGTCTCAGATTGCCGACTTCAGTTTCTGTTTTCCCGGCAACAAAATATCTTCTGAACTCTGGTTTTTTAGGCCAGGTGAAAGACTTTCCACCGGTTGTTTTACCTGAAATTTCAAACCAGACAGTATCTGAAAAAGTCTGGTTGGTTTCAAAACTGAAATTAATTTCGTTTCCACTAATTTGAGTTGTGACAGGAACGGCCAATGCAGAATTTTTATCAAATAATTGCATGGATGTTTGAGACTGATCAATAGGTTCATCCCACTTTAGACTGCCTGTTAAATCAAATCCAGGTGCGTCGTAAGTTATTGTAAAAACATTGCTTACAGCAGGCCCAATTGTATATAAGGCAGAAAGTGCATCCAGGATACCATACCCATATTTATTGTCTGGACTTGCAGATTTTGATGCGGTATTTCTTAATGCATCATTAAGTTCTAGCGGCGTTAATTCCGGGTAAACACTTAAAATCAGAGCACCTGCGCTTGCAGATAACGGCGAAGCATAACTTGTTCCATTTCCATATGAAAAAAATCCGTTGGGGCTGGTTTTGTCACCTGGCCTTGCAATCCAGTTATAAACGCCCCGGCTGGATGCATCCGGTTTGGTTCTGCCATCGTTGGTTGGGCCTGTAGATGAGAAACTGGCAAGCATTCCATTTTCATCAACTGCACCCGATGAAAATATATAAAATCCATCTGAAGGAATAAGTAAGGTTCCTGTTCTTGAACTTCCTTCATTTCCAGCAGCAACAAAAACTGCAATTCCCTTTTCCTTTACAGCAATATCACCGGCTATAGTTGCTTTGGCAGTTTTTCCGTCAAAATCACCATTCGAATAAAAGTACCCCAGACCATTATCAAATGTGTTGTAACCCAATGAAGAATTGACAACATCTGCACCCTGCGCATCCATCCATTCAATTCCCGCAACCCAATTGTCTTCTTCAATTTGGGTTTCTGTTGGAGAATATTCGGTTTTTGCCACTAAAAATGAAGAACCAAACGTACCGCCAATTGCAGTTCCAGGAAGGTTGGCTGCCATTAATGATAGAACAGCAGTTCCATGAGAATCATCACCAGAAGCATCAGAATCTTTCTCAACAAAATCATATTCGCCAACAACTTTTAAGGTTGAAAAAGCGATATGATTCCTCCAGCGGGTTCCGGCATCCAATAATCCAACGTAAAGTCCCTTCCCGGTAATTCCCAGATTGTGGAGGTCAACCAATTTGGTTTGTGAATTTTGGGATAGACTGGTTCCGTAATCCAAACCGGTTGTTTTTCCAGTTTTGGTAATGGCTGAAGCAACTACTTTCTGAACTTCTTTCCCGGCTTTTAATTTAACAACTGGTTCAATCCGGTCAACAAATGAAAAAGCTGCAATTTCTTTTAGCTGATCAGTTGAAGCATAAAGGGTGATGGCATTCAACCAGCGGGATGTGTTTTCTATTTTGACACCAGTTTTTTCAATCGCCTTCACATAATTCTCATTAACCGGCAAGTCATACCAGTCAAAACCCCTTTCAGAAAAAACCCGTTTTTGCAGCGCCCGGTCAGAAAAATAATTTTTAATTTGATCTTGTGATACGGTTTGGTTTTTTTCCTTAAAAAAGATCCAATATTTTTCACCAGCCTGAAGCGAGGAAAAAAGAAAAATAAAAGCGAAAATAAAAAGAGGTTTCATGATAATTTGGTATTGAGTTCTTTTAAAAGTTTATCCAGCAGGTCGTCAGGAGAAATTCCTTCTGCTTCTGCTGAAAAAGTTAAAATAATCCGATGACGTAAAATGGGTTTGAAAACATATTCAATATCATCCCAGTCAGGAACCTGTTTCCCGGTAAGTGCGGCACGAACCTTTGCTGCCAAAATAAGGGCTTGTGAAGCACGGGGACCGGCACCCCATCTGATATAAGGTTTTAATGAGTCGGGGAAAAAGGGAGAATCAGTTCTTGTCATGTTTACCAGTCTCACAACCCTGTCAATAAGCCAATCTGAAACTGGCGTTTCCGGAATTTGTTTCTGATAAGCAAGAATCTTGTCACGACTGAGCACACCTTCCAACTTTTCAGTTCGCCCGGATGTGGTACGTCTGATCACTTCCCTTTCCTGTTCTTCAGTTGGGTAGTTCAGATGTAAAGAAAACATAAACCGGTCAAGCTGAGCTTCAGGTAAAGGGTAGGTTCCTTCCTGTTCAATCGGATTTTGTGTTGCCATTACAAAAAAAGGATCCGGCAAAATATATTTTTGTCCGGATACTGTAATTTGTTTTTCCTGCATAGCCTCGAGTAAGGCAGATTGTGTTTTAGGCGGTGTCCGGTTGATTTCGTCAGCAAGAATCAGGTTTGCAAAAAGAGGACCTTTAATAAATTTGAAACTTCGTTTTGAGGTTTCCGGATCAATATCGAGAATTTCAGTGCCCGTTATATCACCAGGCATCAGATCAGGTGTAAACTGAACCCGGTTAAAATCAAGTTCAAGCACTTTGCCCAAAGTCTGGATTAATAGTGTTTTTGCAAGGCCCGGAACGCCAACGAGCAGACAATGCCCACGGGCAAAAAGGGCAATTATCAATTGGTCGATGATCTCATCCTGACCAACAATGACTTTACCGATTTCTTTTCGGATTGCCTGGTAATCTGAATGAATTTGTTGTAATTGTTCTGGGTTCATAATAGTTGAAAAGTGAATTTAGTATTACAAATCAGATCAATTCTGATTCAAAAAGGGTTACATCTCCAAATTGGGAGAGCTGAGGCGCAACTTCACTGGCCTTTCCTCCAACAACAACAATGGCGTTGTCTGGGTTCAGGTATTTCCGGGCTGCATCAAGCACTTGTTCTGCCGTGACACGGGAAATTTGATTTCGTAACCGGCTGAAATAGTTTTCATCAAAACCGTACAATTTCAATTCCATCAGTGCCTGAGACAATTGGTCGGTAGTTTCAAAATCAGAGGGGAACCGTCCAACAAGAAAATTTCTTACATTTTCGAGTGTTTTAAAGTCAATCAATTCCTTTTGCATGCCTCTGATTTCGTGGAAAATTTCTTTAACTGCATCACCGGTTACTTCATTTCTGACATCGGTTGCTACAGCAAAATAACCGGGAAAAATTCTTTCAGTAAAAACGGATCTGACGCCGTAGGTAAACCCCTTCTCTTCCCTGAGATTCATATTTAACCGACTGCCAAAATATCCGCCAAGAATTGTGTTCATTACAATGATTGCCGGCATATCTGGGTTTTTCCTTGAAACGCCATGATGGGCAACCCGGATTGATGACTGAACGGCATCCGGTTTATCGACTACTACTACCTGATTCTTTTTAATCAGCGGCATGATCGGGAATTCATAGGATTCCCATGGCATAGGTTTCCATTCAGCGAAGGAAGCTTCAATTCCCGGCAAAATCTGATCTGGATCAACATCACCCAGAACAATTAAAATGCTTGCACACGGCTGAATCCATTTTTTATAATGCTGAAGGATTGCAGGCCGGTTGAATGACTTCAGACTTTGTGGAGTTCCATTAATTGGTAGCTCAAACGGATGATCCGGAAATAAAGTACATCCCATCGCAAAACTTGCCAGAAAAGAAGTTGAATCCCGGCTCATCAGCAAATTATTCAACCGCTGGTCAATTAAAAACTGAATGTCTTCATCATTAAATGCGGGATGAAGAATGGATTCAGCAAGCAAGCCAAGCGACTTTTCTTTGTATTTGCTAAGAGATGAAATAAATCCAAACGAAGCATCCCATTGACTTCCAGTTGAGAGGCGTCCGCCAATACTTTCAGTCAATTCTGCAATTTCAGAACTTGATTTTGTTTTAGTTCCACGGCTTAATAATTCAGAAGTCAGAGAGGTAAGTCCACTTTGTCTGCCATCACGGGTAGCTCCGGAAGGAATCATCAGTCTGTAACTGATTTGTGGGAATCTGCGGTCAGGAAGGATGACAACGGTTAGGCCATTAATCAGAGTAAATTCCTGCCATTGCGGAAAAATAAATGGGTCAGGTTCCCGGCCTTGTGGAATTTTTGAACGGTCTAATGCCATAGCTGATCAATCAGGAAAGGACCTTTGGTAAATAATGAAGGACAGCACGGTTTGAAGGTGAAAACCAGGTCGAGGCAACACGCTGAATATCTGAGGTGGTTATTGCTTCAACTTTTTGAATCAACTCATTCACATATCCAGGGTTTTGATAAACTCCAGCGTACCTTGACATAAAATCAGCAATATTGGCAACACCCTGCATTCTGTTGATTACTGATGAAATTGAAAGATTCTTGACTTTCTCAAGTTCGGCTTCAGTAACTCCATATTCAGCAACTTTTCCAATGTGACCATAGGTAAAATCTTCAAGGGTCTGAATATCAACACCTGGTCTGACAATTCCGTATAGTCCAAAAACACCCGGATGTTCATTCTGTTCCTGAAAAGCACTAACCGACTGTGCCAATCTGCGATTGTAAACCAAATCCTGATAAAAACGGCTTGATTTTCCGTTTGACAAAATATCTGCAAGTAAATCAAGTGCAAGATAATCTGGATGGGTTTCAGAAACGGTTGGGAAACCCATAAAAAAGGCAGGAAGCTGAACACTATCGTAAATTGTGTCACGTTTCTCAGAAATCAAAACCTGATCAAAGTCAAAATCCCTTTTTATACCGGCAGAAGCTTTAAACTCACCGAAATATTTCTCAGATAAATCCTGTGCCCGATTTAGTGAAATATCACCTGAAAGGATAAGCGTAGCATTATCTGGTGAATAAAACCGTTGATAAAAGGAAGTTACATCATCTAAAGTAGAATCCATTAGATGATCAACGTAACCAATAACCGGCCAACGATAGGGGTGTTTGTCGTAAATCATTGAAGCCAGTTTTTCCATGGCTGTTCCGTAAGGCTGGTTATCAACCCTTTGGCGACGTTCTTCAATAACTACAAGTCTCTGGTTTTCAAACGTGTCCTGGTTAATATTCAGAAACCGCATCCGGTCTGATTCAAGCCAAAATGCAAGTTCTACTTCATGGGAAGGAATCAACTCGTAGTAATTCGTAAGATCTTCAGTCGTATAAGCATTGTTTTCACCGCCAACATTTTGAAGAAGTTCATCAAAAAGTTTGCCCGGAGCATGTAACGAGCCTTCAAACATCAGATGTTCAAAAAGATGGGCAAAACCGGTCCGACCCCAATTTTCATTTTTGCTGCCGACATGGTACAAAAGATCAAATGCCACGATTGGAGCTTTTTTGTTTTCAGCAACCACAACATTAAGACCGTTTGCCAGACGGAATTGTTCAAATTCAATCATTTTATTCCGTTGGGGCACTCATTCTGATTTCAACAAAGACATCCTTTTTGGCCTTTTCCAGCCAATTTGTAAAAGCAGTCGTTCGTTTGTATTCCAAAGCCATGTTCGACAATTCCTCACTATCATCATTGAGGTTCATTTTATGTTCAGGCAGTTTCTTTTTAACCCAAATGATATGATAACCGGTTTGACCTGTCGATGAATTTAACTGAGCAGGAATTGAAATATCACCTTCTTTTGTTGATTCGACCAGATTTTTCATGACATCCTGCATTTCACTTACAGGAACCTTGCCCATATACCCTTTATTCTTGGCAAATTCGTCTTTTGAAAAAACTGCTGCAATGTTTTGAAAAGTTTCCTTTCCAGAAAGAATCTCTTCTCTCCAGGTTGTCAGCTTTGAAATCGCTGCAGCATGGTCAAGTGCAGCCTTATCTGATCTTACAAGTATATGTCTGGTGTTAATACTTTCACCTCTGCGCTCAATCATCTGAATAAGATGGTAACCAAATTCAGTTTCAACAACATCACTCATTTGGCCGGGTTCAAGTTCATAAGCTGCAGCTTCAAATCTCGAAACCAACTCACCCCTTTTAAAAAACCCCAAATCGCCGCCTTTTGAGGCAGAACCATCCTCAGAATGTCTTATTGCCATTTCTTCAAAACTGGCACCTGCTTTTATGCTGTCCTTGATGGCATTGATCTTATTTAAAGATTTTGCCTGCGACTCTGCAGTTGGTTCTGGGTAAATGAAAATCTGGTAAAGTTCAGTTGAGGCAGGTAAAACCGGCATTGAGTCTTGAAATTGGGCATAAAATTCGGCGATTTCTGGTGAAGTGACAGAAAGTGAACCAAATTCTTTTTGTTTGATCTGAGCAACCATTTTCTCTTTTTTGATATTATCTCTGAGTTCATTCCTGATCTGAAGAATTGATTTTCCATAGTAATCACGGACTGCAGTTTCAGAACCAAGCCGTTGGGTCAGGTAATCAATCCGTTGATCAAGATCAGCTTCAACTTGGGCAGATGGAACCGAGATAGAATCAAGTTTTGCTTTTGCAAGCATGATTTTATTTGAAATTGTGTTCTGAAGGATATCAGACCACAACTGAGGGGTAACCCGGTAAATATTATTTGCATAGGCATAATATTGGGCCTGCATGTCAATTTCTGACTTTAAAATAATTTCGTCATTGATAACTGCTGCAATACGGTCAAGGGCAACTCTTTCTTGAGCAAAAAGAACTGATGCTGAGAAAAATAAAGAGCAAAAAACAAAAAACCTGATCATGATAATCCTGTAAATTTAAAAATTAACCTGAACATTCCCGGTTTTCCTGAGACTGTCAGTAAGTTGCTGAATCAATTCCTGCCTGTTTTTTACGATGAGGCGGGTTTTAATATCCTGGTATGCAAGTCTGAAAGGAAGGCGGTCTCCTTTTTTAACTAAATCAAGGATGCGAAGCATGAGTACAATCGGTTTATCATCACCCGATTTGGTATTCACCACTGTCCATCTGGAAGGAACGAGATAACCTGGCACCGTTTTTAGTAACATCCCAAGCTGATCATTCGTTAGAATAACACCTGAACTATCAGTCATGGTTTCTGTGTTTAGCGCATATTTTTTTGAGACAACCGGCCAGTCATTCATAGATTTGAATTCTGACTGAACAATCTTTGCGTCATAACCTTCAGAAACAAAGAAATAAGCCACCCTAAAAAGGGGCTCCCCAGCAATCCATTCATCAGGTTTGGTCTGATAAAATTGAATGAGCTCGTTTTCTGACGGTTCAGCATTCATTTCTGTTGCAAGTGAATCAATCAGCAGACCAACCACATATCTTTTTTTGATATCCTGGAAAGCACTAACCGTTTCAGAAGAATGCCCTATTCCTCTTTTATCAGCAAACTGAAAAAGAACTTCCTGCTCAATCCAGCTTTCAAGATAAGTTCTTACCCAGAGAATTGAATCATCGGCAATCAACCCGGGGGGCATGACCTGCTGGATCTGTTCTCGGGTTAAATTAGCATCGCCAACAGTGGCAACTACTTCTCCTACCACGCTTTCTTTTTGATCACAACTGGTAAAGAGAAGTAAATATGTGGATAAAAACAGGAATTTTTTCACTTTTTAATGGTCTTGTTTTCCTTAACAAACCTTGAAATTGCTTTTTCATCAATAACTATGTTGGCAGAATTTTTCAAGGATGAAATGAGGTCAGACTGACGTTTTTCGATCAATCTTTCATTGAAAATCCTGGTTAGTTCCGGGCGGGCTTCATCGAGTGATTTTACCGATGGCTCTACTTTTCTGTTGAAAAATACAAATGATGGACGGCTGTCAAGGTAAGTTAAAGATAAATCTAATGTACCAAGTGACTTTGACCATAAACGTGAAGCACGTTCACCATCATTTTTTCCGGTTAAGACTGTATCAATTGTAACAATCAGGTTATTGGCCTGCATCAGAGAAACCAGTTCGTTGAAAGACGCCGGCAGTTTTTGTTCAACAACAGGTACTGTTTTTGATTTGGAAGATCCCTTTTTCTTGCTCTTAGCTGTATCGTTAACCTTTTCAGCCCCTTTTCTCAAGGTAACCAAAGAGTCTGCCATTTTGAAATCACTGACAGTAAGGACAAAAAACTCACCGCGTTCATCCCACATCAAATCAGACTTACTTTCTTCATAAAGTGGAAGCAACTCTGCATCAGCAGGTTCTGATGGTTTCCATATTTCAGTTTCCATCCATTTAAAAAGAACAAGACCATCCTTGAATGAGGTCATAACCTCAATAAAATCAGGGTCATATTTTTCTAAATTGTCGATGTAATTATCGATATAGAATTCAGTTAAGGTTTGCTGAATCAATTTTTCATTCTGGGAATTGAGACTTCCAGTACGGGAATCCACTTGTTTCTCATTGCAATACGAAATGAAATCTCCGGTTGTCAGATTTCCATCCTTTGAAGAAATGATCGCCCGGTTTTGTTTACCCTTCAAAACTTCAGCGACAGTTGAAGGAACACTAACCGAATCAGAACCTACAGCTTTTTTTGCCTCAGTTAGCTGACTGACAAGGGAATCAACCAAAGTTTTTGATATTTTAACCTTGTTTTTAACGGAAAGTTCATTAAATAACAATTTCTTTTGGGAATCCATCCGGTCGCTTTGGCGTGAAATGATACGGCTCAATGCTTCAGTTTGCGACTCAATAGTAGCAGGCTTTCCGATTGAGTCCAACCGTACTATATGAAATCCCCATTTGGTTCTAACGACTCCAGAAATATCTCCGGCTTTTTGAAGTTTAGAAAAAACTATTTCATCAAACTCAGGTACCCGACCAGATGGTTTCCACTCTCCCATCGATCCACCATTTATTTTGCTTGGTGTATCTTCAGAATATTTAGCCACCATGGCATTGAAAATGGCAGTTTTGAACTGATTGGATTGGATTGCTGTTGAAATAGAATCGATTCGGGTTCTCATTGAAACGGTGTCTTTTCCTTCACCAAACATAAGCATCAGGTGGGAAATATATCTCGGATCGGATGAAGTTTTTCTTGCGGTTACCTTAATCAAGTGGTAGCCAAATTGGGTTTTGATTGGTCCAAATACTGAGTCGATAGGTGCGTTATATGCTGCATTTTCAAAAGGGTAAACCATGTCCCCACCTGAAAACCAACCAAGATCTCCGGCCGTTTGCTTTGCGTTAGGCTCATCAGAGAACCGTCTGACGGCTTCTGCAAAATCAAGTCCCTTTTTAATCTCCTCTTTGGCAATCATTATCCGCCCATAATAGCCAGTGGTATCAGGGCCATTTTTAGCTTCATTATACATCACAAGTAAATGTGATGCCTTTACCATTTGTTTTTTACGATTGTAAAGCTCTTCAATCAGATTTTTCTTAATTTTTCCATCAATTACACGGGCCTGTGCCAAATTTTTCTTGTAGGACTTGAATTCTTCAAGCAGAGTTGAATCATTACCATATCCTTTTGCATTGCCATCAGCAACCTTTAGTTTGTATTCAATGTAACGGTTTACAAATTCGTTTATACTTTTTTCAGAAAGTCCGGTATCACTGAGAGAAGAAGGCGAATTTTTAAGTAATTCCCGCTTGATTTCAACAGAACTCAGTGTTTTTCCGCTATAAGTTGCAATCGGATACCCAGAATCTGGGCCGGATCCGGAAGAGGATGTACCGCAACCGGAAAATGAGAATAGTACAGTCATTCCAAATGGGATGAGAAGTAGGTTCTTCATAAATGTCAATTTCTCCAAATTTTTAAACCAGAAACAAAGACGACCCATTATTTTAAGTTCAAGATTTTTATTAACTTCCAAATGGAAAAAAAACTTGACTATGGTTCGTATTTAATCCTGCAAGTTAACCGGAAATTCATTTAAATGCAAAGTTACCTGCCTTTTGTAAAGGGTCATAACCAGTGCCTCTGACGACACTTCTCCAAATAAGTTCACTTCTTGAGCAAAATCCTTTACCAGGGTGGGAAACACGTGAATGGGCGCAGACGGGTATGAATTTGTCAAGAAAATTAAAGAAACAGGATCCTGGATCGGGTACCTGGTTATATTTGTTTTTTCTCAGCCGAAATCTGGCATTCCGTTGGTCATTTCCTTCTTTTACAGGTCGACTTGTTCTTTTCTTCCATTTCATTTTTTTTCGGTTAGGTTTCAAACCGGATTTCAGGTTATCTTCGCAATTACCTATTCATGCAAAACTTGCAAATTTTTATCATTTTTATTCAGGTTTAACTCTTCCCCGTAACTCCTAAAATAAATGCCGGCATCCAAACCCCTGAAAATCGTACATTTTACCAAACATTTTTATCCGGTATGGGGTGGTCTGGAAAGATTTGTCCACGGACTCATCACCCATACAACTTCAGGTTTTAACCATGAAATCTGGTGCTATAACGATGATTTGGCCGGGAATCAAAATAAGCTGGATCGGAAGTTTTTTTATGAGGGAATCCCGGTTCACCGGGTAAACTGCAAAAAAGCAGGCTGGTTTCATTACGGGAGCTTTCCGATTGGATCTTTGCAATCAGCTGATATTATTCATGTTCACAATATGGATGTTCTTCTTGACCAGGTTTTATTTTTACTTTTTCGTCTGAACTTTAAAATACCTGTTGTAGTCTCTACACATGGTTTAATTTTCCATCACGAAAAGGGAAAGGTGGTTAAAAATTTATATTTAAATCTGGCAAATCGGGTCCGAAAAAGTCAAATCAAACTTGTTCTGGCCAGCGGAACACAAGATTATGATTGGCTCAAAAATAATTCCCCTTTTTTACCTGTCACACTATTCCCGAACCCTCTTAACATTGCTGGTGAAAATTTATTCCCGGATAAAAAAGACAGCACGGGCATTTTATTCATCAGCCGGGCGCAGCAAAGTAAGCGCATTGATTTGGTTTTTCACCTTTTCTCTGAGTTACGGCAAAAAGGTTTTTCAGATCCGTTAACTCTAATACTAAGTGGTTCTGATTTTGAAGTAACAGCTTTATTAGCAACTTATGGTAACCAAATCAGTGAAGCTGCAATTGAAATTCGAACGAATATTACCGAAACTGAAAAGTGGGCTTTGTTAAAGGATCGAAAATTGTATTTGAATCCGAGCCTTTATGAAGGTTTTGGATATTCGATTTTTGAAGCTTTGGTTTCAAATTGCCTGACTTTGGTAACTAGTGAGGTTTTTCGTAATTTTGCAGGCTATCAGTTTCCTAACTTATTTTCGGCAACAGATTTTTCCAATTTGAAGGAAACAGCTCAAAAACTGATTTGGCTAAACAAACAACACGTCACGTTGGCAGAAAAAAACTTTCGGCCACCAGTGAGTCTGATCTGGAAAGACAGAAAACAAGAACTTGAACGTTTATATTCTTCATTGATTACTGAATGAACCGGCAAATCCAATTTTATTCTATTCCGATCGATACCATTACCGGGGAAAAGTTATTTACCGTTATGGATACCCAAATTCGGGAAAAAAAGCCGTTTTCAATTTTCAACATTAATGTACATGCTTTTAATTGGTATTTCAGAAAAGATGAATTTGCTTCAACCATTCATTCTGCTGACGTTGTGATTTGCGATTCTGATGTCATCAGGCTTTTTCTTCGTTTTTTCAAAAGAACGCCAATTGAAAAACTTACCGGCAGTCGCTGGGTACTTGAATTTTTTAAAGTGTCGCAAAAACAGAACCTGCGGGTTTTTCTTCTTGGTGATGAAGTAATCGTTCTTGAAAAGTGTAAAATAAACTTGCAAAAGCAATTCCCTCAATTTGTCTTTGAATTTCACCACGGATTTTTTCCGGAAAATGAGGAAAGTGAAGTTTTAAATAAGATAAACTCATTTGGTGCGGATATTTTACTCGTAGGAATGGGAATGCCAAAACAGGAGCTATTACTTCAGAAGTATCATGGAAGTTTGAATTCAACTGTAAGAATTCCAATCGGCGGGGCTTTCAGGTATTGGTCAGGATTACACCCGCAAGCGCCTGCCATTATGCTGAAATTAAATCTGGAATGGCTTCACCGCATCTATCTGGAACCTATTCGTCTTACTGGCCGATATGTAACCGATGCTTTTTGGTTTACGCTTAACTTACTTCTTAAAAGTCACCAGAATTCTGGCCGGAGCGCATCAAAGTAAGGTAGCTCATACCTGATTCCGGTTTCTATGATCCAACCTTTTTTTACAGAAATTGTTGGGGTAAAATAATCAGACGAAAACCAAACTGGTCTAACCCATGCTTTTATACCCTGCCATCTGTAATCAACAAATCCTGAGAACCTGAATACAGAAATTTTTTCTCCGTCTAATAGTTTGATGTGATCTGCAAATAAAGGATTTCCGGGTGGTTCTGGGTGACCTGTTGAAACATCATCTCCCACGTTTTTATTTCCAGGAAGCGTTTTCCCGGAAACCCAATTTTCGATTTCAAAACCAACTGTTACAGGGTAATCTTTGCTGTGAAAATGATGATAAAGTCCTGATTTTACAGAATTTGGACCTAATTCTGGCCCCAATTTAGAGCCATAGTGGGTTAAGTTTATAATTTCTGTACGATGCGAGTAGGTAAATGGCAAAACCCAAACAACTTCCCCGGTCGTTGATGATGAAAACATGCTATTTTCTGCATTATACTCAATTCCGGTTAGTCCTGAAGCTTTATTTCTAAACCAACCCGAACCCAGTTTACCGGTTTCAAGATCATCAATCAAAAACTCCTGATATAATCTAAAACTGGGGAAAATAAGCTCAATGCCACCACCAAGAGTTGCATTATCAGGACTAAAATTATAATGATCTACAGACCGGAGAAATAAAAGAGGATTCAGATATTCTGCTTCAACCTGATGTCCCTTTTTCATGATGGCCTCAAAAAGATACAATCTGAGCCAAACAGGCCAGTTCACTGACGCCTGATGCCAAACCATAGATTTGTCTGATAATGAATTCCGCCCATTAAAATGCTTCATGAATCCGTAAAGAAATTCATATTTGAAGACAGATTTGTTCCATTGAAAATAAAGATGGGGAAAATCACCTGTCGAGTGATTAAAAAGAAGATTATTTCTGACGGAAGGGCCTGATGCAAAAGGATATTTTCCTGCCAGTACATACCCCGAATTAAAGTCATACCTTAAAAAGCCACTTGCATCATCAAAATCTACCTGGTCAGCATAACCCTTGGCAAACTGATCGTCCCCCTTCCCTTTAAACCTGACGTAATTCAGGCCGGCTAAAGTTGAATCGCCGGTAAGACCAGATAACCCTGAAACCTGTGTATCATAGAAAACAGAAAAAAGAGAAAAACTTCCTTCCGAAAATGAAAATCCTGCACCCCGTGTGTTGATGGTGAGTACTTTTTCGGGTGTATTCATATAAACCAACTGTCCGGCTGGAAAAAACCTGAATTTATAGTCTTCACCATGAACCCACAGATCAACACCTTTTACAATTGCGGTATCCTTTTCAGTTAAATTCCATTGAGGAGTACCCCAGGGCTGAGCCATCAATGATTCACTAAGAATTAAAAAGAAAAACAATACTTTTTTCAATTTGAGCCTTTACCAATAGCTATAAAAGATTTGCTGATACCAAAGATTTTCTCATGTTTAATCACAGAGGATTGAAACAATATTCTGAATTTTTTGAGTGGAATAAGATTTATACTTTTAACTTCATTAAGTGCATCAATTTTTGAACCCTGCTTTGGGTACCAACCCAATGAAAAATGGGTTAACAACCAAATCTTGATCCCCTCTGGTAAAAACACCCAGAATGGAACATGAAAATGAGGTTCTATCGGAAACAAGGGATTTGGGGTTTGCACAAAATGAAATTTACCAACCCGCTTTATTTCATCGGCCATTTTTTTTTGTTCATCAAAAGTTCCGACATGTTCAATTACTGAATTCGAAAAGATCAAATCAAAATGACCTGCCGAAAACCCTTCCAGATTTCTGGCATCGCCATTTCCTACACTTATTTGTAGTTTTTCGGTATCAAGGCTTCTTGAGCCAATTACATTGTTATTCACGATTGTAACTGAAAGATTTCTCCCGATCTGGTTTTGAATCGCAGATCCATGAATATGCCAGAAAAGTTCAGTGCCTCCCAAATCCAGAATTGAAAAGTCATTTCGGTAGTTGCCAGGCAATACTTCTTTTTTTAACCAGAAAACCAAAAGATTGAGTCTTCTTCTTCTCAGTTTATTTGAAACTGAGTCTGGATTTCTATTGTCATAAATCCATTTTAAACTAAACACCTTAAAGAAAGACATGGCCAAACTAATTTCCTGCCAATTTGTAATTAAGTGTATTTAGAAACTTATCAACATAGGCTGACCAGGTAAATGATTTGGTTGCTTCATGCGCATTTAACGATAGCGTTACCCGGTCAGAATTGTCAAAAAAATCAACGATAAGTGAAGCAACATTTTCAGGTGTATTCTGGTTACAATATTTTCCGAATGGAATCGGGTCACCAAAGGTTGCAACAAACTCTACTGTTGGACTAACGATCATTGGGGTGCAGAAATACATAGCTTCGACCATAGCAGAAAAGGAACCCCAAACCGGAGTTGTATTAATGAAAACAGCTGCCTTCGAAAATAAAGAATAATACAACTCACTATCTTTTGCGTTTCCCTTGTCAAGGTAGCCATAATAGGTGACATCACTGGCATTCATTTTTATTTGATTCTCAGTCAAACCAATAATGTGAAGTCGAAGTTCAGGCTTTATTTTCTTCACTCTTATAAATGCCTCAATCAGGGTTTTTGCTCCAGCCAAATAATTTGATTTCCCGACAAAGAGTATGTCATTTGAATCATTCTTTGATTTAGATAATTCAACTGAATCAACAGATAAGTCACAATTGATAACATTTCCAATATAAAATATATTTGGATTCTGGTACCTGATCACCATTTTATTCGAAATAGAAGGAAACAGGCAAAAAACAGAATAGGCATTTTCAATTGCCCGGTTTTCCCGTTTTAACGCCGATTGCTCCCAGTGATCTGGTTTTTTTCGCTTAAAATGTTCCAGATCATGTTCATAAGTCCAGTCACAAAAAAGAACAACCTTTTTTTTAGTAATTGGTGTGGCATCGTAAGTTGCTGTTAAAAAAAGGATTAAATCTGCTTTTGGGTACAACCAGTTTGAAAACCTAATCTTCCACATTGCAAGCGAATAATGAAGCCCGGAACGTAAAACGGTATAAGTTGTTGCTTTCTCAAAGATTTTAATCAAAACTGAAATGAAATATTTAAAGATTAACCTGAAAACAGCAGGTGCATTCAGATTTACTCTTCTGACAATTATTCCTTTTTTTTCCAGCGTTTGGGTAAAAAAATAGGGAACATTTGACCAGGTTCCCGGCCTACGTGAATCACCATTGGTAAAAACAACAATTTCCCTGATTCCCATACTACTTTAAAATCCCTTTATGTAAGTCCCGGGGCACCTCTAAAAACCTCAACAATGTCATCATCAACTTGATTGGGTTAACGAAGTTCTGCGAAGCTCATCCCTAATGAGGAAAACAAAAAGGTTTTTAGATGTGCCGCCTGGCTTAAAAACTTATTTCCCGTTTGGTTTGAATTATTTATTTCATTGAAATAAATAATTTTTCGTATTGGTCGGTTATTTTTTCCCATGTATAATGAGAGGTAATCCGTTCCCGCGAGGTTTTTCTGAATTTTTCTGCTTCTGGTTCATTTTTGTCAATAAAATCAACGATTTCAGTAACTGAATCTGGATTTTTGGAAAAATATAAGCCGTGTTTGTCGTTCAAAAGAACTTCCCTGCTGAACACGGTATCCAAAGCAAGAATGCAATTTCCGTATGCAAGTGCCTTAAGTAAGGTTGGATTGGTACCGCCAAATTCATGCCCGTGGAGGTAGGCATAACAGTTTGCATAGAGTTCTTTTAGAATTTGTTTGTCTTTTACATAACCCGGAAAAATAATTCTATTATCGGTGGTTGACTTAACACGGTCTGCAAATTCATCTTTATAAGGAACATCTCCAAGGATAACCAGTTTTCGTGTGGTTGAAGATTTTTCAAATCCTTTTACAATGATATCTGAATTGTTATCAGGAATCAGACGACCTACTATCAGATAGTAATCACCCGGTTTGACACCGAAATGGGAAACCAATTCTGGTTTTTCACTGAACTCTGGTGTTGCCCCGTAAGCAATGACTTCAGATTCAGAATTGAATTCCTTTTTGTAAATGTCATGCATCCGGTCTGAATCAGTTATGACTTTGGTAAATAATTTGGTTGATAACAACGAAGAAAAATGAAAATATTTGGCTCCAAGACCTTTCCACTTTGGCCTCATCCATTCAAGTCCATCTACATTAATTGCTGTTTTTTTAAACGCAGCCATTGTAAACAAACCAAACGGACCATTTGCTGAATTCACATAAAGGATAACGTCAAAACCACGAAACATGACATGAAGGGTTGAAAGGAAAGAGTGGCTGAACTGGGAAAGAATTTTGTGTTCAATTGCCGGGATGTAGACCAATTTTACGCCATTAACTTCTTTGGGTCTGTCAGTAAAAAGTTGGGAATGACAATAGACTGTGAGCTCATGCCCTTTTGCAGTTAACCGTGGCACCAGTTCAGAGACAAAGGTTTCATATCCTGAATAAACATAGGGGTAACCACGAGACCCTAAAATTGCAATTTTCATAATAGACTCAATTTATAAATTCCGGGTTTGATTTGGTTGATCAGAATTGGGGTTGTTGAAAATATGAATAAGAGTATCAACTGATTTCTTCCATGTAAATTCCTTTGCCCTTACCAATCCCCTTTCAATAAATTCATTTCTTAACGATTGATCAGTGATCAATGTTAATAATTTCGATGCAATCATGATATAATCATCAGGGTCTGCATAAAGTACAGCATCCAGGCATATTTCTGGCAAGGAAGACCGGTCAGATGCAACAACCGGGACACCCGAGGCCATTGCCTCTAACGGCGGTAAACCAAAGCTTTCATTAAAAGAAGGAAAGCAAAATACTGTCGCAAGGGAGTAAATATAAGGTAAGTCAGTCCCAAAGACACTTCCCTTTAATTGAACACGATCAGACAATCCAAGCGTCTTGATGTGGTAATCAATATCAAGGCTTTTCCAATCCTTATCACCAACAACAACCAGTTGTATATCTGGGTCTTTATCTGCAACGATACGAAATGCTTTTAAAAGGTTGAGAATATTTTTAATAATATTCAACCGGCCTACAAAAAGGATAAACCGCTCGGGAAGGTCATATTGACTTGAAGTTCGAGTCAACTCCCCAATGGGTTGTAAATCTTTTGGCTTAAAATCTGAACTGATGCCGTGATAAACAACATGTTTCGGAATATTCTTTCCAAAACCCCACTTTTCCATTCTGGATTTTTCAAATTCGGAAACTGTTATGATACCCGCTGTGAGTTTCATCAAGAAACGAAGTGGAAATAAATAAATCCGCTCTGTAAGAGTGAAATATTCTGGGTTACTTATAAAACCTATTGCATGAATGAAAGAATATTGGCGTTTCCAAAACAAAAAGGAAGGAAAATATTGAAATAAGATACAATCACATTGATGACGGATTGCATAAAAAGGGAGTACAAAAAGGTTAGAAAGCATGTTATTTCCACCCCAAATAAACACAACTTTTCCTTTTAATTGGAGGATTTCAGGATCATTTCTGTGCTTTTCTTTGAAAAAATACACCCATTCAACGGCATCTGATTGATCAAAATTCTGTATCAGATTACGAACAACCACTCTTCCACTGACATTCCCATCAAAATACCATTTTGCGTCTATTCCAACTCTTATTTTTTTCATATATAGGTATATCTTTGTTCCGTAATTAAAAAGGGTTTCCGTTCTGAAGAACCTTCAGTGTAAATACGATACTCCAAAGGAAGTTTTTCCCGATACCCACCTTCAATTACTCTAATTAAAATTCTAATTGCATTTATAAAAGGCTTAAAATATCTGATCCACCAAGGAAGTTTACGACCTTTTATCTCATCAAATGAAACAGGTTTTAACATAAGATTCGAGCCAGTCATAGTAAAAGCAGTAAAGTAATGGTCAATCACTTTGCCCTTAATTCCTGATTGCAGAATTGAACAAAAGAACTCCTCATCACCAATACTTTTCAGGTTTTCTGCATATCTAAAACCATGATCAATAATTTTTCTTCGGAAAAATATGGAACCGGTCATCAAATAGAGATATGAAGCCCTGATCAGGTACCATTTAGGAGTATAACTTTTTCGAAAACAAACAGGTGTTCCATCCGGATTTATAAAAACACAATGCCCGTAAATAATATCAATTTTTGAATTTTCCTCAAATATTTGGCGAACCGTATCAAGCGCACCAGGTAAATATTGTTCGTCAGAATTTAAATGACCAATAATTTCACCAGTGGCCATTTCTAGGCCTTTATTTAAAGCATGATACATTCCACGATCAGTTTCAGATATCCAGGTCAAATTTGAATTGTCCTTTAATCCCAAAAGAAATTCGGGGGTTCCATCTTTACTTGATCCATCAATAATAATGTGTTCAATTTCAGCATTAGTTTGTTGATCATTAACTGATAAGATGTTCCTTTTAAGATAAGTCAAACTGTTAAATGTTGGTGTAACAATTGAGATTTTCATAAAAACGAAATATTAAAACGGTATCGTAACTTAAGTAAGCAGAAAAATGAAAATTCTGTAAAGAATGATTTCTGAAAAAATAATTTGATAATCTTTAACCATGATGTCTGTACAAAAATGAATATTCAAAGATTCTTTGGGCACAATTTAAACCTAACTATTTTTTTTATTCTTCCTCAGAATAACTGGCCCAAAATCATTTAACCTGACATATCGAATCAGAAGAATTGAAACACCCAAAATAAAGAAAAAGAAAAATCCGGTGTGAGTTGAATTCACAATTGGATTAAAGGCAATAGTTGTTAAACCAGTTATCAGAGAAGTTGAAACGGTAATAATAAGAATGCGTAAAGAATCATCCAATTCATTATATTTTTGATATAGAATCCGATTTAGGGTAAAAAATAAACCAAGAATTCCTGAAAGAAAAAGAAAAACCCCAATAACCCCACCTTGAACAGCTATTTCAAGAAGATCATTGTGAAGCGGAAGCTCCTTTCCATCTTCATATTTGGTAGAATAACCATTTGAGCCTGAAAAATATTTTCCATAAACCGGTGATTTTAAAAATTCGACAATCCCAACCACAATTAAATATTGTCTAAATGAAGCATTTGAATTTCGGCCGAATGAGGTTTTGAAAATTTTATCAATCTCAGATATAAATCCAAGAATTTGTGTAAGAAAAACAAAAAATATAATTGAAGAGAATGCAAGAATGATGAGAATAGTTTTAATTCCTAAAATCCTTACCGTTAGTAAAAGAACAGGAATAAGAAAAGTCATCGTAAAAACGAGAAACATGGTTGTACGAGGATTAATTAAAAACAAAACTCCTGCAATAAAAATGGAAATTGCTGTAAATTTGAAATTTTTTGAATACAATGCTGGAATAAGAAACAATGGCATAATAAAAGCAAGTTCGTGAATTGCAGCGCTGGTCTCAGGATAGAGAATAAGCACCAATATTCGGGAAACAACAAAAATCCAACCGAGAATATTAAGGAACTTCAATAGAAATTTGATATCAAGAACAAGAATTTGCTTTGATGGAATCACTAACACTGAAAGTGCAAAAACTAACTGCAACACAAATCGTAAACTACTTGTTTCTTCACCAGCTATTTTATTCAAAAAAAGCCCGGGAATGGCAAATAAAGCAAGAAAAAGAAGAAAATAGGTTGCAATTGGCGGTTTGGAAATCACAAAACCAGTGTAAAAATACCCCCCCAGTATAATTACAATTGCAATAATTGGTATATTTCTGATTATTGGCAAAGATAGAACCAGCAAAATATCAGCTGCAATAAGTGTTGCAATGAATCCCGAAATAAGTAGCCAGAGTGGCCAGACTACTACTTTTCGTATAAAATCATCAAGCATTCTTTGCCTTGACTAATGATGGAAACCGGTTAAGAATTCCTTTTAATGTCAAATTGAAATAAAACCAGATTTGGAAACCAAGAAAGAGACCAACTGAGATTCCAATCAGGATAAATAACCGTTTGGGTCCTGACTTTTTGGAAGGAAGAGTTGGACTATCAAGAACATCTATAGTTTGTTTTTCTTTTTCAACATTGATTTTTACACCTTCGTATTGTTTTCTGAGTTCTGTCCAAAGGGTTGTATTTACAAGAACTTCTCTGTTGAGACGCTTCCAGTCACTGTTTAAATCAGGACTCATTTGCCAGTTTTTATTGACTTTTTCGAAAGTTGCCAACCTATTCTCTGCAGACACCAGATCACCGTAAACTTCTTGCAATCTTTTATCTAGAAAAATGAATTCGTCGGTAGATTTTGTTTTTCGAAATTGTCTGTTATAAATATCGAGGTGGAATAACAATTTCCTGACAATTTCCTGAGCTAAACGAGGGTCATTGGGAACTGTAAATGAAAGGGTAATTAAACCCGTTTCTTTTTCAATAGAGACTTTTAGAAGCCCCTTCCTGATGGATTCGATTAATATTTCTTTGATTTCTCTATCAGGATTGAGGCTTGATCCTGTTGGCTCAATTTCAAATACGGTGTATAAACTAACCAGAGAATCGTATTCTGAATACTTCCATTTTTTCAAAATAAGGGAATCTAAAATTCTTTCGGAGAAAAGTATATCCGGAATAAGTTCATCGCTTGCGCCCTGTGAACCAAACTCAGGAATACTCACCCCAATCAAACCCGCAACAGCCCCAAGATCAGAAAGCCCGCCGCCCTGAGTTGATGGGAGAATCGTGGCAATAGATGTATACTTATTTGGCATGAGAAATAATAGCGGAGCGATAAGAACAGAAATTACCCCTGTAAAAAAGACTGATTTCTTAAAATTTGCTTTAAAAGTTGAGATCAGTTTGTGAAATTCGATTAAAACCAATTCGTCACTCATAACACCCTGATAATAAATTATTTAAATCGTCTAAAACCTGTTTCGGTTCAACCTCGTTAATGTCAAAACTTGTTTCATAAATGCCGGTTTTATGAATTGTGTCTGAGATTTCAGGTTCACTATTTTTAAACCGGCTCGGGTACACAAAATTAATAAAGGGAGCGAGTTTCTGTGGATAGGGATGAAACCTCAGGTAATGATTGCCATTCGTTATAACCAGAGTTGGTGTTTTGCACAAAAAGGCAATATGAACTGCCATTGTTTCATTCGACACTAATACTTTCGCATTTCCAATTAAACCGGCCATTTGTTCGAGTGATGTTTTCCCGGTCTGATCATCAACATGATGCCCGAAGGAAGAAAGACTTTTGGCAATATACTGTCCTTGAGTGATCTCCTGAGTTCCCCCGCACAAAACAAATTGATTAACCGGAAACGCTTTAAAAAGCGTAATCCAGTTTTCAGGATTCCAACGCTTTTGTTCTGAACTTGCACCATGAAAGATAACAATATGTGTTTTTGGAAAATCACCAGAATGAGAAACCTGCAAATTTACATTCTCACGTTTTTCAACCTCTTCGGTTGTGAACCCGGTAAAAGCTGCAATAACTTTCCTGTTCCTGATGTATTCAAAATCATTAGGCAGGATTGCGGGATCTAAAAGTTTAGTAAACCACGTATCCGTAATTATTGAAGATCGGTGCAGGTAAGAATTGTAAGAATCATCAATAACGCCAACCTTTTCAATAGCGATACAATTTCTTATCAGTGAATCGTGACAATTGATATTTCTTGACGTCATTGGAATAAAAGCAGTAGCGAAATGGTGTTTTCTGATTTTTCTATTAAACGAAAACCGATACAAAAGGGATTTCATGTACTGGTTCTGATCAAACAGAGTCCAAAAGTCAATTGATTTCTGATCGTGTTCCATTGAAAAAGAATAAACTGGGTTTTGAACAAGGAGGGTAACTGTCCAGTTTTTTTGTTGGGCGTAGGCTTTAAGAATAGGTAAAAAGGGACGAAACAAGAAATAATCACCAATTCCATCTGATTTAATAACTAAAAGGCCATCTGATGTTTTTGAAAAGGGTATGCTGGAAAGGCTTGAAATAGTATCTGTTACCAACCTCACAACCAATTTAAATACTCTTGCAATGTTAAGCGACATTTCAAACCATTATTTAGTGCGGGAAAACAAAGGTCAGAGCGAATTCTGATCCGTCAGGAACGGCATTTGTTTGAAAAAAAAAGGGCTATGACTCAATTATCATATTTATTTTCTGCCCACCATTCAACCGTTATCTTTTTCCCAACTTTTGACTGCGGAATTTTAAGCAAGTGAACCCTGATCCGATTGCGATTCACAG
>JAFLBE010000017.1 GCA_017303995.1 Bacteroidota bacterium | reverse complement strand
AGGCAGCGAAGGCTAAGGCAAGAGGATACGGTAAAAATTTCATAACCATGATTTATTTAATTGGCGCTAAACTCAATTTCAATAAAATTAATCCTTATGTTACCCATTCCATTTCATAAAGAACCAGAAAAAGCTGACTGCTAAAGTTAGCAATAACAATTTTATTTGGATCAGTAATCCGTGATTGAATTTGAGATTCAAATGTTTCAGGCTTGAAAAAATCATCAGCAATTGTTGGTAAGATTATTTCCGTAACATTTCCAACTAAATTTACTTTTTCACAAAATAGATTGAACAAAGAGATTAATTCATTATTTTTTACTTGATTCACATTATTTTCGGTTTTGGGTGTGGGCAATTGCCTACCACGGTGGATAAAAAATACACCAGTATTCTTTACTACTCTTTTCTTTGGTTTTTTAACTTCGTTTAGGCCAAGAATTGAGGCAACCTGTTCTTGAGTATACAATTGTTCGTCATTACTAAATAAATAATTAATTGCGGCTGTTAACGTTGGAAGAATGGGAAATTCATTTGTTTTAGGTTCACAAATGAACCCTAAAACTCGTTGGTTCACAAAGCGATTCTGAAAAACCATGTTTAATGCCTCTCCAATTTTGCCTCTCAATGTAGTCATTAAGTTTTATTAAAACAAAACATTACAATTAATGTTTAATTGGAATCTATTCTGAACTAAATCCGAAATCCAATTCATCAAATATCCAACCCGATAACCATAAGGAATTTACGGAGCTGGGTTTGTTTTGCTAAAAATGGGGTTTGGGATTGTGGAAGAGAAGGAATTGTGTTTGGTGGTATATTTTCCCAACGGAAGTTAAACTCTATTTTCCAACTTTTAATACAACCTCATCCGACCGTCTTTCGACGGCCACCTTCTCCCAAGGGAGAAGGATCAAACCGGAATACGGAAGAAAACCCTGATCTTCTTTTTTCCCAGAATTTAGCCTTCTCCCTTGGGAGAAGGTGACTTCCGCTTGCGGGAGACGGATGAGGTCTAAAACCCGTGGAAAAAGGAAAATACGGTCCCTGAGTCCCGAGAATCGGGAAAGGGCCGCCCGGGATTGGCGCTGGGGTCATTGAAAATGCAAAATACCAACCACCCCGTCCCTCAAGCGGGACCACCCCTCCTTGGCAAGGAGGGGAATCTTCATTCACCATTAACCATTTACCATTAACCATTATGTATTATCCCTGTTAAGGATTCCTGCCAAACTTTACCAGAGTTTTTCAAGATCCCTTAGGTAGAAATAAACATTGAGACATTCGAACAGCAGATACAAAATGATGAGAATAAAAAACACAGTTCCCAGAACCGGAATAAACTGAATACCGTACAGGATAGCAAAAATTCCAAGGTAAAGCAGGACCGGGTAGTAAATCGGGTATCTGAAAATTACAAAATTAGTGTTAACAACAGCTTGCAATCCTACTTTTGTTAAGTTGAGCAGGATCAGAATAAACAATAAATTGGTGTAAATAAAACCTCCGTCAGTCTTTGTTCCAATTGCCAATTAACCAGCCAATCAGTCCTGCAAGCAGAAAAGGTGCAACTGAAGTTTTCGTTTTTTCGGGTGCTGAATCGCGATCCCGGAAGAAAAACCAGATCACACCCACAATGAGTAAAAGGCCAATGAATCCCATAAAAACCTTCCTTTATTTATTGTTTTCCATAGAATCGGGTGATGTCAAACCAGAATTCAGAAGTAAAATGCTCCTGATAACTCAGGCGGATTTCGGTATGGGCTGCCAGGTTAAAATCCGGATGGCCTGCTCCCTCAGGACCGTTATATTCCTTTTCAAGTGCTTCCCAGATTGTTTCCGGGAAGGCCGTGATGTTGAAAATCAGTTTGTCATATTTCCTCTCATTTTCAGGAATCAGACGCTGTTCTTCTAATTCCCAGTTGATATTCCAGTATTGATGACCCGGAGACCTGAGACTAATCATTTCGAGGTAGATCCGTTTTTCAACAAACCGGTATTCAAGTTTGATTCCACTGGTTGTGTTGATGGTTGATTCGGGTAAACCGATGACACAGGCATCAGCAAGCGAATAGCCCCATCCACCCTCAACCGGCCAGTATTCAATTGGCGCCCGATCGATTGAAGCTAAAACAGTTCTCATGTCTGTGGTAAAATTGGAAACAGGTAAGATTGGTGAACTGTGTTTCATACTTTTCTCCCTTTTTTATTTAAGAAAAATTCAAGATTAGTTGTCTCCTGCCTCATTTTTCAGGGGATACCATTCCTGATTGACCTGAAAAAGAACTTTATCCATCACTTTATCCAGCAAACCCAAAGCAACCAATTCTTCAATGAGCAGAATTCTTTCTTTCTGTCCGGCTTCTTTCTGAAGGATATTCGGATTATTAAAATGGGTAAGATGGCAATTCACCAGGTAAATGCATTCATTTAGGGTAAGAACCTGACCTGCCGGGAAAAATGAGACCAGACAAAACAGGCTTTTCAGCCGTTTCCTTTTTGCAAATTTGTTTTTCTGAAGGAAATCTTCAGGAACCCGGCAATCCAGATAATATCGTCTGACGTCTTTCCTGAAGGTGTAATACCCCACACGAAAAGTTACATATCTGACAAGATCTTCAAGTCCGAAACACAAACGGTAATTCGTGTGGAGTTCATAAGGTCCGGTGATGAGCTGAACCTGTCTATCAAGTTCCGGATTCCATTGGGCGTAAAAATTACTATTACAAATAGAGTCAGGCGGAACAACAATAGCATAAATACTCAGGGTATTATCAAGGTAAAACCAGGTTTGCGGATTTGGAAGCACACTTTCACACTTCCGGCAAAAAAATTGATTCAGTTCGCCATCCAAAACCTTTGCACGCAATTCAGGAAACTCACTTGCATTGACAATTGAAACAAATTCCACCGTTTGATATTCACCACACACCGGACAGGTTTCATTCTGATTGAGAACGTTTTGCTGGTTCATTCCTCACTCCTTTATTTATTACATTCAAAGGTAAGTGAGGGTATCCGTAATGGATTTATGGGGTCATCCTTTACCTTATCCGTCCCGATCCTGCTTTCGCGGGACGGGACACCTTCTCCCAGGGGAGAAGGACAAATTTCTGGGTACTGCTAAACCTAAATATTTCCTTTAATTCAGGTAATATTTATTAGAATAATGAACGACAAAAAAATTAAAACTTCCATGAACCCATCTATTTTCCTTCTCCATTGGGAGAAGGTGGATCCCGCTTGCGGGAGACGGATGAGGTAGAAACGAGGTCATATATTAAGCTTTTTCTCTGCCCTCCAACGCAATTTCTATTTCTTTCAACACCTTTTCTATTTTAAAAAACACCTCTTCATTTTCGAACCTTAAAACGGTAATTCCAAGGTCTTTGATAAGGGATTCCCGTTCTTCATCCCTGTATTTCACATCTGGTAAATCATGGATTGATCCATCCAGTTCAATGGCCAGTTTTGCCTCATGACAATAAAAATCAACAACAAATCTGCCAATTGGGTGTTGTCGTCTGAATTTTGCACCCTTAATCTTGCGGTCCCTGATGGCTTTCCATAAAATCGTTTCCGCCGGGGTTTCTCTCTGTCTAAGTTCTTTTGCGCGCGTAAATAACGGTTCAGGTGCACCATGATGAAATGGTTTGCTGTTTTGCATATTTGCTCGGGATTAAATACACTTTTTCCACGGGATTTATGGCCTCATCCGTCCCTCTAGCGACGGACACCTTCTCCCAAGGGAGAAGGAAAAATTCAGGACACCAATAGACCAATTTCTCTAAAATATTCCAATGTCGTTTTTTTTCAAAAAAGAATAAATAAAAACAGCACCAAACCAAAAAACTTTAAAATTTCTCCTGTATTCCCCTTCTCCCCTGGGAGAAGGTGGATCCCGCTTGCGGGAGACGGATGAGGTAAATATTCCGTCGTCAGACGGACGGATGAGGTCACTTCCCCTTCTTCACCACATCAGCAAAATATTCCCAGATCATCACCATGGCAAGTGTATCGAGTTCACAGTACCGCAACAAGGCTTCCCTTATTTTTTTCCTTTCTTCCCCTGAAATCTCCTCAAACTGCAGTTTTGCCCAAGCGGTCATGGCTGCACCACCATCCGATAAAACACTGCCTTCTTCGGTTTCGCTGTTTTCAAGTTCAACCTGCTGTTCAAAAATCGGCGGAAGAAAATGGTAAGGTGAATCCACCGTTCCATCCTGATTTTCCCTGATCCAGACTTGTCCGGTGAAATTAAGACTTTCAATTTCCTTTGTACCATAAATGGGTTTGCTGTATTTCTCCCGCAGAAAGGACGATTCATACAAAACTGCCGGCAGAACCGCTTTGATTGAATTTGAACCCTTCATAACCGGAGAATAAAATCCGGAAAGAACCCATTGCAGCAAATCCACCATGTTCCGGTTCCCGGCCAAATACCCTTTTCCTTCTTTCTGCTGGGTAATCGACCTGATGAAGGCTATCAATTCAGTTTTATCTGGCTCAGTTGAATTTTCAAGACTGACAGCAATCTGATTCAGTACCGAATTTTCATGGTTTGCATACCGGAATATCGTACCATCATCCTGGCCAAGTTCCTTTTTTAATGCCCGTATAAATTCAAAGTTTGGATAATCACCGGGTTTATCAGACAACCACTGTCCGGCATGACGAACCGTTCCATTCGCTTCCAAAATGTGGTGTGAATATTGAAAAGCCACGGTTTCATAAGGATGCTGCCCGGAGAAAAATGGAATGGCTACAATACTGGTTTCAAAATCGATGAAATGAAGGGGAAAGTTAAGCGCTGCCATTTCCTGACGGATAAATTCAAGATTCAGCCAGGGCGATTTAAAAGCGGACGTTCTTTTTTGAACCTGCAGCCATTGGCGGTCGGCAGTTTTCCCGGTTCCAAGATCATCCAACCCCAAATCAGAAAGGAAAAACCGGCCTTCAAGAATCCGGTCTTCTTTTTTCCGGTAATTCCAGAGTTCAAAAACCATCGGTTTCGTTAAATCCTTCTCCTTCAGCATAGTTTTTCGGGTCCAGCAGAATTCAAATCCATCTTTCTTTCCCGCTAGTTTCTGCTCCTCAGTAGCCCGGTATTCACAGGCACCACACCGTTTTCCAACCGGAAGGTTGAGTTGAATGCCCTCTTCATAATGGTTGGCAAAAATATCAATGGCGTCAGAAAAAGAATAAGGGACTTCATTGATTTCAATGTCGGAGTTTTGGATAAACTGGACTTCCCTCGACACATCAATCGCCCGAAGCAACGGTTCGCCAAGTGGAATCTTCGCGTTGATATCAATTTTTACTTGTCCATCCAATTTCCTGATTTTAAATTTCTGATTCAGCCGGTTGGATGTTGTACGGATTGTTTTATCCGCCAGAATCAGATGCGGGTGAACAATAAATTCGGGATGTGCCTTCCGGATGACCAGATCCTGAAACGCAACATCATATAAATAGGGTGCCCAGGTACTTGTAATGGACTCTTTCCTTTTCGCCCAGAATTCAGTTTCAGCCGACCATGATTTCGCCTTCACTTCATAAAGAAAAAGCTGATTGCCCTTTTTTACCACCACATCTGCCCGGATGAAAAGATTGCCCGACTGAAATGCAGCTTCATAAATGGTAACTGAATCCTGCTGGAGCAATTTCTCTGTTTCTGAAACAGAGTCTGCATGATTCCGGGTTAGAATCTCAATTCCGCCCAGCCAGAGTAACTTTGCCAGTTCCCCAACCTGAAATCCGCCCTCTGCTAACGCCAGTAAAAACTGATCATCGGTTTTTTCACTTGGGAAATCAGAATCGTGTCTTGCAAAGTAGAGTTTATCTGCACATTCGAGCGCAATTTTAAATCTGGATTTGGTCAGAAAAGGTGATGACATACTTGGACCTCTGGATTGATTTTTCTTGATGGAAAAGTACAACATTTATTTTTTATAATACAAATTCATTTTGTTCTCTAATGCGAAATAACTCCCCTCCTTTCCAAGGAGAGCCTGCCCCGTCCCGAGAATCGGGATCGGGGGGTGGCGAAGCCGGGGTGGTTTTTAAAAACATTAGGATTCAAACCACTAAAATCCTATCCCCTTCTTTTTGCCATTCCGTAGAATCTCTTCCCTGCTAAACTGAAGCAAACAATTCAAATCAGGTTCTTTTCCGTGAAGAATGGTTTCGATATCAGCTTTTCTGATCACATTTTCAATCTGGGCACCTGTCAGATCTTTGTATTCAGCTAAAACCAACGCCTCTTCCTCGGTTAACCCCGGCATTTTCGCCTGCCATATTTTTATTCGGGTACTCAGATCAGGAAGTAAAAACTCAAGTTTAAACAGAAACCGGCGATCAAAAGCCGGATCAATATTTTCAATCAGATTCGTTGTTGCGATCAGAATTCCCTCAAATTTTTCAAGACTTTCCAGCAAGATATTCTGCATGGCATTGTTCATTTGATCCACACTGCCTTTGACTTCTATCCGGTTACCAATCAAAGCATCACTTTCGTTGAATAAGAGAATGGGATCCCGCTCCTGCATTTTTCTCAACTTTTTGTAATGGGAAAAAATAGAGGCCAGATTTTTCTCGCTTTCTCCAACCCAGGCATCCCTGATTTCACTGATATTCACGTGAAGAATTGCCCGTCCGGTTTGTCTGGCAAGCTGATAAACAAATTCGGTTTTTCCTGTGCCTGGCGCACCATGAAAAATCATGGCCATTCCTCTTCGTAACCCCTTTTCCTCAAACCGTTCCTTAATCTTGGAATAGTTATGTTCTTCCAACGCCTGTTTAACCTGCAAAACCTGTCCATCAAAACCCGGATTAAAATAAAGTGGCATTTCTGCTATTTTCGCCTGATCAAGCCAAAACCCGAATTTTGGTTTTGGAAACTGACCCGGGGTCATTTGGATTTCTTCTGGAAACCAGGAATCCGTTACCGTTTCCGTCAGTTCAAGGTCAATACCGTCTTTGAAAAAAGATTTGGTCAAGCGAACATATTCCTTTTTTTGGATGAGTAATTCACCTCTTTGGATTTTATGCTTGATCCTGATTCGTTCATGTTTGGATTCAGAAAAAAGTTTATCGAGCACCTCTTCTGGACAGTAAGAACCTAAAAGATTCAGCCAACATTCTGCCGTCAGCAGCAGAACGACCTTTTCAAACCGATCCTTAATTTGCAAATCCAGCCAGTTCACCTGGGGCAAAGAAGCCGATGCAGAAAGCAGGTCATCAAATTCTCTAAAAAATTCATCATCAGACATATCGGTTTCATCCATGTAGTCAACAAGTTCACGGCAACGGACTATGACCTGATAAATATCCGCCGGATCTTTCACCTGGAAGGTTAATTTCTCCCCTTTCAGTATCTGATTAAAAACAGTTCTGGGAATTGAAAACTGAAATTGGTTTGATGATTGAATAAATCCCTGGTTTCTTTCAAAATAAATGAGCCGTTTTGACTTCAATTTGAGAAGGCTTTCATAAACCCACCTGAAATCCCCTTTCTTTATTCCGATATTCTGAACGAGATCATCAAAATCCATCGAAGAGCGGGAAATACTCAGATAAAACAAGCCGGCGTAAAGTACTGCAGTTGTTTCATCAACAGTAAGCAGTTCTGCCAGCAATTTTGAATTGCTGCCGGTTAATTTAATTGAGTGAAATGAAAATTCTGAAAGTTCAAATCCATTTTGAAAGGATTCAATCAGATCAATCAGGGAAGGTTTTTTTTCTGTGGTACTCATGGATCACCTCTTTTTTTTACAAAGATGCAGGTGCCACTCCGTAATGGATGGAAGGAGATAATTGAAAAACTATTGAATGAAATTTAAACTGGGACTCTAAGTGACATCGTCTGTCAACCTTTTTTTTGAATTCTTCCTGTTTTACCCAAAACAAAAAAGGGCGACCCATGGCCGCCCTTTTTTGTAACTTATAACTTATAACTTGTAACTTGCCTTTTACTTCCCATCCACCCGTATTCCGCCACCTGAAGTACTTGCTTTGATATCAACACCACCACCGTTCAACTTCCCGGTCACTTTATCCTTTTTAATTTTTCCGATTAACTTGGATTCAAGTTCATCAGAAAGCCTGACTCCGCCACCAGACGTACGGAGATCAAGTTCCGCTGCAGTTGTTTTTGGGATTTTAATGGTAATATCACCACCGGAAGTTGAAACATCAAGACCGTCACATTTGGTATCAACATCAACTTTAATATCTCCGCCTGATGTTGAAGCATCAACCGAAGCGCCATCTGCACTGACCTCAATATCTCCACCCGATGTGCTCAATGCCAGTTTTCCGGCAAGGCGTTTTGCCCGGATGTCTCCGCCTGAGGTTGAGGCATTTACAGTTCCCGAGACTTCATCAAGTTCAATATCTCCACCGGAAGTTGACACTTCGATAATGCCTGAAATATCCTGAAGATCAAAGTCACCACCGGAAGTGGTAGCATTCACAATTCCTTTAATGCCATAAATGGAAACATCTCCGCCTGAAGTGGTGCTTTTAATTGTAAAAGCAGCCGGAACAAAAACTTTGAATTCATGTCCGGTGCTATTCCAACCGCCAAAGATATTCCATTTGGATTTTGATTTTTGCTTAACCTCGACGATAACGACTCCGTTTTCCATTTTATAGGAACGGGTATACTTCTCCTCAAATTCTGCCTGTTTCTTACTGGATTTATCTGTTAAAAAGAGAGAAACTTCAACTTCATTTTTCGCCCAGGATTCAATTTTGATATCACCGCCTGAAGTTGTGAGAATAATTTTTTTAAGATCGGGTCCGGTGAAGGTCTTTTTTTCAAGGAGTGTTTGTGCAAAAGTAAAAGCCGGGATTAAAAGAAGGGTGAAAAAAGCAAGAGCAAAACGTTTCATGCTGACCTCTTTGGTTTGAAATTCTTTTCCGGTCTTACGGGATTAAAGTGAAGTGGTTTCAAATATTTATTATCCTGGTAAACTCACAATTAAGAACATCACCAAAAGTAAAAAACAGCATTTCACTTTCCACTTATCACCCCAAAAGGAATAAGGAATTTCGTTCCACCTGACTTATAACTTTTAACTTGTAACTTATAACTCATCTTCCCTGCTTCCGGGTTGAATTCCATCCCGCAGATTTTTAGCTTCGTTCAGGAGAATTTATGCCCAAACAATTTTACGTCGTTAAACTGACCGCACCTGAAGAATCTTACGATTCAATAAACACTTCAATTTCTGATTTGGAAGGTTTCCTGGGTTCTGAAGAAGGATTTGATGAACTCAAATTATCCTTCTCTGCCGAACTTCAAACCCTTGATGAGCTAACACTTTGGCTTGAAAACCTTAAAACTGAACTTTTATTTGAGGATGATGACTGGCAGATTTCCTGGACGATTTCCAAAGAAGATGAGCAGAACTGGAACGCCCAATGGGAAGCAACTATCGAACCGGTTTATATCGGCGACACGTTTTGCATTTACCCAACCTGGCATCCAGCAGAAAAACAAGTACCTGTGATGATTTGTATCGACCCGAAAATGTCGTTTGGAACCGGCTATCATGAAACCACACGGCTCATGCTACAGATGATGAAAACGCTGGACATGACTGATAAAGCGACCGTAGATTGCGGAACGGGAACCGGTGTTCTGGCCATCGCTGCAAAAAAACTCGGAGCCGGAAAAACACTCGCTTTTGACCTGGATACCTGGTCATTCGAAAATTCAAAAGAAAATATTGTGCTGAATCTGGATGAATCTGATATTGATCTTCGTTTTGGCGGATATGAAGTCATTTCCCCTTCAGAAACCTTTGATATCATCCTGGCAAATGTGAACAAAAACGTCCATCTCACCTATGTTGACTGGTACCTGCAGCATCTTAATTCAGGCGGAGTTGTTCTTCTGAGCGGACTTTTAAAATATGACGAAGCGGATATCAAACGGGCATTTACAAAAGCTGGATTTTCTTCCTTTTTAATTACTGCCGAAAACGAGTGGATTGGTGTTGAGGTCAGAAAATGATTCAGGCTTCAGTGGATATTGGTACCAACACCGTACTCATGACGGTTAAAAACACTGAAACCGGCGAAATTATTGGCGATTTTCACAACATGGCCAGAATGGGTGAAAATCTGCATTTAACCGGAATTATCGGCGAACCAGCTTTGGGCCGCCTGATCAAGATCTTGTCGGAATATAAAGAAACCGGTAAAAACCTCGGCGTTGAAAAGTTCAGTCTTTTTGCAACAAGTGCCATGCGGGATGCAAAAAACCGCCAGCATGTGATTGATTCGGTCAAAGTAATTACAGGTTTTCAAATTGAAGTGATTTCGGGTGATCAGGAAGCTGAACTCACTTTTAATGGCGGACTCGACGGACTGAAAGTTCAGGCAGAACAATTCGGGCTGATTGATATTGGCGGCGGAAGCACAGAATTCATTCGCGGAAACCGGCAAACGATATTTGAAAAAAAATCGCTCAATATCGGAACAGTCAGACTTTCTGAACGATTTCACCTTCAGGGTGAAGATCCTGCCAAATTTCAAATCCCCCAATTTCAATCCCACGTTTCAGAACAGTTAATGACGCTTCCGTTTCATGAAACACCCAACACCACCTGGGTTGCCGTTGCAGGAACACCAACCAGTTTAAGCGCCATGTTGCACGGATTAAAAACTTACCAACCGGAAGTCGTTCACGGTTCTACATTACCGGCCGATTTTGTCAGAGAAAAACGAATTGAATTTCAATCGATCCCCTCATCAGAAATCAGAAACCGGTACCCGATTTTAGGTAAACGGTATGATCTGATGCTTGCCGGATGTTTGATTCTGGAATCGTCTATGGATTTCTTCGGGATAAAAAGTCTGGTGGTCAGCGACAGAGGACTTCGATACGGAATCTTTGCTTCAAAGCAGGGTTAAAGCCAGTTTCATTTTCTTCAAAATCCCATCAAGAGTTTCAGTAAACCGGTCAAGATCGGTTTCTGTAATTCCATGACCGAATGAAACCCGTAAGGTGGTTTGTGCTTCATAATCTGATTTCCCGATCGCCTTCAGAACGTGAGAAGGTTCCCAGCTTCCCGATGAACAGGCAGAACCCGAACTGACCGAAATCCCCTTCGCATCCAATCCCATAATCACAGCTTCACTGTCTATTTGTTCTTTTGGATCTGAAGAAAGTGTAAAATTGAGTATAAATGGCGATCCGTCATCCTGCGAATTAAACTGAACTTCCGGAACAATGGATTTCAGATTTTTCCGGAGATAATTATTGAGTTTTAAAGCCTGGTTAAAAGTTGTTTCCTGTGTCGCCAGTGCAAGTTCAAGTGCTTTTGCGAATCCAAGAATCAAGGCCGTTGGCTCAGTTCCGCTCCGGCGATTTCTTTCCTGAGCACCACCATGAAGCAACGGTTCAAGATCAGAACCCGATTTCACGACCAGCAATCCCACTCCGCGCGGACCGTAAAATTTGTGACCTGAAAACGAAAGAAAATCTGCATCCATAAAAGTGGATAAATCAATTTTACCAAGTGCCTGAACGGCGTCAATATGCAACGATGCACCTGAGTTTAGAACAGATTGAATTGTCGCTGATGGTAATATACTTCCCAATTCATTATTCACAGCCATCAGGGAAACCAGACTTCCCTGTTCTGGCTGAAACGGATGAACAATCCCAGATTGATCGGGTTGAATCTGGTGGAATTCAACACCTTTACTTTCCAGATATTCCAGAGTGAGCAGAGTCGCATGATGTTCAGCGGGTGAGGAATAATAAGTTGATTTTGCAGGAAGGTGATGAAAAAACCAGCTTTTCAGAACCGTATTGATTGATTCTGTAGCCGAAGCTGTAAAAACAATTTCTGATGGCTGCTTCCCCAATAAACTGGCAACCCGCTCCCGTGCATCTTCTATGGCAAACCGGGCTTTTCGTCCATCATCATGAATACTTGATGGATTTCCAGGCAGGTTTTTAAATGCCGATTCAATGACGGAAATAACTTCCGGGTGAACCGGAGTTGTAGAAGCAAAATCAAGAAATAGTCTGTTCATTCGTCAAAAATCGTCAGGAAAGGGATGAAAACCAATTGATTAGCGGTAGAGGGTTCAAATGTTAGCGGGTTGTTGGTGAAAAGGCATGGTTGAGCTTCGCACATTTTATGACCCACCTTCATGGGAATGACATTATCATTTCTATTACTTATTAAATTAGGCTGTCATTCCCGTCCCGCAAGCGGGAGGAATCCAGTATTTTATGAAGCCCTATCCCTTTTTTCTACTTCTTATTTTCCCGGCGCTTTTCAATATTTTTTGCAAGATCCTTCAGGAATTCAGCATCAAAAGCAACCAGAATGGCTCTTTGCTTCGGAGTCAGAATACCTTCGAGGGATTTAAGAAATTCTTTTCTCCGGGTTAACATTTTCTGTTCAATCTCTAGCATCTGATCTACCTTTTCTGAAACCTTGGCTTCAGTCAAGGCATCTCCGTTTTCTTTCAGATCATGGATAATCTTTTTCCGCTCATGCCGAAAAGCTTCCTGATCATCCATATTCTTATTATATGCAGGGAAGAATTTGAGGCTTTGCTCTTCGGTCAAATTCAGTTTATCGGTCAATTTCCAGATACGAAGCTGTTTTACTTTTTCCCGCTGACGTTCCGGGATGACGTCATCCTGTGCCTGAAGGGTTCCGGCAGAAAGAAATAAAAGTGTTAAAATAAGGGTGATCGTTTTCATGTTTAGCTTCCTTTTCTTTGCGATTCAGCTTCCTGAAAAATGGATTCCAATTCAGTTTCATCCAAAACTGGTTCCGGCTCTTCTGAAACCGGGAATTGGTAGGTTTCGGTTAATCCCATTAAAGCTGATTCAATTTCTTTTGAATCTGTTGAATATATGTCAAAAAGTTCATCTGTGGTTGTCAGTAAGGCTTCATCCTGCAGAATTCTGGAAACTTCCAGATCTGAATAATCGGGTTCAGTTACCGAAGGTGAAGGAAGATAAAACCAGGTAAGTCCGGCAGCTATCACGACCGCTGCTGCAATGGATAAATTTCTAAAAGTGTTAATCGGCATCCCGAAAACTTTTGGCTTGCTAACTCTTGCCAATACACGGTCAGGAAGGTTCAAAAAATAAACGTCTTCTGCCGGTTGTGTATGCAGCGAAATGGGTTTTTGAAAAAGAGCGGTTTCTTCTTCAAAACCAGTACTACAAATATCACAAACGGATAAATGTGTGTCCCAAAATGTTTTATTTCGTGAAGTCGGATTTTCAAATTCTTTACATGTTTTCATTTTTCATAACCTCTTTCACTTTGGCTACGGCATGGAAATAGTTGGCTTTCAAACCGCCAACTGAAGTTCCAAGAATTTCAGCAATTTCATCGTACGACAGTTCATCATGATACCGCATATTAAAAACCAGTCGTTGTCTGGCAGGAAGAGTGGCAATCGTTTTCTGGAGTTTTTCTTCCCATTCAGACTGAACCAAAACTTCACTTGCATCAGGGTGGTCGGCTTTTTTTACTGATAAAACAGCATCAAGACCAACCCAGCTTCTGACCTTTTGAGCTCTTAAAAACTGAAGCACCTGATTGGAAACTATCCGGTAAAGCCAGGTATAAAATTTGGAATCTTCCCGGAACAGGTGAATTTTCTCGTATAAATTGATAAAAACCTGCTGGGTTACTTCATCGGCATCATAATGGTCAAAAATCGTACGCCTTACCAGCCAGTAAACCCGTTTCTGATATTTTTTCATCAAACGGGCAAAAGCCTCATCTGACCGGCCGGACTTAATTTTTTGCACCAAATCCAGATCTTCAGAATCGGTTGTCTGTAAAACAACTGGCGAACCCAAACTCTGTACAGATGCCGGTGATTCACTGTTCATGGCGGTTTGATGAAATTTACGATACTTTGGTTTAGTTTCGTTGTAAAAATAATAAAAAAGGCTGATGGATTACCATCAGCCTTTGAATTTTTTGGGGGTTTTGAGGTGGTACGATCACTGAGTCTGTCACCCTGAGTGATTTTTTGCAAAGCAAAAAATTTTATCGAAGGGCAAAGTGCCCGTGCAAGGGTGGTTTGATTTTTGGGAATTCAGAAAAACCACCCCGGCTTCGCCACCCCCCGAAAGCATTCGGGGGGTGGCTCTCCTTTGGAAAAGGAGGGGAATTTAATTCAAATTCAAAATCCAAACTCAATTGATTAAATTGTTTTTCCCATTTTCTTCCGTACCCCGTACCCCGTACCCCAAATAACTTATAACTTAATAGAATTAACCGCTTTTTCCAGCCTGCGAAGACAGGTTTCTATTCCAAGAATTTCCATCATCATATAAAGTGCCGGTCCTGCTGAAACACCTGAAATTGCAATTCTCAAAGGCTGAACCATTCCACCTGCTTTTACACCAAGCATTTCTGCAGTCAGCTTGAGTTGATTTTCAATCTGCTCGTGGGTAAAGTTTTCCAGATTCTTCAGATTTTCGTTTAATGCTGAAAGTGAGGATAACGTTTCGGGATTCCACTTTTTGGAAATGGCTTCCATATCATACTCTTTCGGATCCTGATAAAAATACAGGGCAAAGGTGACAAATTCCGGCAGGAAATTCACACGGTCTCTCATCAGCTCAATAACTTTTATAATGAATTCATCAGAAGCGGTTATTCCATGTTCACTGATCACAGGCCGGATTTGCTCCAGAATATCAGCAGCAGGTTTTACCTTCAAGTGCTGCTGATTAAACCAGTTGAGTTTTTCAACATTGAATATGGCACCCGATTTCCCGACACGATCCAGATCAAATTCCTGTCCGAGTTCCTGCAAACTATAAATTTCCTTTTCAGAACCCGGATTCCAGCCCAGAAACGCAACGAAGTTTATCAACGCTTCCCTTTCGTATCCTTTTGCTTTATAATCTTCAACGGCTACATCACCCTGGCGCTTCGAAAGTTTTGACCGGTCAGAATTTAGCAACAAAGGAAGGTGAGCAAATTTGGGGGGTGTCCAGCCAAAATACTCATAAAGAAGAATATGCTTAGGCGTACTTGGCAGCCATTCTTCACCCCTGATCACGTGGGTAATTTCCATGTCATGATCATCAATCACATTGGCAAGGTGATAAGTCGGGAATCCGTCAGATTTAAGTAAAACCTGATCATCAATGTTCGAAGGTTCAATTTCAATCAATCCACGGATTTCATCATGAAACCTGATCGTGCGCTCAGGAACTTTCATTCTGACGACGTAAGGTAACCCAGCGTCTTCTTTTTCTTTAATTTCAGCTGCACTTAGATGTTCACAAAATTTATCATAGCGGGGTGGCTGACCCATTCGCTGCTGATAATTCCGCATATCATCAAGCCGTTCTGAAGTACAGAAGCACTTGTAGGCATGTCCGTTGTCGAGAAGTTCCTTTCCCAACCGTTGATAAAGCTCTGTACGTTCAGATTGGATGTAAGGTCCGTGCGGACCGCCAACGCCGGGACCTTCATCAAACGGAAGTCCTGACCAGGTTAATGTTGAAACCAGATTTTCAAGTGCGCCCTGAACCAGGCGGGTACGGTCAGTATCTTCGATCCGGAGGATAAATGTTCCGCCATGTTTTTTGGCGAAGAGGTAATTATAAAGTGCGGTTCTTAAACCGCCAACGTGGAGGTAGCCGGTAGGACTGGGTGCAAATCGCACACGAACTGACATAATGATCCTTTACTTTTAAACCTGTAAAAATAAAGGATCTATGCGTGAGTATCAAAAATTCAGGGGCGTTTTATCGTGGAAAATAAAGCATACTTAATGGCATCAGGATCACCAAGTGCACTTCTGAACGTGAGATAATGCTGAACTTCAATCGGGTAGATATCAGCAAGTGCTTTCTTTGCCGCCACACTGGAAATAACCGATTCAAACATGTGTTTGAAATAAGCTTCACCCGCCTCGAACTCCATTATAGCAGCCAGATTCAGCACAGAAAGTTCATCTGTTACACTGGCTGCACGGGGATCAGCAGAAGAGGTTGAAATATCAATTTTGGATCCACCGATTGAGGAAAGTACATTGTTGATATAGGCAGCATGACTTTGATGTGAATCTCTGAATGCAACTGCTACATTCAAATATGCAGGTGTTGTAATTAGTGAGGCGGCGGTATTGTAAGTGGCCACGGCAACACCTTCCATTTTCACAACTTTTTGCAAAACTTCAATGTCATCCCCCTTTACCGTTCCATTAGTTGAGGAATCGGTAATATCACATCCGGAAAGCAGAACTGGTAATCCGACCGATGCCAGACCCGCTGATTTTAAAAAATGACGACGATCCATAATTCTCCTTAAAAGCTAACGGTTATAAGTGCAGCCAACCCATCTTCTTTAAAATCAACGGCACCAGAGTTGGTTTGGGTAAATCCTACCAGTTTTAAGAGGATCCCCTTTTGCCAGGTATATCCAATTACACCGGTAAACCGGTCATGATCGAGATCCCAAACAACGTTTTGAACCTTATCAAACCAAATCCGGTCAAACCTTCCGGCAATAAATAAACCCGGAATTTGTGGTATATCAATTTTAAGATCAGCATAAGCACCATGGTTAAAAAGGTTAAATGTTGGATGGGCACCCAAATTATTCACAAAGGCACCTTTAGCAAATTTGGGTGCTGTCCAACTGGAATAAATATATTCGCCCGAAAGTTCAAAGTAGCTATAGGCAAAACTGGCATCCGTTCCAAGGGTCGTTTGCTTATACTTCTGAATGTTTCCAATTACAGAATTTTCTCCTGTTCGCTCCATGTAGGAACCATAACTGCCAGAAAAACCCAGATTTGCCCACATCACCGGTTTAATTCCAATCCGACCCGAACCCGAAATGGATCCGCTATTTTTCACCTCAGATCCGGCAGAAACCGGTGCGTTAGAAATCATCAACTCAACATCAAACAAATCTTCAAAGGCATAATATCCTTTGAGTCCCATCTGATATCCGCCTTGAAAAACGGAATTTAACCCGACATCATCAGAACCGTAACTACCATTATCCCCGGAAATTGGCCAGTAACCCCGCAAACTGCTGATATTTATGAAATAGCCATAAACCAACGGGGGAAGAAAGGAAATATTTTCAGTAGAATGCTGACGCTTTGCAAAAAGCCCGAACGGAGTTAAAACCCGGCCGATAGAAAATCCATAACTTTCACCTGCTGGATCATAATTCACACTTGCAAAAACCAGCCTGGGATAACTTCCATACCCATACTGAGCAGGAGCATACAACAATTTCCCGGAAAAGCTGAAATCCTCAGAAATCTGACTTCCCAGAAACAAATTCAAATTCATCAGACTAAAATTCGGATAGCGGTTTGAAATTCCGTTGGAAATAAATTTGGAATCAGGTCCGCCCATTGAAAACCCAACATCGGCGATGCCACTCCATTCAACCTGTGCTGAAACCCGATTCTGAAAGCAGAAAAGAACAGGAATCAGAAGGAAAAAAAGTTTTTTCATACCTTCACCTCAAAAATTTGGATGGCCTTGCTGAACCCTTTAAAATTCATGGGTTCAAGCGGATTGACGGATATTGAAGATGGCAATTTTCCGGCGGTTGATTCAGTCATCAGTATCTGTCCGGCTTTTGCAGCACTGCAAAGTCTTGCACCAAGGTTCACATTTGCGCCGATAACCGTATAATCCAGCCGGTTTTGACTGCCCATATTACCAAGAACAACCTGTCCGGTATTGATGCCGATCCCGATGCCAATTGGCTTTTCATTGTTCAAATTCATTTCCCGGGTTTTTCGTAAAATTTCAGTTGCGCAAAATGAAGCACGGGCTTCCTGATCGTCGTTCAGGAAAATGGCAACCATTTCATCACCAACGAACTTATCGACTGAACCCCGGTACTTTTCAACCAGTTCTGCCTGAATACTGAGATATTGATTCAGCATCCCAATAACTTCTTCTGGAGTTATTTTTTCAGAATAGGCAGTAAACCCTCTGATATCACTGAACAATACTGTTGCCTCAACCCGCTGACCTGCAAAATTAGCTTCAGTAGAATCGGACAACCCAATCATTTCTTTGGTATGACTGCCAACATATCGCAGCAGGTGAAACCGTTCCTTTAGGCCTTTGGCCATTTCGTTAAAAGCTGTGGTAAGCAAACCAAGTTCATCTTTCGTATTGACGTCAATACTCACGTCATAATTTCCGCTTTTAATCCGTTCGACCCCAGCCGAAAGTGCCTTAATCGGTCGTGTTATTGAAGTTCCCAGAAAAATGGTAACAAGAATGGCCAGTAAAAGTGAGATCCCACCCGTGTAATAAATGACCGTTTGAATATTCCGGATCACGGTCAACTGAGTATTGTACGGACTGGACAAAACGTAAAAAGCATGTGCGCCTTTTCCAACCGGTGCCAAAACATTGAAAAACTTGTCGGCGGTGAGCGGAAGATCAAAAACCGGCGTTGATTTCATCGTTGAATCAACCGTCTCAATCCAACCTTTATTCTTCATAATCTGATCAATCATCAGAAACTGGTCACCCTTTCTGAGAGTCGAGGCAATGATCATCGAATCCAGAACAAATGTAACATCAAACCCTGTAATATATTTCAGGGTATCTGCTTCGCGCTGACCAATGATGGTTCCAAGCGTTAAAGTCCCAACAACTGACTGGAAATTATCAGTAAAGGCTGGAACCGAAACCACCTGAAACAAAAAATTGTCCCTATACCATAAAGTGATAAATTCCGGACTTACCTCAGGATCAGCACCGGATAACGATTTTTGGATAAACGAATGACTGGCAAGAGAATCGCCGTAAATGCCAGGTTGAGTTAAACTTGAAAGTAGAACGCCGTTATTATCAGTTACCAGAATCAAATCTGCCTTTACAGAATTTGCAAGATCAGAAATGGTTACAGCAACCGTGTTGCTTACATCTGCAAGTTTGTTTTTCGGATCGTTGAGCAGCGAAATGGTTTCTTTTAAAACCGGCTGATCAGATAAAATCAGCGAAGTTTCAACCAACCGATCGTAATTAAGTTTTTGAATAACCTCGAACGTAGCCTGAGATTTTTTAAAGTCGGATCTGATTTTTTCGACAATTTGAGTTTCAACGGTTTGGGTAATAACGAGAAGCACGCCCATGAGCAAAACAAAAATGACGAGAGAAATTAGAACAATAAGTTTAAACTGAATTTTTGAGAACATAATGTGTTTTAATGAAGTGATAATTTAATTTTATTTCGGGATCCAGCTTTAACAGCAAGTTTGAGTGGTTCAACTGAAAAATCGGGATGAAAAACTTCCACCTTATAATTGCCATCAGGAATATTTTTGAATTCAAACTGACCGGTTTCATCCAATTTTGAAAACCACGGCGTTTCCAAAACCAAAATATGACTAGACATATTAGAGTGAATGTTACAAAAAACCTGAATCAGTCCCGCCCTGTTAAAGGTTTGGTAGATATTTTCACCGGTCAGGCGTTTTCCGATATTAAAACTTTGGACCTGACTTTTACTGAAAACATTGTGGTAAATACGGTCCTCATTCACAATTAAAACGGGTGAACCAACAGTAATAGCTAAAACACGGGGTGAAAATGAGACATCTTTCTGAACCAACCTTGGAGTGGGAGTTACAGGCGAGAATTCAGGTTTGAAATCAAGGGGTGTTAAATAGACCACAACATCCTGATAAGGATCAGAATTCTGCGTTTTGGTTGGAATTTTCTTGTTTTGGTAACGGCTTCGATACAAACTGCCACGGGATCGCGTATTTACAGTTGTTTGCTGGCTCGAAATCTCAACTTGACCAGATATGATAGCCGTTCCGGTATCCTGTGCGTTCAGGTCAAAAATAAACCCTGTAAAAACGATAAAACAAAAAAGAAGTATCCCTGGCATATTTCCTCATGAAAATTCTGCACCAAAGATACTTCTGTTTAGACGAATTCTAATGTGAAGGGCATCACAAAAAATTAAAACACCAAAACCTTTTCGTTTGATTTGGAGGTCAGAACTGAAAATTGCTCCTTAAGACGGGCAAGTTCTACCTTTTTACGCTTGATTCGTTGTTCCAAATCATCAATTACGCCTAAAAAATACTCATTACTTGAGGGTTGAAAATTTTGCACTTTGATAAAAAGTGCATAGGTATCAGAAGATCTCAATTCCTGGGTACGTTTAGAGATAGAAGAGATCAAAGCCGACAACTTTCTTTCCTCAGTTCCAAGTCTTGAGAGTTTTTCATTTAAGGACTCACCAATTTGTTCAACCTCGATCAGAAGCTGAGCTTTAGCATCAATTTTTTTCAGACTATCCAGATTTGAATGATGATAGGCTTCATTAATTTCCTTCATCACATCCTCAAAATAGCTTTTTTCTTCGTCTGTCCGTGCTTTATCAGGATGGTAAATCTTGGCCAAATCACGGTAGAGACTTCGCAATTCTCTTTTCTGATCTTCTGAAAGTTCTCTGTTCTTGTGAATAAATTCACGCAGGTTTTTTTCATCTTCATGAAGCTGGTTTTCATCAGTTTCAAGTTGTTTCTTGAAGTCAGACAATTCCTGAGAAATACTTTCATCATCCCAGGCTTTCCCAGAATGATAACGTTCAAACTTTAAGCGCATCAGATTAATAGCATATTCTGCCTGATCAAGTTCTATAAAAAACTTTCCAACCCTGGCATTATATTCTGTTTGGAATTTTCCGAGATCAAGTTCAAGATCGTCCAGTTCAAGGTAAAGATCACCCACCCGATTTCTGAGATCGAGAACAACACCTTTCAACCGCTCAAGATCAACTTCTTCCTGAGTTTTGACTCGGGTTATTTTTTTACCCGCATACTTCCTTAACGCCTCTGACCTGATTTCATTCAGAACATCAAATGCTTTTTCAAATGATTCTGATGATTTTTTGAACTCATGCTGGTCTGCATAGTCGACTGCCTGATGATAATAGGCAGTGAAAATTTCATAAAGATCGTTCATTAGCAGTTTATCCTTAGTTCATCATGAATATTCCAGATTCTAAGTTCCCCGCCAAAGCCATTCATTAGGTAAACACCATCAGCAGAGATTTTTACACTTGCACCACCCTTTATTGTTGCAAGAACTGTTTGATCAGCCAGTGACCACAATTTTGTGAGATTATCAAGACCGCCGGTTGCAACCATTTTGCTTTTTGGATGGAAAGCGATGGCAGTAATAGTCTGATCATGCGAACCGATCAGGCCTAAAGAGTTTCCAGTTACGGTTGCCCAGATATAAAGATCATTCCGGATTGCAGTAGCAATCATAAGTCCGTCATTTGAAATTGCGAAAGCCGTAATTTTTTGCTGTGGATTGGAAATCGTCCACAATAACCGACCTGTAGCAAGATCCCAGACTGCAAACTGACCTATTTCTGACCTGCATAGGATAAAATGGTTATCCTCAGAGATTTTAATTTCAGATGCCATTGCAGTTAATCCTGCATAGTCACGATAAACCGTTCCGTCAGTCAGGTTCCAGAGCTTTAAACCAAAATCAAGTCCACAGGAAATCAGGAATTTTCCGTCCGGACTCATTGCAGCCGATTTGATGATTTTGTTGTTTCCCTCAAAAGATTGAAGAAAACGGTCAGACTCAACATCATAAATTGAAAGGGTATGCTCACCTCTGATTAAGATGACTTCGCCTTTTCCCTGATAACAAACCTGCTTAATCCGGTCCTCCGGCATACAGACTTCCCTGTTGAAAGTCACTGTATCAATTTGCCAGATCTGAACTGTTTTTTCGTCGGATGGAAATGCCATCTGGTTTCCATCAGCACTAAATGAAATGGTTTTTGGCCAGACGTACCCGGTGTCATAAGAGGATTCGACTTCACCGGTTGCAAGGTTCCAAAGCTTTATTTTATTGTCGGTTCCGCCAACTGCAACCATTTTTCTTTTCGGATGAAATTCTGATGCTTTCAGGTAACCTTCAGGCATTAAAAAGATTGCGTAGCACGATCCGTTCCGGTAATCATAAACTTTAATTGAGTTGTCCCAGCCACGGCAGGCGATATAAGGCTGAGCCGGACTAAACGGATCATTAAAAATCCAATCATCGGCAGAGTAAAAATCACAGATTAGCTGACCTTTGGTCAGATCCCATACTTTCACACGATGATCTTTTGTTGCAGCCATTGCAATCTGACCAGATGCAGACATGCTCATATTCAGAATCTGATCTGAATTACCGGGTTCTGCCAGAGTCAACTGATGACCAACATCAATTATCCGGGCAACATCCCCGTTTCTGATGGTTGCAAGCAGCCGGTTTCCTGCGGTGGAATAGACAACTTTGTCGATCCATGAATTGTCATATTCATATTTATGTTCAATTTCACCGGTTACAAGACTTCCCGTGAAAATGGTTTTTAATTCACTTCCGATTGCAAATTCTTTACCATCACCTGAAAGAGCAAGAGATTTTATAAAGGATCGGCCAAGTTCCATTTTCCATGCAAGCGTTCCGTTGTCAGAGTGCCAGGAACAAAGCTGACTGTCTGTTCCATAACTTACAATCCGGTTTCCATCATGACTGATTTCAAGAAATAAAACACCACCATCATGAGCTTTAATTACATTCAAACATTCACCGGTTACCGGGTGCCAAAGTTTAATAGTTCCATGGTGAGTACCGGTTGCCAGAAAACTTCCATTCCCTGCCATTTTCATTACTGAAATATCTTCTTCATATCCACCGACAAGCAGGGTGTCCCCCGTCTCAATTCCCAAAATCTTGATCCGGCTTGAAGATAAAATGACCATTGAACTTGCATCAGGTGTAAAGACAATATCACTGAGAAGGCTTTCACCAATTCTGAGCCCTTCCCTAACATAAATTTCACGGGTTACCACTTCACTAAAAATGGCACCTTTTTTAGCCTGCATATTTACAATTTTACGACCACCGGTTAAGTATTTGTGATAAATAATCGGTTCTGCCATAAAATCAGTCTGCCAGGATCCTGAATTTTCGAAATCATATCTGACTGAAACCGGAAGTCCATCATGATTGCTCTGGAAAAAATTTCTTGCATTGAAAGCAAACTCGGTGTTAATATAACCGGCCTCTGGAAAGGGGAAAAAATCCAGATTTTTGAAATGCATCAGGGTATTCGAATGTTCAAGACCTCTTCTGAGAGATCTTCTTTCGGAATCCAGATTGAATTTTCCGGTGAAGCGTTGTGCTGGGGTTGTGATTTGTTGACTCATTGAATCCTCACTCAGGCAGTTTTCAATTTTTTAGCAAGCCTGCTGATGTCGTAACTTCTCTCGAATAGTTTAGAAAGCACCAATACAGTCGAGGCACGTAAAGTACCTGGTATCAGTCTGATTTTTTTTAGAACATCACCCAAACCCTCTGGCGTACCGGTCTCAATACGGATCAGGAAATTGTCCTCACCGGCAATATCATAGCAATCCACAATCTGAGGGATTTCTTTCAGGAACTCGGTATAGGCGTGGGTGTCGATGGTGGCGATGGTAGAAACCCGGACGAAAGCTGCAAATTTTTCCTGAATCATTTCGGGATTCAGAATTGCACCATAACCTTTGATAATATCCATCCGTTCGAGGCGTTTGATTCTCTCGAAAACGGTTGGGGCGGTAAGATTCACCCGCTTCCCGATATCTGCATAGGTTGCTTTGGCATCAAGCTGTAGTGCAGTCAGTATTAGGATATCAGTTTCGTCGATCATAATCTAATAATATATGGAAGAACACGACAAATCTAATAGCTTTATTAGTCATTGTCAATATATATACGAATATTATTAGTACTTAGGAATCAATTACCCTAACAATACATGCTTTTTTGGGTAATTTCCGAATGGGATTCGGGATTTTGGAGGATTTGTTCTTGGTTTGTTAGGTTGCGGGGTTCCTGTTTAGATTTAAAGGGGTTGGTTCCGAAAAAGATTAGGCGAAAAAGGAAAAGGTCTGAATAAAGTCAGGATATAGTTCCTGAATCTGCAGTTTCATCAATACAAACCCGGTTTCTGCCGCTGTTTTTAGCAACATAGAGGGCTTTATCAGCAGTATCAATGAATTGCGAAGAACTCATTACTGCACTAAACTGTGCAACACCGGCAGAAAGTGTAAAGTGAACGGTTTGTCCGTTGACGTAGAAAATTTTACTCTGAAAATCTATTCTGACCCGCTCGGCAAATGCATACGCACCCTGCATATCAGCACCAAACAGAAGAAGAAGAAATTCCTCACCACCATAACGCACGATAATATCGTCGGTACGGGCTCTGCGCAGAAGAATCTCACCAAGGGTTTTTAAAACCTGATCACCAAAAAGGTGGCCAAATGAATCATTGATCTTTTTGAAAAAATCAATATCAAGCATGACAGCAGAAATTGGAATTCCGTGCCGTTGAGACCGTTTTAATTCCGTTTGCATCCGGTATTCAAGAATTGAGCGGTTATAAAGTCCGGTAAGGGTATCGGTAACTGCTTTTTCTCTGAGGCTTTTCTGGATCCGGTAATTTCTGATGGCAACTTTTACACGTGCACAAAACTCAGCGTTGTGAATTGGGCGAATGACATAATCAACAGCACCCATCTCAAGTCCCTGAACAATCCGCTCAGTTGAGGCACTTTCAGAGCTCATTAAAAGCACTGGTATTTCATGGGTTGTCTGCGCACTTTTCAGCAGGTCAAGAATCTCGTAGCCATCCATGTCTGGTAATTGTGTAGAAAGGAGAACAACATCAGGTAAATCATTGAAAGCCTTTTCAACGGCTTCCTTTCCTGTTGAAATAATGGTGATTTCATATTGATCCTGCTGAAGAAGTGATAACCTCAGAGACTCGCAAAAGTCTGTATCAAAATCAATAATGAGTATTTTAACAGGTAATAAATTCATTGGTCTCAAAGGTTCGTTAAGTGTTCTCTGATTTTATTACGCAGGTCACCCGGCATAATTGGCTTTGTTAAAAAATCGGTACAACCTGCTTCCATTGCCCGCATATAATCACTATCAAGTGTATAGGCTGTAAGCGCAATAATGGGTGTATTAAAAAATCCCGGATCAGTTCTTAAAATCCGGGTTGCTTCCCAACCGTCAATTACAGGAAGGTTCAAATCCATTACAATAACATCAGGGCGTTTTGCTTTGGCCATGGCAATTCCCATCCGGCCATCGGTAGCAAAAATGATTTCATACTCTGATGAAAGTACCTGAAGAATAAAATCACGGTTATCCTCAAGGTCTTCTACTACTAAAACTTTTTTTTTGCTGCCTGGCATGAAAACAACCTTTAAATGTCACAAATTAGATTTGTGACTGAAAGTGAACTAAAATAACCAATGAAGATAAGTCATGCAAAACCTGATTCTGCATTATTTCACCTGTTTCAGTGAAATATTTTCAATTCCATTGGATTGTGATATAAAACATACCCACAACTACTTTTTCGGAACCTTCAAATATCTGCAAATTATTCAACCTCTGATTTGATCAATTCCACAATTTCAGACGAAAAATTATACTTTTAGAATAGTTTCTTTAGGAATTCGCCTTTTATGGGAATGTTAACCATTAGATTTACTGTTCAGAGGCAAAAGGAATTCAATTTTACTTATGGATAACAGGTTATTCTCTTCAAAAGAAGTTGCAGAAATGCTGGGCGTTAACGAATCTTCGGTAAAACGATGGGCAGACTCTCATAAAATTGCGTGCATCAGAACTCCCGGTGGACATCGAAAATTCAAACTTTCGGATTTGAATGAGTATATCAGGGCAAATAACATCGGTTCTGTGCTAAAGCTTCCAGATTCAAAAGAATTTGAAAATAAGAAACTTTCAATTGGCCTTCAGTATAAAGACCATCCGGTTATTATTCCCCACTTTTTTGATCTTACCATGCAAGCAGATGCATCAAAAATATTTGGTTTTATCAATCTGCTTGTCCTTAATAAATATACATATATTGAATTTTTTGATTTCATTTTGAGCCCCGTTCTTCATCAAATAGGTGAAAATTGGGCCACTGGGCAAATTTCTGTCGATGAAGAACACGCAGCATCGTCGGCACTTTATGAAGCCCTTATCCGAATTAATACTACAATCATTAAGCGGCCAAAAAGAAACCTGAAAGCAATAATTGGTGTGCTTGAACAAGATTTGCACGAACTGCCTGCAAAATGTCTTTCAATTTTACTCGAAATTGAAGGTTGGCAGATCCATTATTTGGGGGCAAATACTCCAATTTTCAGCTTTGAAGCTGCCTTGAAAAAAACCGGTGCACAGGCAATCCTGATAAGCAGTATCATTCATCCCGTTGAAAGTGAAAAAATGGTTGCAGGACTTAAGGTCCTGAAACAACAGCTTTCTGAACAAAATGGTGTATTAATAATTGGCGGACCAGGACTTTTGGGACAATTTAAACAACTGGACTTTGTTGATCACTGGGGATTAAATTACCGGGAAACGATTCAATTTCTGCAAACCCGATTTAATAAAAGCGGGGATGTTTCCATCCCCGTTTTTTAATAAGCTTTTGAAAATAAAACCCGTTTTACTGAAGGCTTTTTACAAACCACACATTCACCCGACTCATCTGGTTCATCCAAAGGAATACACCGGATGGTTGCCTTGGTTGCATCCTTGATTTTTGCTTCACATTCCGGACTGCCACACCAGTGAGAACGAGAAAAACCCTTTTCGTTCTTCACAATGTCTTCAAGTTCAGCATAAGTATCTGCGTTAAATATGTGACTTTCCATTCTTGCCTTAGCCCGCAAAAACAATCCCGACTGAATATCATCTAGTAAACCAGATATCCGTGAGCTCACTTCAGTCAGTGGCAGAGTTGTTTTTTCACCCGAATCACGTCTTGCAAGGGTACAAACACCAGCAGCTAAATCCCGTGGCCCAATTTCGATTCGCAACGGAACTCCAAGCAATTCATATTCATTGAATTTCCAGCCCGGCTTAAACTGATCACGGTCATCAACATTTACCCGGAATCCTTGTGAAGAAATTTCACTTTTTATTTGGTAGGCAGCATCACAAACGGCCTTCTTTTCTTCATCAGACTTAAAAATTGGAATAATTACAACATGCGTGGGTGCCAATTTTGGCGGAACAACCAATCCCTGATCATCAGAATGCGCCATAATAAGGGCACCAATCAACCGGGTTGAAACCCCCCAGCTGGTTGCATATACAAATTGTTGCTGGCCGGTACGATCCTGATAGGTAACTTCAAACGCTTTAGCGAAGTTTTGACCCAGATGATGAGACGTTCCTGCTTGTAAGGCTTTATTATCCTGCATCATAGCTTCAATACAATATGTATGAAGGGCACCGGCAAATTTTTCAGAATCCGACTTTTTACCTACAATAACTGGCACAGCCATGTACTCTTCAGCAAATTTTTGGTAAACTCTGATCATTTTCAGGGCTTCAACTTCTGCCTCATCATAAGTTTCGTGGGCGGTATGCCCTTCCTGCCATAAAAATTCTGTTGTTCTCAGAAATAAACGTGTCCGCATTTCCCAACGGACAACATTTGCCCACTGGTTATACAACAAAGGAAGATCCCGATAAGATTGAATCCATTTTTTATACATTGACCAGATGATGGTTTCACTTGTTGGTCTGACGTATAATTTTTCTTCAAGCTCTTTACCACCTCCATGTGTCACAACAGCACATTCAGGCGAAAATCCTTCAACATGTTCTGCTTCTTTTTTCATGAAGCTTTCAGGAATAAACAAGGGAAAATAGGCATTAACGTGCCCGGTTTCTTTAAACATACCATCCAGAGCCTGGTGCATTTTTTCCCAGATAGCATAACCGTTTGGTCTGATTACCATACAACCACGAACCGGAGCATAATCTGCCAATTTCGCATTCAATACGATATCAATATACCATTGTGAATAGTCTTTTTCCCGCGTGGTAATTTTAGCCACTTATGACCTCAGATTGTAAATCATTAAAGTTAAGAATTTAAATAAAATAAAGAAAGGAAGGAGTGGGGGTTCGTTGTTACTAAACCTAAGGGGAGAGTAAAAAAAAGCCTGGTTAAAACCAGGCTTTTCAAGCTATCTTTTTCCACGGGAACGGAATCGGAGTTCCATTTCCCTGACTTTCAGTTGAAGTTCCTCACTTGGAATTTGCAGGTAGTAATTCAACAAGTCACGGATCATTAATAATCTCGTGCCATTTTCCTGGCTCATACCACTTGTTCTTTTTGAGTCCAGAATTTTCATCAGATTTTCATTTTGCAATTCATCCAGGGTAAGAATGAAAACCTCTGATGATTTACCATCTTTTGTTGGAAAAGTACCAGCACTGATTCCTGTCTCAAGCTGAATGCGTTGTTCTCCTGTTCCGGTCCGGGCAGCACGATCTTTAACATCTTTCACTGATAGTTGGCCAACTGATGTCTGGGAATCAGGAGCGGCACCATGGTCATCATGTGCGGGTGCATCATGCTGAGCTGTGACCAGTTTAGCCGTTGTGTCCCGAAGGCGCTGACTCATAACTTTAATAAAATTCAAAAGAATTTTTATGGTCTCATTTGGTCTGCTCTGAAGCATCCGGTCAAAATTATACTTCGGCATTACTAAAAGTTCTGCACGTTCTTTAATTATTGCAGAAGCCGATCTTTTTTCCTGTTCAAACAGTGACATTTCACCAATACAGGCACCAGGTCCGAGAACAGCGATTGTATTTTCCTTACCTGAACTATCCTTTTTTGTAATTTCAACCGAGCCGGAAAGAACCACATACATGATCTGACCAACGATTAAATTCTCTCTGAAAAGCACATAACCGGTGTCAAATGTCTTAATAAAGGCATACTTAATGATTTGGTCCATTTCTTCCTGGGAAATTCCCTGAAAAATTGGAATCATATTTGGGTCAACATGCATACAAAGGACTCCTCTAGTCTGTGCTCAGGTACTAAATATGAAAAAAAAAGACCTTAAAGACAAGTCAGTTCATCAATGGACTTAATGACATCGGTTTAATTTCGGTATTTGTGATACAAATAACAATCAAAATGTGTCATCTGGAACAAACTGTAATCAACATACATGACTGGCACTTGTAATAATCACGTTTTTTCGGACATTCATTTAATATTCCAAGCCGGCTAATAGCAAAATCAAATTTAACCGGATCGTCTGGAGCAAATTGTTTTAAATTTTGGGTAACTGTAACTGAATTTTTAAAAGTGGCTGATGACTGATTGGACAAACCCAGGTAGAAACAAATTCTGGACAGGTGAGTATCCATTGGAATCAAAAGCTGATCAGGCGAAATGGTTTTCCATATTCCTAAATCGATCTCATCTTTTCGAACCATCCACCTGAGGAACATCATCATTCGTTTTGATGCCGATCTTTTTTTGGGATCAGGTACCATATACTTTGTTCCAAAGGTTTCTGCCTTTCGGGATAGTAAATAAAATGACCATTTTTCGAAAAGAGGGTATCCTGAGATTTGACCATTTTCAATCAAAAACAACTTTTCAAGTGAATCAGATTCGGTATAGTGCCACTTTAAAAATCCTAAAAGAGAGCCAATATCCTGCGAAGTATAAAAACGGTAGTAGATACCGGAAACTGATTGATTGATTTCAAATTCTGATTTTTCTATTAAAAAGGAAAGCGGATCAGGACCCATAACCTCAAACAATTTTGCCAAAACCAAATGAATCTGGTCAACTCTGCCAAAAGCAAACACTGAAGACAAAAAGGCTGATAGTTCAATATGAATTGGAGTTTCAAAACGATGAACCCATTTTACAGGGTCAGAATCGAGAAATTGTTCGGAATTATATCGGGAATAAAGAGAATTGAGAAAGGGGCTTAGATCGTCCATCATTAAAGAGTCGGGGTGATAGGATTTGAACCTACGACCTCTCGGTCCCGAACCGAACGCGCTACCAGGCTGCGCTACACCCCGATTATTTACTCAATTTAAATTTGATAGGAACGGTCAACATTGTTGAAACAACAACACCGTTTTGCTTACCGGGGATATATTTTACATTAAAAAGTGCGTCTTGTGCCGCCTTATCAATGGCTGGGTGAATTGAACGAAGCACTTCAGTATTGATAGGATTTCCTTCCTTATCAATATAGACTCTACAAACAACAGTTCCTTCAACTTTCTGAATAACTGCAACTTCAGGATATTTTAAAATTTTGTAGACGTTTCCAAAACCACCATCTATTTCAGGAGAAATTTCAGTGGCTTCCCAGATTTTCTGATCGTCATCCTGAACCGCTATAGCTTCCATTTCCTGAACCGCAGCTTCAGCGACCGGTATGGAAGCGGTACTAACTTCAGCCGGAGAAGTTACTTGTTGTGCAGGTTGCTGGATTTCTGGAGCTTTATCTTGTTTTACAGCGACAGGCTCAGTGATTACCGGGTTATTAACTACCGGTACAGTAACTGGTGCAGAGGTTTTAACAATTTCAGTTTGATTTTTTGCAGGTTGGTCAACGACGTTATCTGCAATCTGGGGAGGCTTATTAGCGGAACCTTCACCCATTGCACTAAGTGGGATATACAATTTGGTAGTGAAATTCGGGTTAACGCGTACCTGTTTGGAGTATTCTAAATAATTGGGTTTAGAAGTTCTTATCGTATACACGTCGGGTACAACATTAACGAAACTAAAATTTCCGCCAGAGTTAGATCTGGCGGAAAGTTTCTGAGATTCACCCAAATAAAGATAAACAGTTACAAACGCCACACCATTATTGGTTGCCTGGTCGATGACCTTGCCACTGATTCTACCAAACTGTGTTTGACCAAAAGAGGTTAACACTGGAATCAGAATCAATCCGAAAAGTACTACAAACCTTTTACATCCAGAAGCCATCGTTTCACCCCCATCAAGTGCGGTGCAGTATTGCAAGTCATTAAAAAGAAAAACAACTCAGAGTTGCTTCTCTTTTGGTTTTGCAGAGTAATTCACACGAAGCGCATCAGCATTTCTGAGTTTCTGCTGAATATCAGTGATAATTCCCATTTTTTGATCTCTGTCTACCCGAAGGGATACAATCAATTGAGGAATATCAATTCGTCTTTGAGCCATGATTTTTTCGATTTTCTGAAGATCAACGATGGCATCATCAATCTGAATTCGTTCATCATTTCCCACAAAAATGTAGGAAACAAATCTTTTCTTGTCAATTTTCTCAATTGCCTCAGCTTTGGGCAGAACAAATTTAACAAGTAAGGTTGTATCCCGAAGCGTTGTGGTTACCATGAAGAAAAACAGAAGCATGAAAATAATATCCGGCATGGAGGCCGTTGGGATTTCCTGCTTTGTATTCGCCTGCTTTTTTTCGAATTTCATATCAGAAACCCCTTATTTACTTGACTGTTCAGGTTCTGCGAAGGATATTTTTTTTCTATACTTTTCGTCAGCATCCTTCTTTTGGGCATCAGAAAGTCTCTCATAGGGTGTTCCGTAAGTTTGGCTTGCATAGGCACGGCGCAAATCCAGATATCCCATATTGATTTCATCGTAAACTTTCATGAAAATATCATAAGAAGTTTCACGATCAACCTTTACTGACAGCAGCGCTTTTTCAGTTGACTCAGCGAACCGTTCATCAGCACCATTATTTGTGGTATGCTTTTTAACAAGTTCCCTGATCATTGAAATTGAACTTTCTTCATCATTAACCAAAACCTGACCTGCGCTGTTAACAAGGATTTTAAGAACATTCCGTTGTTTGATAGGCGGAGGTGTAGCACTTGGATCAACCGGAGGAGGCAAAACCAGCCCAATACCGGTATCAACATCTATCGTAGTGGTAACCATGAAAAAAATCAGGAGCAGAAAAGCGATGTCGGCCATAGAAGCACTCGGGATTTCCGGAGTGTCACGTTTTCTTTTTTTCATTAAGGCCATTGTAAAATTCCTGATTGAGTAAGTTGACTAAATACCAATTAATTTCCTGAGGCTTTTTTGCCACGTTGGAGAAGAACCAGAGAGTCAATCAATTCAATAGAAGATTCTTCCATATCCATAACAATACGGTCGATCTTTGAAACAAAGTAGTTGTAGAAAATCTGAAGAATCATAGCTACAACAAGACCAAATAAGGTGGTAAGAAGGGCAACTGCGATACCGCCGGCAACTACGCCAGGAGAAATGTCATTTGCGGCCTTGATAGCATCGAAGGCATCAACCATCCCCTGAACTGTTCCGGTAAAGCCAAGCATCGGTGCAATTGAAATACAAGTTGAAACGATGATCAGACCTCTTTCAAGGAATGACATTTCAATTTGTCCATAAGCAACAATTGCTTTTTCTGCTGCATCTATTCCCTCTTCAGCACGAAGTAAGCCAGCCTGAAATACAGAAGCGATTGGCCCACGAGTGTTGGCACAAACTTCTTCAGCGGCTTTTACACCACCCTGATCAAGTGCGGCTTTAACTTCAACAAGGAACTTGCGTGTGTTGATTGAAGCACGGTTTAGAGCCCAGAATTTAGCCAGACAAACGGCTAATCCCAGAATGAAAAAAAACAGAATAGGCCACATAAAGAGACCACCTTCGTTAAACTTGGAGATTAACCAGTTCATATCGTAGGTAGGCTGAGTTGTTAAGTCCTGGATGAGAACAAGGGTGTTCAGAAGCATTGGTATTATTCCTTTTCTATTTGACCAGTTTTGTAAAAGCGCTTGCTAAGGTAAAAGATTGGTTTACAAATGTCAATTGGCGTAAAACATCTATTTTTAAGACTTTTCGTCTTGGTTCAGACAAATATACAAATGATCTTTTATTTATTCTGAAAAATCACACTTATTTTTTAAATTTCTATTAAAAACCTAATCTCAGCGTGAAATTAATGCCTGCCCAGAGGTATCAATGGCCGTGCTGTAAGTTTTAAAAAGCTCCAGAGCAGTAATCAGAACTTTGTCAGATTTCAAATTGACCCTGTAAAAGCCAGTATCACCCCAAAGTTGTCTCGCCACTAATGCACTTAAGTAGTTTTTTTTCCAACCCTGATCTTCAACACTTACAACTTTGGGCAATTTTACGCCATGATTTTCGGCATATGCGTCAAATTTTTGCATAAGTTCAGCAGAAATTACAAACTTATTTTCAAAATCCGCAAGGGTTTTAAATGATTTCTTCAGGTTTTCACGATTTCCGTCCAGGTAGACTTGTGCATAATCAGAGAAAATATTTTTTCTGATCAGGTCTCCTGTATAGTCACTTAAAGTATCAGCCTGTACAAAATAATCAGGATTGATTCCACCGCCCCCATAAACTGTCCGGTTTCCTGCTGTTTTAAATGCCGGGTGTGTACTATCAGGAAACTGTAGCTCTGCTGCAGAAATTGCAGTTTTTTCTTTTCTTGTTCTCAGGTCACTGTAATATTGTTTTTTCCCGTTCTCATAACTGCGCTGGATAAGTCTGCCAGAAGGTGTGTAATATCTGGATACCGTGAGCCTTAGTGCGCTGTTATCTTCATCAAGGGGATATTGCTTCTGAACGAGGCCTTTGCCAAACGAGGTTTCACCAACAATGAGTCCACGATCCCAATCCTGAACGGCACCTGCAACGATTTCAGAAGCACTTGCACTCGACCGGTCAATCAAAACGATCAGATTTCCGGTTTCAAAAACTCCTGATGAAGTAGCAGAATAGGACTCTTCGCTGCGTGAATCACGGCTCTTTGTATAAACAACTCTTTTCCCATCAGGCAAAAATTCATCTGCCATCTGAACAGCCTGATCTAAAAATCCGCCGGGATTCCCTCTTAGGTCGAGAATCAACCTTTTCATTCCCTTTTTATTGAGTCCTTTTAAAGCTTTTAAAAATTCATCGTGTGTTGTTGATGAAAACCGATTTACTTTTATATAACCAGTTTCATTATCAATCAGGAAAAAAGTATCAACAGAAAAAAGAGAAACTTCATCACGAACAATGATAAAGTCAAGGTTGGCTTTTTGTGAGGGACGGTAAACGGTAACTTTTACTTTTGTACCCTTTGGTCCTCTGAGCTTTTTAGGAACACGATCTGATTTAAGACCGATTGCGGTTGAGTCATCAATGCCAATAATTCTGTCACCAGCCTGAATTCCCAACTTAATACTTGGCCCGCCCGGAATTGGGTTGGTAATGGTAATTGTATCAGAAATAATTCTGAATTCAACTCCTATACCCTCGAACTTACCTCTGAAATCTTCATTAACTCTTTCGAGATCTTTTGGTGGAATATAAACACTATGCGGATCCAGTTTTTCAAGCATTCCCTCTATTGCGCCCGCAACTACTTTTTTTGAATCAACAGAATCAACATAATTGGTCATTACTAATTTCATTACCTTATTTAGTTTGGCAATCTGACGGTAGGCCTGATCATCACCCATAAAATACTGAGTGGTCATGCCACCAAGAAATCCGACCAATAAAACAAGTCCGCCTAAATATAAAAGTTGTCGCTTTGTCATCTGCACGTTTTTCTCTCCGGGTCACAGGTAAGTAAATAAAAACAGGAAAATCATTTCGAACCCATTTCTATCAGGAAACCTGATCTTCATTAATATTCAATTGTATATTTCAGGTAGCTAAACCCATAGCTGTCCGATTTTTTTTCAGTAAATTGGGTGACATCTGTCAGATCATACACCCAATTCAGATAATTGTTCCGTGAATACTCAACTCTCACATCGAATTTCCATCTTTGAGTTCGTCGTTTATTTCCATCCAGAAAGAAAACCCGTTCCGGATCTTGCGGAATTCTGACCGGTTCGAAAATATTTCCGCCAACATTGTTTATCAGTTTCCCGTCACTGTCGTATTGGTTCTCACCTGATCTGATGAATCTGTGTTCAAGTGTTAATTTAACAGAACTATTCAGATAATAAAAAAACCGGGTCATTAATTCATCAGAATTGGGACCAATACGATGACCCAACGGAAAGTTGTATGCGGTATAAGTATCAACTGAATCGAGATGGGAATAGACATATGGGCGAATCCAGGTATATTCCATAACAAGATTCAGATCAGGAACGCCAAGTGGAGCAACCCACCAAAACCCACCCTGAAGTGCAATTTTATTTGAATGACGGTTAAGGTCGCCAAGATTTGACAGAATATCTTCATCCATCATAAAAGTTCCCTGAATTTCAAATCCAGGAATAAAGTGGGTCTGAAAGTCAGCCCAAAACAGATTATTATCGCGATCCTGCAGGGAAAGTTCAAGAAACTTAAAAAACGAAAGTGGTGTGAGGTAGGCAATTTCAAGTTCTCTTGAATAAACTGTTGCTTCCCCGACAGCAATATCAAATAGCCCGGGAAATGAAAGCTGAAGCCGGTGCAATGCGAGATATTTTGTATAATTTTTTGAACGGTCAACGTTAAACTTGCCCACTGTAGAGGCATGCATGGAGGTTAAAGAGAAATATCCGTAATTCATTCGGAACTTAAAAAAATCAAGGTCGGGCTGTTCACCAGATAAAATCAAACTATTGCCATAACCATATCCATAACGTGTTGTTTCACGTCCGAGTTGAACGGCAAGAATTGAGCCGGGTGCTGGTTCAGATACATATTGAAGGTAACCCTGGGTGAAATCATAATTTTTTACCGGTTCCAGATTTTCATTGTATTTGAAACTGTACGTCAGCCTTGGATCGGTTTTTATCTGAAGCGGTTGGTACCCGTTTGCACCGCCTTTTATTACCGAAACGTTGTACCCCAGATTTTTAAAAACGGTTCCCATAAACCGGAATCCGCCATCATAAAGCAAAGCCTGATGATTCGGATTTTCCCCGGTTTCACCAGAATAGGTGAAATAGCCGACACCTTCCATATAAATATTTGCATATTCATCCCGATAGGCATACACATTTTTTACTTTGTCGCTATAAAATTCAGTAAAAACTTTCACGAAGGGTCGTTCAAAATCGAATAACTCGTATTCTTTGTCCGTTTTCAGAATTTCCGGATTAAACTCATCAGAAAATTTTCGCAGACGGTTTTGTTCAGTTTCAGTTAGCTGACTTTTAACATGGTCGAGTGATTTGAGCCATCTTTCAATTTCAAGCCGGGTTTTATTTGGATTTGCATCATGCAGGGAAGGAAGTAAACCTTTCACACTCATTTCCTTCAAAAATTCATAAACCTCATTATTTAATGGGATATTTTCTGCCTGTGCGTGTATTTTTCCAGCATAAAACAAAAGCCAGATACCTAAATAAAAGAAACTTTTAAAACGGTAGAAAATCATTACTTCATCCTAAATGGAGGTTTTATAAACAGGGTACATCAAAAAACCGCCTTATTTTCCTTGTAATGGATGAGCGTCGCAGAACTGCGTTGACCCAACCATGTTGAGGATGACATTGTGTCGGTTATTAGAGTTACCCAACAAATTGAAAACTGAAATGGTAATTGGTTGGGTTACTTTATATAAAATTGCGTTTTCTTAACAGTACTTTATTTTTATACAGGTTTTCTTTCCTGATTATGCTGAAAAATAATTATATTGTTAGAAATAGACGAATACGAACGCTAAAATCTGATTTAAATTTAAAATCAAGCATGAAGAACAAGTCAGAATATTCAGATCAGGATTTAGCAAAATTAGTTTCTGAAGGGAATGAAGACGCATTTCAGGAAATGTTCAGAAGGTATTATTCCCCGCTTTTTTATTTTTCCATCAAACGGCTTCATAATGAATCTGAAGTAAAAGATATTCTTCAAAACACCTTTTTGAAAATTTGGTCAACCCGAAGTGATCTGGATGCTTCACGGTCGCTTAAATCCTACCTTTTTACGATTACAAACAATCAAATTATTGACCATTTCAGAAAGACATCGTCTCATCATCTCGATTTTGATGACTTTTCTGATGAACAGAGTATGCGTCAGCACACAGAAGCTGAAACAGCCAGCGGTGATCTTACAGACCAGGTACGGGCTGTAATTGAACGCCAGCCCGATGGAATAAAGGCGGTGTATCTTTTAAGCAAACATGAAGGTTACAAAAATCAGGAAATTGCAGTCATTCTTGGTATCTCGGTAAAAACAGTGGAAGCCAGAATGACTAAATTGATTAAAGCAATCCGGGAAAATCTTGATAAAGGGTTTTCATCATGATCACACGTATGGGAATTATGCGAAATATTTTCAGTTGCCAATGAAAAAAGACCTAAATGAACTTATCGGAAAATCTCTCTCAGGTGACCTTTCAGAAAACGAAAAGGGCGAGCTTGCTGATTGGATAAAGGAATCTGAGGGAAATGCAGATGAATACAAGTTATTGTCTGAAATTTTTACAGCACCCGAAAGCCGGCCTGATATCTTTCAAAATGAAGACTGGGAACAATTAAAGGGAAAAATCGCACGGCAGGAGAACTCCCGTTCTTTTCGATTAAGTAAATCCCGTTCACTTTTGGGCTGGTCTGCTGCAGCAGTTCTGATTATTGCTTTTGGTTTCATTTTCTGGTTTCAAAATTATCGAACAGACTTGAATGAGCATTTTTCAGGCACAAATGAAATTCTTCTCGAAGATGGTTCACAGATCATCCTTTACAATGATGGCAAACTAACCATACCAACCCCTTTTAACAGACAAATTGAAATGACAGGATCGGCTTACTTTATCATTCAGCGTGATATTCATACTCCGTTTATTGTCAAAACTCAGAATGCTACTATTAAAGTTCTTGGAACCCGTTTCACGGTGAGAAGTCAGGAAAAATTTACCCATATCACCGTTACTGAAGGGTTAGTTACTCTTCAAAAACTGACCGGTGATTCAACTTTGCAAATTTTGAATTCGGGTATGTCTGGGTCTGTTTCAGATAGTCTGGTGATTCGCCCTGACCTTGACAAAAAAGGAACTGATATCATTCAATGGGATAACCATCGTTTAGTTTTCAGAAAAATTCCGGTAATAACCCTGATGAAAGAAATATCTTTACATTTCGGTGTAACAATTTTAATAAAAAATCAGGAAATTAAATCCCAAACAGTTTCTGGAATTTACGAGTTTCAGACAGAAGAAGGGATTATTCAATCGGTTTGTTCTGCAATGAATCTCCAGTATACAAAAGAGGGTTCTGTTTACACCCTTTTTAAATAAATCAGGAAAGAAGAGTACTGAATGACTGTAAAAACAACGGTCATTTCGCTGATATTATATCTTGTACCCCTCATTCCGGATAATGGGATCGGTCAAGAAATAAATCATCTTTTTTTAAAAGATGAAAAGCTGGACTTTGCTTTATTTTCTCTGGCAAATCTGAGTGGGCGAAATATAATTTTCCCAGACAGTCTGGTTACAGGAAAAACAATTTCGGGGACCTATTACAAGAGCCATCTGGTTGAAATTCTTTATGATATTTCCAGAAAACACTCCATTAGTTTCCTGTTTGATGCAGATAGTTCAATAACTGTAATCAGGAGTAAATACCGAAAATCTGGTACTTTTAGTGGAACAGTTTCAGATAAGTTAACCGGTGAACCCATTTCGGATTGTTTGTTTTATTCAGACGACTCAAAATTTTTTGCACAAACTAATGATTCAGGCAAAATATCCTTCAAGTCTGTTCCTTCGGGGATTTATAAAATCGTTATCTCAAGGCTTGGATACCGTAGCCAAAAAGCCTTTGTATGTTTTAATCCGCAGCAAAATTTAACCCACAAGTTCCAGCTCAATCCTTCAGATTTATCAACTGAAGAAATTATTGTACTTAATCCTATCGATCAACTTTCGACTGAAAAACTCAGATATACAGAAATTCCTGAAATTACGACCACCTACAATTATTATCAGGATGTTTTCAGATCCCTTCAGTCAATTACGGGTGTAACCGGAAATGAAATCAGTGCCAACTTCAGTATAAGGGGCGGTCATCCCGACGAAAACAAAATCATTCTGAACAATCTTGAATTACTTACCCCGTATCATTTCGACAATTTTTTTAATCTTACGAGTATAGTCAATCAGGATCTGCTTGAAAACCACAATTTATACCGGGATGGATTTTCTGCAAAATATGGAAACCGAATGTCTGGTGTTTTTGAAATGTCTACCAAAACCAACCACCCCGGCTGGAAAGTAACAACCGATCAAACCGGAACATCAGCAGTTGCCGGGGCAAGCCTTAAGGGGTATTCCGGATTAATCAGCTATAGAACCGGGAATCTGGGAACTCTTTACAGGGATGCATACGACAGTAAAAACCTGGTGCCTTTCTACTCTGACTTCTTTGGTACCTTTAATTTTAAACCAACAGAAAACCAAAAAATTGAAGTTAATATTCTTACAGGCTACGATAAATTCAAAGCTAAAAGAAATTCAAAAATCTGGACACCCAATATTAATTCCGAAAAAACAAGCGGAGCGTTTTGGTTAAATCACGATTGGATGTTTAATAACCACACCCTAATAAAAACGACGATCAGCAGACAATCTACCAACAGACTGGCTGAATTTGACTTTTTTAACTCAATCTCGAAAAACAACCCTGACAACTTTCGGATGGATTTAACCGGTTTTGAGGAGGAAGTCACTTTTGAACCAAAATCTGGTCATCTGGCACAGGCTGGATTTGGAATACACGCCGGAACGCTTTCGTATAAATTTAATGAAATCCGATACAGAAACTCGCCTAAATTAATTGATACTATAGCTGTAAATTTAAAAAGAAATCCGGTTCAATTTGGTTTGTGGAGTCAATATAGTTTAAAGCTATCTACAAGGCATTTACTTACGGGAGGACTTCGTGCAGATTTCAGAACCGGCAGCCCACAGATTCTTCTTGATCCCCGATTGTCATTTCTTTGGACGGTTATTGAACCTGTTTTAATTAAGGTTTCAATCGGGCATTATTCTCAATTTCAACCATTTGAACGTGTTGATATTGGATCAGGAAATCCAACCTTTCAGAAACCTGAAAAGTCGGTTCAGTTACATACTTCAGGAACATTGTATTTCGACAAGAATTTTACTGTTGAAACAGCATTTTATTACAAAAACTATTACCAGCTTTTTGATGATCAGACTTACAATTTTGAGGATCGGAGCCTGCTATTTAATCCAATAAATGATGATTTTAATCCGACACATGGTATCTCAAAAGGGTTTGATTTAATGGCTCGCCAAACTGAAACCTATCATTATTGGATGGTTGGATATGGAATTGGGAAAAGCACCCTTGAAGGTAGTAATATTTCAGTCCCGAGAATGTTTTACAATCCGTGGAAGCTTGAGCTCGCATTTGGTTTAAAATTAGAAAATCATTTTACTTTTGATCTGCTTTGGAAAAATCAGAGTGGCTTCCCTTACACCGAGCAAAAAACGCCAACTTTAATTGATGATATAGCTGTTTCTGCATTTTTTGTTGAGTATGGGCGACGGAACGGTTTGCTTTCAGCGGGTAATCAGTTTCTGAAACTGAAATTAGGGAAATCCTACGAACTTAAATGGGTTCGTTTCCTTATTTTTGGCGGAATCTATAATCTGTTCAATCTGAATGAAAACTTCCAATACCATCAAGTATCGAAAAACAATAAAATATTTGAAATTCCAATAAATAAAAAGATTGAAATTCCAAGAGTCTTATTTGCTGGTTTTTCAATTGAAGGGCTTTAAACTCACTCTTAGTCAGAATTTAAAACGATTTCGTACGTCAGCAAATTTCTCACTTCATCATGATAAGATTTCACCTCTCTGGCCAATGAATGAAGAAGAAAAATCCCTCTTCCACCTGGTGACTCAGGATCAACCAACCCGGGTTGTTCGCCATAATCAAAAGGCATCCCGTTGTCATTTATTTCCACCCGTATTTTTTGTCCGGCGATAAGTTGAACCACCACTTTAATAAAGAGTGGTTTGAACTTTAATGAACCATGCGTACCGATATTTATAATAATTTCGTGGATGGTTAGTCTGAGACGAATGGTTGCAATTTCTGATAATTGCCAGGATTCCTGAATTTTATGTACAAATTGTTCAAGTTTGGCTAATTCATTTAGAACGTCATAGAAGTATATGGATTCCATTTTTCCGGTTAGGAACGAATCCATTGTTTCGGTGAATCTGATTAAATTGAATGGTTTTGTAAGAAACCCATTTGCCCCTGAAATCAAGGATTTTGCTTCTTCAATTCGTTTTCCTTTCGACGTTAAAATAAAGATGATCGGGTTATAATCAGGAATTTCATTCCGAATTTTCTGAACCATTTCATAGCCATTCATTACCGGCATCATCACATCTGAGATAATGACATCCGGCCTGTTCATTTTTGAAAGTTCGAATCCGGTTTTTCCATTATCAGCAACCCAAACATCATACTTTTGTTTTTTGAGTATGTAACTAAGGGTTGTTTGAGAAACCTTTTCATCTTCAACAATCAGTACTGTTTTATTATCCTTCATAACGAATCATCACCATTGTTTGATCATCATTGTTTTTTTTGTATTCATATTCACTGATACTTGAAATAATGTTGTCTGAAATAAACTCCAGACTTTCGCCGGCGTTTCTTTTAAATTGTGAAACCAATCGTTTTATGTCATAATTTTGATGAAAGGCATCCTTTGCTTCAAGAATCCCATCAGTACAAAGCAGTATCGTATCTCCGGGCTGTAAATTTGCAGTTTGCTGAAAAAATAATTCTCCGGGAAAAAGCCCAACCGGAGAATCCGACTTTGAATATTCAGAAATTTCATCACAATTATTGGTAAAGTGAAGAAGCGAATGGTGTCCGAAATTGAACCATTCGATTTGGGAAGAATTTTTACTTAATTTGAGCAAAATGCCTGTAATGAAGTAGGCAATATCATTTATCTCAATTTGAAATACATCATTGGTTTTTGCCAGAATTTCAGACGGATGAGTTCCCTGTGATAGCGCATATCTGATTAAAGTCCTGAAATTACTCATAACCATTGCGGATGAGAGTCCGTGACCACAGACATCAGCTATTAAAATATAAAGATCACTTCCAGATGGAATGTAATCGAAACAATCGCCGCCTACAAATCCGGCAGGTTTACAAACTCCAAAAACATCAAAACCTTTAAAAGAAATTTTGGACGGTGGGAGTAAACTTTGCTGAATCAACCGGGCGGTATGCAATTCCTTTTCATAAACTTTATTTTCAACAAGTGCTTCCCAGGTCTTTTGTCTTGTGAGGTGATTTCCCAGGGTTATTGAGATTTTTACTACTGAGGCAATTTCATTATACAAAAACTCAGTGTATAAATCTTCCTTTATCAGGAGGAAAAGACCGACTGTTTTACCGGATACCCGAATAGGAACGATCAGAATCGGCCACATTTTTTCAAAAAAACCATTAGTTGAACCAAAAAAATCTTTTAGTTTATCTTTTACTAAACTTGATTTCTGGATATGCAGTCTGGTGGTTAAGGTGTCACAAATTGATTCGGGGAAATTTTCAATAAAACATAAGGTCTGTTTCTGAATAGTTTGAGTAACACCGGAAAAAGAGGACAAAGAAATTTTGTTTTTCTCATCAAAAAAGGCCAGTAAACCGTATTTTGCATCAACGAGTTTTACAAGTTCACCGATTATGAAATCAGTTTGAACCATTAAAGGCAGATCACTGTTTAACCGATCTTCCAACTCACTGTTTATTGAAAATTCCTGCCAGAGAGCACTCAATTGAGATGCGAAATCTTCAATGATTTCGGATTGATGCCTGAATTTGTCGTAAAAGCCTGTTACCAACCGGGAAAGATTTTCTTTGTTCAAAACTGAGTTTGACTTTTTCTCAATTGAAAGACAAAAATCACCCAGGTTAATCTTTACGGATTCTGACTCCTTATTTTTTTCTTCATCCCGAATTAAAACAGATATTTCACACTCAAGAATTGACGAAAGCAGCTCACTAAACTCATCGATTTTGTCCTTTTCGTGACTGTCCATTACATCGCACCTTTTCGCAAAAGGACACTAAATGCCGTGTCTTTAATGACAGCAAAATAGTGAGCAAGGAAATTGAGAAACGGCATATTATTTTTAAATTCGAACCGGGAAATAACAGCCTGATAAGAATCATGCACTGCGCGTTCTTCAGCAGAAAGGTTTGATCTGCCTCTTGACTGCCAGAATCCACCTAAACCTAACTTTCCTGAAAACCGAACTTTTGCCATTTCTGTCAGATCAAGCTCACCGACTTTAAATGACTTGTTCATTGCTTCAGCTTCGTAAGTCGGTAAAGCCCAGATTCCAACCAAGCTTAAATCACCTTTAAATACACCCCATAATAACGGAAGCTCATCTAAACTTGTTTTTCTGAGAATCCTTCCAACTCTGGTAATTCGTGGATCATTTTCAAACTTTTTAAACGTTCCACCCTCATATTTATTTGACATTTCATCAGATAATACGACTTTATCAGCATTCAATACCATGGTTCTGAAAACCATGTACCCTGTTTTTTCTTCCCTTTCAAAATGCAGATAATTCATTTTGTTCTCGAGAAGCTCCGGTTTCAATAACCGTTTTGATCGGTAAAAAACCGGACCTGGTGAGTCGAGCTTAATTGCCAATGCAACCAACGTAAAAACCGGAAAAAGAAAGAGCAAGGCTATTCCAGACAGCACTTTATCTGCAATGTTTACCAGGGACCGTTGAACCCTGACTCCAACAGGATCAGTTTCAATCCTTGCAAAAAGAACTTTATCGGGTGTTATAAAACCATATTTTTGAGGGATAGAATACACTATATTTCCGTCAACAATGACGTTTGAAAGTGTTAGTTTTTTACCAATACGGGTATTCGGCAGAATGATAGAATCGGTGATACGCGTACCGTTTCCAATTCTAACATTTTCGCCGATTACCGAATTGGAAATTCCCTGGTTGTGAAACTCGGGTGAATTTCGGTTTCCATCAGCAAGGGTCATTGATGCGGTGAAAAAATCATCAGGTGTGTTCAGGTCAAAAAACGAACCGCTTACCGAAAGTCTGTGAACATTTTCTGTAGGTACAATGGAGTTTTCTCCCTTCCAGAATGCATCATCAGGCTTTTGTTTTAAAAACTCAGGTTCACAAATAAAAATGCCGCTAAATTGGTTATTGATATGAATTGAAGTAACCCGCTTGCCAGATTTTTTATGAAGATCAACTGCTTCCGAAATGTTGATATTGGAAATAACATCACCGGGCCAAATTATAAATGTGTTGTTGAGAAAAGAACTGTTTTTAATCAGAACGGAATTCAGACCCTCTAGTTTTCTCTCCAGAAAAGTTGAGACCGGAATTCCTGAAGGTAAATTCGATTGAATAAGGAATCTGAACTGTTCAGGAAGGTGGTAAATTGAAATTCTGATTTCATCAAACAAGCCAGTTTTTTCAAGGCTATCCAACGTGTATTGGATAACTGCCTTGTTGTTGACCGGCAAGAGTGCTTTTGGCCTGACAGCTGAAAAAGGAAGAAGACGTTTGCCTTCCCCACTGGCGTAAATAAAAGCTTTCATAAGTTTTATACCAGATTAAAAGAGTGAAGGGCATCTTCCTGAGTGTCAAGAATTTCAAAAACCTTGTATAATCTTGTCAGTTCAAAAACCAACCTTACAGCAGGTTTAAGTTTTACAATTTTTATATCGCCGTGAACAGATAATACCCGTTTCTGCATCACAACCAAACCACCAAGAAAACTGGAGTCCACAAAATCTACCGAAGAAAAGTCGAGAATAATTTTGGTTTTTCCGTTATCGATGAGATCCTTAATAGTGGATTTAAATTTTTCGACTTTTTCAAGGTCACTTGACCGGTCTTCAAAAAAAAGAATCGTGATTTCGTTTTGGGTTGTCGTTGATAGTTTCATAGTCATCTCTTTCTTTCAGGTTTTTCTAAGTGCTTTTTCCCAGGTGGTTGTCTGATTTCCTTTCAGAAACCGGATAAAGCCAAGGATTGCGGCCAGATTTGCCGCATCAAAAAAATAAAATATGGACAGGATTTTTTGCTTTCTTCCGGCCAGTTCAAACCGGTAACCAATCCATGCGGCCAAATGAAAACCAAGATGGAGTCCAAATAAAACCAAATAGGCCGGCGAGAAAAAGGCGAGGAATCCGTTTAAAAGCAGAAGTAAAGGCAAACAAAAAGGGACAACAGCCCATCGGAATGCACGATGAAGTAAAAATTGAAAAGAAAATACCGGATATTTAAAAATGTTGAATACTTTTTTCAGACGAATAATGGACTGAAATCCACCAGCTGAAATTCTGATTTTCCGTTTCATTTCTTCCTTAACAGACACACTGGCCTCTTCAAGTGACCAGGCGTCTTTTTCATAAACCACCCTGTAACCTTTTAGAACCAATTCCACACTTGCAATAAAATCTTCAATGATGGAATCTGACGGCTGTGCTACCAGCAATGAACGGCGGATAGCCCAAATCTCACCGGCAGCACCAACGGCTGAATAAAGTCTGGAATCCAGCGATTTTAAAAGGGATTCATATTTCCAATAAAGTCCTTCACCCTGAGCAGAAGCATCTCCTGATGCATTTTTGACTCGCTTTTCACCTGCAACCGCACCGACTTTCGGGTTAGAAAAATGTCTGACCATTTTCAGGATTGATTCAGGATTGAACATGCTGTTTGCATCAGAAAAAACGACAACATCACCCGTAATGAATGGAATAACCCGGTTTATTGCTGCAATTTTCCCTTTTCTTTCAGGATCGTGAAACAGACTGACTTCAGGGTAGCTTTTCAATAATGCCGGCGTTTCATCTGTGGAGCCATCGGTAACAAATACGATTTTTAATTTTTCTTTGGGGTAATCAATATTTCTGATATTGTCCATTTTTTCAGCAATGACATAAGCTTCATTAAATGCAGCAACCAGAATGGTAACCACGGGAAGGTTTTTTGTTTCTTCAGGAAGATGAAACGGATAGAATACTTCCTTTATTTTCACCATCACCCAGACAATGAGTCCGTAACCGAAGTAGGTAAGTATTACAAGTGCGGTCAGAATCCAGAAAATCAGTTCTGAAAAGGCAAATAGAGTATTCATTTTGGTGCTATAAAAGGTTTTTTTAGGTTTGATTTCAGATTCAAATGCCAGGTAAAAACTTCTTTGTACTTTTTGGATTCTGCCTGATCATCAGGATTGCCGGAAAACCAGCTTTTCACTTTAAAAAAGCAAAACCACGCCAGAATAATGGAAACGGCACGGAATCTGTATAACTGAAAGTCATATCCCAGATAATGTTTAAGAAGAAACAGGTAAAAACTTTTGTAGTTCTGGATAAACATGACCGAGTTATGCTGTCTGGAACTTTGTTTTTCAAAATGGATTATTTCGGCAGCCGGGGTGAAATCAATTTTCCAACCCTCTTTTATAATCCTGTAACACAAATCCATTTCTTCACCATAAATCCAGAATTGTTCATCGAAATATCCGATTTTATCCAAAATACTTTTCCTGACCAGCAACGCTGCACCCTTTGCCCAATCGACAGACCTCTCAGAATCATGCTGCCAGAAGGTCAAAGAGTTTTTCTGGAACCAGGCAGATCCGCTAAAAAGAAAAGGAAAGAGCCGGTTGTCCAATAAAGTTTCACTAAAAGAGTAGAAATTTCTGATCGATCGCTGAAGACTCCCATCCCCATTCAGAAGTCTGGGAGCAACCAAACCTGTTTCTGGATGAGAATCGAGATATTGGCAAAGCACGTCAACTGAATCTTTTACCACGATTGTATCGGGATTCAGGAAAAAGATATAGTCGCCGGTTGCAAAAGGCATGGCAAGATTATTTCCAGCAGAAAAACCCGTATTTACCGGACTTGCAATCAGTTTCACCCACGGATGTTTTTCTCTGATCATTTCCACAGATCCATCGTTCGAAGCATTATCAGTTACGATGACTTCGTATTGAACTTTTACCTGATTTCTGATACTTGCAAGGCAGGCGTTAAGCAATTGAGGAACCCGATAATTCACAATGATTATGCTAACTTTCATGGCAGTTTTACCCACACTTTCTGTTCAAAATCGTACCGTTTGATTGCCCTTGCCGGGTTCCCTACCACCACATGAAAGGGCGGAACCGATTTGGTCACAACACTTCCAGAACCGACTACCGAATGTTTCCCAATTGTGATTCCGGCAGTAATTGAAACATTTGCTCCAATCCAGCAATCATCTTCAATGGTGATATGTGAAGTGGAAACAGGCTGATCTTTGATTGCAACGTCAGGATTTTCGTAACCGTGATTTAAACCGGACATCACGATATTCTGAGCAAAAATGCAGTTCTTCCCAATTTCTACAGGTCCGATAACAACCGAGCCCAATCCGATTCGTGTTCGGTTTCCAATCAAAACGTCGCCAACGCCATTATTGATGGTGCAAAAATCTTCGATAACCGAATGATCACCGAGTTCAAACCGGTTGAAAGGAAAAACATCGACTCTTGCTGAAAACCGGATTACTGACTTTTTGCCTCTTTTGTGAACGAACCGATTCACCAACAAAGGAACAAACCACCGGGGTTTTGCTTCATTTTTGGGAATCAGAATTCTGTGAATGACTGATTTCAATCTGGCATTTGACCGAATTGCTGCCTTCAGTTCCGAAATCATGGGGTCACACTTTCTTCAGTTAAAAAATCACTATGCAGGTATTCAATCTGATTCACACGATTTTCCCAGGTATTCTCAGAAGCAAATTCTTTCCTTTTTACAGTGAGCGCTTCCGAATTATTCTCAATAGCGAGCTGGACAGAATCAATGAATTCTGAATGAGAATCAGTAATATGAACCACGTTTTCAAATTCTGAAAGATCTGCAAAACGGGTCGTAACCACGGGTTTGCCGGATCCCAGATATTCGTTGATTTTTAGCGGATAAATAAATTTGGTAAGTTCATCCGGGAAAAATGGAATGATGCAAACAGAAGCCCCCGCCAGATACTCAGGCAATTCGAGGTAGGGTTTTGAACCCAGAAAATAAACGTTTGGAATGTTCTCGATATTTTGTCCGTTGAACTCACGCAGATCTTTAGGGCCAATTAAGACTATATTCCATTCAGGATGCTCTGCCGCCATTTTCCCGATCAGATCCATATCCATCCGCAGCCCGATGTTTCCTGTGTACATAATCCGGGGTTCCGGGATCAGCGAAAGATCATCCGGAATTTTTTCGACATTTTTTGAAAAAAGTGAAAAGTCAGCAGCGTTCGGTATCAGGAATGAGTTTAAATTCCATGCTTTCATTTTTTCATTCAGTGCTGACGAAGTAGAGAATGTAAAATCAGCAGATCGGGCAGCTTTTTCTTCTGCAAAAACGCCATGTTTTGCGATATACCGTTCGCCGGCCATATTGTCTACACAATGATAAATTTTAAGTCTGACCTTTTTTTCTGTTGCAATTCCCCAGAAAACTGGGTCAAAGGAATTTATATAAATAAACTCTGAAACCTTAAAAGTCCACAAGACCTGGTCAACAACTTTCCAGATTTTCCGGTTAACCAAACGAATAAGAAGTCGGTAAATTTTTCCTTCAGGAAGTGCATTTACCGGCAATGACGGATCTGGACACACGGAAATAAAATTGGGAAAATCAGGAAATGGACGGTAAAAAGGTTCATGTTCATCCGACCAGATTTCGGGTCTGAGTGTTCCGATCCGGTCGTCACCTGTTTTAACATCCTTCCAGGTAAACGGATGATCAACGTAGAATACCAACCGTTTTTTCGATAATTCTTTTGCCAGATTACAACTTGTCGAGGCATATCGGCCATCCCATCTTGGAAGCGCCTGAATGACGATCGGGATCATAATGAACTCCCTTCAAATTGGGTCCGGTATTTTTTATCAGCACGAATAAACCGGGGGAAAAACAGAATCAGATTAACCCAAACACACAAATCGATCAGCAATCCTGTAACCATTAAATGGGGTTTAAAGAAGTAACCGACATGACTTTTTAAATGACGGATCTGGTGCAAAAAGAAGACTTCAAAGTAAATTGTTTTCCATGGTGACGAATTCCGGTGAGTTTTATAAGCCTGTGGATCTTTGTAAAAAAGAAGAAATTCACTTTCCAGCATTTTGCTGCGGTTGATAATTTTCAGAAATGAATCTTTTCTGGGCGGATGAATCACATGAACCGATTTTTCGAAGGAAGTTTCGCCTATTTTCTCAAGACGCCAGGCAAAGTCTGCATCTTCATTGTGCGCAAATGGAAATGTGATGTCGAACCCTCCGATTTGGCGGAAGGCAGCTGTAAGAAAAGCTGCATTACAGGTTGGGATTGCCGGATGTCCGTTTTCATTGTCAATCTGCTGAGTTAACGGTGTTCTTAACTTACGGTAGGTTGAAGTCCGGCCCTGGATTCCAATAATTTTCTTTTCACTAAAAACCTTGAGAATTGATTCAAGCCAGTTTGACGCTGGAATGCAATCATCATCAGTAAACGCTAAAATTTCAGCTTTTGCTTCAGAGGCGCCACGGTTTCTTGCAGCTGCAGGACCTGAATTTTCCTGCTGGATAAATTTCAGATTGGAATGTGTTTTCTGAAGCAAAGTAATATATCCGGCAGTTCCGTCAGTTGATCCGTCTGAAACAACAATGACTTCGTAAAGGGCAGACAGAATGGTTTGTGAGAGAATTGCCGGCAACCCTTCCTCAAGTAAATGTTTCCGGTTAAATGTAGGAATAACGACAGATATTCCGGGAATCATGAGTGTACCCTCCCCACTTTTAGCATCACAACGGCATACAACCCCGAATAACTTTCGGGTATCAGTTTAAAGCAATTTGAAAAGGAAATATTGAATTCCTTTTTCAGGATTTTTCTAATCCAGAAAAATCCTGAAATTTCGGTGATGAGAGGTGCAATTACAGCAGCTGCCAAACCGATGGTAAGGACCAAACTAAATGAAAGGATAATATTGATCACAGAATTCACAAGGACAACCTTCATATTCATTTGCGGAAGACCAGCTGCATTCATAACTGAACCAAAAGCATTTCCAAAAGGAGCAAAAATGGCAACAGTAAAAACCATGACAATCATGAGAGGTGCTGCCTGTACATACTGACTTCCGTTTAGCAGCCAAATGATTCCCCACGAACTTGCTGCAAGAAAAAGGAATGCCGGTAAAAGCATTGCCAGCAACATGGCAACCGTTGATTCAAAAAGCGGCTTCAATTCACTGCGTCTCCCCTGATTCACCAATTCGCAGGCTTTTGGAAACATCAGCGTCTGAATGGACGTGTTCGGAAGACTTACCAATTGGGTATATCGTTGGGCAATCCCTAAAAGTCCGGTTTCTGCAAGTGATAAAAATCCGGCCGTTAAGAACACATTTATTCTAGAGGAAAGAGTACCGGTCATTTCTCTTAGCATGCCGAACTTGCCAAATGAAATCAGCTCTGTAAATAAATGACGTTCAATTGAGGCTGACCAGAGGGGTTTCACTCCGATAAATAAAAACCCGATAAAAGCTGCGGAAAGACTTCCGGCACCCAGTGAAATAACCAGATATTCAATAGGAAGCTGATAGGTGATAATTCCTGAGAATCCGACACCAAGAATGACAAGCATCATCAGATTGGTTCTGAAAATGAGTTCAACCTTCAAACCGGACTGATGTACGAATAATTGCCACCGGTAAAACGACCAGGGAATTGAATAAACCGGGTAAAGGAGAAAAAGAATGGATAATGACGGGAAAACATTAATCCAGCCAATAAAAACCAGAATTATAGAAATAATTGCTTCCAAAATCAGATTGGTTATAAAGCTAACTTTCAGGGTTTTCCAATATCCGGCATCAGCAAGTCCGGATGAAAACTTGATCAGAGCAGTCTGGATAACACCTTCTTTTAGCTTGGTGACAAAGAAAAATACTGTCATAAATACCGTCCAGGCACCCACTTCTTCTTTGGAATAAAGACGCGTAACCAGAATAATGGTGGTCATCCCGATCAGAATTTCAAGACTGTTGTTTACCAGTGACCAAAGTATTTTGCGGTATCCGTACATAAAATTATCTCACTCCCGTTAAGGATTGAAACAAGCCCAGGGTTTCACTGGCAGCTTTTCCCCAGGAATAGGAGTTGGCAACCAATAGGCCGTTGGCTCTGAGCAAATTCCATTTCACCGTATCGTCTGCAATTTTTTCAATGGCATCTGCAAATGCCTCAGGAACGGGATCAAGCGTAACTGCACCATTTCTCAAAACTTCAGTAAGACTTCCTTTTCCTGATGCGATAACCGGAGTTCCGCAAGCCATTGCTTCCAACGGCGGAAAACCAAATCCTTCATACAAACTCGGATAAACAAATAAATCTGCACCAGCCAAAAACGAACGAAGCTCTGAGTCAGGAATGAACCCTTTGAATTCAACATTTCTGAGCCCAAGTTCGGTTGCCAAAGCAGGTAAGGGCGTACTTTGCGGATATCCGCCACCCAGTTCAAACTTTACCGGTATATTTCGATCCTGAAGAATTTTTGCAGTCCTGATGATCACTTCAACATTTTTGTGTTTTGAAAGTCCGCCAACATATCTGATTGTAAAAATGGAGTTCGGTTTTCTAACCAGATCAGGATAAAAAAACTTGTGATTTATTCCGTTATAAATCACCTGAACCCGTTCGGGTGAGCAGCCTGTGTAAAACACAAAATCATCTTTTGATTTCTGTGAAACGACCACAATGGAATCACTGATTTTCAGCGTTTTTGCCAACTGAAATTTGTAAAACCAGAAATCAACAGGCTTTTGCTTATAAATAAAAGGAATGGCATCGTGTGCAGTTGTAACAATTGCTTTTGGTTTTTTTCCGGATAGTCCAATTGCAAAACCGGCGTCAACATAATCGGCAAGAAAGATGTCAGGATTTTCATGACTGATGCCTTTTGATAAATAATAGGGTGCAACGTAATGGCGAAGTTCTCTGAAACTGCGGTACGGATAGGATTTTATGTAAGGAACTGTGCCCGGTGTTTTTCGGTAAAGTGTAACGTCTTCACCTGATGCGTGAAGGGCTTTTGTCAATTCTTCATCGTAACGGCCAATACCACAATCGGCAACCGCACAAGAGGCAATCACAATTTTCATGATCTTTCTTTCTGAAAAACGTCAAGGGTTTTTTCTGCAGATTTTTCCCAGGTAAATTGTTTTACCCAGTCACTTCCCTTTTTAATCAGGTCATTTCTGAATTGGGAATCTTCGATGATTTTAATTGCTTTTTCTGCAAGCTCTTCTGTTTCAAGTCCTGAAAGCCAGGCACCTGAGCCGGCAGTTTCTTTCAAAGCGCCACCCGTTCCCGAAATTACCGGAATACCACAAGCCATTGCTTCAAGCGGTGCAAACCCAAATCCTTCATATTCTGATGGATAAATCAATAAATCACCATTCTGATAAAAGGTGGTCAGCTGATCATCGGGGATAAACCCGGTGAAGGAAGTACGTTTCAACCCCAATTGGGCTGCATAGCTGGGAAATGGCGTTCGTTCAGGATGCGAACCGGCAAGTTTCATTTCAATAAAATCATACTTGTTTTCAAGCACTTTCATTACATCGAGAAGTTTTTTCACATTCTTCCGTTGCCCAAGTCCACCGGTGTAAATCAGAGTAAAAGTTGATTTATTTATTTTGTTTTTGGCAGGATAAAACTGGTTGAAATTGATTCCGTTATGGATTGGGAAAACCAGTTTTTCAGGATATCCGGCATATTCGATTGTATCCTGTTTGGCTGCTTCTGAAACAACAATCAGTGGAATCCCCAGCTTTTTAAACCGGTTAATGCTCCAGGAATAATAATCGGCAAATAACGAACTTCCCTCCTTCACATGAAGAAGAGACACGTCGTGCATGGTTATCACTGTTTTTTTCGAATATCCTAGAGTCAGCGCAAGTCCTGATTGAAACCAATGCGCATGGTAAATATCAGAGTGGGTTCCGACAAGGGCCTTCCGGATATAAATGGGAAGAACATACGGATGCAGGTTTCTTAATGACCGGTACCGAATTGGACGGATCCAGGAATTCGAGAACCAGGAATCATCTTCATGACCCGGTTTCGAAAGTTTGAAAAGTTCAAGGTCAGGTTGTGTTTTTCTGATTTCCGAAGCGAGTTCAACTCCGTAATGACCAATTCCTGACGTAAAATGCTGACAGGATACCATGGTTATTTTCATTTTGACTCAACCTTTCCAAATTCAGCAGTTAATAGTTGAGTTTGCTGTTCAGCTTTTTCAATCTGAATGGATTTGAAAAGTATCCCAAGGAAAATCCAGAATAACATATTCGTCGGGAGTTTATTAATGACTTCCTGTGCATATTCAACAACACTTATTGCTGCAAGCATTGAGAGAATGGCAAGGACAATTTTTTTCAGTTCCGGATCAGTCATTTTCCAATAGGCAAAAATGCCCGAAATCATAATTTTACCGATCATGATCAGATAAATGATCAGTCCGATCCATCCCAGTTCAACTGCAACACGCACATAACCGGAATCGGGTGGAAACTTAGCCAGAAAAGTACCCGGTGAAAATTTTTGACCCCAAACACCGGTTGAACCCAATCCGCCACCCAAAGGATGTGCAAGAATCCACGGCCGTATCATTTCCTGATTTCTCTTTCTTACCATGTACGATTCATCATGCTCACCGTTAAAAGCTGACTGAATTCGCTGAATCTGATAGTTATTTGAAGGTGTGACGATTAAAACCAAAAACAGAACGCCAAAACCGGCACCGATAAAATAAAGCTTCAGATTTTTCCCGAGTATAACCAAAGTTATAAGCGCAAGCGGAACCACAACGTAAGCAGATCGTGTGCCCGAGTAAACCATGGCAAAAAGTGCAGCAAAGCCCGCCCCCAGATAAATCATTTTCAAAAAGAAACTCATTTTCCGTGAAGCCAAAATAAAAACCAAGACCATCAGGTAGGCAACAACGATCCCATATTGGGCGGGTGAAATCATAGTGCCAAATGATCGCCAGCGACCATTAATGTAAACTAGATGAACGGCATCATTGGCCATGACATAGGCCATTTCGAAAGAAAGATACCCGTTGAAGAATTGCAGAATTCCCCAAACTGAAGTGATCAGAAGTAAAATGGTGATGAAAGTCAGCAGGTTTTTGATTTCTTTTTTTGTGCGGATAAAAGCATACGTCATAAAAAAAAGCAAAATATAACCGACGGCGGGTCTGACCACATAAAACCAGGCAATTCGTTAAGCGGCACCGGGATTCGCAATTTGAAGCAGGTTATAAATGATCCAGATGAGAATGACGACGCTAACAGGGGTTTTGAATGAACTCCAGTCTTTTGATTTGTAGGATCGGTAAACCAAACCCAGAAACATAAATAAAATAAGAAGGTCAACCAACAGCCCAATCTGAAGCGAAGGAAAAGCCATGATGACCACGCCAATCGAAAAAGAAATACTGATGATGACATACACTCCGGTTTTTAAACTTAGTAAAGTTGAAAAAACGAGAGGCCCTCCTATCACAAGTGCAATGATAAAAATCCCCAGCATCGGACCAATAATGGCAACTCCTGCAGAAACGGCAATCATGATTCCGGAAAGTAAAAGCCATCCCCAAACCGAATTCATCCGGTTTCTGATAAAAAGATCAAAAAGAAAATCTGAAAACCAACTGGTTTGAAATCCTTCAGAATAAGCATTCAAAGCATTTGGCTTGCGGATGACGTTCATTTTTATTCGCCTACTTTTCGTTCAGTATGTATAAACTTTCCGCGGTTTTTCTTTGAAACGCCACTGAAAGAAGCACTGACATTTTTGATTGCAAAAAGAGGTAATTTGAAAATAATGCGTAGTAAATGGTGGACTGAATGGGTTGCAAGGGCAAAAATGACAACAGAAAGAAAAAGGAGAATTGTACCCAATGTGAAAAAAGGCACGGTTGGAAAAATGCTGTTTCCCACTATATAATCTGTCATTTCAGCAAGAGCTAAAACCGGCATCAGTAAAACGTGAACACTTCTTGGCGGTCTTAAAATTGAAACAGCAAAATCGATGGGTGACAACCGAAACTCTTTCAAGCCAATCCAGATCAGCTCAGGTCCGTAATTCATCCCATTGTAATACTGCTCGCCCAACCACCGGGTTCTTTGAGCCTGCATGATTTCCATGTCATCTGTTTTTTCTTCAAAAAGTGTTGCAGTAGGAACATAAAGTGAAGAAAATCCCATTTTATGGAGATTAACCATGAGGTTTTTATCCATTCCGGGTGAACGTTTATCCAGGGATAGAATTGCCGATCTGAACAACTCATATTTCATAACCAAACCAGAGCCACTGACTTCAAGACCAAGTCCTGCACAGGATTTTGCTGCCCTGAATTGGATGTCATTTAATGATTCTGCAATTGTATCGAAAGATTGTGCTGCATTGTAAGTTGTGAATGGAAGTCGTTTCCCCTGAACTAAATCATATCCACCCAACACACCGGGTTCAATTTTATCCATAAAATCAGATGAAAGCACATTATCCTTATCTAAAAGAACAATGTGAGTCGGATTCCATTTACCTTCTTTTATTCCACTTTCTATTTCAGAGATAATGAATTCCAATGCATAGTGATAAGGATTACCAGTGAAATGTGAAAAGGATTTATTTCTTACATGAATCCCTGCTTGACCGACCTGTTTAACCATATCTTCTGTTGGTTCCTGTAAAAGGGAAAAGATCTGGTGAATCCGGTTTTCACCGGCCGCAACTTTTACTGATTCGATGACCTTAAGAAAAAGTGAGTTGGGTTTGTAAGCAGGTAGAATGAATAAATATTCAATTGCTTTGGGTGAAATAATCTGTCTGGGATCGTGGTAACGGTAAAAACTTCCAAGTAAAACGGTGAGGAACCAGTAAAAGGAATAAAAGAATAAGTAGATACCTATCAACCAGAAAAAAACTGTTAAAACTATCATTTCAAATTCCTGTATTAACTTGAGATAAAACGGTTATCCTCTTTTTTACCATCCAGAACCCAGCCAGATAGGCAATTGGAACTGTTGTAACGATACCCCAATATCCGGCGATACTTACCCAAAACATATACAGTAAAAGATGGATAATGAGTCCAAAAATCAAGTATTTCATGTTGTCTTTCGGGAAGCCTGCAAGGTCTAAAGCCATTCCATATTGCTGAGAAAAACACCTGATAAATATAGAAACTGAAAGAAATAAATAGGTCAGAACAAGCATATCCTTTTCTTTCGGATAGATGAAAAAAAGTGGGAATAAAATGAGTGTGAAAAGGAGAATCTGGATGATCAGTGAATTTTTTATCCAGAGTTTAGCGACAACCAGGATTCCAGCTATCTGGCCGATGCCAAACCCTTTTACCATCGGATGATAACTTAACCGGGAAATGACCTGGAGACCGGCTTCATTAATCTGAACAAATCGCCTAGCCGAATAATAAATGCCCAATGCAGAGGCAGGCAGAAAAATTGAAAAAACAAGAATATCAAGCCTGTTTATCAGAACAGATATCAAAGTGGAGAGTGAAACCGGGAAGTTGTAAGCAAAAACCTGTTGGATTCGAATCCGGAAAAACCGGATATTTTTATAGTTGAAGAAAAAAACAAAAATTGAAAGTAATAAATTGATTAAATGGGCAATCAGGTACCATTCAGACCATTGCGAAAGTAAGTCCTGCTGACTGTTTGCTGTTAGTGAAAAAATGAGCAGGAGAACGGGCACGCTTGTTTTAAGCATCAGAAACGAAAAAAATCGTCTGGATGCAAAACAAACCGAAGACAAAAAAACCGGAAGGAATTGAATTACGAATCCGGTCAGAATAAAAACTGAATCCCTTTCTGTCAGGTAGTCAAAACGGGTGGAAATTCCGGCTAAAAGAAGAAGAATGACGAATGGAGTCAGAAAAAAGGAAAGATGTAATCCAGCAAGTTTAAATTCGGGAAGCCAAAATTTTTGTTCAGTTTTTAACGAGACTTCCCGTTGTAAAAATGGGGTTGTTATTTGCAGTGCGAATACTTCAACCAGATTCAGAATCGTTAAAACTAGTCCCCATTTACCAATTGACGAAAGGGGAAAAAGAAGTGAAATCCAGAGGAATAATAAAAATCCGGTTCCACGGGTGAGAAGGATTTCCAGCGAAGGAGAAAAAGCAACAACCCGGTTTTTTAAATTGACCGGTAGCATTCGAGAACCTTTCTGGTCATGGTGACCAGTGAGTAGTTCACGGCAAGGTGTGACTGAAAACTGAGAATTTTTTTATTGGTTTTACTTTCAGGCTCTTCATAAAATTGATTAATTTTTCCAACCAGATCATGCAGATTATCCATTTCAAAAAGCAATCCGTTACTTTCGTTTAAAATCACTTCGCTGATTGCGGGAATATTTGAAGCGATAACCGGCAACCCAAACCGACAAGCTTCAAGAACCACGATTCCCTGCGATTCATATCGGGTTGGAAATAGAAATAAACCATGTGAACGGTAAATTGAAGCAATTTGTGAGGAAGAAATCCGTCCAGCAAAATAAACCCGTTCTGCCACTCCGATTTCTAAAGCTAGTTTTTTAAGCACTTCCTTTTTTGGGCCGTCACCCGCCAAAGTCAGGGTTGTACCCGGAAAAAATGGCAACGCTCTGATTAGCAAATCCAGACCTTTAATCGCTTCAAGACGGGCGACACAAAGCCATCTTTGGTTCAGTGAAGATGAAACCGGCGAACCAAATGAGGTTAAATCGATCCCATTCGGAATAACGCTGAACGTTGAACGTGGTTTTCCTTTTTGCAGGACTGAAGAAAGAAATTTTGAGACGGAAATGGGGTGCAGCGCTTTTCTGACTAACCGTTTTTCGGCAGGAAGAATGAAAGCGTTTAGAATAACCTTTTCAAGAACCTGAACATCGGATAAAAACCTGATTTCATCAGACGTCAGGCTATGAAAAGAAGTAACGACTTTTTTCCTGATGAAAAATGGCAGAAATGAATTGAATAAGCCACTTCGGCCGTGGGTATGAATCACATCCCACCTGGCTGACCGTGTCAAAACAACAAAAAAGGCAGAAACATTAAAAATAATGTCCCCAATCCAGGCCAAAAGCCGGCTTTTCTGCGAGATAAAAAGTGGAATTCTTACTGAAGAAATTGAGTAAAGTTGCCCAGGGTCAAGTCTGGATGAGGTAATAAAAGTTACCTGATGTCCTGAGTTTACCAATTCCATTGCCAGCGACCAGGCATGAGTTTGAATCCCGCCACCAAACGAGGATGGCAATGCTTTTACAACCTGGGCAATTTTCATATTTTTTCAGTTTATAAGGGGAGTGATGTTTATTTCTCAGAATCGTATTGAACCGCCAAAAGAAAAGCTATTCCCCAGATGTTTTTGAATGAGGTAACCACTTTCTAGTGAAAAATCATACCACCTCACTGAAAAGCCAAGTGATCCGGTTCCGTTGATTGCATCGAAACCGGAATAGGCAAACAGTGCTGAATTCCATAGATCAACACTTAAACCGTTTAAAACCAGGGTTTTCTGACCGGGACGTAGAACAACATCAGTTGATAACTCAAGAATATCGAGCGTTTTCCAGGCAAATCCTGTTTGCATTTTAAAGGGAACGATGTCAGTTTTTGAGCCCAAAGCCAGTCTCGCACCGAGCAAATCCCTTAAATTAATTCCAAATGTCAATTGCTCAGAAAACGCCCAGTTTAATCCAAAATCTGCTCCGATTCCTGACGCATTCTCACCGGCAAGCCCGATATGAATCCATTTTACAGTTGCGCCCAAATTTAACTTTTTGGTTACCGGATAGGAAGTTCCCAAAAGAACGGCGGTTTGTCTGCTCGAAAATTGAGTTCCGGTCGGACCCGAAAATGAGTTTACTTCCTCAATCCCATCTACATTCATTGACACAATTCCCAACCCAAAAGGCTGATCCCAAACCGTTGAGAAAAATCCTGCCTGAAAGGTTGAAATTCCGGAAAAGTTTCCGAATGGTTTAACATAAGCGAACATCAGTTCAGATTGTTTTCCCGGTTTTAAATTGGCTGGATTCCAGAAAACGGAGGCGGGACCTGAGACCGATGCTGTTACTGCCCCCCGAAGTGTTGTCTCTTTAATGCCAAAGCCGTTTTTCAGAAAAGCACCGGCTTCACCGCCACTTTGTGAAAAAAGATCGGTGAAAGAAACAATCAGCCCAAAAGTTAAGAATAGGTACAAATAAGTTTTCATTTCAATTCGTCCTTCTTATCGCAGAACTGCGATTTTAATTGTGGTTTCAAAGTCTTTACCTGACGCATTTTTCCCTTTCAGCACGGCCAGATAAACACCGTTGGCAACTGAAAAATGATCTGCATTCTTAAGATCCCAAACCACATAATGATCAGTGGATGAATGCAGAATAGAGTCGTTTCGCCAGGTTTTCACCAATTCACCTCCCAGATCAAAAATGCTGACTGACATCGTGTTAATCCCGATTGCTGATCTGTAAACAAGAGTCGTTGTAGAACTTCCTTTCCGGACTGGATTTGGCATATTAAAAGCACTGGTTTTAATCAGTGCGGTGTCCGCTCCGCCAGAAATGGAATAGGATTTTGTCAAATTTCCTGTCCGGTTTTGGTTTCCCATAAAAGTAGTCCACGATGAACTGTCTGAATCAAATTGTAAAAAATCGAGAATCAAGGGTGCCTCGGTCACACTGGTGAGGATCAGTTTTCCAGTTCCTTCTGTTGTTTCATAAAGGAGAGGGGGGGATTGGGTCCATGTTTCTCTATACACCGAATTGATTGCGGTTTCATCGGTAACTTCACCAAATTGATTCCAGGCTGACCAGGTTCCGTTTTCTGCCACCACAAGAATTTCCTCACCGGGTTTACCATCAAGCTGAGCCACAAGTGGAGCAGAAGTTATTCCATTGGTTAAAACAACAGGAAAATTTGGAAGGATTTTTCCAGTTTGCCCGATTGCAAATAGCTTTCCGGTTTCGGTAGCAACCACGATTTCCATTTTTCCATCATGATCAAGATCTCCGGCTGCAGGCGAGGCAGAAACGCCATCGTTCAGCTCCAACGGAAATCCGCTCAGTTTATCACCGGCAAAGTTTTGTACGAATATGCTTCCATCGGTTGAAACGATAATAATCTCTTTGCCCGGCGACGCATCAAGACTCACAAGGATGGGTGAGGTGATCACGCCATGGCCGAGTTCCATCGGATATCCGGTAAGAAAATCCCCTTTTTCTGAAAAAACATTTAACCGGCCTTCTGGTGAGACCATGACGATATCAGAGAGACCGTCGCCATTCACATCACCAACTGCCGGTGTGGGTACCATCGGAAACTGTCCAAACTCATCCGTTCTTGAAGAAAACTCTTTTGGCCAACCGGTAACAAGAACCCCATCAGTTCCGAGCTTATAGATTTTTCCATCTCCTGCTGCCAGAATCAGGAATTGACTTTCCCCCGTCCCAACACTAACAGGCGATGATTTGATTGGATGTTCAAATTGAACCGGGAATCCTGCCGTTTGATTTCCCGAAAAACCAATCAGGTTCAACCTGCCCAATTCATCACCAAAAGCCAGCCAGCTTTCACCCTGAAAATTGAGCAGTGACGGATTGCTTCGAACCATTGCTCCAACTGATGCAATTTTAACCGGCAAATCAGACCCGGTTTGTTTGTAAACGTTACCAAATTGGGAAATGGTCAGGAGTACAGTTTTTCCATTTTCTTCGGAAGAAACTGCTGTAACAAGTGATCCCATTTCAGAAGGAATAGCAGTAAAAGACAGTTCTCTTTCCTTTTGGAAAAATTGTCCGGAGCTTATTTGGTGTGCACCAGAATGCCGAACCTTTGAATTTTCAGGAAGGGTTGCCCAATCTGTCTGGCTTGTTTTTCCGGTTAGAATAAACGATTCAAATTGTGGATAGGATGCCCAGAGTGCGTTTATTTTGGATTCAAGCGGCCATCGCCAACCCTCAGGCAATGACAAGGCCAGATCGAGATCAAACCCTTTTATTTTTACATCACTTTCAACATTGTCAAGATTCTGAATATATTCCGGAAGGTTGCTGATCAGGCTCCTCACATGAATTTCTTCTTTATTTTCAAGAACCAGAAAAGGGTCATGGAAATTTGAAAAGTCTGATTGTGGATTTTTTGCCGGCGAGTTTAAAACAAGTGAAAGCACAACAATCTGACCTTTCACATCTGAAAGCTGACTTCGTTCAGTATTGGTAAAGGTGAATCCTTTTTCTGGCGGAAGTGCAGTTTTGGTGCTTTCAAAAATGGTAACAGTTGCGCCATCCCGATAGGTTACCGGTGCAGAGACAGAAACCAGTGTTCCGTCGGCTTCATAAATTGATTTTGATATCTGCGCTTCACCGTTGAACGTAAGTGTTTGTTTGAATAAATGGTCTTTGACTGCACCCCGGGCAAGTGGCGTGTAAGTTAAGGTTGCCCGTTCAACAAGCTGATCAACCGTCAAATATTTTGTTGCCTTGACTCCAACAACCCAATCGTTAAAATCCCAATCATTCCACGACTGACGATATAAATCTTCAAAGGCCAGAGTTGTTGTTTTTATTTCTGTTCCGCCGGTGAGGGTTGATATACTTATCCCGTCAGAATGAGTCGTTTCAACAACATTTCCTTCATTATCAATTGCAGAAGTGGTGGATGTTGCAGATAAAACTGCCCCGTTCGGAATAGAGGTTCCATCTTTATAGGTCGATCCTGCAGTTGTCTGAATAGTCGCTGTGATTGAATCTCCCGGATTCAGATCAAAACCTGAAACAGTAATCGTAACGATATTTGTTTTTTTATCGGTTTTTATTTCTCCTCCACCAAGATCCTTTTCATTAACTTTGAAATCTGATTTTTTCAACTCAAGTCCATTTTCAAGAGAAACGGTTGTTGATACATCCTTCAGAACTGATTCTGATGTATTTTTCGTTTTTGCCCTGAAGGTAAAATCTTCATTGGGTGCCACTTTATTGACCGAAGCAGCTGATTCTGATTCAAAAGAGGGTGTCAGGATAGAATTTGCATAAGCCATCCAATTGTCATTCCAGTTTGCAAGCATGACTGAAACCGGCTTGTCGGTAATAACTTCAACGTAAGGTCGCTCAGGTCCGCTTGTTGTCCCGGTTCCGTTATAAATTGATTTCCATTGGTCGAGGTTAACAAACCAATCATGATATCCGTCTTTGTCAACGGTGAACTTGTTCGAAAGCTTTTGTCCAAAAGTACCACGGTCAACTATCCAGCAATGAGTCGAATCCTGTTGGGCATAAACATAAATATGGGTCATTTTTTCGGTCGGATATTTTTTACCGGTTTTTGGATTTATTGCAGAACTTTCAATTCCGGGTGGCGGCAAATAAACAACAAATCGTGTACCTGCCCCTGAACCATCAGAAGCCGTTAGAAAAACCCCAATGTCACTTGTTCCCGGACTCCCGGTTTCCAGCCAGTTTGCTTCAAAAACGGCTACTTTTTTCCCAACTGAAGCAGTAACTCTGAATACACCATAAGCGACGCCTGCTTTTGCAACCCAATCAGCAGTTTGGTAAGTCGACAATGTCCAGGTTTGAATGTCGATCCACTTTTTTGACGAGTTTTCATAATAGCTTAGCGTAACAAGATTGTCGTCGTTAAATGAAACCAGTCTGATTTCCTGTTCACCCGAATATTGGTAAGGAACACCAAAGTAAAAGAGATTTCCGGCATTTGAGCCATTTGAGCAAGGAACGTAAGCGCCACCGTCCCTTGCACTTCCAAATAATGCCCCGGACTGTACAGAAACGGGATTTGTTGCCTGAATCAGATAAGTTTTTCCACCTTCCAAAATATCCTGGCCTTCAGTTCCGTTGTAGATGATATCTTTCCCGACATTCAAAACAAAAGATCTCAGAACCGCAGGTGATTTCAGATTTGCTGTGATGCGACCTGTTGAAAGCTTTGCTGAACTTGTTAACTCTTTAATGTAAACGATGGTGTTGTCAGTATAGGCGAAAATGTTCAAATCCTGTTTCGACATTAACGTCGGTGGAGCAAAAACATAGAAGGTGCTACCTATCATGGTTTTATTATCTGACGGAACAAAATCATGCTGCCAGTCAGAGCGGGTGGCTTCACTAACAAGCACGGGTTTATCCGAAATCACCCTAAAATAATCACCATCTGCTTTTCCGCCATAATCATCATTGACAGAACCGTCGGCAAGAACCATGAGGTAAGTATCCCCTTTGTCCAGAACTCCAGACCAGGAGTCATCTTTATCCCCGTCTTCTTCATCATCAATAATGCGAACATTTGCTCCATCCTGAATGGAGGTTACAATCAGCATCGCCTGCCGGCCGGCACTGTTATTTGGTGGAACATAGATACTGAATCGGGTTGAAACGTCCCCGGCAAAATGGGTTAGCGGGAATAATATGGCCATTAATACTGAACTAATTAAACGTTTCATATTTACCTCTTGGTGTAATGCTAAGGTATCACTGAACTTGTTTAACTGAAATCAGGTAAAATCTGTAATTTGGATCGATATTTAATGTAGTGTTTTGTTTCCTGCTGCAACAATGTCAGCCATTCGGTAAAATAAAAAAGCCCGGAATAACCGGGCTTTATGCAAAACTTTTCAGATGCGCCTGTAAAGTCAGTCAAAATCACTTTTCTTTCCTTTGATTAATATAAATTCTCTGGAAATCATTCTCTTGATCCATTTTCTTAAACCAGATCGTCTTTTTGGAATAAGTACCGAGGTAACTTTCCATCCGTTCTAACGTGACACCATTTAAAACTGACCCAATTACTTTCTCCCCCATTTCGCTTATCATGGCCTGATTTCTTCTGTCGCTTGCCTGAAAGACACGATTTGCCCTGAATACCCAAATAAGTCCATCAGAAAAATTCGTCCAGTCCTTCCACTCTGTAAAAACAGACACTGGCGGACTTACAATAAAAACAAAATCATATCTATTCTTAAGGATAATAATTTCAGATTTCCAATCCTCTTCACTTCTTTCATCTATGCAACTTTTCCCTTCCGATGCCAGAACCCAGAAACCAGATTGTGAAAGCTCACCTGGTACAGTTTTTCCCTGACCCAGAAATGGGAATTCAGGGGTCGGTTCAAAATCTGTTTTCATCCAATCAGCCTGAAGCAGCAGCAATTTCTTTCCTGATTTTATCAGTTGTTTGGCAAGTTCTGATGCAAGTGTGGTCTTTCCCTCCTCACGATGCGAGCTGACAAACAAAATACATTTCTTTTCAGCCCCAGAATTCGTGATTCCTTTTCCAATTTGCCTAACCTGTTGAATTGAAATCATTTCTGCAATCTGATTTGAAAGACCTTCCGATTCAAGAATCGTATCAGTACGGTCAGGTATGACACCAAGTAAGGGTAAAGAACTTACGTCTTCATATTGCTCAACTGTTGAAATGGTAGCATCCAGAATTTCTATTGCCACCAACAGACTTACAATGATAACAAACAGGCTCATTCCTGAAAGTAAAATCAGAATCCAGCGTTTCGATGGTTCTGGTTTCTCGGGAACCCCGGGCGGATCCAACATGACAATTTCACCTTCACCTTTTCCCTGCTCAACGGTTTTGGCAAGATTTAGCTTATTGAGTAAAATCAGGTAAGATTCCTGGGCAACATTGATTTCACTATTTAAGGTACCAATTTCTGACTCAATGGGTGCAAAAACAGTTATGTATTGGGTTACCCGTTTTAATTCTCCGGTAATGACTTTTAGTCCTTCATCTGCAACTTCCCTGTCCAGTAAAAACCCTATCGTCCGGGTTGCAATTTCCTGGCGGGTTGCACCAACATCATAAGGAACATCTGAAAGGATACCGGTAATGGATTCGCTGATTTCCCGTTTCAAATTCCGGATACTGTCTTCAATATCCTTGTTTCGACTATTTTGACTGGTTTCAAACTGATTTCGAAGAAGTTCTTCGTTAAATACTTTCAGCCGTGCTTTTTTTTCAAGAATACTTTTATTTGAACTCAAATTAAGTGGCAGTTCAGCCGGAATGTTTCCCGTTTCCTGCAGCTTCGAAAGTCCTCTGTCAGCCTCTGCTTTCTGCTGGGTCAATTTGGTAATCTGAAGTTCCAGATTCACAATTTGATTAACGAGGGCTTTTGTATATTCATCCAGATTGATAATATTCTTTTTAACTTTATACTTTTCTAACCGGTTTACCTTCTCATCTAAAACCAACCGTGCCTGCTCAACCAATTTTTCATACATTTCTCTGTCAAATGAGGTTCGGTTTCTTGCAACTATTCTATTTTGCCAGATCAAAGCACGAATCAGGTTTTCAGCAAGATAAACTGACTTCATCGGCTCATCCGATTCAATCAGAAGTTTGATATAATTGCTGTTCCCTACCCGGTTAACTTTAAGGCCAGAAACTATTTTACTATATGAGAGTTTTTTTGCATTCAGAAAGTCAGTAACCTGTTTGAAACCGGCTTCTCCTTCTGTGAAAGGTTTGTTTTTATCAAGAAGTGAATCGACCCTTGCTAACAAACCGGTTTTATCTGCTTCATTGACAAAGGGTTGGCCTTTTAAGGGGAAGTTTAGCGTTTGGTTCAGCTGATCACTGATAAGTTGAAGTTGTAATCTGTCAATTGTCTTTTTTGATCTGATGAGTTCGATCAGATTCTCAAAATATAAGTTGACTTCAAATTGCTGCAAAACATCATCGGTTAAACTTAAGACCTTGCTGCTGGGGAAATTGATGTTCAATGTTGAAACAGAAACATAGGTTTTGGGTTCATTCATGGTTAACAAAAAAGTTATACCCATCCCGGCTAATGGAAATAAAGTCCAGAATTTCCAACGGCGTTTTACTGACCTTACAATCTGTAAAAATAAGTCCATGGGTTCAATCCCTGCTTTTCATAAGGTTATTGAAGTCCTCAGGAACAGATGACATGATGAGAAGTTCTCTGTATATTTTTTGGGACTGAAACTGACTTTCCAAAATTGAAAGCCTGGTTTGCTCCAAAGCACTTTGAATTAAAAGAACTTCTTCCAGCTTGGCTTCTCCTTTTTCAAACTTTTGACGGATCAGATTTTCCTGATCACTTTGGTTTTGAAAGGTGTTCTTTTTGATTTTTACATTTTCGACCGTTAACAGGTAGTCGTAATATTTCATTTCCACGAAAATCCGTATTTCACGTTTTTGATGAAGTAACGTATTTTCTACTCTGCTTTGATTTGCCTCTGCAATACGCACTCTGCTTGGGAATGCTATCAGTTTTTCGAGATCAATATTCAGCGATACACCAAATGTTGGCGAAAACCCAATCTGACTACCAGATGTTGAACTTCCTGTCTGATTTGGATTGTAAAGTTGCAATCCTAAATTGAAAGGAGATAACCACGATAAGTTTTCCTGAAATACCTTTTCATTTTCCATACGGGATTCTTCACTTAACGATCCAAGTAGGTAGGATCGTTTAAATATTTCGACGGTCAGAGAATCCATGATGAATTGATCCTGAGAAGAAAACACCGGGAAATCCTGACTAAAAGCCAAATTTATGGGGATAAAAAAACAAATTATTAAACTGCAAATAGGTCCACTTTTCATGGATGTTATAATCGCAAAAGATAATTTTAAGCACAATACACATTTTTATGCAAAAAAAAAGCCGTACCCAGAGAACCCGGATACGGCTTAAATAAAAATACTTAGTTTATACCTATTTTACAGGAACATGAGTCGTTTTGATGTACAACTCCCTCAATTGTTTATCTGCAACATCAGAAGGGGCGCCATCCATCAAACTCTGGGCATTCGAATTTTTTGGAAAAGCAATGACATCACGGATTGATGTTGACTTGGTCATAATCATGACCATTCTGTCAAGTCCGAAAGCTATTCCACCATGTGGTGGAGCTCCGTATTTGAAAGCGTCGAGCAGGAATCCAAATTTCTCTTTTGCTTCTTCAACTGACATTCCCAATAATTCAAAGATTTTTGACTGGGTTTCTGGTTTGTAAATCCGGATCGAACCACCAGCAACTTCATTTCCGTTCAACACAAGATCGTAGGCTTTGGCTCTAACCGCACCATTATCAACACCCAATTTATCCATATCCTCATCACGGGGCGAAGTAAACATGTGGTGCATAGCAACATACCGTTTTTCTTCTTCATCCCACTCAAGCAATGGGAAGTCATTCACCCAATGGAATAAAAACTGGTTTTCATCAACCAGATTCAGAATTTTACCAAGTTCAAGCCGTAAATTTCCAAGAATGATTTTGTACTTGGTACCAAGGCCAGTTGAAAGTAAAAGTGTATCACCATCTTTTAAACCAAAACCATCAACAATGGCTTGCTTTGAATCGTCGTTTAAAAACTTAACTACCGGACCGTCAAGTTGTGCACCCATCCTGAACAAAATAAGGCCTGCAAGTCCGGCAGCTTTATATCGTTCAACAAGATCATCATAAGTATTTCTGCTGAGAACTGACGGAGCAGGAATCCGGATTCCAGAGATTAGTTTACCTTCAGTAATAGCTGAATCAAAAACCTTAAAACCAGTTTCAGCAGGAAGGGTTACATCAGTGATTACTAACGGATTTCTAAGATCCGGTTTGTCAGAACCATAATTATTTATCGCAACATCGTAGGTCATCCGTTTAAATGGAACGGGAACCTCAACATTCATAACCTCTTTAAACAGTCTTGCTACAAGACCTTCAGCCACAGATTGAATATCCTGCTGATCAATAAAAGCCATTTCAATATCTATTTGGGTAAACTCAGGTTGCCGGTCGGCACGTAAATCTTCATCTCTGAAGCATTTTACAATTTGGAAATACCGGTCAAACCCACTTACCATTAATATTTGTTTGTAAGTTTGGGGTGATTGCGGAAGTGCAAAGAACTTTCCGGCATTTACTCTTGATGGAACAAGAAAATCACGGGCACCTTCGGGTGTAGACTTCATTAAAACCGGTGTTTCAATTTCAGCGAAATGAAGACGATGAAAATAATCCCGGATAATGTGGGTAATTTTGGATCTGAGCAAGAGTTTCTGTTGAAGGGATTCTCTTCGTAAATCGAGATAACGGTACTTCAAACGTAAATCTTCATTAACGTCATCCGATCCTTCTATCTGAAACGGAAGTACCATACTTTGGTTGAGTACGATGAGTTCAAGTGCAACAACTTCAATTTCTCCGGTTTCCAGATTTTCATTTCTCGAATTTTCTGGCCTTAAACGTACAGTTCCCGTTACAGTAACCACCCACTCAGATCTTAAATTCTTGGCAATTGCATAAACGGCCTCATTAACCGGATCACAAACAACCTGGGTTTTGCCGTAACGATCACGAAGATCTACAAATAAAACACCACCATGATCACGGACTCTGGCTACCCAGCCGGATAAACGAATGGTTTTTCCCTCATCAATGTTTCTTAGGTCACCGCATGAAGCCATACGATGTGTGGTTGCTAACGTCGGAATCATAGTCACTTTCTGAAAATAAAAAAAACCAGGTTCAAACAAACCTGGTTTTTTGACTAAACAATTTAAAAAATAAACTTAATCTGCGAATACGTAAGGTACGTTAAGAACCTGAGGAGCCGGGTCAGTAACTGCGCTGAATTGCCATAACCTGACCTTATTAAGAATACAACGCTCAACATTCGGGTTTTTCATTGTACTAGAAACAACACGAGGGCCAATTACACGACCATCTTTACCAATTCTGAGTTCAATAACAACCTGACCTTTGAGAGAAGGATCTTTAACTTTTTCTTGCTCGTAACAAGCCTGTACTGCACGTTGATGCTGATCAATAACACCAGTGAGTTCTTCAACTGAACGGCTGGAAGCCCCAGTTGATTTAACTTTACCTGTTGAAAGTGACGCTTTAATTTTCCCACCGCGGGAAAGTGCATCACCAACACCAGAACCAGCACCAAGACCAGTACCTGCACCTACTGCACCTAATTTTGCACCGCCAACACCACCACCGCGTCCAATATCAGCACGTGATGCATTTGCAAGACCAAGACCCGAGGCAGCATCCTTACCAGTTGCGCCGGCAAGAACAGAACCTAAATCAGTTGTACCGGTTGCACCACCAAGTACATCGGCTGCTGTACCGGCTGAGGAAGCACGACCAGTTCGTGAACGACCGGAAAGGGTAGCAAGCATTGCTGAAGCCTGAGCCGCAACTTGTTGCTGATAGGCCTCTTTGGCAGCAGAAGCAGCTGCGGCACGTTCTGCCTGGAAGTCTTTAGATTGAGTTTCTTCCCGTGACTTACCTTTTGTAGAAGTTTTTTCAACAACTTCTTCTTTAGCCGCCTCTTCTGAACCAGCATCATCAGCTTTAGCTTCTTCAGCTTTTTTCTGAATATCCAACTGAGCAGACTGCTTCAGAATTTTATTCATATACTGCTGTTTGGCCATCGCATTTAAATCTGCCTGTGAGGGCGGTACATAACTAACTAAGGCAAGGAACATGCCACCATAGATCACGACAAATGTTGCCAGCAAAATTGCTGCATATCGTTTGTCGATACTTTCCCAGAATGATTTTTTAAACTCATTAGGGAAGGCAAGCTGTTTGGCTGCCAGTACAGCAGTAGCCTTTGGGTTCACCGCACCCATCAGCTTATCATCTGGCTGGGATTGTTTTTCATAGTTTTTCATGAATCCGTGACTCCTGCTTTCAATCACCTTCAACAGTGATTAATTTTATTTTAATGAAGCCTGCCTGAGATGCAGTGTAAACCACTTTCAGAAAGGAGGTATAATCCATTGCCCGATCACCCTGAATGAGAATTTCGCCACTGAAAATCGGTTGGCCATCAGGTCCATCACCCAAATCAATCTGCTCCTGGGCTCTTGCATCTAAATGGTCAAATAATTTCTGGATCATAAATCCATGGGTTGGATCAACAGGTCCCATATAATCTGAAGCATCAGTAATATACTCATTGTCAACAACCAACTGCATTGTTGTTGCAACAATGGTAGTTTTTGCTTTGGGTTTATCCAAATTTATCGACTCCGGAAGTTTCAAACCTTCTGCCTCTGTAACCAATGCACCATCTGCAGAAAACTGGTTAAGAAGAAACAACAGGATAATGGTCATGGCATCCATCAGAGATGTAAGTGACACTCCAGTATCCGCTGCTTTCCTGTGACGTTTTCCTTTACTGGGTTGAAAAGCCATTTTTAACTCCTTATAACGTCACGCCAAGTGAAATATTTGTGAACAGGACTTCTACAACTTCCTTGTTCTTATCATATTTTGCTTTGACTGTATCCATTGTTTTTACCAGTACCTGGTAAGGCACATTATTACCGGCCGTGATTTGAACGTTGGTTTCATCAGTAAATCCCTGACCGGCGATTTCCTTTTTCATAGCCACTAACTTTGCATTCAGCTCGTCAAAAGGATAATGCTCTTTGTATGAACCCATTACATTTAAGTCGTACGAACCCGGTTTCACAGGGATTGAAGCATTATCAACTGGTCCTTTTTCAATACCTCTTATTGTTGACTGAATGGTAAATCCAGCTTCCGTAATTAGTACTTTGAGATCCAGCTTTTTTGCTTTTTCGAGGGATGCCGAAGAACCGCCACCACCGCCACCAGAATCAGTGGGAAGATTGATTTCAATCGTTCCCATTTTTACGAATTCAGCGCAGGATAAAAGCAACGGTATCAGGCAAACCATCAGATTCATGATTACGAGCATATCCGGCTCTTTGTAATCATTATCCTGTTTTTTCCTTGCGGAAGGTTTAAATGCCATATTGTTTCCTCAACTAGATACGGGTGATTATACTTTGTAAACTTGAGTATGTTCCCGGATTGTCAGTTGACAACAGGACGGTAACCGGTTAAGAGGTTAATCAGTTTTACAGTATGCTCATCAATTTCATCGATAATCTTTTGTGTACGCGCCTGAATAATTACAAGGAGTACAGTCAATGGAATAGCTGAGAAAAGACCCATCATTGTTGTACCCATGGCAGCAGAGATACCATTGGCAAGAAACTGAGATTTCTGAGCAGCAGGAATACCGGTTCCACCCACAGCACCGAAAGCGATGATCAAACCAAAGATTGTTCCGGCAAGACCAAGAAGGGTTGATGCTGATGCAATCATAGTCAGATAACCGGTGCGGTTGGTCAGACGGGGAATCACTTCAAGAGTTGCTTCATCCACTGCATTTTGAATATCACGAAAATCTTTTGAAGTATCTGCACGTTTCAGACCTTTGAGAACGATATAAGGAAGTGCTTTTTCCTTGGATTGTTCTGCAAGTGCAATAGCTTCCTTGATATTGTTAGTTGTGACGAATTGACGGATTCTTTCCATGAATTTGTCAGCGCTGATATTTGAACGGATTACAATGTAATAAAATCTTTCAATTACAATTGCAAGGCCAATAATCATAAACGTTAAAATAGACCATTGAAACCATGCGGATACGTCACCTTTTACAACGACACCTGCAGAATCAACGTGATCCCAGAATTTGAATGAGTTAATGAAGGAATTCAGAAAAAGATCCATTGTATCCATTTGGTAGTTCTCCCTATGTTGTGTTCTTATTGATAAA
>JAFLBE010000016.1 GCA_017303995.1 Bacteroidota bacterium | reverse complement strand
TGAATCAACAGAAAGAAAACCACTATTAAACAGGGAATTTTTTCCAGCATGTGAAAGAAATTAAAGAATTTCAGAAAAAACATATTAAATTTAGACTCATTCTAAAAAAGGAGGCTCTATGTTAAAAAAGATATTGATTGTTATTGGTGGACTAATTGCCATTATTCTTATTATTCCGGTATTTCTCTCTGATTCTTATACGGTTTCAAGAAAAGTTGAAATTGCAAAACCCGATTCAGTTGTTTTCCAGATACTTGGTGATTTCAACGAATTTCCGAAATGGAGCCCCTGGAACGAAATGGATTCCACAATAACCTTTACTATTTCTGGAACGCCGGATTCCATTGGCCATCTTTACACCTGGAGCGGACAAAAAATGGGTGAAGGCAGTATGCAATTTCTAGATGTCATCCCAAATAAAGTCATTAAAACCGATTTGATTTTTATTTCCCCAAATCCGGGAAAAGGACTTAACGAATGGCTACTTGAACCCACAGCTAACGGAACTCAATTTACCTGGACGGTTTCTGGTGAACTTGGCTATTTCGGCCGGTACTTTGGTTTGATGATGGACTCGATGCTTGGCAAAGACTTTGAACATGGTCAAAAGAAATTAAAAGTACTTGCTGAAAGTAAGTAGGGTCTTGTAAAACCACCCCGTCCCGTTGGGACACCCCTCCTTAAAAGGGAGGGGAATTAACACTTACCACTTGCCACCCCGATAAGAATCGGGATCTTCGCTTTGCTCGATTTACAACTACTGCCTTCCTCTTACGGCACAAAGTCTTACCTGTTTCAAAATGCCGGTGTTCTGCCTTTAGATTGTCATTCCCGGTGAATTTTCCTATTTTCCTACTGTTAAAACCTACAGGAAAATAACCGTGAGCTCGATTTTAGTCCCCGATTCCGTCAGACAACTGTCGGAAGATAAACAATCTGAATGGATTCAGGAAAAACTGCCTGAATTAAAGAAGAAAACAGAAAAACTGATTTTAAGGCAACTGCTGATATCCGTCGGTGGATTTTCTGCTTTGGTTGTGATCCTTGAAATCCTGCTTGGCATTATCGGCCGGTTTGATTTTGCAGTGAGGATGACCCTTTATGTCATCCTGATGATCTGGTGGCAATTCACTCCTTATACCAGAAAACGGAATCTGGAAATCAGGGAAAACAGAAAAATGATCAGAGAACTTGAACTTTATCAGGTATTTCTGGCTGCACGAAAGATGAAAAAATCAATCAAAGAACCAAAGATTTAACCATGGCAACTGAAAAATTATATCTGTTAGACGGAATGGCACTGGTTTACAGAGCCTATTATGCACTTTTGCAGGCTAACCTGAAATCACTCAAAGATGAACCCACCGGTGCAGTTTATGGGTTTACTGCCACGCTCATCAAACTGCTTGATGACCATAAACCGGATCATATTGCTGTTGTTTTTGATACTGCTGCACCCACTTTCCGTCATCACAAATATGAGCAATATAAAGCTCAACGGGCTCCGATGCCCGAGGATATGAAGCCACAGATTGCCTACATCAAACAAGTGGTTAGGGCTTATGACATTCCGGTTTTGGAAATTGACGGATTTGAAGCTGATGACATCATCGGAACTCTGGCAAAAAAAGCTGCCGGTGAAAATGTAAATGTTGTCATGGTCACGCCGGATAAAGATTATATGCAGCTTGTTGAAGACCGGATAACCATTCTGCGTCCGTCATCAAAAAATGAATCAGGGTTTGAATTTATTTCCTATGAAGGCGTTCTCGAAAAATTTGGGGTTACACCAGATAAAGTCATTGATGTTCTTGGATTGATGGGAGATGCTTCAGACAACATCCCTGGCGTTCCCGGAATCGGTGAAAAAACCGCAATGAAAATCATCCAGGAATACGGATCGGTTGAACATGCACTTGAAGCCGCAAAAGCAGTTCCACCACCCAAAAGTCTGAACAAACTGGTTGGTAATGAAGAAATTGCCCTTGCTTCAAAAGATCTCGTTACAATCGAAACCCAAACCCCGATTGATCTTGACTGGAAAACCCTCAAAGTTACCCAACCCCACTTTGAAGAGCTGATTAATTTATTTCAGCATCTGAATTTCAAGTCATTTAAATCCAAGATTGAAAATAGCCACAGGTCAAGCCTTGCAGGCGATCATCCGGGAGATTTATTTGGTTCACTTCCGGAAGCTGAACAGGGTTTTAAAAGAAAATCAATTAAAACGGCTGTTCATCACTACCAGATTGTGAGAACCAAAGCAGAACTGAATACCTATCTCAGTTTACGTCAAAGCAACGTTCCACTCTGTTTTGACCTTGAAACCACCAACATCGATGCCATGCAGGCTGAACCGGTTGGAATTGCACTTTCAGTGAAGGAAGAAACCGGAATTTACATCCCCATAAATTGTGAAGATCCGGCCGATATCAAAGAAAAATTCAGTTGGGTGCATCCGTTTCTTACGGATCCCGGCATTCCTAAAATTGCCCAAAATGCCAAGTACGATATGCTGATTCTGAAACGATACGGCATTGAAGTTGAACCCATTTCATTCGACACCATGATCGGCGCATTTGTTGTGGATTCCGGTCAGGCAGTTAATATGGATGATTTGTCAGAAAAATATCTCGATTACAAACCTGTGCCGATTTCTGATCTGATCGGATCTGGGAAAAACCAAAAAAACATGAAGGATATTCCGGTTGAAACGGTGGCTGATTACGCTGCCGAGGATGCGGATATCACGTTCAGGTTATGGCAGTCTCTTTTACCCGAACTTGAAAAAGTAAACGGACTTCCCTACTGCAAAGAAATTGATTTTCCGCTGATCCAGGTTCTTACTGATATGGAATATGAAGGCGTAAGTATCGATTCTCAGTTTCTTGCTGAACTGTCAAAGGAAATGAATCAGAAACTGATAGACCTCAGAGAAGAAATTTACGGTCACGCCGGTTTTGAATTCAATATCAATTCGCCGAAACAGATGTCTGATGTTTTGTTCAGCAAACTCGGACTTCCGCCATCCAAAAAAACACAAACCGGATTTTCAACAGACGTTTCAGTACTTGAAGGACTCCGGTTTCACCATCCGATCATTGAATCCATTCTCACCTTCCGTCAGGTTGATAAACTGAAAAGTACTTATGTGGATGCACTTCCGACCATGGTTATTGCCAGAACCGGGAAAGTTCACTCGACTTTTGCACAGGCAATTGCAGCCACCGGACGGTTATCTTCAAACAACCCGAATCTGCAGAATATTCCGATCCGTTCGGATATGGGAAGGGAAATCCGCCGTGCGTTTATTCCTTCCAAACCAGGAAATGTGCTGATTTCAGCGGATTATTCACAAATTGAGTTACGAATTGTGGCTTCGGTTGCCAAAGATGAAGCGATGGCAGAAATGTTCAGAAACGGGATGGATATTCACAGCGGAACGGCTGCCCGGGTTTTCGGCGTGCCCGTTGACCAGGTTACCCGTGACATGAGACGTAAAGCCAAGGAAGTGAACTTCGGGATTATTTACGGAATTTCTGCCTTTGGACTTTCTGCCCGCCTGGGAATCCCACAGGGTGAGTCACGTGACATCATTCAGAAATATTTTGCAACTTATCCATCCATCAAAAAATACATGGAAGATATAGTTTTGTTTGCCCGTGAAAACGGTTATGTTGAAACATTGAAAGGTCGCAGAAGAATTATTCAGGACATCAACAGTTCAAACCGGAACATTCAGCAAAATGCCGAAAGAATGGCGATTAATACACCGATTCAGGGATCAGCGGCTGACATGATCAAACTGGCAATGATCAGAATTCACCACTGGCTGAAACACTCAGGACTTGCGTGTAAAATGGTGCTTCAGGTACACGATGAGTTGATTTTTGATTGTCCGAAAGAAGAAGTGGAAATCGTGATGCCCAAAATAAAAGCATTCATGGAAAATGCACTTCCGTTGAATGTACCGGTTTTGGTTGAGGCAGGAACAGGAACCAACTGGCTGGATGCTCATTAATGGACGTTACCACGATTCAATGGCTTGATTACACAGGTGTAATTGTTTTCGCAATCGCCGGGGTTTTTGCTGCGGCCGAACGAAAAATGGATGCTTTTGGTGCTTTGGTTATCGCATATGTAACTTGCTTGGGTGGCGGAACCATCCGGGATGTACTCATCAATAAATATCCTATTTTCTGGATGCAGGAACTTACTTATCTCTGGCTAATTCTTGCAACCAGTTTGATTACATTTTTTCTGATCAGGGACGTTAAAAAAATCCTGCCATATTTGATGATCCCGGATGCAGTCGGCCTTGGAATTTACACCCTTATTGGCTTGCAAAAAGCTGCTGCAATGGGGTTTCCTCCAGAAATTTGTGTCATCATGGGGGTAATTACGGCTGTTGGTGGTGGAATGATCAGAGATATTCTCTGCAATCAGCCTCCACTGATTTTCCACAATCAGGAAATTTATGCAACCGCCTGTCTGATTGGTGCAGGTCTGTATTTTCTGTTGCTTCGTTTTGATTGGAATAATCAGGTTATCAGCATTATTACCGTCCTGACCATTTTTACAATCAGAATGGTTTCTATCCGGATGAATGTAAAAATGCCGAGAGTAACCACTGACAAAGGCTTGAAACGCCGGTAGACGTTCAGTCGTGCTACCTTTTTTTGGCCTTGTTTCCCCACGAAAAATGAACTAACCTTGTAGTTCTGGTTGTCCTGTAAACATATTTTAGATATTTTTGGGGTCTTTTTACTTTAATTTCCCCAAAATGGAGCAAACTTATCGGCTGATTGCTAAAGAAAACGTACCGGAAATAACTGTTTTCAAAATTAAATCCACCGGAGCAGGGGATTTTATTGTTTCCGGAATAACCAATTAACCAGAACATCCGATAGGTCATTCTGATATTTTGAATAAGTTAAGCCCACTTCTTTTTTCCAGACTTCTTTCCGGAATACTTTCCGGAGTCCTGCTGCTTCAGGCAGGCTGTACCGGAATTCAGCGTCAGACACCAGGTTTTGGAAATTCTGTTTCCGGCACCGTGTTAACGCCTGAACTAATTTCAGTTGAAAAAAAATCTTCTTTCTTCTTTGCCGATTCAGTAAAACCTGCCCAACAGGTGGCTGATTCTATAAAAAACTCTACTTCTCAATCATCCGAAGTTATACCACTTCAGTCAACCCAAACAGATTCCATACCAAAACTGTTACCGGTTCTACCCATTCCGGTTGCTGATAGTTTAATTGCTAAGCAAGATTCAACCCAGAAAGCAGTTTCAGGGAAACCCACCTTCCCACTTTCTGACACAACCCAAACCAGTCGCATTAAGGCTCTGCCTGATAGTTTAGCTCTGGCTGATTCATTAAAAAAGGTAAAACCAAAATCTCTTCTTGAGAGATTAGCCGATTCTTTACAGTATACGGCTGATTCAAGTGCAAGAATTGAACAGTTCACCTATCAGCGTCCTGCACGTTTTGTTCCGGATGCAGGACAGGATTTAAAGTATGGACTTTTTCTTTCGGCACCTGCGACAATAAAAAAAGATGTCGTCATTGACAGCACACTGGAAAATGTGATTATCAGTGAAAAAATGGGCGATATGGTTTTGCGTGGTCCCATTTCACTCAGTTACACCGAATATATTGAGAACCGGTATGAACAAAATCTGAAAGAAAACTGGCAGTCCTTAATTGGCACCCGGGTTCTGTTAAAGCAAACAGATGCAATTGAAGCCCTCTTTTCAAAAATCACCAATGTTGATATTTATGTACCAGGCGGCGGTGGGGCTTTATTCAGAACCATTTTCGGGCCACCAAGAATTAATATACGGGTAAATGGTAGCATTGATGTTAAGGCCGGATGGGCAACCAATTATAATAGTAATGCCAACTCATTAGGTGGAACCGGAAGCCAGAACGACCCAGTTTTTGATCAGCAATTTCAAATGAATGTGCAGGGAACGGTTGGCGATAAACTTCAAATTTCGGCCGATTGGAGCACTCAGAGAACGTTTGAATATGAAAACAGCCTGAGAATTGTCTATACTGGTTATGAAGATGAAATTGTACAAAAAATTGAAGCAGGAAACGTAAGCCTGACCACACCAACCCGGTATGTTCAGGGTTCATCTGCACTTTTTGGGCTAAAAAGTACGATGCAGATTGGTCCGTTAACCTGGACATTTCTGGTATCTCAGCAAAAGGGAAAAACTGAGAATAAAACCATTTCTGGTGGGTCTCAGGAAAATAAAATCGATATTCCTGCATCATCTTACGATTTTGACCGACACTTTTTTGTCTCCGCCTTTTATCGTGAGCACTACGAAAAAGTGTTTGAAGAACCTCCAATTTTGAAAGTCACATCTTTTTCAATTGATCAGATTGAGGTTTGGAAACAAAGAACAACAATAACCGGCAACCAGAATGAAGTTGCAGCGGTAGCACTTTTAAAATTGGGTGAAAACCAACCTGGAGAAGGGGCACCCTTTAATGCTCCTGGCGGACCCGGAAGTTTCTATAATCTTGACACTTTAGCGCTTCTTCAAAGCGGGGTACTCAATGCCACAACATCTAAAATACCAAGGTCAGAAATTGTTGAGGGAACATTTTTTAAACTTCAGAGAAATGTTGACTATACCATAGACACCTACACAGGCGTCATCCACTTCAGCACACAAAGTGATGCAACTTCTGCAATTGCACTTGCCTACTCTGTTCAGGAAGGAAACCGACCAGCCGTTAAAATTGGTGATTTTGCAATCGACAGAAATACAACCGGCGAGTCAAAAGGCAAAATGTTGCTTAAACTTATCCGACCGGCTGAAAATCCGAATCCAAACAACAAGTATGCCTGGGATATGATGCTTAAAAATATCTATAAACTTCCAAGTTCTGAATTTGAAGAAAATGATCTGGAGCTGGAGATAAAATATGAGCACAACAATCAAAACCAACCTTACCTGCCAAGCAGTGGTACAAACCTGATTGAAGTTTTAAATCTGGACCGGCTGGGTGCCAAAAACACGCCCAACAAGGATAATAAATTTGATTTTATCCCTGGTTATACAGTCGATACAAAACGGGGTGAAATTACTCTTCCATTTTTACGACCTTTTGATTCAGAAAAGCTTGCAAACGAGGTAAATGGCCTTTCAGATGCGAGTATCAAAAAATCAGATCTATTGTTTAAAGAACTGTATGATACCAATTACCAGGCAGCTAAAACGTTAAAATTAAAAGATAAGTATTCATTTACCGGGAAGGTGAAAGGAAGCATTTCTGCAAGTTATAATTTAGGATTCAATATTGTTGAAGGATCTGTTAAAGTTCTGAATAACAATATTCCATTAGTCCCCAATGTTGATTATGAGGTCGATTATCAGGTGGGAAGAATACTGATAAAAAATCAAACCTTTCTGACCGGCGGAAGTAATTTATCAATCCAATATGAAAGTAATGACCTTTTCACTCTGGCGTCCAAAAACTTTGTCGGCTCGCGGTTTGATCTTGATTTAACACAAAAACTCAAATTGGGTTTTTCGTGGCTTCGGTATTCTGAAAAACCGCTGACTGATAAAGTAAGAATCGGTGAAGAACCAAAATTAAATAATATTATCGGGATGGATATTAAATGGGACACAGACTCCCGTTTTCTAACCAAACTTGTAAACTACCTTCCAGGAATTAGCACCTCATATCCTTCCAATTTTACGATTTCAGGTGAAGTTGCTCAAATCATTCCAGGGCACCCAACCGAACTGAACACGAAACTTGACCCGGGTGGTGTGGCATATATTGATGACTTTGAGGGCAGCCGGAAAAGTATTACCATGGGAGTGAATTACACCAACTGGTCTTTATCCAGCGCACCCGACAGTATTGGTTCACTGGCCTATTTTGATGCCAGAAAACCAGATTCATCAATAACCAATTACCGGGCACTTCTTCGTTTTTATAATGATCTTTCATATCGGGTTCCTATCCAGGATATCTGGCCTGAAAGGTCAGTTTCTTCACGTGACAATACCATTTCGACATTTTCTCTTGAATATTTTCCTAAAAAACGAGGCTCGTTTAATTATTCAACTCAACTGCAGAAAACCATTTATGAATCAAATGGTGAAACCTGGGGTGGTATTCAAAGAGCATTGCCTTCCTACATCACCAATTTTGTTACAGAAAATATTGAGTTTATCGAGTTCTGGGTTCAGGTCTCAGATTCAAAGTCTGAACCAGGAAAATTTTCGGCGACAAATGGAGGATTTTTAAATATTGACCTCGGTTATATTTCTGAAGATATTCTGGCAGATGGAAAACTAAACACTGAGCTTGGCGTTTCTCAAAGTCCGGATACTTCAAGGTGGGGAGTTTTCCCCCGGTTGTCAACCGGTGCTGTTTTTGTTCCGGCTGATGATAATGGTCTAGATGGGTTACCAAACGATCAGGAGCCAGGATTCTTCAAAGACTTTGTTGCATCCCTTGAAACCCAAGTTCTGCCAGAGGGTGAAAAGGAAAGAATCCTGGGTGATGTGTCAGGTGATAATTATTCCTACGCTCAAGGATCATTTAATTATGACTTCATCAATGGTTCTGAAGGAAATACCAAAACCCAGGGAAGTCAGGATCGGTTGTCACCAGATACCGAAGATATGAATACAAATACATCACCTGATTTGCTGAATGATTATTTCAGGTATCAGGTTGCGTTAAACCCTGATTCTTTAAAGCCAGGAAAGGGTTTTGTTGTCAGCAGTAACGAAAACTCAAAGTGGTACCAGATCCGAATTCCCCTGAAAAATTTTAAAACCAAATTCGGGAATATTCAGGATTTATCATTTGTGAAATATGTGAGATTATGGCTTGGCGGATTTAAACAGGATGTTTATCTCCAATTTGCGTCTCTTGACCTGGTTGGTAGTCAGTGGCTAAAAGATTCAAAAGACAGCGTTTTATCAATTGCAGTGATAAACGTTGAAGAAAACCCTGATAAATATGATTCACCTCCAGGAATTGTAAGACAAAAAGACAGAACCCGGCCTGATGAAAATATTCAGATGAATGAGCAGTCTCTTGAAATAAAAGTAAAAGAATTGAGAGAAGGCGATGAACGCTCAATTACAAAAACACTTTCGCAATCCCAATCACTAAATATCACCAATTACGAACGATTAAAGATGTTTGTACATGGCGCTGATTTGGATCCGGTTGGGTTTGAAACTCCGGTAAATTATACCGATACGAGCAATTATGATGTAGAAGTATTTTTACGTTTCGGATCAGACGAAAAAAGTTATTACGAAATTTCACTTCCTCTTCATCCTGATAAACGGAAAACCTCTGCATCTAATGCAACCTGGGATCCAAAAAACACATTTGATATTGATCTCGCCCGTTTAACTGCACTTAAGCAATTGAAGGGAAATGGAGCGTCAGATACTATTTATGTTGAACGAAGCCCTAACGGTTATCCGGATGGAACCAGAATAACATTAAAGGGCAACCCAACAATTACCCAAATCAAACAATTTAACATTGGTGTTAGAAATCCAAAAAACAAAGGAACCATTCTACCCTTAAGTTTTTCAATCTGGGTTAATGAACTCAGGGTTTCTGGTTTCAAGGAAGAAACGGGATGGGCTGCAAATACCTCTGTCGGAGTGAAACTTGCTGATGTTGCGAGTGTGAATTTCGTAATAGAAAAATCGACTGCTGAGTTTAGGAGAGTTAGTGAAGATGTAAGCTCATCAAAAGCAAACTCCTTAACATGGTCAGTTCAGAGTACACTTGCAGCAGATAAATTTCTCGGAGAAAAACCAATAATTAATCTCCCGCTTTCCTTTTCGCATACAGAAGCTGTAAGTACCCCCAAATACCTGTCAGGATCTGATATTTTACTCGATAAGGCTGCTGAACTTGCCGGGGAAGGTGGCGATGAATTGATTGACCTTAACAAATCGGTCACCGTTTCAAATTCGTTTACGCTGAGCCAGGTCAGGAAACAAATACCGTCTGATAACACCCTGTTACAAACTACCCTTGACCGGCTTTCATTTGATTTTACCTATTCAAATAGTTTCTCACGAAATCCAACGGTAGAATGGAGCCGTGCCTGGAACTGGCGTTCGGGTCTGAGCTATTCATATCAATTTAAACCAGATCTGTTTTTACAGCCACTTTCTGCCCCGCTTTCAGTTTTTAAAAATGAAAACTTTTTTCTTGATAAGGTGTTTGATCCTGCTACATTGAAGGACTGGTCAGAAACAAAACTATTTTTAAAACCGACCAACATTAACTGGAACGTATCAGTTAACCGGTCCAGATCCCAAAGCAAAAACCGTGCTCAGCTAATACCAACTGATGCTTCCAGACAATTTACTGCAACCAATAATTTTGGCCTTGGCTATCAGATTTCAGATAATCTTTCGATGACTGCAACAGGTTCTGTAAGTTCTTTGCTAAGTTCTTTGCTTACAGATAAAAACAAGCAAGAACGGGCTGAATCTGACATTATGAGTGATCTGTTCTCAAAAATGATCAGACTTGATTTCGGAAAAGATCAATCTTACAATCAAAATGTTTCCATAAATTATAAGATTCCATTTTTAAAAGTTTTAAATCTGACCAGTCAATATGGGTCTCAATACGGGTGGGCAAATCCGAATTCCAACTTTGACCCCAAAAAGCAAATGGGGAACAATGTTCAATGGGCCACCTCCATTTCTTTGGGTTCTTCATTCAGAATCGGTGATTTTTTTAATTTTAAAAAGGAAACAGAAAATCGTACTGCTCCAAGGGGATCAAAAGCAGATACACTTTCCATGAAAGATAAAATGGTGAGAGATCTGACTTCAATTGCCGGTGCATTTTTAAGCCTTGATGCAATTACCATCAGATTTACTCAAACCAATTCATTTTCAACACAGGGTGTTGCCGGTAATTCTGGCATACTTAATTTTTTCCCCTTTAACCAGAACTGGTGGCCTGATCCGTTGAGATTCACTCGTCCGGGAGAAGTACCAGGACCTGGGCTCTTATTCCAATTGGGATTATCTCAAGATCCAGGGGCAAGAATTGACTCCTCTGCAAGTTCGAATATCTCCAATAAGTTTTCGCAGTCGAATTCAATTGATTGGAAAACTGGCTTTCAACCTATGGAAAAAGTTAAAGTTGATCTTAGCTGGAAAGTTCAATGGACGCTTCAAAAAGACAGTAAACTCAATGTTGAAACGTTTAAGGCTGAAAGAACATCAACAAGCGGTAGTTATACCCGATCTTTTATTGCTATTCTTGGTGATTTTGAATCAATTCGAAAAGCACTTCCAACAGATCCTGCAACTGGTAATTACAAACTCGGGAATAATGAAATTACCTATGCCTTCAGGGATGGACTGGAATTATTCCAACTTTCTGATCCAATCTCAAAAGGATTGGGACTTGGAATCTGGAACACTGCAGGATGGCGTGATCTGGTTCCGTTACCCAACTGGGCAATTCAAATATCAGGACTTGAGAAATTCCCGCTTTGGACTTCTTTTGTTCAAACCATGTCATTGTCACACAACTATACCGGCGATTACAGCACCTCTTTTACATCAAGACCAGATGCAGGAAATGAAATTTTGGACCTTGAAACCAATACTAAAGTTATTATTCCGCAAATAGAATATTCAACACCACGGATTTCGGAGCGGTTTGGCCCATTAATTGGTGTTAGTGTCAATTTCAAAAAACCATTTACCTCACGAATTAATTATAATACCGGAAGAACCATTTCGTTATCAACTATTAACCGGCAGGTAACCACCCAAAAAACATCTGAGGTAACGGCTTCAGTAGGCTACACCCAAAGCGGTTCAACTTTATTAACCTTCTGGCCATTTAATGGAAATACCTTAAAGAACGATATTGATTTGTCTATTACGGGATCGTATGCAATTGATGAAACAACAGTTGAATCCTTAAGTGGAAAAACGAGCACACCAGCGCAAGGTATAAACAGGGTAACTTTTGAACCCCGCATTGGTTATGCCGTTTCAACCCGTGTAAATGCGAGTGCATTCTGGCGTTATACCCAGTCAAAACCAATTACAGGATCTCTATCGGCAGCAGAAATTTCACGTTCTGAAATCGGAATGAATGTTCATATCAGTATTCAATAAGAATCTGTATTTTCTGACTTGAGAATTTACATAAAAAACATCGCCGACCCGGAATCTGGTTAAAACTAAAAAAGGGTCTGCAAAGACCCTTTTTTTGTGGAGATAAGGAGGATCTCTTCAGACCCTCTGAACTGAAAGTTCCGCGGGGAACTCCTGAACCTTCCCGAAAGCCTTCGGGACGCTCTCCCATGTTGAAACTATTTTTCAATCAGGTACTCTATCATTTTCCTGCTTTTCCAGGATTTCACTTCACTCTCACGTTGTCTTGCTTCAGAAAGTGACACGAATGACTCGGAATAGACTAAAAGCCAAGGTCTTTTTCCCTTTGTTGAAACTGATTTCCCTGAATTGTGTTCTTCAACTCTATTCTCAAGATCCTGACTTGAACCAATGTAATAAGAATCTGTCTTTTCTGACTTGAGAATGTACATATAAAACATCGCCGACCCGGAATCTGGTTAAAACTAAAAAAGGGTCTGCAAAGACCCTTTTTTTGTGGAGATAAGGAGGATCGAACTCCTGACCTCTTGAATGCCATTCAAGCGCTCTCCCAGCTGAGCTATATCCCCATTTTGATTTGCAAAGTTAATTCATTTTTCATGTTTTTGCAAATTGCTTTTTGCACACGGTTTCTAAAATTTTCGTGCCACTTTTTCATATTCTTTTTGTATTTTTAGTGATCAAAATCACATTATAAAAGAAACTGGCCAAATTTCGCTATGAAACTCTTTCTGAAATGGAGCATCTACTCCACTCTAACTCTTCTTCTATTACTCCTCGTCTGGTTATGGTGGTGGCATTTTTCCAACTCCTTACTTCCTCTTTCTGAGGAAGTCATCGGTAAAAGTGGCAAGTTCTCACTTTCTGCAGAATTACCCCTTCCAAGAACTGAATCAGGCGGAACGGTTTGTAATGGCAAATTTGTGGTTATCGGCGGAATAAATGCATTCGCACAGACACTTACCTCAGTTATGATTTATGATCCGTCAACCAATTTCTGGGAAACGGGTCCTGATCTTCCTGAACCCATCAATCATGCTGCTGTTGTTGCGATTGGGGATACCGTTTATGTTGTTGGAGGATTTGGTCCGCTGGGCATCAGACTTCGTTGGTTTATGTTTGCCGATTGGAATCCGCTTTCAACAGTTTACAAACTTCATCTTCCTTCAAAAACATGGAGCAGAGGCCCTGATCTTCTTTTTCCACGGGGTGCCGGGGGTATCGCCGTTCTGGATTCTGCAATCTGGTATGCGGGTGGAATTGATGAAAACAAGCAAATCACAAACACGGTATTTAAATTCGATCTCAGAACCAACAAGTGGTCTGAATCTCTTTCAATGCCAACACAACGTGATCATTTGCGTGTTGAAGCTGCCAGCGGAGAACTTTTTGTTATTTCAGGAAGGAAGGATGATTTGAGATTCAATCTTGGCACAGTTGAATCCTTCAATCCGGTAACACAAATCTGGACCAAACGGGCTGACATTCCAACTGCCCGGGGCGGTTTGGGATCAGCCGTTTTAAATGATAAAATCTATACCTTCGGTGGTGAAATGGTTTGGCACTGTCTTGATCAGATGGAAAGATATGATCCGCTTACTGACACCTGGGAAATTCTTGACCCGCTTCCTGAAGGCAGACACGGTATCATTGGCGGCGTGATTGATCAGAACATTCATTTAATTGCTGGTGGACGACATCCACGGGTTTCGATAAGTGGTATTCACCGTGTATTTTCTCCGGATTCACTAAAATGAATAATCTTAGCCTGATTGTACTTTGTTATAACGACTGTCAATCTCTTCCTTATCTTGTTGATGAATGGTCTGTAGTTTTAGCTGAAACTTTCTCAGATTATGAAATCATTTTGGTCAATGATGGAAGTTTGGACAAAACCGGCTCTGTTTGTGATCAACTCGTCGACAAGTATCAGAAAGTAAAAGTGGTTCATCATCCTCAAAACAGGGGTGTCGGTGCAGGAATGGCCACAGGGATCAGCCATTCAAAAATGGATTGGATCGCCTACACAGACGGTGACGGGCAATATGTTGCCGAGGATCTAAGGGCACTTAATTTTCTGCTTGCTGATTATGATGTTATTTCAGGTGTTCGTGTAAAACGTGCTGATCCGAAAATACGATCATTTATATCCGGATTTTATAATTTTTTAGTTCGGCATCTTTTCCAGGTTTCTTTCACGGATGTTAACTCTGGGCTTAAAATTTATTCCCGAAAGGTCATCGAGAAAATTGGATCTCCTGTTTCAAAAGGACCATTTTATGATGCCGAAATGATGGTCAAATCGGTAAAAAAAGAATTCAGAGTTCTTGAAACTCCCATTAATCATCGTCCCAGAAAATATGGCCAGCCTCAGGGCGCAAGTATCAAAAGTATCAGACGAACATTCAAATCCTTACTCAATCCGGAAGTTCAACATCTTCTAAACCCTGATTTAAAGGGAAAAATTTTACTTTTCTTTTTAAGGGTGATTTTCCGTTGAAGATGGAGTTGAAACAACATTTTCTCGCGCTTGCTATTATATCCGGACTCAGTTTCAGTCTGTTTTACCACCATATTTCAAATTCTACAACAACCGGTTCGGGAATGGCCACCGATGTTGTTTACTATTTGAAAATGTTTAATGGTACACCACTAGATTCAATTCCCAAACACTACCGTTACCGAATTCTTCACATTGAACTGGCAAAGTGGGTTCCTGATTTACCACCCGGGTTATTTTTTCTCACATCCGATCAACAGCTGCTTTTCAGGTTTGGAATAATTTCAATGTTCAGCCTGATACTGGCAGGCTTCTCACTTTGGTTTCTTCTTCTCCACTTTCACTTTTCTCCACCGTGGGCTTTGTTGGGTACTTTTTTATGGATGACCGGGTTTTATGTCCTGAACTGGGTATTTCAACTGATTCCGGATGCAATATCGTATGCGGCTATTGGATTTGGTTTGGTTTTGGTTCAAAGGCGTTCCTTTATTCTGCTTACCCTTTGGATGATACCTGCAATGCTGGCAAAAGAAACTTCTCTGCTCATTCTTCCCTTTTCCGTCTTGCTTCTTGACGAAAGAAAGTCATGGATCAAACTTGGATTGAGTCTTCTTCCTGGCCTTTTCGTTTATTTTGCCTTCCGAATGAATTTTCAGGCGGATTTTGGTGCTGTTCTTACTCCGGAAAGATTCACAGATGGAATGATATCGGTTGTGACCTTTAACAAAATGACAGTTTACCGGTTGTTAAGTGCAATCTGGGCTTTTCATCTGCTCTGGATTCCGCTAATTGCCGGTTACCTGGTTGTGTTAAAAACCAAACCCGAATTTTTTAAGTATTTACTCATCCTTGCACCCGTTTTACTTCTTCTTCCGTTTGCAGTCAATGCTTCCACAATAGGGCGTCTCTGGCAATTGGGTTTCCCGGTTTTTATTCCGCTTATTTTGATTGGAATGCAATCCCTGCTTTCCAACTCAAACCGCGCCTGAAAATAAATCAGAAGAATTATTTTTTCATTGGATTGAAAACTATTACAATTCCATTATATACTATTTAGTCTATATTATGTAACTTTGTAATAAATAAACCAGAGGTGCCTTATGATTGACAGAAGTATTGGTGAAATTGTCACCGAAAATTTTAAAACCGCACGTGTATTCGGAAAATATAAAATTGATTTCTGCTGCGGTGGAAAAAAGACTCTTGAAGAGGTGATTTCAGAAAAAAATCTGAATGCTGCTGAAATCCTTTCTGAACTTGAATTGGTACAAAATGCAGCAGGAAGTGATTATCAGGTTCTTGATCAGATGAATCTGTCCGACCTGATTACTTACATCACCGACCAGCACCATGCCTATATCCGGAATCAGGGTCCGATTATAACAGCCAGGCTGGAAAAATTGGTACGGGTTCATGGTGCAAACCATCCGGAACTCATGGAAATCCAGAATTTATTTGCAACTCATTATGGTGCGCTGATTCAGCATTTAATGAAAGAAGAACTCATTCTTTTTCCATACATCAAAGCAATGGCCGGGAATTTTGCCGACAATGCACCCAAGCCATCGGCTATGTTTGGTTCAGTGAAAAATCCGATCGGGATGATGGAAGTTGAACATGTTGAGGTTGGCCGTGAACTTGAAGAACTCAGACGCCTCACAAACGAATTCCAATGTCCGCCAGATGGGTGTACAACTTATCGGACAACTTATGATGAACTTCATGCCTGGGAAATTGATATTCATACCCATGTTCACCTGGAGAACAATATTTTGCATCCGAAGGCTACGGCACTGGAAGCAAGCTGGAATTAAGTCATGAAACGCCACAATGACTTGATTCCGCTTTCGCGGGAACATCATACCGGATTGGTTTTTGCACGAAGGATTGAGAAGGGATTAAAGCTAAATGCAGATTTAGATGTTATAAAATCGTACCTGATTTCAGGTTGGGAATCTCATCTCTCTGTTCATTTTGGGTTAGAGGATTCCATTCTGAATCCTTCGATAAAGGACAAGAACAGACAGCATTCATTTTTTCTCCAGCTTGAATCAGATCACAAACAAATAACTGAGCTTTTTACCCTGATTAAAAATAAGGTACCTGATTCAAAGGATTTGTCCCAATTTGCATTTTTGCTTACCGAACATATCCGATTTGAAGAAGAATGTCTATTCCCCTGGATAGAAGGCCTGTTGAGCGAAAAAACGCTGAATAAAATTGGAGAAAATCTTCGGGAAGGAAGTATTGAATTTCATCCGGACTGGCCAGTTAAATTCTGGACTGAAAACAAGTAACGGTTTTGCCAGGAATAGCACTTAAACAAAAAAGCCAGTCGTTTGACTGGCTTTTTTTATTTCCAAAGGAAAATGTAAATCAGGAAAGTGTTGCAGCAATATATTCACGGTTGAGCCGTGCAATATGCGGCAAATCAATTCCCTTCGGGCAGGTTGCTTCACAGGCTCCGGTGTTGGAACAGTTACCGAATCCTTCAAAATCCATAGCTGCAACCATGTTGAGAACCCGTTGTTTTCTTTCTGGCTGGCCTTGTGGCAATAAAGCATACTGAGAAACTTTGGCACCAACAAACAGCATGGCAGAAGAATTTTTACAGGAAGCAACACAAGCTCCGCATCCAATACAAGCAGCAGCATTAAAAGCTTCATCAGCTTCGTGCTTGCCAATCGGGAGCGCATTTGCATCCTGGGCATTTCCTGTTCTCACAGAAACGTAACCACCGGCGACCATGATACGCTCGAAAGAAGACCGGTCAACGACGAGATCCTTAATCACTGGAAAAGCTTTTGCACGGAAAGGTTCAATCACAATGGTATCACCATCGCTAAAACTTCTCATGTGAAGCTGACAGGTTGTAACGCCTTTGATAGGTCCGTGCGGACGGCCATTGATCACCATTGAACACGTTCCGCAAATACCTTCACGGCAATCATGATCGAAAGCAATTGGCTCTTCACCCTTTTTAATCAATCTTTCGTTGAGCATGTCGAGCATTTCAAGGAACGACATATCAGGAGACACACCTTCAACTCCGTAGGTTGCAAACGCACCCTGAGAGTTACAACTTTTTTGTCTCCAGACTTTCAGTGTAATATTCATCATTTGTAACTCCGCTGAGAAGGTTTCACATACTCAAAAGTGAGATTTTCTTTGTGAAGTTCAGGTTTTGCCCCAACTCCCTTAAATTCCCACGCTGCCACATAGGCATATTTTTCATCATCACGTTGCGCTTCACCGTCTTCGGTCTGAAATTCTTCACGGAAGTGACCGCCGCAGGATTCATTTCTTTCAAGTGCATCGATAGCCATCAATTCACCCAATTCAATGAAATCAGCCACACGATGTGCTTTTTCCAATTCCTGGTTGAATTCAGTTTCAGAACCCGGAACCATGACATCCTTCCAGAATTCTTCACGGATTTTCTGGATTTCGGCGATTGCATGTTTCAGGCCTTTTTCATTTCTGGCCATTCCGACATAATCCCACATAATGTGACCGAGTTTTTTATGAAACTCATCCACAGTGGTTTTGCCTTTAATAGCAAGCAATTTCTTTGTTACTTCTTTCACTTCAGCTTCAGATTTTTTGAAAGCTTCGTGGTCAGTAGTCAATTTACTGGCTCCGACTGTTGCCAGATAATCGCCAAGAGTGTAAGGAATCACAAAATAACCATCTGCAAGTCCCTGCATCAGGGCGGAAGCTCCCAAACGGTTTGCACCGTGATCTGAGAAGTTGGCTTCACCGAGAACGAACAACCCGGGAACGTTGCTCTGAAGGTTGTAATCAACCCAGAGTCCGCCCATGGTATAGTGAACGGCCGGATAAATTCTCATCGGAATTTCATACGGATTTTCACCGGTGATTTGCTTGTACATATCAAACAGGTTGCCGTAACGTTCTTCAACTACGGATTTTCCGAGACGTTTGATAGCATCAGAGAAATCAAGATAAACGGCAAGCTTGGTTGACCCTACACCATGACCTTTATCGCACATTTCTTTTGCACGGCGGGAAGCCACATCACGCGGAACAAGATTTCCGAAGGATGGATAAAGTCTTTCAAGGTAATAATCCCGCTCAGCTTCCGGAATCTGATTGGCAGGACGGTCATCACCGGCTTTTTTCGGAACCCAGACACGACCATCATTCCGGAGAGATTCAGACATCAGAGTTAATTTGGACTGATGCTCAGAAGAAACCGGGATACAAGTCGGGTGAATTTGGGTAAAGCACGGATTTGCGAAGAAAGCACCTTTTTTGTGAGCTCTCCAGGCAGCAGTTGCATTTGAATACATGGCATTGGTAGAAAGGAAAAAGACGTTTCCGTAACCGCCGGTTGCAATCAGAACAGCATCAGCTGCCCAGGATTTTATTTCACCAGTATTCAGTTCACGGGTCACAATCCCTTTTGCTTTCCCATCAATAACAACCAGATCAAGCATTTCATGACGGGGGAAAAACTTAACTGCGCCTTCATGGATTTGTTTGTTCATGGCTGAGTAAGCACCAAGAAGTAATTGCTGTCCGGTTTGGCCTTTGGCATAAAATGTACGCGAAACCTGAGCGCCGCCGAATGAACGGTTATCAAGCAATCCGCCGTATTCACGGGCAAAAGGAACACCCTGAGCCACGCACTGATCAATGATATTGCCAGAAACTTCAGCAAGCCGGTGAACATTCGCTTCACGGGCACGATAATCTCCGCCTTTTAACGTATCGTAAAATAACCGGTGAACTGAGTCACCATCATTCTGATAATTTTTTGCAGCATTGATTCCACCCTGAGCAGCAATGGAGTGTGCGCGGCGTGGAGATTCATGAAAAGAAAAAGCGAGAACGTTATATCCCAGTTCAGCAAGCGATGCTGCTGCTGAGCCACCGGCAAGTCCGGTTCCGACAACAATAACTGTATATTTTCTTTTATTGGCAGGGTTAACAAGTTTCAGTTTGAATTTATGATCGGTCCATTTGGTTTCGATAGGACCGGCAGGAATTTTAGAATCTAAAGCCATAATTATTTTCCTCCCAGAAATGCGAAGTAAACGGGAATTGAGGCGAAGGCCAGCGGGATGCCAATCCAGAAGACGTAGGCAACCAGATCAACAAGGCCTTTGTATTTGGGGGTGTTCAGACCAAAAGTCTGGAATGCAGATTGAAAACCGTGTTTCAGATGGATGGCCAGAGCATACATAGCGATAATATAAATTACAGCCCAGGTAGGATCTTTCATTACGGAAAGGGTTAGGTGATAAATATCAGGTTTTGGTGTTCCAAACTTCACCTGGAAATAAATGCCCTGAAGGTGGATCACAAGAAAAACAAGTACAATTAAACCCAACCAGATCATATTTCTGGATTCAAATTTACTTGTTCCCGGTTTAGGACTTGTTGTGTATCCTACGGGTTTTGCTGACCAGTTCTGGAACGTAACCAAAATTCCGTAAATAATGTGAAGCAGAATTCCCAGAAAAAGTCCTATTTCCATTACTTTAACAGCCCAGGTGTTGGCCATAAATTCAGCCATTGCTGTAAAGGTTTCACCGCCATCCGCTTTAAAAAGATGGAGATTTATATACAGGTGGACAACCAGGAAGATGCAAAGAAACATTCCCGTCAGTCCGACCAGCAATTTTTTACCGATCGATGTCGATAATGCTTTCATAAACCAACCCATTTAACTTACCTCAATTAGTGATTTGTAGAAATTCAATATTTCTGATTCAAATGGAATTTTGATGTCAGAATGTTCCCGAAACGATCAGATTTTTCGTTCTCAGAGTCCAAAAACAGACTGCAAAATTACCTTTGCCTGACATTAAAGTCAAAAAAGTCTAATAATAAATACCGGGAAACGAATTAGAAACAAGTTAAAAGGCGAAAGTGAAACACAATCAAGAAATTTCATTTTTAGAGGAAACAACTCACTTATCTAAAAGAAATCTATCCTCCATTTTATCCTGATCAATGAATTTTATTCGGGAGGGTTTATATGATTCAGGATAAAACACTGGCATTCTTCAGTAGGCAGACTTTCCAACAGGATACAGTTATCTAAACATCCATAAATCAGTATGATATTCTGTTTTTTGCTTGACAACCGTACATTCTTCGATTTATCTTTGCATTAGTTCTTTCAAACGACCTTTTCTTATCTAGAATGGCCGAGGGATAGGCCCTGCGACGCCATGGCAACCCACCGAGGATCATTTCCCCGGTGAAGGTGCCAATTCCTACCTCCAGGATTTTGTGGAGGACAGATAAGGAGAGAGCCAGCCTCTTACTGCTTTTGTGGTAATTCTGATGCTGTCTCTTCTTCTTATCAGGAGAAGGGACAGAAAGACTGTAAACCAAACAGTTAACCATCAAGGAGATTACCCATGTCACATCGCTTCGAAACCCTTCAGCTTCATGCCGGACAAGCACCAGATACAGCAACCAATGCTCGTGCGGTTCCAATTTATCAAACCACTTCCTACGTTTTCAATGATTCTGAACATGCCGCAAATCTGTTCGGACTAAAAGAATTCGGTAATATTTACACCCGGATCATGAATCCGACAACCGATGTTCTTGAAAAAAGAATTGCAGCGCTTGAAAATGGTGTTGCTGCTCTTGCAACCGCATCCGGGCAATCTGCAGAATTTCTTGCCATTATCAATCTGGCTCAGGCTGGTGACAACATCGTTTCGGCCAGCAATCTCTACGGCGGAACTTATAATCTTTTCAAAGTTACCCTGCCACGTCTCGGAATAAATGTAAAACTGGTTGACAGTAAAAATCCGGATGAAATTCTGGATGCTATTGACGAAAAAACCAAGGCCTTATATGTAGAAACCATCGGAAATCCACGCCTTGATGTGGCCGATTTCGAAACCCTCTCCACATTTGCCCATTCAAAAGGAATTCCGCTTATTGTGGATAATACGTTCGGTGCCGGCGGCTATTTTGTAAAACCGATTGATTTCGGTGCTGATGTCGTGGTTCACTCTGCAACCAAATGGATCGGCGGACATGGGACTTCAGTTGGCGGATTAATTGTAGATTCCGGAAAATTTGATTACGGTTCAGGTAAATTCCCGTTATTTACTGATCCGTCCCCGGCTTATCATGGACTTAATTTTCAGGAAGTTTTCGGGCCAAAAGGTCCGTTCGGAAACATTGCCTATATCATCAGAGCCCGGGTTGAAGGACTTCGTGATATCGGACCGGCTCTGTCACCATTCAATTCCTTCCTGTTGACTCAAGGACTTGAAACCCTTTCACTTCGCGCAGAACGCCATGCATCAAATGCACTTGAACTTGCCAAATGGCTCGAATCCCATCCGGCAGTAGCGTGGGTTACCTATCCCGGACTCGAAAGCCATCCAGATCATAAACTGGCAAAAAAATATCTCAAAAACGGTTCAGGCGGGGTTTTGACCTTCGGACTCAAAGCCGGATTTTCTGCTGCAAAAGGATTTATTTCAAACGTCAAACTGGCTTCTCATCTTGCCAATGTCGGTGATGCAAAAACATTGGTGATTCACCCAACTGCCACCACCCATCAGCAGCTTAGTGAAACTGAACAGATTGCTTCGGGTGTTTCACCTGAACTTATCAGAGTTTCGGTTGGAATTGAACACATCGAAGACATCAAAGAAGATTTTCAACAGGCGATTGAAAAAGCCACAAAAGGAAAGACAGTTCTAACGGTATGAGCCGGCAACCTGGTCAGTGTATAACTTTGATACCGTCTGTCACGCTCGATTGCGGAGAGACGGTATCAGGAATCCCCATCGTTTATGAAACGTGGGGTTGGGATCCATCGGGTAAAAAACCGGTGGTTCTGCTTATCCATGCCCTGACCGGCTCGTCTCATGCCAAATCAACTCCTGAAGATTCAACTCCGGGCTGGTGGGAACCGTTCATCGGTGCTGAACTTGCACTTGATCCAGAAAAAGTGGCCATCATTTCCCCCAATTTACCGGGAAGCTGTTACGGATCCTGGGTTCCTGATGTCAAGTCTGAAATCAGGCTTACGATTGCAGATATGGCCCGGATTCTGGAAGAATTGTGCCTGATGCTTGGTATCTCTTCCCTGAAAGCTGTTGTTGGCGGAAGTCTTGGCGGGATGGTTGCTCATCAAATTGTTGCAGATCAGCGTATTCTTATTGAAAAAACCGTTCTGCTTTCCTGCGGCGCTAAACAATCAGCCTGGGCAAAAGCCTGGGGGCATCTGGGTCTGACCGCCATGGAAAATGCAATCAACCCTTTAGTCGGATTGTCTCTTGCCCGGCAAATTGCCATGCTCAGCTACCGTACTCCTTTTGATTTCGGATCGAAGGATGAGGAAAGTCGTACTGTTCAGCATTATCTCTACTATCAGGGCACCAAATTTTTAAACCGGTTCAACAACTGGTCTTACGAATTACTGGTCAGGGCGATGGATACTCACCATGTTTCACAAAAGGTGAGTACAACCCGTGCTTTAATTGTTGGAAATCTTCAGGATCTGCTTTACCCGATTGCTGATCAGAAAGCTCAGACAGAACTTTTTGATCACGTTTCTTACTTTGAATTTGATTCGGACAAAGGACATGATGCCTTTCTGGTTGATCATGAAATCCTGAATCCGGTCATCCATTCTTTTCTGGCGGACTAACTTCCGTCAACTCAAAACTTTATTGGTTTACTTATGTCAGCATCCAAAATAAAAATAGGACTTGCCGGTTTCGGCGTTGTCGGAAAGCATGTGTATCAGCAGATTTCCGCAGATCATTCAACCCAATTTGAAATCGTTAAAGTCGCCATCAAACATCCTGAACTTCACACCGAAACAGGAATTCCATTTACCACCAACATTTTTGAACTGGCCTACGACCCAGACATTGATGTGATCATTGAACTGATTGGCGGCATTCAACCGGCTCATGAGTTTATCAGGGAATCGCTCCGCCAGAAAAAACATGTGATCACAGCCAACAAATTTCTGATTGCCTATCATGGCGAAGAACTCAGAAAACTGGCCGGTGAAAATGGTGTTCAATTGCTGTACGAAGCCAGCGTCGGCGGATCTATTCCGATTTTATCCACCCTGAACTGCAATCTCAGACATCATCAGATCCATTCCATTACCGGCATCATCAACGGATCAACCAATTTCATTCTCACCCGGCTTCATCAATCGCCCAAAACTCCCGTTGAAACGATTTTAAAAGAAGCACGGGATCTTGGTTTTCTGGAAGCTGACCCCAGTTATGATCTGAAAGGTTGGGATATTCAGCAAAAACTGGCCGTCATTGCCTGGCATGCGTTTGGGGTAAACGTTCTTCCCGGTCAAATTCCCGCATTTTCACTCATGGAACTTGCTGACGAAGATAAATTTCTGACTAGCTACGGAAAACTGAAGTATTTTGCCAATCTTGAAAAACAGGATGGTCATCTTTCTGCCTGGGTTTTACCGGAACTGGTCACCGAAGATCATCCCTTTTATGATGTCAACAATGAATATAACGCCATCCGGTTGAATACAAGATATTCCGGGAATCAGGTTTTGGTGGGAAAAGGGGCGGGTGGGAATCCTACGGCTTGCTCAGTCATCGCAGATTTGCTTGCGGTTGAACATCAACTTCCGGAAGTTAAAGCAGACAAACAGATCGTGGTTAATCATAACCGGATTCTGGATCAGGTTTATCTTCGTGCAAAAAAAGGACAAACGAAAAAATTAATTCTAGCCGTTGGCACTCAGGGATTGATTTCCCGCCTGATTGGTTCAGACCGGATTGTAGTTAAAAATGTGCCCTTGGTTGCTCTCGCTGAACTCCAGCCATTGGCTGACATTGTCGTTAGTCTACCAAAATCAGTTTTTATTGAGAAGATTCAGGCGCCAACATATTCTTACCAGACTGTGATGTAACCCATCAAACATTTCGTTCCATCCAAATAGCAATAAAATAAAAGAGGCGAAAAAATTCGCCTCTTTTATTTTACAATTTCTCTGCTGATCTGCAGTTAGTCCTTTTTCTCAGGGAATACTACTTTTCACCTGGGCATATCTTTCAACGAAAGTTCCGCCAATTTTTCCGCCTCTTTTCTGCCAATCTGCAGTGATTGCCTGAACCCGGTTACCCGGATCGGGGTGAGTCGAAAGAAAAACTGGTCCGCCACCACCCTGACCCGACTTTATCATTTTTTCGAAGAAACGGGCAGCTCCACGGGCATCATATTCAGTTGGGTATAAATATTTTACTGAAGAAGCATCGGCTTCCGTTTCAGCATCCCGGCCATATTTCATGAGCGTTAAACTGGCAAGCGGATTAGCAATGCCTGAAATATCCTGACCAATAAAAATGGAAGCAATGGTAATCAGAATATTGGCACCCTGTGCTTTTGTCATTTGTTCGGTTGAATGCCGTCCATCCGCATGACCGATTTCATGTCCCATTACACCGGCTAGCTGATCTTCAGACTCCAGATATTTCATAAGTCCGGTGTAAACATAAATATATCCGCCAGGTGTACAAAAGGCATTCAGGGTTTTATCATCCTTGATAATCTGAACTTTCCAGTCAAATTTATCCCTTAATTTCACCTGCCCCGATTCAAGAATTGTGGTTGTAATCCGTCTGATGTGCTGATAGGCTTGAGGATATTGGGCTTCAGATAATACAGGGTATGTAGTTGGATCATCAGCGATTTGCTTGCTGATTCTGAGTCCGAGTTGCTTGTCATCATCAACCGAGTAAATATTTGCAGATGAGGCACATCCTGCTGCGGTTAGTAATAAGCTGATCAGAGAATTTCTGACCCATTTTCTTTTAAAAGTGGTAATGTTCATCGTCTCCCGCCTGAAAATTTATTATTTTCAACAAAAATAGTAAAAAGCCTAATAAAGCCAATATAAAATACCAGTTGCAGAAAAGGAAACCTGTTGAATGAGTAATCCGATAAGTAAAATGATGACCACTTTATATGCAACACTATCCGGAGTGAGGCCTCTCTGGCACGTTATTGTTGTTCCTCTCGGTCATCTGGTTTTATTTTTTCTTTCCTACTCGCTGATCGCCATTGCTATATATGAAGGATGGAAATCAATCCCAGATGGTATAAGAAATTATGGATATTTGAAAGATGGAATTGAATTGACGGCAGCCATTCTGTCCTCACTCGGAGCCATTTATACCGTTTTTATTTTCTGGAAAAAGTATTCCTGGAGTCAGTCACCAGCTTTGGATTCTGCCTGGCTGAAAGAACTTTTTATGGGGGTTGCCATTGGAGCAGGAATTCTGAGTCTCGTCATCGGAATCATGGCTGTTCTTGGTTTTTACCGGATAGATCATTTTATCTGGGAAACTGATTACCCCATTGCCCCTTTTCTGATCGGAAACCTGCTTTCTTTTCTGGCAGTTGGTATTTCTGAGGAAGTTTTATTTCGTGCCGGATTTTTCCATCTGATTGAAGATTACTGGGGAAGTTGGGCTGCACTGGCTATTTCTTCTTTGTTTTTCGGATTGGTTCACCTCGGAAACCCGGAAGCAACCTTATTTGGTGCAGTTGCCATTACGATCGAAGCCGGAATTCTTCTCGGTGCCGCCTACATGATCACCCGGAAACTCTGGCTTGTCATCGGTATTCACTGGGCATGGAATTTCTTCCAGGGTCCGGTTTTTGGATGCATTATTTCGGGTTCGTCCTCAACCCAAACCGGAATCATTCAACCTGTCATCACGGGTCCTGACCTTCTGACCGGCGGGCAATTTGGTCCGGAAGGCGGTTTGATTGCAGTTGTTGTGGCAACCGGAACCGGGATTTACTTTCTGGTGAAAGCAATCAAACAGGGAAAAGTTGTTACTGGTCCGAAAAAGGCAGGGGAGAACGAAAGCTTTTAGCTTTTAGCTATTGGCTGTTAGGGTGGGAAAATTTTTTCTTTGACATGCCTACACATTACCACTCAACTGTTCATACAGAAAATTATCACTAAGTCAACTATTTCAATTCGGGCACTTCGACTTGGTCCCTGAGCGGAGTCGAAGGGTCGCTCAGTGTCCGAATTGATTAAAATTCAAAATTTCCTATGACCCTCACCCTTTCGCTTCTGATTTCAATTGGTCTCGCCATGGATGCCTTTGCGGTTTCCATTTCAAAAGGCCTTTCCTCAATCGAAAATCATGTCAAGCTCGGACTCAAATTGGCTCTGACTTTCGGATTATTTCAATCCGGAATGACCTTGCTTGGCTATTTTGGCGGACTCTCCTTCCGTAGTTTGATCGAAGGGTTTGATCATTGGATAGCCTTCGGCTTGCTTCTTCTCGTTGGCGGAAAAATGATTTATGAAGCCTTGTTTGAAAAGGAAGAAGAAGAATCTGCAGAAACCGGCATCCTTTCAACCAAAACTCTTTTAATTCTTGGACTTGCAACCAGTATTGATGCCATGGTTGTCGGAATATCCTTTTCAATCTTAAATTTTTCACTTGTCCTACCGGTTATTTTAATAGGTGTAGTGACAGCCCTGTTTTCTTTTTTAGGTGTTTTTATCGGGAAATGGGCCGGACATTTACTTGGCAAACAAGCTGAAGTTGTTGGCGGATTGATTTTGATCGGAATCGGTATAAAGATTTTGTTTGAACATTTGGGGTAGAAATGATTTACAAAAATTATGAGTCAATTGTTGAATTTGATGATGATGCCGGATTTTTTCACGGAGAAGTAATTGGAATCAGAGATGTAATTACTTTTCAGGGTGTCAGTGATGAAGATTTGAGAACGTCATTTCACCAGTCAGTTGAAGATTATCTTGAGTTTTGCAAAACAAAAAATAAGAGTCGATAAAACCAGTTTAAATAAAATGTTATCTGAAACCTTGGAAAAATCAGTTTAGGAGGGGATTATGGGTCTGATTTCTTTAAAAGTTCACGGCTATATTGACTGGGCATCCATCATTATCATGCTTATAGCACCTACTCTTTTCGGATACTCAACTGTTCCGGCATTGGTAAGTTATGGTGCTGCTGCTCTTGAATTGGGATCTGTTTTAAGTACAGATTATCCTGCTGGAAAATTCAAACTGATTCCGCTTTCACTTCACCTGAACGGAGAAGTGTTAATTGGACTTGTTGCCTTTGCCCTTCCCTGGATTTTCGGTTTTGCTGATGAGGCAGCACCCCGGAATATGACCTTCCTGATTGCAGCAATAACGCTGATTAATCCGTTAATCACGAAAAAAGGATAACGGATTTTTCTTCTGTAGCGCCGACCTCCCGGTCGGTAATCTCATCAAAGTCGCCGACCGGGAGGTCGGCGTTACAAAATTCAGGCGTTTCAGAATTCCCCGCAGCTCGATTAGAATCCCGTTAAAATCAACCCAAAAAAACGACAATAATATCTATTTTTCAGATTTTTTGCATACTTTTGTTTCGTAATTAGACGAAATACTAAATATGCAGACTGAATCGGAATCCATCCTCACTGAAACCCAAATCAAAACGGCCCGGTATGCAAAGGCACTCAGTCACCCGGTCAGGCTTTTCATATTGGACTACCTGATTAAAAACGCAGGAAAGTGCTGTTATTCAGGTGATATGGCAGAGCTTTTACCCATTGCCCGCTCAACCCTGTCGCAACATCTCAGTGAGCTCAAAGATGCCGGGCTCATTCAGGGTGAAACCAAGGCTCCGTTTATCAAATATTGCATCAACCAACAGAATTGGGAAGAGGCAAGGCAACTATTTTCCAAATTTATGGCAATTTAAATCATTACTAATTTAAGGTAAACAAAATGAATGTTTTCCGGTTTTTACTATGTCTTTCTTTAGTTTTACCCTTTTTTCCTGTTCAGGCTGGTGAGAATACATCCAATTCCAATTCGGATAAAACTGACAAAATTGAAGTTTACTATTTTCACTTCACTGCCCGGTGTATCACCTGTAAAGCAGTCGAAGCTCAAACCCAGGAAAATCTCACTGCACTTTTCCCCGATCTCATCAAACAAGGCAAGCTCTCATTCCAATCGGTTAATCTGGATGACGTTTCCTCAGAAAAAATTGCAAACAAACTTCAGGTAGACTCTCAATCGTTGCTGATCGTGAAGGGACAAAGCAAAAAGGATCTTACCAATGACGGATTCTTATATGCCAAATCAAATCCTGAAAAATTCAAAGCCATTCTGAAACAACAGATTGAAGCTTTCAGGAAACTGTAAAATGGATTTTCTGACTTCTCTTCTTGAACTCAGCACAATGACGTGGATTTCTGCTTTGATTCTTGGTTTGATGACAGCCATAAGTCCGTGCCCGATGGCAACCAATATTACAGCAGTCGGGTTTATCAGCCGAGACATTGAAAACCGAAGAAAGGTTTTCCTGAACGGAGTTTTTTACACACTTGGACGGGGAATTACCTACTTTACCCTCGGTGTCCTGTTTTATTTCGGGGCGGCACCTTTTCGTCTTTCCGGATTTTTCCAGCAATACGGTGAAAAAATGGTAGGTCCGCTTCTGATTCTGATCGGACTTTTCATGCTGGATATGATCAAATTTTCCTTCCCTGGCTTTTCATCACTCAGTCAAAAGATGGAAGCAAAAAAGGTCTGGGGATTCTGGGATGCTTTGATTCTTGGGATTTTATTTGCGCTGGCTTTTTGTCCGTACAGCGGAGTTTTATTCTTCGGAATGCTGATTCCAATGACGATCGCAAGTCCGTCCGGATTAACACTTCCTTTAATTTTTGCCCTTGCTACAGGGTTGCCGGTTCTCATTTTTGCCTGGCTTTTGGCTTTTTCGGTTGGTTATCTGGGTGGTGTTTACAATAAACTGAAATCGTTTGAGTTCTGGTTCAGAAAGGCTATAGCCATTCTTTTCATTGGGATTGGTCTTTATTATTCAAGATTGTTTTTTATTTAAATTGAGGTTGCTATGAAAACCATAAAAATTCTGGGTTCTGGCTGTGCAAAATGCAAAACCCTTTATCAGAATACACTCGAGGCTGTGAAACAAACGGGCATTGAAGCTGAAGTCATCAAAATTGAAGACTTTCAGGAAATGATGAAATACAATGTGCTAACGACTCCGGTTCTGATGATTGATGACAAGGCGGTTATCAAAGGCCGTGTTGCAGATATCGCCGAAATTAAAACTCTTCTAACTCATTAAAGGAAAAACTAATGCTTATTATCCAGGAATTATGTCCGACAAAAACTCAGGAAAAAATCAAATCCGGCGCCCTTCTTGTTGACGTCCGTGAAAGAAACGAAGTCGCCGAACTGGCTTACAACGTTCCGGCAATCGTCAATATTCCGCTGACAGAATTTGAAGAACGGTTCAGAGAACTCCCAACCGACCGAGAACTGGTTATTGTCTGCAGAAGCGGCGGGAGAAGTCTCCGTGCTGCAGGATTTTTGCTCAACAACGGCTATACAGACGTTATCAACATGAAACACGGCATGATCCGGTGGGCGCAAAAAGGTTTCCCAACCATCGGAGACGTTTCAACCGTTCTGGATACAGCACCGGCACACCAATGCTGCGGCGGACACGGACATCATCACGAAGAAAAAAAGGAAGAAGTAAAGAAGTCTGACAGCACCTGCTGCTGATCTGGACAACTCTTTTCACATCCAAATGAAAACATTTATTTTCCCTTTTTCCGCACTGGCAGTCTGGATTTTGATTTATTTCAATCTTCAGGTTTCTGCTGATTTTCTGGTTTTATCCGTTCTGAATCTGGAACCCGGAACACATCTCACCGAATCATTACGGTTCTTTGTTTTTGAAGTTCCCAAAGTGCTGATGCTTTTGGTTCTGATCATTTTCGGCGTCGGGATAATACGATCTTACTTTTCCGCAGAAAAAACCAGAAAAGCTTTGGAAGGAAAATCAACCTTTGCCGGCAATATCATGGCTTCTTTGCTCGGGATTGTGACTCCGTTTTGCTCGTGCTCGGCCATTCCGCTTTTTATCGGATTTATTGAAGCCGGCGTTCCGCTCGGGGTAACGTTTTCCTTCCTGATCGCAGCACCCATGATCAATGAAGTGGCTGTGATTCTTTTATTCGGTTTGTTCGGCTGGAAAATTGCCCTAATTTATGTCTCGACCGGACTTTTCATCGCCATTCTTGCCGGCTGGATCATCGGGAAACTCCGTCTGGAGCATTTCGTTGCTGACTGGGTTTACAAAATCAAATCGGAAGGTTCAGAGGAACCTGAAGAACAACTCAGTTTTGACCAGAGAGTCCGGGTTGGACTTGATTCAGTCAAGGAAATTGTCGGGAAAGTTTGGATTTATATCGTCATCGGGGTTGGGGTTGGAGCAGCCGTTCACGGATTTGTACCGGAAAAAATGATGGCTGATCTGATGGGACAAAATGCGTGGTATTCGGTTCCGCTTTCAGTTCTGATTGGCGTTCCGCTTTACTCAAATGCAGCCGGCATTATCCCGATTGTCAGCGTTCTGATCGAAAAAGGCGTTCCCATGGGTACAGCGCTGGCGTTCATGATGTCGGTGATTGCCCTGTCACTTCCCGAAATGATCATCCTGAAAAAAGTGCTCAAACTCCCGCTGATTTTCATCTTTGCGGGAATCGTAGCAACGGGAATCATGATTGTCGGGTTTTTATTTAACTGGATTATGTAGGCGGAAAGTTACACGAAAAATCACCTGATCAGTATTTCCATTTTCTTTCCTAACCCGGTTTCAATGATTTTGCGTAATGTTGCCAGCTCGATGTCTGACCTGTCGTTTTCAACTCTTGAAATGTAAGTTCTTGATGTACCACTCACCAGTGCTAATTCCTGCTGAGACATCCCGGACTTGATCCGGGTTTTTCTGATTAATTCACCAATTTTAGCAGAAGAGTCCAGTTTTTCAGGCGTGCTGAATTTAAGCAGAATATCAGCTCCGATTTCAAACGGAACTTTAATGAGTTCGCCATTTTTTGATGAAATGAATTGCTCTACATTATCCCAGGACAGCGTATTCCCAACTAGTTTGACCTTTTTGAATTCTTTCTGATCAAACAGAATTCCGGTTGGTGATTCAGGGTTTACACCCATCTGATTCAAAATATTTTTAAAATCAATCAGACGACGTTCCCCGTTGTTGAAAACAACTGAAACAGTTAAATTTTCATCTGCCCCATTCAGTTTAATAATTCTGGGTATTTTTATTTTTCTCATTTCAACTCCGGATTCAACTGATAAAATATCGTCAAAGCCCAAATAGAATTCTCAGAAAGCCAATTAAAAACCAATTTTAATTGCTTAGCAGGCAGATCACCGGCATAAATTGAATTTGTCTCAATTTCAACCAACACCTCAAATTCATTATAGACAGCATGAATGTGTGGCGGCCGGTGTTCGCCGTTATAAATATGAACTTTAATTCCGTTGAAGGTTTCAATCAGCGGCATACTTAGTTACTCCACCAAATGTATCTAATTAGATACATTTTCTCAAGAAGTAAATAGAAAATAGTTTAAATAATCGGCTCACTTCTCCCCATAAACCGTTACACTAAGCAATTCTGCTCCGGTTTTCTTAAAGTCAGCCAACTCGGTTGGTGACACAAAAGCCAGAAGCAATTCATCTGAAATGGAAATCACTTTTTCTTTTTGGATGGTGACGTTCTGAAGCCCTGAGTTTTTCATGACAGCCAGATACTCATTCACTTCCATGGCGCCTGAAACACATCCGGCATATAAAACAGCTGCCTTTTTCAGTTTTTCGGGAAGAACGCCACGAACCACCACATCCGAAACGGAAAGATGTCCGCCCGGTTTTAAAACCCGGTGAATTTCACTGAAAGCTTTGTTTTTATCCGGAACCAGATTCAGCACACAATTGCTGATTACCACGTCCACCGAATTATCCTCTACCGGCATTGCTTCAATATCACCCTGGCGGAATTCCACGTTGGTGTACCCAAGTTTTGCTACATTTTGCCGGGCTTTTTCAAGCATAGCTGGTGTGAAATCGACTCCCAAAACCTTTCCGGTTTCACCAACCAGCGATCTTGCCATGAAAGCATCATTTCCTGCACCGGAACCCAGATCCAGAACCGTATCTCCGGCTTTGATTTGGGCAAATTCTGTCGGGATTCCGCAACCCAAAGCCAGATCGGCATCGGGATTGTAACCGGCAAGTTTTTCATAATTGTCGTTAAAGGCAATGTCTGCAGTTGGTGAACAGCAGGAAGTTGGTCCGCAGCAGGATTGTTCTTTGTTTGATGCGACGGCGATATCGCCATAATGTTGCTGAACGACGAGTTTTAAATCTTCTGAATTCATTGGTATCTCTTTTATTAATTAATTTTTGATTTGGGGGTTGGCTCCAAACCCACCCCCATTCCCTCCCGAAAGCGTTCGGGACAGGCCCTCCGTCGGAGGGGGTTTAAATTGCTGGTGTTTTCCCTTTATTTCAGGTTTTCTGTGTAGAATTTCCAGAAACCGGCTTTGATTTCATCTCGAACCCGAACGAATTCACTTTTTATAAATTCGTCAGTTCCAACAGCGTGGGACGGATCATCAAATCCGATATGAAGGCGGTGTTTAACTTTTCCGAAAAACGCAGGGCAACTTTCATTTGCACCGCCACAAACGGTGATCACATAATCCCATTCCTCATTCAGATATTTTTCAACGGAATCGGATGTGTGCTGACTGATGTCAATTCCGATTTCCTTCATTACCTGAACCGCACCTGGGTTTAATTTCCCTGACGCCTGAGTTCCAGCTGAATGAACATCCAGATTGGCGTCGAAAGATTGAAGAAATCCGTGTGCCATTTGACTTCGGCAGGAATTTCCGGTACAGAGAATGAGAATTTTCTTTTTCATTGTTTTTCCTTTGTTTATAATTATAATCCTTCGGAGACCTACTTTTGATGGTTCAAAAGTAGGCAAAAACCCTTTCCGCCCACCCACTCTATGACTTGCAACTGGCACTTCGGTCCTGATCGAATCTGAACTCAGTCGATCCCGGTTCCCGGGACCTCCTTCAAACACAGATTCGATTTAACCGGACACTTCGCTGGTTGCTGCGTCGAGTGGCTGACGGCGGATTATTATCATTTTGAGGTTCTACACCCAAACCCCTGAATTTGCATTTTCTCTGCGTTCTCAGCGTCCCTGCGGTGAAAAATCACCAAACCAGTGTTTTGTTCTGTTACAGGCCTGACAGACTGAGAGCATGACGGGAACTTCAACAAGAACGCCAACTACCGTAGCCAAGGCAGCACCGCTATCCGGTCCGAAGAGGGCGATGGCGGTTGCAACGGCCAGTTCAAAAAAGTTGGACGCACCAATCAGTGCACCGGGTGCTGCAATGGCATATTCCACTTTCAATGCCCGCATCAGCAGATAAGTCAGTGACGAATTAAAGTAAACCTGAATTAAAATCGGGATGGCAATCAGCACGACGTAAAAGCTATTTGAAAGAATATTATCCGACTGAAAAGCAAAAATGATGACCAATGTTACAAGTAACGCAGAAATCGTTACCGATCCGAACTGAGGAATAAAAACAGTTTCAAACCATTCTTTTCCCTTTGTTCTGATCAAAATCCACCGTGAAAAACTTCCGGCAGCAAGCGGAATAACGATAAACGCAATAACCGAATACAATAAAATTTCGAATGGAATGTGAATTCCGGCTGCACCCGAAACCAGAAAAGAAATAATCGGTGCGAAGGCAAAGAGCATGATCAAATCGTTCACACTTACCTGAATCAGGGTATAAGCCGGGTCACCATCGGTTAGCTGACTCCAGACAAAAACCATAGCCGTACAGGGTGCTGCAGCCAGAATAATCACCCCAGCCAGAAATTCATTTGCCGTTGCTTCGGGAATCCATCCCGCAAAAATCCATTTAAAAAACAACCAACCCAGAAACGCCATACTGAATGGTTTGACAATCCAGTTTACAAAAAGCGTAACCATCAGACCTTTTGGTTTTTTGCCTGCATTTTTGATTGAAGTGAAATCAATTTTCAGCATCATCGGGTAAATCATCAGCCAGATTAAAATCATAATCGGGATGTTGATCTGCGATCCGCCGGTAATTTCCATGCTTCTAACAGTTCCAATAAATCCCGGGAAAGCATAACCTATCCCTACACCGACGACCATACAAACAAAAACCCACATCGTGAGGTGGCGTTCGAAGAAAGACATTTTTTTTGAGAGGATGGACATGGGAAACCTTTAAATTCTGGTGACTAGGGACGTGGGACAAGTGACTAAAATCCAGTTACAAGGGACTTGGGACAAGTGACATATAATTATCCCTTGTCACCCGTCCCTTGTCCCGTGTCACAGCAGATTTGCAGAACCTTTTCGTCAACATTCGCCTTGCAGCAGGAAGATGAAATGAGTGTAATAAGCCGGCTGATGTCATCGGTAAAGTTTTTTTCTTTCGGATTGACGGATTTGAATCCGGCAAGAACCGAAGTCTGAGCTTCAGATAAATCAGATGAAATCCGGTAATAAACCCATTGTCCTTCTTTGCGGTCGGAAACAATTCCGGTCATGCGCAAATAGGAGAGATGCCTTGATATTTTCGGTTGAGAAAGATCCAACGCTGACTCCAGATCGCAGACACAGAGCTCACCGGCCTGAAGCAGCAGGTTCAGAATTCTGAGACGGGTTTCGTCGGATAGGGCTTTATAAAATTGTGCGATTGTTTTCATAAATACGAACATACGGATATGCATATATATTGTCAAGACCAGGTCCTATTTTTTTTATTACGGCGAGAAAGTGGTAAATTTGGGAGTGAAAGCGTGGGTGGTTTTGTGATTTTTATTTTAAACGGACACAAATTCAAACCACCCCATCCCGATCCCGCAAACGGGACGGGATTTCCCCTCCTTTGGAAAAGGAGGGGAGTTAAAGTCCTAATCAAAAGTACGAAACCCCAACATTATTGAAATCAATTCAAAAATATCAAAATATGAAAACTCTAAAAATCGTCTTCTTTTCAAGCCTGTTACTGTTAACTTCCTGTGATAAAATCGCCGAAGCATTTTCTGCTCTGAATTGTCAGTTTCGGGTAAAGAATGTTTCGGATACGAAAGTATCTTCTATCAACATTCAGGGAGCCAATTCTTTGTCAGAAATTTCTGCTTTTAATTTGCTGCTGATTGGCAGTGACCTGACTGCCGGAAAAGTTCCTTTAAAATTCAATTTGAATCTCGAAGCGAAAAATCCGAATGAAAAGAAAGCCTCTCTTGCTGCTTTTGATTGGATTCTGGTTGTAAATGATCAGGAGTTATTCTCAGGTAAGATGACGGATGCTGTTGATCTGGCAGGTGGTGATGCTGTGACCGGGATTTCCCTGCCCGTTGAAGCAGATCTTTTTAAATTGGTTCCCGGCGGAGGACTGGAAGATATTCTGAATGTTGCGCTGGCTATTTCAGGATATAACACCAAGCCCGGAAATGTAAAAGTGAAGATCAAGCCGAGTCTGTCGGTAGCCGGAGTTTCGATTCCTTACAACGATTACATCACGGTTGGGGTCAGTTTTTAAGGAAAATACTTTACCGCAGAGGCACAGAGAACGCCGAGAAATACGAATCTACAAGTCAATGAAATAATATTTGTTAAAGGAAATATGGACAAATAAATTTATTTCCTGGGGGATTTGCAGGAAAAAAGTTTCCTGTTTCGTCCGGAATTAAGGTTTATTATTCCATTGAAACTTGTAACCGGACGAATTTCTTTTCTTAAAACCCCATCCTCCGGGTTTCCACCCGGGGCTATTCCCATTTTACCCCGTCGGGGCAAGAATAATTATCATTCCAAAATAAGTTTGAATTTAACCAAAAAAATAAATTTGTTTTCTTTGCGTTCCTGGCGACTTGGCGAGAAATTCCCTCCTTATACAATTTCATTAGAAGTTTACATGATTTTCGCCGGATATTGCCTGCAAACCAAAAATACATTACCTTTGTTCTATGTTAACTTCAATAAACCGTCACTCATCGTGGATTTTGCTCGCCGGAATTCTTTTTCTGGCTGCGGAATTATTTCCCTCCATTCAGCTTTGCAGTATGGGTTTGGGCTGCGAAATGCCGGTTCAGAAATCCTGCTGCGAAAAAGATTCTGGCGAAAAAACGATTTCTCTTGAATCCCAATCCTGCTGCACGTCGATTACCATCAACAAACTGGAAACCGAAAAGCTGACAACTGAAAATTCATTTTCTACAGCAATTTCTGTGGTTTCAACTGAACTTCCGGTTTTGACACTTCCCTCACTTCCGGTTCAAACACCGGTTCTGGTTCTCCCCGGTTCTCCTCCCCCCGTTTATCTTTCCTGCAAAGTTTTCCTGATTTAAGTCTGGTTTCTCAGCTTTCCGGAAAATGGTTTTTGGTGAATGCATCCTTCGATACAATCCGTCTGACGACGGATTACTCAGGATGACAATTTATAAATTTCTTTAAAACTCACTTCAAATCCATTCTCCGGAAAACAATTTCTGACCTGAATTTACTTCACCGGAGAAACCATGCGCATTTTACTTTTTTTATTCTTATTTCTTTTGACCGGAACTGGTCAGGCGCAGACGCTTGACAGTCTGGTTGCTTCGCTCATCCGGAACCATCCTGATTTAAAATCGACTCAGGCTGAACAGGAAATTGCCCGGGCAAAACAGCTTCAGTCGGGCGCCTGGGAAGCACCAAAGGCCGGATTCGAATTTTTCAATGCTCCAGTTTCTGGTTTTCCAAATCCACTGAAAGATCAGCAGGAACTGGATTATTCCATCAGTCAGATGATTCCCTTTCCCGGAAAACTTTCTGCCATGAAAGAAGCTGCCAGATTCAATTCAGATATGATGGGACATGAATTTCAGGTCAGGCAAAACCAACTGATCAGGGATTTGAAAAAAACCTGGAATGATCTTGTTCTCGCAGATGAACTGATCCGGATCAATGAAGACTCTTTCCAAAATCTGAAGCGGGCAGCAGAAATCACCTCCCGTCAATACGCTAACGGACAGTCGTCACTTGCTGCTGTTTTAAGTTTGCAAACGGCACTTTCCATGAAGGAAAATGACCTGGCCATGTCAAGATCTGACAGGATGATGACCGAGGCCATGGTAAACCAGCTTGCCGGACGACCTGCAGATTTATCCATCCAAACCGAAGCATCAGAAATTCCCCATTTTGCCGGCTGGACTTTTACCAGACTTGCAAATCTGGCTGAGGAAAATCAGCCTGAACTGAAACAGATGTCAGCCGGAATGATGATGGCATCCGCCGAAAAAAAGGCTGCCGAAAGTGAGTATTACCCCGATTTTGAAATCAAAGGGCAGTATAAGCAAATGCTGGAAATGGATAAGGATTACTGGTCGCTGATGGTTGGAATTTCAATTCCGGTTGCACCCTGGTCATCCGGTTCTGTTGAAGGAAAAGTTGCCGAGGCATCCGCCCGTGAAAATCAGACCCGGTTTAACAAAGAATCTGCCCGGCAGATGATCAGAAGCCAGGTGCGGCAGTTTTTGGCAAAGGCGGAATCTGAACATCATCACCTGATGGAATTTCAGGAAGTGATCATTCCTCAGGCTGATTTTGCACTTGAATCGACCCTAACTGCCTATCAGAACGGAAATGCAGAATTCAGTATGGTTATGGAAGCCATCCGGATGCAACTTGAGGCAGAGTCTGATTATCAAACAGCAAAAAAAGCCTATTTAAATGCGCTGACCGATCTGGAATGGATCACGGCAACACCAAAGGAGAACTGGTAACATGTCACTCTACAGGTTTACACTTTCAACGATTTTTATCGTCTTTCTGATCAACGGAATTACCTTTTATTTTCTTGATTCAAGCGGATTTCAATTCGGAATCATCGTGTCAATGCTTGCAGGCGGCATTGCCATCCGGATTTATTACACTTTTTCAGGCGGTTCACGGGATTGCTGCAGTCCTGCCGTTAAAAACAAGGGTTTCATTGCCCGTCTTAAGGATAAATCATGAAAAAAACACTTCTCTTCATTCTTGCCGGTTTGCTTGCCGGACTTGGCCTCGGTTACCTGGTTTTTTCGGGATCAATGGAAATCCAACCCGGAAAAAATGAATCTGAAAACACCACTCCAATTGAAAACCTGCATTCAGCAGACCATGATAATCAGGCCGGACAAATCCGCATCGATCCGGCTGTCCAGCAAAAAATGGGTGTCCGCACAGAACTTGCTGAACTCAGAAAACTGAGTCCGTCTGTAAGAGCGAACGGCGTTGTTGCTCCGGATGAAACGGCTCAGATTGCAGTAACTGCCCGGATTATGGGATATGTAGAAAAACTCCACATGGATTTTACCGGAAAACCCGTCAGAAAAGGGCAGGCGTTGCTCGAACTTTACAGTCCGGATCTGGTATCCGCACAGGAAGAATATCTGCAGGCTCTGACTTACGAAGCCACCCTTCCTGCGGAAACACAAAAATTATCAGATCTTGCAAAATCCCGGCTGCTCAACTGGGGAATTCCGGAAAGTGAACTCAAAACACTGGAAACCTCGAAAAAAGTAAAGAGAACACTCACGCTGGTTTCACCGTCAGACGGACTCATTTCCGAAAAAATGGTAGTTGAAGGTCAGGCTGTTGAAGCAGGAATGACCTTGTTCAGAATTACCAATCTGTCCACGGTTTGGGTTTTGGCTGATGTTTATCAGAATGATTTGTCACTTGTCAAAGTCGGGGCACCGGCAAGTATTCGTTTACAGGGACTTTCAGGTTCAGATTTTAAAGGAACCGTTTCCTTCGTAAACCCTGAATTGAACTCGGAAACCAGAACTGTGAAAATCCGGATTGAAGTGAAAAATTCATCCGACCAGAAACTAAAACCGGGACTTTTTGCCTCCGTCTCAATTTCCCGTCCAGGCGGAACCTCTGTATTATCGGTTTCATCCCAATCCCTCATTCATACCGGATCTGCAACAGTTGCGATTCTTTCACTTGATGGCGGATATTTTGAACCCAGGGAAGTTGAAACCGGATTTATTTCAGACGGATTTACAGAGATTTTATCCGGACTTCATCCCGGTGAAAAAGTGGTGACCTCTTCGCAATTTCTGGTGGATTCAGAAAGCAATCTGAAGTCCGCTTTACTCCGGATGAGCAGCCATCAGCATGAAACTGTTTCGGAAACTGCAGGTGAAAACACCCCCGAAAAATACGGCACCAAAAAAGTAATTTATACCTGCCCGATGCATCACAACATTATCCGTGATCAGATGGGGACCTGTCCGATCTGTAAAATGGATCTGGTAAGGAAGGAACTCTGATGCTGGAGAAAATCATTACCTGGTCGGTGAACAACAAGTTCATCGTCATTCTGTTGACAGCCGGTGCCATTGCTGCCGGAACCTGGTCGGCGTTTAACACGCCAATTGATGCCATTCCTGATCTTTCGGATGTGCAGGTCATCGTTTACACAGACTATCAGGGTCAGTCACCGGTCACAGTTGAAGATCAGATCACCTATCCGCTCACGACTGCTTTGGTTTCAGTTCCGGGATCCAAAACCGTTCGGGGATATTCTTTTTTCGGATATTCACTTGTCTATGTTTTATTTGAAGATGGAACCGATCCGTACTGGGCAAGAAGCCGGGTTCTCGAATATCTGAACACCGCACAAAAACGACTTCCTGCTGGAGTTGTTCCAACTTTAGGTCCCGACGCCTCAGGTGTTGGCTGGGTTTTTCAATATACACTCACCTCTTCGACACGTTCTCTGGCAGAACTTCGATCCCTTCAGGACTGGTTTCTGAAATATGAACTGGCATCGGTGGATGGTGTTGCCGAAGTGGCATCGGTTGGTGGTTTCGTAAAACAATATCAAGTAACCGTTGATCCACTCCGGTTGGCATCGTATAAAATCACACTTCCGATGGTTGAAATGGCCATCATGAAAAGCAATCAGGATGCGGGCGGAGAAACCCTTGAACTTGGTGAAACCGAGTTTATGATCCGCGGACTTGGCTATCTGAAATCAGGAGATGACATCCGGGCAATTCCGGTTATGACGGATGAGATGTCGGGCACGCCTATTTTTCTGAAGGATATTGCGGATGTGACAACCGGACCTGAAATGCGCCGCGGACTCATGGAATGGAACGGAGAAGGTGAAGCAGTTGGTGGTATTGTGGTCATGCGACACGGGCAAAACGCCCTGAAAACCATTGACGGAATCAAGGAAAAACTTGCAGAAATCCGGGCCGGGTTACCGTCAGATGTGACTATTGAAACCGGTTACGACCGGTCAGATTTAATTCTTCGTGCCATAGATACGCTTCGTGAAAAATTACTCGAAGAAATACTGATTGTCGGGTTGATCAGCATCTTGTTTTTACTTCACGCCAGAAGCGCACTTGTCGCCATTTTCACGCTTCCGACGGCCATTCTGATGGCTTTCATCGTCATGAAATGGCAGGGATTAAACGCCAATATCATGTCTTTGGGCGGAATTGCCATTGCCATCGGTGCCATGGTCGATGCTGCCATCATCATGATTGAAAATACCCACAAACATCTTGAGCAGGAAGCCGAAAAACCTGAATCTGAACGCCGGGATCACTGGACGGTTGTTCTGGATGCTTCGAAAGAAGTGGGTCCGACTTTATTCTGGTCGCTGGCGGTGATAACCGTTTCGTTTCTTCCGGTTTTTGCGCTTGAGGCTGAATCCGGCCGGCTTTTTCACCCGCTCGCTTTTACCAAAACCTACTCAATGGCTGCGGCAACCATTCTGTCTGTGACTATTATTCCGATTTTAATGGGATATTTTATTCGTGGAAAAATCCTGCCCGAACATAAAAATCCGGTTAACCGGTTTCTGATTAATCTGTACCGGCCGGTGATGCATTTTTCTCTGAAAAAACCGGTTTCAGTTATTGTTGTTGCCGTTGTTCTGGTTGTGATCACCTGGATCCCCCTGTCGAAGCTGGGAACGGAATTCATGCCGCCCATGTGGGAAGGTGATATTCTCTACATGCCAACGACACTTCCGGGAATTTCAATTACAAAAGCAAAGGAATTGCTTCAGCAAACTGATAAAATCATCCGGTCCTTTCCTGAAGTGGAATCCGTCTGGGGAAAAGCCGGCCGTGCAGAAACAGCTACCGATCCGGCCGGACTTGACATGCTCGAAACCACCATTCGCCTGAAACCGGAATCCGACTGGCGGCCGGGACTGACAAAAGAAAAACTGATCGCCGAACTGAATGATGCCATTCAGTTTCCGGGGTTGACCAATGCCTGGACCCTTCCCATTAAAACCCGGATTGACATGCTGAGTACGGGAATTAAAACTCCGGTCGGGATAAAAATCTCAGGAGCCAATCCGGATTCGCTTCAGGCGATTGGTCAGCGGGTGGAAGCTGTCATCAGGAACGTTCCGGGAACAGCTTCGGCTTTTGCCGAACGGGCAGCAGGCGGCAATTATTTTGATATTTCAATCCGGCGTGAAGATGCTGCGCGGTACGGACTTTCCGTTGCAGATATTCAGGATGTCATCCGAACAGCAATGGGCGGAATGGCGGTAACGACAACCGTTGAAGGACTTGAACGTTATCCGGTTTCACTCAGGTACAGCCGTGATTTCAGGGATTCACCCGAAGCACTCATGAGAACTCTCATTTCAACACCTTCCGGGGCACAGATTCCGCTGAATCAGGTTGCTGATTATAAACTGACCAAAGGCCCAATGGTGATCCGGACAGAAGATACACGGCCCAATTCCTGGGTTTTTGTGGATCTGACCACCTCAGATATTGTTGGCTATATTGAGGGGGCACAAAAAGCGATCAGTGAAAATATTCAGCTGCCCGCAGGCTACAGTTTAATCTGGTCGGGTGAGTTTGAGTATATTCAACGGGCAGAAAAACGCCTGATGGTCGTCATTCCATTGACACTTTTGCTGATTATTCTGATTCTTTACATCAACACCAAATCGGCGGTTAAAACTGGTATTGTGCTGCTTGCCGTGCCGTTTTCACTGATCGGGGCCATCTGGTTTCTTTGGATTCTGGATTATAATATGTCGGTGGCAGTTTGGGTTGGTTTGATTGCCCTGGCCGGACTTGATGCCGAAACCGGTGTGGTGATGCTGCTGTATCTCGACCGGGCTTATGAGAAGGCCAAACTTTCGGGAACGATGACTTTGGCCGGATTAAAAGATGCCATTGATGAAGGGGCCGTTCAGCGTGTCCGTCCGAAAATTATGACAGCAGCCGTGATTATTGCGGGACTTTTGCCGATTCTCTGGAGTACCGGAACCGGTGCCGACGTTATGAAACGGATTGCAGCACCGATGGTTGGGGGTGTCGTAACCTCGGTTTTGCTCGAACTGCTTGTTTATCCGGCGGTTTATTTTCTGTGGAAAAAAAGAAAAATTCAATCTTGATATTTTTGATACAGTTTTAACAACTAAAAAAGGAACAGACAATGAAAACGAAAACTATGCTCCAAACCGGTCTTTTATTACTTACGTTTGTTTTTTCAGCCAATCAGGTCATGGCACAAACGCCGCCTGATTCTCTGAAATCAAAATCCTGCTGCCAGATGGATAAAAGTGAAAAGGGTGATGAAAAAGCGATGGATTGCAAAGAAACAATGAAAAAGCCGGAAGTGAAGGCAGAAACCCCTGCCAATGAAAAGTCAGTTAAGTCAAAGGATGAAGTGGTAAGTTATACCTGCCCGATGCATCCGGAAGTTAAAAGTGAAAAACCGGGAAAATGTCCGAAATGCGGAATGAATCTGGAGAAAAAGAAGTAGAAAGAATTCGTTTGCTCAAATTTATCAGGAATCTGGTTTTGCGTCATTAAAAAACCAGATTCCTGATTTTAGTTGAAAATAATATTTTGACATTATCATTATAATGATAGTATATTGATAATATCAAGGAGCGATTATGCCAATTATTAAACCAATCTCTGATCTTAGAAACAAGTTTAGTGAAATCTCGGATATTGTCCACAACCAGAATGAGCCTGTTTTTATTACAAAAAATGGGGAAGGAAACATGGTTGTGATGTCAATTGAAGATTATCACCTGATGCAGGCAAGGCTGGATCTCTTTAGTAAACTTTCCGTTTCCCTGGCTCAAAAGGCCAGCGGTGATACAGGCCGTCCGTTAAGTGAAGTTATGAAGGACATCCGAAAGAAAACGGGACTTGGCAACAAAATATGACCTCCGGCTACTTCCGGTAGCTGAAGAGGATTTTTCGGAAATTATTAATTTTATTGCATTTGAGAGTTTACAAGGGGCTGAGACTGTTGCCTCCCGGATTGAAACCGGGCTCATGGAGTTAATGGAATTTCCATATCTTGGCCGGGTTCCGGCTGAACCCCAATTGATGGCGGCTGGCTTCCGGTATCTGGTTTTGGACAATTATTTGATTTTTTATTCGATCGAAGAAAACCTTGTTCTTGTTCACAGGATTCTTCATTGTTCAAGAAACTACTTAAAAATTCTTGGTCAATAAAAATTGTTTCAAATTTAAAATTAGCCCTTTAATATCAATTCCAAACTTACTGCTATCCCGGGTGCGTTTTTTAAAATTGGCAAACTTCTTTTACTTCACCAGCATGATTTTTGAAGTCAGCATCTTCCCCCCAACTTCAAGTCTGGTAAAATATAACCCAGTTGAAAGCCCTGCTCCGGAAAAAGAAAGGGATTGTTCGCCAGCCTGAAATCCCGAATTTTTAGCTAGAACAGCTACCGTTCTGCCGGTTACATCCAATACTGAAAGGGTTACTTTTCCGGCTTCAGGTAAATAAAACCGGATTTGGGTTTCCGGGTTAAACGGATTGGGGTAGTTTTGCAGCAACTTTGGACTTTGTAAATTTGAGTTTGAGTACGAAGTAACCGTTGTTGGAATAAAGGGCTCCCATTCCAATTTTGCATATAACCCTTTTCCCCACATTGATTTTGAACCTTTATCATAATTAAAGGAGAAATTACTTATTGATTGAGTCCATTCTCCATTATCATAATAAGCAGGAACTACAAATTCCAGATTTAAATTGGCATCATAAGTATAACTTGTTTTGTAATCATGTTTAGTTAAATCCGGAAAAGATAACGATTCCTCCGTTAGTATCTCTTCTGTTTCATTTACAGAAAATATCCGCTGATTTTGTAGATTCCATCCTGTTCCTGACTCCCACCGATAGTCTTCCCGAAAAAATGTGAATCCGTTTGAAAGATATTTTTTAATCGTTTTCATTGAATTGACCATCGTGGAATCGATTCCGGGAATCAAATAAACAGAAACAAGGGGTCTGCCGAACGAATCATTTTCATAATGATACTCATAATTGGTGTGCCAATCCTGAGTTTGATTTTCCCTGGTTTGGTATTGGGTACGAACCAAATGTGTTGATAAATTAAACTCATCAATTACCCGAAAAAAGGAACTTTCATTGCCATTTTCTTTTACTTCACGGGTCAGGGTCAATCCATTTTCCTTTTGGGTATAAACATACTCAGTTTTAATGTAGCTAATTTCTTTTCCAGCTCCATTAAACCTGGAGAATTTATCCCATAACACCCGATTCTGTTCATCAAAAGCTGACGAATCAGCAGCTGTGGTAATCCATGATCCATTTATCATTTCAAATTCAGTTAAATTCAGTTGATGTCCGCCGGGACCATAATTAATAATACGGTGAAACCAGGGTTCCCAATCTTTAACCAATGCTTCGGCCCATTGCTCTTTGCCATTATCCAGGAAATTGGTACGGAGTCTGCCTTTGTATGACACCTTTAATTGACCGGAAACTTCATCATTGATGTAATAAGTTACTCCATAGACAATATCCCTGCCGGATTCATCATATTCCCATTCATAAATCACTTTAGGATACAAACTTCGCTTTGTTAAAATTTGCTTTACCAGTCTTCCCATTGAATCATAAAAAAAAGAATCAGATGATGATGTCCCAGACTCATCCTGAATAAAATGGACTTGTTTTAAAAGAAAGGTGCCAGGATCAATGGCTGATAATTTGTAAGTCCCATTTGACAAATTTTGTTTATTTGCATAGTCAATTAACGATTTTTGGAGAAATTCAGCGTTTTGACCTAAGCCTAAGGTAGATACCAACAGGGATACAAGGATTGGAAATATAGTTTTCATGGCCGTCCGAAAAATTTAGATTAAATATAAACCATAATTAATCATCATTCAATTTTCCAAAGGGATGGGGGAAATTAACTGCACCATCATCTGTGATGTTATTTTATTCCGTTCAGGTTACTCTCCTGAAAACTTTTCTGAATTTTAACTACCTTTTCAATGTTCTCAAATAGAGCATCCACACAATCTTTGTCCAATTTATCCTTTGATAGTTTTTTCAATAACTCAAATGCATCTTCATTTGTCCATGGAAGTTTGTACGGCCGGGCACTGGTGAGGGCATCAAATATATCTGCAACGGCTATAATTCTGGCTTCAATCGGAATTTCTTTTCCCTTTAAGTGGCTCGGGTAACCACTTCCGTCTAAAACTTCATGGTGACAAGCGGCAATATTTCTTAGCACATCAATATATTGAAAGGCATCCAGTCCAAAATTTTCAATCATATCATTTACCAACTCCCGGCCCTTGGTGGTATGTGACTGCATAATCAGGGTTTCTTCAGGAGTCAGTTTACCAGGTTTAAGCAAAATATCATCTGGAATGCCTATTTTTCCGATATCGTGCATGGGGGCGAAAAGAAAGAGGTGTTCAATAAATTCATCGTTAAACTGGTATTTTCCATTTGAAGCCAAATACTGAGCGATGAGACGAGAAAAAGAGGCCATTCTTTCGGTATGTCCGGCAGTTTCAGGATCACGGGAGTGAACCATCCGGTTGGCAGTTTTTAGTGCGCCAAGCAAGGTGTTGATGACCGAAAGTTCATGTGCCACGTGACTGGAAATCAAATGTGCGTGGATATCCAAAATGGAAAGTACATCCTCACTGAAACAATTAACCTGATCAGAATTGAAAAAAATAAACCCAAGAAAATTACCATTCTGATACATAGGCAACGTATAACTTGCTAAAAATCCATCCTTTTTAATGACCTGAGTGTGGTTTTTTAAACCTTGGTCAAATATGGAAAGATCATTTACAACACGCGGACGCCCGATTTTTAAAATTTCCTGCAAAGAACTGGCACTCTCCAATTCTGCTTCATACCTGACCAATTCAACCTTCCGTGAATTGCTTGCAATAAACGTTTTTAACATCCCGGTTTTTTTATCGTAGGATGCAACTGCAATTCTTCCAATAAACGGAAATTTTTGTTTTACGCAACCATGAATAACTTCCAGATGAGCGTTGAGAGTACCATTATGATTTAGGCCATCAAGATTGTCATTATGCTGAAACATGAATCCATTCCTTAATCTCTGATTTGCTTCTGACCCGTAAGTATAAAATGACCTCAATTAATACTTATTTGGTCAGGATTTTTTATATTCAGAATTAAAGATAATCCTTTTTCCCCTATTAAACCGGCAATTCAATTGTAAAAACAGTCCCGGATCCTTTTTCGGAAGTGACTTCAATTTTTCCTTTCATGGCGGTCACCCATCCCTGGGTGATAAAGAGTCCGAGTCCGGAACCGGTCTCTTTTTCCCGGGTTCGTGAGACTGATTTTTTGTAAAACCGGTTGAAAATGTGGGGAAGGTCAGCCTTATCAATTCCTTCACCGGTGTCTTCCAGTTCAAGTTTCAGAATGCCGTCTTTTACTGAAGCTCTCATCATAATTTTTCCGCCCGGCGATGTATGCCGAAGGGCATTCTGAAACAGATTTCTGAGGATCTGGATCAGACGAAGCGAATCGGTTTCAACTTCTCCGGTTTCGGGGGAATGAACAACACTGAATTCAATTCCCTTTTCTTCACAGGATTGACTGAAGGCGTGACCCAGTTCGTGAAGCAATTCAGGCAACCATATAATTTCATGGTTCAGTTCAACCTGATTATTTTCAATCCGGGTCAGATCAGTCAGATCACGGATGAGCTTTTGCAGATATTGGGCCTCGGTCAAAGTGACTTTCAGCCGGGTGTAGGTCCATTCATCCAAACCCGTATCAGTCCGGTCAAGAATATACTCCAGATATGCCACAATCGTCGCCAACGGGGTTTTGATATCGTGCGACACATTGGCGATGAGTTCTTCCTGAAACTGATGGGTTTCCTTCAGTTTGGTAATCTGATCCCTGATTCTTTCCGACATTTGATTGAGTGTGGTTATCAGCGGATCCAGTTCGAGGTAACCTACCGGTTCGAGATTGATTTCATAATCACCAGCACCAATTTTTCTGATGGGTTCCTTCAGATTCTGAACAGGTTCAAGCAATTTTTTCTGCATCATCCGGGAAAGAAACCAGGCTGCGAACAGGTTCACCGAAACAAAAAGAAAAAACAGTAAAAGTCTGGACTGGAAAGGAATGAAAATGCCGTCTGCACTGGTTTTGATAAATGGGGAAAGAACCAGATACCCGGAGATTTTATTTTCACGGTCAACCATAGGAACGCAGGCGATACTTTTCCGGGGGAAACCATGAAGCGCAAACAACCCGGCATAATGAAAAAACACGTCATCCTGCTTCAGTGTATCCGGACGGAAATCAGACAGGTTCAGTCGCCCGGTCGATTCCCGTTCAATAATCCAATTCAATAAAAACATCGATTTGGGTTCGTATGGGGATGGATAAAGCGTATCGGTAAGTTCCAGATTCAGATTGTAAACCCAAAGGGTATCTTTCAGCATAGCTGTGATTTTGCTTTTGCTGTCCGCAGAAAAAATAATATCCCCGGAATCCCCATTTCCGGGTTCGGCCATTCTTGAAATCCATTTCATTTTATATTGAAGTGCCTGATGAACCGAATCCCGGATGGTCGAATAAGTGAGGATAAAAAAGGCGGCAAAGGTGATTCCTGTTCCGGCAAGAAAAAGCAGAAGCAGCCGGGTATACAAAATCCGGGAGAGGGAACGAGGTTTCATGACTCTTTTCCTGACGACATTTTATACCCGATTCCCCAGATGGTTTTAATATATTCAGGTTCTGACGGTGTAGGTTCAATTTTTGAGCGAAGCCGGGTGACGGCTGTATCGACAGCCCTGTCAAAATTTTGTCCGGGTTCCTTCCAGACTGACTGAAGAAGCTGTGTACGGGTAAAAACGCGGTTTGGATTTTCTGCAAAAAGGACAAGCAGATCAAATTCTGTGGCCGTTAATTCAACCAGACTCCCTTTTACCCGGACTTCACGGGTTTCCTTGTTGATCTCGATGGATTTTAATTTCAGAACAGGTGAAACAGAAAGCGGTTCAGCAGAAGCCCGCTGACGGCGAAGGTTGGTTCTGATCCGTGCAATCAGTTCATAATAGGAGAAAGGTTTTGTGACGTAATCATCAGCACCCATTTCGAGTCCGCGTACACGATCAATTTCATTTTCACGGCTGGTTAACATGATGATGGAAAGCAACGGATATTTTTCACGTACCATCCGGCAGAGATCAAACCCGCTAATTTCGGGAAGCATGACATCGAGAATTACCACATCCGGAGAAAATTCTTCAATCCGATGAAGAAGTCCCCGGCCATCGGGTAAGGCAAGAATTGTAAAGCTTTCATCCTGAAGCCGTTCTGCAATCAGGGAACGAAGCTGCTGATCATCTTCAACCACCAGAATCTTTCCGTGTGAAAGTGCCATGATGAATCTCCGTTTTTCTGCAAGATACTATCCTTTTATTTTAATTTTCTGACTGTAACCTGACTGTTCCCAAATTGAAATAGTTTTGTAACAAATCAGCCCGGATGCCGCTTTTCAATGTGATACAAATCGCAGAATCCGGTCAAATTCCGGTTGTAACGATTCTGACACATTTCAGCCATCATTTTGAAATCGGGGTTCCTGAATTTTGTTCCATCAAAAACAAATCGGAGAAAAAATGAAAGCCCGTGTTATTTATCCAGCCTATTGCCTTGCCATTTATATTGCCTTTTCAGGTTGTGACCTGAAAAAAGAAGAATTGAAAGAAAAGTTTTCAGAGGAACGTGCCCAGAGCATTGCAGAAAATGTAATGACCGATTATATCACGAATGAACTGGCCTATCAGGATGCCGTTCAGTTTGCCCAAACCGGGAAACTGGTGAATTTGCCGGGTGGAAGTCTTGCCAAAATTGCAGTTCCTGATACCCTCCCGCTTACTTTTAATTCTGCTGATTCTTCCTGGGGAATTTCGGTGACGAAGCCAAAAGGATCATTTACCTATTCGCTTTATCTGTATAATAAAAACGGGAAAAAGCAGACCCTTTATGTGAAAGGTAATACCCCGGTTTCAACCTATTCTTTAAAATGGACAACCGTTGCCGGAATCCGTTTTTCAAGGACTGGCTCCTATCAGTCGGCAAATACATTTACAGCTTCAAGTGATTTAAAAACAGCCGTATCCATGACAGGAGTCAATGAAAGTGCAACACAGGTTGTTCTGAATGGTTCAGGAAGTGATACTACTTTTTCATCATGGACAGGCATCCAGGGAAAGAAACAGGAATCCAACTCCAAACTGACTTATACTTACAAGGATCTGACCTTCCCGAAATCTTCAGATACCTCTTACTTTCCTGTTAGTGGTTCTGCCCTTTACAACGTATCTCACACGTTTGCTCATGCACTCAGTGATTCAGCAACTGAAAACGGAAAAACCGTTACAACAACTGCGACAATTACTTTTACCGGTGGAAAAACGGTAACCATCACTGTTGATAAGTATACTTTCCTGCTCAACCTTGAAACTAAAACTTTAACCCGGGTTGAGGACTAATCGTCTTTCTCCAGGGCAACTCAATCAGGAGCCGGTCAAGCCAGCCGGCCACTGATTTTAAAACCAAATAACCTGATTAAAATGGATACAGCCGACCAATTTACCTTCAACAAACTTGCCTGCCTCTATCTGGGAGGTGAAGCTTTTTATTCCAATCCATCCAAACCGGTGCTTTTTACCACCACAGACTTTTTAAAAGTGAAGCGAAATCACTGGGAGGAAGCAGTTTATTATCTTGAATTCAACCGGGTTCCGGTTCTGGATGAAGCAGCAAGGCAGCAATTACTTGGATCTTATTTACTGCTTTCCCTTCCGTGGGATTCGGGAAGCCGTTATGATTTTATTCTCAAAACAGATTTCTATTCTCATGACCAATTTTTTTCCTCTGAGGAAAGATTAAAAAAACTGACCCACGATTTGCGGCCAAATGGACCTGATTTGCTGAGCGGGTTAAAGCCTGACACCTTTCTGGAGCTGATTTCAACTGTGACCCGACATTATATCTGAGCGTGTTTTTGTGGGGGATTCGACCGCTGAGCCGCACCCAAGCAACTGAGTTGCGCGGGTCTAAGGAGAGAACGCTGGGCGGTGGGAGGTTTTTAAATTGGATTCCTTTGGGGCGACCGGCGGCAGAAGGCCCACGGCATTTACAATCCGGCATTCGACGGAAAGCCTTGATGTCGCCTTTTTTAACAGCCGTTTTCTACCACAGAAGGTACAGAAAAAACAGAAAAAGTTATTTCGCCGGATATTTGGGATTGGCAGGATAAAAACAATTTTTTGGAAATATACATAATAAATAATTCAGACTTTGCTCTTTCTGTTCCTTCCGTGATTTCTTTTAACCCGTGTCATGAAATGACTTGGGTGTGGTTTAAAAATCCCGCCGTCCTTTCAGCGTTAATCCGTGTGATCTGCGGGAAAAAATTCCTGCCGGTGAGTGGTGGGATAATTTTTGATTGAGGTTATTTATAAAGAGAGATTCTCGGGACGACATTCAGCCTGTGAAGCTTAAAACAAAAATGCCGGTCTGGAAACCGGCATTTTAATTGAGCGGGCGACGAGGTTTCCCGATTCTCGGGACGACATTCAGCCTGTGAAGCTTAAAACAAAAATGCCGGTCTGGAAACCGGCATTTTAATTGAGCGGGCGACGAGGTTCGAACTCGCGACATTCAGCTTGGGAAGCTGACACTCTACCAACTGAGTTACGCCCGCGAACTCTGCAAATATAGAGTCCGTGGAGGTGAACTTCAATCTGAATTTTACTTTTTCAGAAACTCCAGATTTTTGCGGATGAGGTCCTTCCTCTGTTCAACACAAAGTGAACTGCGAAGCGCATCAGGTGGCGTGTTCAGCACATAATCAAGAAGCTGATCAACGGTCGAAGTAGCCAGATGCATACGGGTATCACTCGACGCATAATAAATGAAGACTTCTTTTTTGTCGTTCACAATCCAGCCATTGCTGAACGTCACGTTTGATACATCTCCCACACGTTCTTCACCTTCCGGAGCAATAAAATGTCCGCCCGGCTTGGCGATTACCTTTGAGGGATCTTTCAGATCAGTCAGGAACATGTACAGCACATAACGAAGTCCGGCAGCCGTATTTCTAACACCGTGAGCCAGTTGAAGCCAGCCTTTTTCCGTTTTGATGGGAGCAGGTCCCATTCCGTTTTTCACTTCTTTGATGGTGTGATAAATCCGTTCATCAACAATGGTTTCTTTTTTCACCACAGCCGGATTCATCGAATCAGACAATCCCCAACCGATTCCGCCACCGGAACCAGTATCAATAAATCCATCCTGCGGACGGGTGTAAAACGCATATTTTCCGTCAATGAATTCGGGATGTAACACAACATTCCGTTGCTGGGGTGACGGAGTTTTCAAATCAGGCAGACGTTCCCAGGTGATCAAATCTTTGGTGCGGACCAATCCACCCTGGGCTGTTGCAGAAGACAAATCACCACGGGCTGCAGCAGGATCTTTTCTTTCTGTGCAAAACTGTCCGTAAACATATCCATCTTGGTGGGCAACCAGACGCATGTCATACACGTTGGTATCCGGGTCATCTGTCTGAGGAAGGGTTACCGGATAATCCCAGAAAGTGAAATGATCAATTCCATTTGGAGATTCAGCAATTGCGAAGAACGATTTCCGGTCAAGACCTTCAACCCGAACACATAAAACATATTTCCCTTTCCAGAGAATTGCACCGGAATTGAAAGTGCAGTTAATACCCAGTCTTTCCATCATGAAAGGGTTGGTTTCCGGATTCAGATCATACTTCCAGAAAAGCGGAACATGATCGTTTGTGATGATTGGGAATTTATAGCGGGTATAAACTCCGTTTCCCGGAAGCACCGGTTCGTTTTTACGGTTTACCATTTCAGCATGAGCTGTCTGGAGTTGTTTTAATCGGGTTTCGAAAATTTTTAACATAGGAACATCAGTTATAAGTTAAAAGTTATAAGTCGAGTGTAGCGAAGATCCCGAACTAGCTTCGGGGTGGTACGATTTAAGTAAATGGCCTTCGACACGATCCGGCGATTACCGGATCACTCAGGCTGACAATTCTGTACTTTTCTTTTTTATTCAGCGATTTTATTATGTTCTGCACGGCGAAGGTCAAGATCGGCTGTGATTTCGGCCAGTTTCTTTTCGCTGAGCGGATAAATGAAAATAAACCCAACAGACAGAACCGTTCCGACTGCAGGGAAGAAACTCAGCATCAGTTTAATGCCATCCTGAGCTTCTGCAGACTGAATTGCACCGGCCTGATAACCAAACCATGCCAGTAACCATCCGGTCAGAGCACCGCCGAGTGTCCAACCGAATTTTTGTGACATTGAGGAGGAAGAAAAAATGAGTCCGGTTGCCCGGCGGCCGGTTTTCCATTCAGAATAGTCAGCGATATCAGCATACATCGACCATAACAGCGGGAAAATGCTTCCGGCACAAATTGAAATCAGCGATTGCATGACGAGGATACCAATCAGGTTGTCTTTGTCGATCCAGTAAAAAGCAATACTCAGAACGGTAGCCACAATCATGGCACCCATGTAAGTCATTTTTTTGCCTATTTTATGGGCAATCGGGGTCACGAAAATAATCCCGACGATGTTGAATGCCTGTCCGAGTACGAAATAGAGAGAAACGGAATCCTGATCACCAACATAATATTTAAAATAGTAAATGGCGGCGCCGTCACGGATGGAATTGAAAATCAAGGCAGAAACGCCCGAACCGAGCAAAATCCACCAGGGCCAGTTGCCAAGCAGATCCTTCACATCTTCTTTAAGCGTGGGTTGTTCATCCTTAATTGGTTTTACCCGTTCTTTCGTCCAGGCAAAATTGATCCAGAAGAAAATGACAGCCAGAACAGCGAAAACGCCTGCTGTAAACTGCCAGCTGGTCGCCACATCCATCTGAACGGTTTCACCAAAAAACTTCACAAGCGGATTAACAAAAGCGAGAGCCACAATACTGCCGAGAAAAGCAAAAACCATCCGGAAAGAGGAAAGAGTCGTTCTTTCCTTTCCATCGGAAGTCATGACGCCAAGCAGGGAAGCGTAAGGAACATTGATCAGAGAGTAAACCATCATCATGATGGAATAGGTAACATAAGCGTAAATAAGTTTTCCGGCCGGATCAAAATCTGGAGTGGTGAATGTGAGAATACCTGCAATTCCGAAAGGCACAGCAACCCAGAGAATGTAAGGGCGGAATTTTCCGTATTTCGACTCAGTACGATCAGCAATAACACCGACGACAGGATCAAAGGCCGCATCCCAGATCCGGGTAATCAGAAACATCGTTCCGACAATTGCAGCATCAATTCCGAAAATATCGGTGTAGAAGAACATGAGGTACATGGAAAATAATTTCCAGAACATGGAAGAGGCTGCATCGCCAAATCCATAACCAATTTTTTCTTTGAGGCTGAGTGGTTGTGAGGTCATGATAAGGTCTTTTTGGTTAAAGTGGTAAAAGCAGAATTCTGTACCGTTTACTAATGTCACAAATTGTGCCAAACCTTAATAGCGTTTAAAGTGGCAAAATAACGGTGTTTACAAAGGCTGGAAGGCTTGTTTTTATCATTTTGATAAAAGGTTATTGGAATAATAAGGACGGCGCTGAAGCGAATTTTAAATGTTGAATTTTAAATTTTGAATGAGAAAGGCGGGAAACTCCAAGGCTTTGCTGCGGGCGACCCCAAGGCTTTGCCACGGGCCTTCTGCAGCCGGTCGCCCCTACTGTCTACTGCCTACTGCCTACTAAAACGTATCCGTCAGGGTCATGACCTTTAATCCGGATTTCAGGACGTCAGGCGTTTGACTGGCTTTAACCTGAATAATCCGGGTTTCTCCGGGCAGGAGGTCGAAGAAATTATCACCAAATGAAACACCGTTCAATTCCGTACTAAAGAAAACATTTTTTGCCAGCTTTTCCGTTGAAACCGTTAATTCAAGTCCGCCGGAAGCTGACTTCAAACTCCATTTCAGGTCAGGAGCCAGCAGGCTAAGTGCCTTTGGTCTTGTGAGATATTGAATCTGACGGGCAAGTTCTTTTCCTTCCTTTTCCATCGTCCAGAGAATGAGGATTTCATTTTCCTTTTTGCCATTTACCAAAGATGAAACCGGAAAACTTCCACCAATAGTAACACCTTGTTTTTTCACAGTCAGCGGAAAAGAATCAGCAGAAATTACTTTTCCCGAAAAATCCATGACGCTCCTTTTAAAAGTGACTTGCTGATCTTCCAAAAGGTCAGACACTATTTTCAGATCTACGTTTTCACCGTTTACTTTTGGTGCAATGAGCAGGTTTTTAAACTCTTCCCTTGCGACATAATGAAGTGCCTTCCAGTTGCCGTACCAGTCAATACTCGACCAGGATGCAACCGGCCAGCAGTCGTTGATCTGCCAGTATAAACTGCCCATGGTGTAGGGCATGGCCCGGCGGTGAGCTTCGATGGCAATTTTTACACCTTCCGCCTGAACCAATTGACTCACATACACATACGATTCAAAATTCTTTGGTTCCCGGTACCAGTCATCCATGTAAGTTTTGATCAACCGGTTGCCGTATTCCCTGTCCTTCCGGTCATCGGCCATGCAACGCTGATGGGACAGCATGGTTTCAGAATGAAGATGGCGGTCTTCCGGATTGGTGAATTTTTTTATTGCTGAATATTCAGGATAAGATTGAAATCCGTACTCACTCACAAACCGGGCAAGATTATCTTCATATTTTTCAAACGGTTCTTTCCCATGCCAGACACCCCAGTAATGAATATCACCTTCACCATTCGGAATGTTATTCCAGCCTGCAACCGGACTCGATTTGGTATAATATCTTGACGGATCTTCTGCCTTGAGAACATCACCAAGCAGGGTTTCGTACAGATCCATCATATCCTGTTCATACTTTTTCTGATCAGATTCATTGAACAGCTGTTTCCATCCCCAGTTGTGCCAGGAGATATAGTTTTCGTTATTTCCTGACCACAGGGCAATGGACGGATGATTCCGGATCCGCCTGACATTATCTTCCAGCTCAGCTTTCACATTTTGATAAAAGTGCTGATCAGACGGATACATGGCACAGGCAAACAGGAGATCATGCCAGATCAGAATTCCGTTTTCATCACAGGATGCATAAAAATCATCTACCTGAAAAATGCCGCCGGCCCACAACCGCAGCATATTCATATTGGCGTCACGGGCAGATTTTACGATATAATCAATATGTTCACGGGTGACCCGGTTCTGAAAATTATCCTGGGGAATGTAGTTTGCACCCTTCATGAAAACCGGAATTCCGTTTACCACCACCGCAAAAGCGTGTCCGTCTTTATCCTTATCCCGGTTGACTGTAATCGTTCTGATACCTGTTTTTACCGTTTTCCCATCGGTACCCTTGTCAGTCTTCACTGAAAAATAAAGGGTAACCAGATCAGGATTTCCCATGCCGTTCGGCCACCAGATTTTCGGATTTTTCACGTCGAAATTAACCGGAAGACGGTTTGTTCCGGGTTGAAGTGAAACTGGCTGCGATTGAATTTCTTTTCCGTCGAGTGTTATCGAAAGCACTGCTTTTTGGGCGATATCTGACCGGATTTCTGTGACCGTCTGGATGTTCGCCAGTTCTTTGGTGAGAGACGCCGTGATCACCTGAACTGTTTCAATTTTAAAAGAATCCCATCCACAGAGTTCCACATTTTTCCAGATTCCGGCTGTGACGAGTCTCGGACCCCAATCCCACCCGTAATGAAATTGTGCCTTGCGTGAATACAAAGCCAGCATCGTGTCGGCCTGATCATTATTCGGGAAGGCCATCAACCGGAAGGGAGCAGATTTCCATTTTGGCAGATTTTCATCGAAAACATTCCGGAACGTGATCTGAAGGTCGTTTCCTTCAGCTTTGACCAGTTTTTTGACATCAACTTTCCAGGTTCGGAACATATTGTCGGCAGAAAGAATCGATTTCCCGTTTAAGGTCACGTCGGCGTAAGTATCAAGTCCGTGAAAAACCAGCATCAGATTTTGCTTTGCCATGAGTTCTGCGGGAACTGAAAACGTGGTTTTATAAATCCAGTTTACTTTTCCAATCCATTGCAACTCCTTTTCATTCAGTCCGAAAAAGGGATCCTTGATTTTCCCGGAAGCCATCAGATCGGTATGAACCGTTCCCGGAACTGATGCCGGAAGCCAGGTGGATTGCCCTTCCTGACTGAACGACCAGCCTTTGTAAATACTCAAACTTTCGGGGTGAGAATCCGGGTCAACCGCCAGAACTGAAAGGATGGGAAAAAGAAAAATGGAAAGAAAAGAAAGTAGTTTCATGGTTCACCTGAAAAATTGAAAATCTGATGTGTTTTCATGAGGTGCAAGAACGGTGCCAAAGGGGGAGGGGTGGGAAGCTGTTAGCTGTTGGCTGTTAGGTCATACAAATTCCCGGCACCTCGATACGCCCGTCAACTGATGGGCACTCGGTGTCCATCAGTTTTAAATCCTGACTCTATCCGGGGAGGGGTGGTTTTGTGATTTTGAAGAGTCAAGCCAGAAACCACCCCATCAGTCTTGCGACTGATTTCCCCTCCTTAAAAAGGAGGGGAGTTTTTTCAAATCAGAAATTTCATTAACCCGTTCGCCATTGACCGAATTAACCATTCACCATTAACAATTAACAATTGTCTCTCTGGTGTGATTTTTGCTGTTTCTCTTTTATCCATTTATTCCAGGATTTTACCATGAACCGTTTTTCCCTGACCTTTCTATTTTTATGTGAATTTTCTGCAGGATTCTCACAAACTCCTCCGTATCTCGATCCCAAACAACCCATTGAAAACCGTGTGCAGGATCTGCTCGGTCGAATGACTTTGGATGAAAAAATCGGTCAGATGATGCAGGTTGATCATACCGGAATCACCGGCGCCAAACAGGATATTACAAAACTCACCATCGGCTCCATTTTAAGCGGCGGCGACAATAAAACCGGATCAAATACCGTTCAGGATTGGGCGGATCTGGTTGATACACTTCAGGGGCGGGCACTGAAATCCCGATTGAAAATTCCTCTTTTATATGGCATTGATGCCGTTCACGGTTTCAGTGGCGTTACCGGAACCACACTTTTTCCGCACAATATCGGGCTGGGTGCAACCCGTGATTCCGCCTTGGTTGCTCAGGTTGCAAGAATCACTGCAATTGAAGTAGCATCAACCGGAATCAACTGGACGTTTGCGCCTTGCAACGCCGTCGTTCGGGATGAACGTTGGGGTCGGACTTACGAAGGATTCGGAGAAACGCCGGAACTTGCCGTGACTTTAACTGCAGCTTCCGTTTTGGGTTATCAGGGAGATTCCCTATCCGGCGAAACCAGTATCATCGCCAGCACCAAGCACTTTTTGGGTGACGGCGGAACCTTTGGCGGTGACGATCAGGGAAATACAATCGCCGATGAAGCCACGATGAGAAAACTATTTCTTCCCGGTTATATCAGTGCGGTAAAATCAGGTTCGGGAACGGTCATGGCGTCTTACAACAGCATCAACGGACTTAAAATGCACGCCAACAAATACTGGATGACCGACGTGCTGAAAACGGAACTGGGTTTTGACGGATTTATCATTTCGGATTGGGCTGCGGTGGATCAATTGCCCGGATCTTATTCCGAACAGGTGAAACAATCGATAAACGCCGGTGTGGATATGGTCATGCTTCCCTTCCGTTACAACGATTTTCTCGTCGCCATGAAATCTCTGGTTACCTCGGGTGAAATTTCCCAATCCAGAGTTGATGATGCCGTGACCCGGATTCTTCGAATCAAATTCAGAAAAGGCGTTTTTGAAAAACCGTTTGCCAACCGGTCGCTTCTGGCTTCTGTCGGTTCAGCCGAACACCGTGCCGTTGCCCGAAAAGCCGTTAGTGAATCGCTGGTTCTGCTGAAAAGAAAAGATGGCGTTCTGCCCATTTCAAAATCTGCAAAGCGGGTTCTGGTTGCCGGTTCTCATGCCAATGATATCGGACTTCAGTCGGGCGGATGGTCAATTACCTGGCAGGGAAGACCTGGCGCAACAACAACCGGCACAACTATTTTAAACGGATTTAAAATAGTGGCTCCTGACGTTCAGTTTGATTTTTCTGCGACCGGTGAGTTTACCAATCCGGTCGATGCTGATTATTCTGTTGTGGTCATCGGTGAAACACCCTATGCAGAAGGACAGGGAGACCGGGCAACACTCGAACTTCCGAAAACAGATGTTGAGCTGCTTCGGAAAATGAAAAATCTGGGTCACCCTGTTGTATTAATTCTGATTTCTGGCCGGCCGATGATCTTGACCAATGCCCTCCACTTCACCGATGCCATTGTTGCTGCCTGGCTTCCCGGAACCGAAGGAGACGGCATTGCCGATGTACTTTTTGGTGACAGGCAACCTCAAGGACTCCTTCCTCACACCTGGCCGAAATCGATGAGTCAGATTCCGATCAATTTTGGCGACGAAAATTACCATCCGTTATATCCGTACGGTTACGGAATTCAGTCTTTTTCGGATTCGGAAGTGGGTTCAGTTCCTGTTCTTCAAAGTACGATTGTTGCACCTGACGGATCCCACATTGAACTGACATTTAACAAGGAAATGAAAGATCCGGCAGGATCAGAATCGTCTTTCCGGCTGACAGCAGATCTTGATCTTTTTGAGGATCCTCTTTCTGTTTCGATAAAACCGGGTGATTCAACTACACTTTTGGTTGATCTGGGAAGAACTCTCGATCGTAAAAACGTGGTAACCATCAGTTATCTCTCCGGAAACCTTCAATCAAAAGATGGGGGATTGGTATCTCCGTTTTCAAATGAAGAAGTTGTGAATTGGATTGTACCGGCAGCCATTGAAGTCCCGGCCAGAATAGGTGCTGAAAAATTCAGTGATATGTCTGGTGTGGAAATTGAACCGTCAGATGAACCGGATGGCGGATTTAACCTGACCAGTATTGATGATGGTGACTGGATGGAATACCGGATTTCCTCGCCGGTGACAGCTCAAAAATTTCTCTATCTCCGGATTTCGTCAGCCAGCGTTGCAGGAAGTGTGACCTTTTCAATCGGCACCAAAAACCTCGGAACCCGTTCACTCCCGATAACCGGCAGCTGGACAACCTGGACGACGGTGAAACAGCTGATCGGGGTTTATGCCGGTGAACAGACTTTCAAAATTGCCGCCGGAAAAGGCGGATTTAAACTTCACTGGCTTTCTATTGAAAATACCGCAACCGATGTTGATGACAATCGGGAACAACCCAGCCAAACCCGTCTGGAACAAAATTATCCAAATCCGTTCAACCCAACAACCGATATCACCTTTACCACAGCCACTTCCGGACAGGTTACTTTGAAAGTGTTTAATCTGCTGGGACAGGAAGTGAAAACTCTGGTTGATGAACTTAAACCTGCAGGAACCTGGACGGTCCGGCTGGATGGTTCTGATCTGAAAAGCGGGGTTTATTTCTGCCGGATGACCGCAAGGGATTTTTCTCAAACCAGAAAAATCGTGCTGCTGAAATAAGTGGGGGGTAGATTTCACCGCTGAGACGCCCCCAAGCAACTTCGTTGCGCGGGTCTAAAGAGAGATCGCAGAGCGGGGGGATGTTTTTTTATTGAAAAACGGAATTTTGCAGGGGCGACCGGCTGTCAATGACCCGCGGCAAAGCCTTGGGGTCGCCCTTTTTTATGTTAACGACTGTTTTCTACCAAACGGCCACCCTTTTAACCCGCGACCAACGGTCTTGGGCGCTGGGGTTGCGGATTTCATTTTGATTTCAATAAACGATTGACCATTTCATTCAATCAATCCATTTTCAGCTCCAGAGGAGCGACCTCCTGGTAGAAAAAAGTTAATTCACGTGAAATTCGTCCGGGCAAAAAACTCGGGTTAAATGAAAATTTCATTCCGGACGAAACGGAAAAATTGATTCGGAGCCATTCCGCCCGCACTTCGACTCCGCTCAGTGACCAGATTTCCAGTTTCAATTAGAGTTGTGGCAGGGCGGGTTTTGTTTGGTGGTTTGTATCTCTACCAAGAGGCCACCCCGATGGGGTTTTGAATTCTCAAACCAGTTATCATTATCAATTCAATCAACCATTTTCAGCTCCGGAGGAGCGACCTCTCGGTAGAATAAAGTTAATTCACGTGAAATTCGTCCGGGCAAAAAAATCTGGAAACACGAAAATCCCTTTCCGGACGAAACGGGAAAAAACCTCACCTCACCAGAATAATTTTCTGAATTGCTGTTGATTTTCCGCCTTCAACACGGACGAAATAAAGTCCGGAGGACCAGGATGATCCGTTGAGAATCACTTCATTTTCACCGGCAGAAAACCGTTTCAACTCCAACTCCTGAATCGTTCTGCCCAGAATATCCGAAATGGAAACTTTCAAATCCTGAGAGGTTGGCGAAGAAATAACCAGTTTCGTACCCGGATTAAACGGATTCGGGTAATTTTTAAGTCTTATTTCAGAAGGAACAGAAGGCGGTAACTCAACTGATGAATAATTTTTCCAGTCGGGAAGGTCTTCGGCGTTCATAATCAGCGGATGCGAATAAACGGCTTTGACTTCTGAAATGGGAATTTTCCTGATAAAATCACCTGACCACAATGAAAAATACGACCACCACGTACCGTAAGCCGGAATTTTCGCCGGAACCGGCAAAGTCCCCGATTCTGAAAGCGTCACCAGTTTTTTCCCGTTGAAATGAACAAAGGTTTCATCCCACTGGCCGCTCATCGGGGAGCCTTTGTCAGTATAAATATCATGAGAAACGATATCCACAAATTCGTCACCCGGATACCAGCTCTGATCACCGGTTGTGTACACCCAGATCAGATTGTGAATACCGTGATGATCACGAAGCCGGCTCACCATCAGCCGCCACAACTCAATAAATGGCTGACTTCCCTTTGCTCCCCACCAGAACCAACCGCCGGCAGCTTCATGAAGAGGCCGCCACAAAACGGGAATTCCCGCCGTCTGGAATTTCTTCAGCTGCACGGCAATGGCATCCATATCCCTGAGCAGTAACTGATAACGGGATCCGCCCGGATCTGCAAGTACGGCTTTGATATCGAACGTGGTTGCCCGGGTGTAAAATCCGCTCCACCAGAGTTTATCAGGCGCCAGATTGATCAGATCAGTGGGTGCATTCCAATGCCAAGAAATACTAACAAGTCCATTGGTGCGTTTAGCCCACGCAATCATTTTCTCGGTGTTTCCGGTCGGATTGGCACCAAACTGAATCCGTGACGGAGAATAATCCATAAAATCAAAATGTCCGACCGCCGGGGTTTTGCCCGTGATTGATTTTACGTAATCCAGATCGTCTTCATCCTGCTGTCCGGAGAGAATTTTCTTGCCGTAATGGGCACGAAGAAACCGGTGAAGTGAACGGGTTAGGCTTGATGCCTGTCCATCAATCAGAGAATCCGGAACCGGTAAAAGTTCGGGAACGGTTGCCGTTTCAAATAAAACATAATCGACATCAAACCAACCCCATCCCTTTTTCACAACGACTGTATTGTCACCGGTTTTCAGTTCAACTTTCCCCATTCCGGCTTTTGAAAATGTTTTACCGGTTTCGGGTAACATGCCCGATGATTTTATGCCGTTGATTTCAACCTCATAACCCTTTGCACCGCCCGGTGTTGCAAATCCGAGAAAAGCAGAAAAAAGTCCTGCTGTTGCTGAAAAAGTAAGTTCGATTCTGCTTCCATCCGAAGTCATCCCCGTGACGTAACCGGTTCCTGAATAACCCGGATTTGTTGTTGATTTTTGGACGGAAGTTAATTTTCCCGATTCTGCTTCAAGTAAATAATGCTGAGCATAACCCGTTTGCTGAAAAAACAAAAAGAGAAAGGCGAGAAAATGGATTAAAACGATGGATTTCATTTCACTTATTTCAATTTATTAAAATCGGAGAGTTCATCAGAAAAAAGAATGAACGGATCATTTTTGAATTTGATAAAATCTGCTTCTTCCGGGTGACCTTTATAGGGCGTGTAATAATGATCTGGCTGAAGAATTGCTTTGGTGCGGTTTCTCCAAACCATTGAATACACCATTCTTTTGGTTTTTTCGTTTGCAGCAAGTCCCTTCAGAAGAATTCCCGTGTACCAGTTTTTGATTTTTACGGTTTCATTTCCGGTTTCTGTGAGGGCGGTGAGTTTATTTTTTCTGACGCCGATATCTGAAAGGACCGATAAGCTGGTAATCAGGTTTTCAACACATTTGTCCATTGGGGTATTGTTGTACGGATGTCCTACATCCCAATAATTATCCAACCCGAGAATATCGACATACTCATCTCCCGGATAAGCGTAAAAATAATCTGACTCAAAGGTTTCAATCTGGGTTCTGCTGCGGTCAGGAGAGATCGCATATAAAAGCTGGTGAATATTTTTTTCATCACGAAGATATCTCACGGTGAACTGCCACAACTGAACATACTGATCAGGCGTACAGTTTTTTTGTCCCCACCAGAACCACTCCCCGTTATGTTCATGCCACGGACGGAAAATGATGGGAATCGGGTTGCCGTTTTTATCCTTCAGACTTAAAATGAAAGCTGCCAGACGATCGAGCCGTTCGGCAAGCAGCTGGTGTTTGGGTGCGCCGGGAAGCAGTTGTTCAACGGTGTTCTGATCGGGAGCCGTTGCTTTTTCATAAATGGGATTTTTAATATGCCAGCTCAGCGTGATAACAGAACCTACTTCATTTCCGAACTGAATCCATTTTCTGATGCTGTCACCGGGAACGCCGTCAATGTTGTGGGTGGCGCCGGCAATTTCGAGATAACCAAAATCCCAGCCGAAAAGCCCGGGATACGAACCGGTGACGTCTTTCACATCCGAGCGGTTAGCTCCTTCTGACCAGGTGTAACCATAAGCCAGATCATCCTGGTGACCGAATAGACTTCCCTTTCCGGTAAGATTTTGAAGTTTTTTGTAAAGCGCTTTGGTTTCCTTTGTTGCGTCCGGGTCGATTTGTGCAGAAGTAGTTCCAACAGAAAAGGACAAAACCGAAAGGAGAATAACTAGTTTTTTCATGGATTTGTTCTCATTTTATTTTAAAAGTTCAAGGTTTTCATTGGACTGATGCGTTTCATAAGTCCAGTCCTGTCCGGTTCTGACTTTGATCACTGTAGTTCCAACTTCAAGGGCTGGCAGGGATTCCAGATAACGGCTTTTTGATTTCCGCCACCAGGATTCTGTTTCTTCACGAAACCAGAGCATGAAGGCACTCCGGGCATAAATGGCTTCCTGCGCCTGAATCAGAACCAGAACCGGATCCAGTTTCCGTAAATAATCCACATTGACCGATCCGTGAAAATGGTGATTGGCCATAAAAACATCGGTCCGGGTATCATCAGGGAAACGGTCCAGCATGAGTTGCTGATTCAGTCCGTAGGTATCAGCCCCGTGAGTGTAAGAGAATCCGTTATAGGTCAGTTTGAAGGAAAGGGATTTGGTGTTTTCTTCCGTTCCGTCTTCACTGCAGTTCAGGATTTTGAGTGAGGTCCCTTCAAAAGGTAAAACGGTTCCGGTTTTGTAAGTTGAATAATCGATAAACTGATCCACCTGAAACAGATTTCTGATTTTTTCGCCCCGGTCACCACTGTCATGATCATCGTGATAATGAGTTATCAGCAGATAATCTATTTTGGTAATTTTTTCCCGCTGAAGAAACGGAATGAGAATCTGATCACGAACCCAGTCTTTTCCGGTATCCACCATCATGATTTTGCCTGTAGGAAGGCGGATGATAACCGAAGACCCATGTTCAACATCAGGGGAAACAATGACCAGCGGTGAAGTAACGGGTTTCTGTGAAACCGTAAAAACCGACTTCAATGTATCTGCTGAATCAAAAATCATCTGAAGGGTGTGACTTCCTGATTTAAGATTTGCAAGCTTTTCTTTTTCAAGGATGGATTGGTAAGCGTCTTCCTGATGCGGGTAAACAGTCGTTTTAAGTTCCGACTTTTTCCCGTCCAGTAAAACAGAATTCAGCTTTTTCCCGTAGGCATTCCACTTGAAATGAAGGTCACGGGGTTGTGTGGAAAGAACGTGATTCCGGATGGGCACCAATTCGGGTTTCAGGTTAACCGGCTCGGTTTCAAGATAATCAATATCCATGTAGCCCCAGCTTTTGGAGATGGAAATGGTATTTTCACCTTTGTCGAGGGAAACTGCTCTTTTTAAAGTTGTCCACTGGTCACTGATCGGGAATCCGGTCGGAATGGTTCTTCCGTTTTTGATGATCAGCTGCTCTTTTTCTCCGCCAAAAGCACGAAACCGGACAATCAGATTAAACCAGCCGGATTTTTCTGCCGGAACTTTCCAGGTTACCGAACCCGAATCTTTCATCCGCAAAAACTGCCGACCGGATGCTGCAGAATCCTGCAACAAAACCAGAAACTGGTTGGTACCGGATTCAGCTTCGAACCGGGGAAGTGACTGTGCTGAAACGAGTGAAGCTGTGCATAGCAGGAAAATGAGAATCCGTTTTTTCAATTTTAAGTCCAATCAATAAATGAATCTACATAAAATGCAGTTCTGAGAATCGTTTTATTGCAGAGTAAGAATCGTGCCAAATTCTGAGTTTGATTTTACTGGAAAGGGAATGAGGAATAAAAAAATCACAGAATTTTTCAGCGTGTTGTCTGAAAAATTCTGGTATTCAGGAAGGGGAAATCTATTAAAACCGAAACCTGAAAAACTTATTTTACAAGAATCAGCTTCTTCGTTTGAACAAAACTACCGGCTTCGATGCGGTAAAAATAAACGCCGGATGATAAATACCCGGCATTGAAGGTTACCTGATAACGACCTGCCGGCTTCCTTTCATTAACCAGAGTTGCAACTTCCCGTCCGATCACATCATAGATTTTCAATTTGGTCATGCTGTTAACCGGCAACTGGTAATTGATGACCGTGGCGGGATTGAACGGATTAGGATAGTTCTGGGAAAGTGAAAATGAAACCGGTTTTGCACCTGCGTTATTTTCTTCAATCCCGGTTGGTGTTAATGTAAAGGAATAGACATCAGTGCTCTTTAATTCGCTGGTAGTGGATAGCAATAAGGTATCACCTGCACCAATGAACCTGCCGTTTAAATTGTAAAAAGTAGAATCTTCTGTGGTACTGTTGAACAATTGATAATTAATGACAGTGGATCCATCAGGTAATTTCTCGTAAAGGATGATTTTATCACCGCCAGAAAAAAATCCTTTTGGGGGTTTTATACGTCCTGCCCTTGTCACATCAGAAGAACCAAAGTTTAATTTCTCTCCTGTTTCCGCATCATAAATACGGAAGTTAACCGGAGTTTCCTTGGTAAAAATGGAAGCACCGTATAAAAGTGGTACTTCAATCCGTTCTGAAGTATCTGCAATCTCGTCAGAAAAGATTATTTTATACTGCCGTGGATAAGCCGTTCCCGTTTTAAATCCACCCTGATTGAAAAGGTCGAATTCTATTTCATAAGGAGAAAGATTGGTCACAGAATGCCAGGTGATTCCCTTTACAATACCCTTTTCCGGGTTATTATAAATTCCGGCCTCAGGGTTTTTCACATAAACCTGCAGACCCATTGTTCCTTTCCTCAAAGTGCGTGGGTTTCCGTCTGAGTCATCATATAAATTCCGGAGCAAAACATAATCTTGCCCGTTTTTGGCATAGGTGTAAATCCAGGAAGTATCAGACTGATTTTTCGTTAAATTCTTAAGAACGAAGCCTGTTGTTTCCGTTGGAAGAACTTCATTCCGGTCAAGCGAATCGGTCAATCCGTTGAAATCATTGTCACGGTTATCCATTGAACAATCCAAAAACTGAATCTGATACTGATCCCCGATTTCCAATGAATCTGAGTTTATAACATTGACGCCCAAAGCAGCCTCTGTAAAACCTGGATTTTCTTTAACCGGTACAAAATCGAAATTGGTAGAAATGGGTGGTAAAGAATCTCCGGCAAATACCCTTACCACATTCTGGTCGGTGTATAAAAAACCGGTTGAATCCATCTCAATATAGACAGTTGATTCCTTAGGACCCATGTTTTTAATCAAATCCCCCCGGTCATACGAGGTCACAGCATAATAATAGGGAACTCCATTTTTGACATTGTTATCAATAAGGAAATGACTTAAACCCGTTTCATTTCCGAGGAAAAAAAGTTGCCCGTTTCCAAAATCTTTCGGAAAATATCCATAAATACTGTCAATTTTATCATAGACTGCAATTGGCTTTATCAGGTTGCCAGAGGCATCTTTGAATGATGGAGTTTCTGATTTATAGACCTTATATCCTTCAAAATCATAAGCCCGCAGCCATGGATCATAGCTTTCCTCAGCAACATCATCCCACATAATCTTGATTGAATTTTTCCCGGAAACAGCAGTAACCGTTGGTTTTTCAGGCGTGAGAACCGCATTGAAATTGGAATTGTAATATTCCTGAGCAAAAATTTTATTCCTTAAAATATTCTGTTCATCCTCGCCATAAATGAGGGCAACACCAATTCTGGCAGCGGTATTCGGTTTCAAGGGAAAATATCCTGCAGAAAATAAATAATCGTAATCTGCCTGACCAATTGTAGAATTATTAAAACCACCAGGCCGGGAGAATTCCCACATTTGCTCATCGTTACTGTAGGTTAACGTACTATAAATGTAGCTTCTGAATCCTGTTAGCCCAACCTGATCAGATTCATCAGAATCTGTTTGGTCAATATTAGGTTCGCCAGGTTGTATACCGGTTCCGGAAGTTGGAACCCCATCACCTTCACCGGTATCATGGGTATTGGGTTTTCCGTCAAGTCCCAGATCATCAAAAGATGGATCCCAGTCACCATCGTTATCAATTCCATCATCTTTCCGTTCATCAATCAGACTGTTGTTTTTTCCTTCACCGGTGAAATAGTCAATAGCCAGATAATCCTGACTGTTATAGATGTAGAGATAGTAGGAAACAGAATCTTTCAGAACCGGATCGTAAATTTTTGCGCCATCACTTTCATCAATGAGTCCGTTTAAATTGTCATCAACACCATTACGGGGAATCTCAAACAATGGCGCATTGGGTTTTAAAATCAGGTTTGTTCCGTTGTGACTGACCTTTAGCCCTCCTGCGGGCATAGTCTTAATTGTTCTTGGATAGGCAGGGTTATTATAATCGATGGTTACAATCTGTGCTCCAACTGCATAGAATTGGGTAAAATCATTTTCGGTGATGACTTTCCCGGTTCCCAGACTATTTGCATCCCCATCATTATCAATTCCGTCTAAAGGATTGCCCGGCGTTTCAAGCAGTGCAAAACCCATCCAGGGAACCGGAGTGTACCCGCCAACCCCAATATTATCAAGGTCATAACTGACAACAAACGCCTTTTCACGGTAGAAACGAAAGGCATCATCATTATTATCAGAACCTGAACCATTTAACAAATTGCCACTTGAAGTGCCAACGTTGATTCCAAAAACGGTTTTATTCAGATCCAGATTACCCTTGTTTTTCAGGTCATAAATCCAGAAAATCATATCTTCGAGGTCAGGATCAGACCACTGAAGTCCTCTGACTGATAGTTCAAGACCAAGTCCGCCTCGGTCAGGTTCTGAGGCAACAGGCAAAGGCAATTTGCGGTTGTTGAACTTTTTCTTAAAGGAATAATCATCCAGAACGAAATAACTTTCCTCATCACCAATAACCTGATCATTTCCGGCAAAACCTTTCCAGTGATTGTTCCATGAAAATGGCCAGGTTCTTGGCATGTTACTCATGGCTACGGCATGTCCCGGATCATTAGACAGGTTATGAAGATTCAGATAACCGGAAAGGGGCTCAAAGCCCCAATGTGCGCCTGCGGAGTCATGACTGAATATTGCCGGATCCCAACCCTGACAGAAAATGGCTGGCGTTACAAAATCAAAAAGTGAATCACCTGTTACCGGATCAAGACCCTTGAAAAAACGAAGTTCTGACATAACAAAGGGGGAGGCATTTCCCATTTGCACCTTACCAGTGCCAATCGGCCATTCACCCGTGTAGGCACCAATTAATCCCTTTTCAGTTCCCATGCTTCCGTTGTTTGAGAAAGTCATACGCACTTTGTTTCCTGCGTGGATGTTTCTTCCCCGGTTTGCAGCGCTCCCGTGATCAGCTTCCTGCGCAAAAAGTTGTGTGGTAAAAAGCTGGAAAAGTCCAGCAATCAGACTGATGGTTATAACTTTATTGGTTCTCATAAACTTTCCGGAATCGGGTTTCTAACTGTTTAAATTTTCTTTGCTTTATTCTTAGTATCAGCTTAAATACCAGGGGCAAAATGTTTATAACATTAATAATTGGCATTCGGGAGCTACCGAATCTTTAATTTTAATTTTTGATAAAAATAGGTTAATTATTCTTGATAAACAACCCGGGTTAATTAAAGGCGAATTAATATTTAGAGAAATGAAAGTTCAACAAACTCTTTCCAAAATCTGCTCTGCTCAGGGATCGCTTACAATTCCATCCACCTTGTCAGATAAATTGTAGGTCGAATACACAAAAATACTGTTGTCATAAATGGTATCCTTGAATGATTTGGAAGCCGGACCAACCGTGAAGGAACCATTTGAAGCAATTGAAACTCCGCTCGTTTTATCTTTTACTGTTCCCGGCGTACAAACATATCTCTTCAGGGTAATTCCGGCGGGTAATCCTTCAAAGGAAATTGTGGTATTCCAGTTGGTTGAGGTATTGTCAGAAACCACAATTAGGGTGAAATTACCACCCGGACTTTTAAACAAAGTTGAAGTCAGGGCTTTGTCTGATGACGTAACCTGATAGACATAAGAATTTTTAGCTGTAAAACGGGACACCATTCCATCCTGCCAATAGAGATTTTTCATCGGCGTTATTTCAGCAACCTGATAGGTATTGATGTAGGAAAATGTCCCGTCAATATTATTCTGATTCAGATAACTCCAGCGGGCGAATCCATCAATTTTATTTTTAGCGCCGCCAACAAACCATTTTGCAACTTTGATATTCCAGTCATAATTCGAGTTGTCACCCCCGCCAAACTCTCCCCAATAAACCGGGTAACTCAAATCAGAAATTGGACGGAGTGCCCATCCACCCTTCCCGACATCGGCATAATTATGAGTTTCAAATGCACCCAGCCACGGTTTGCAGGCATTCCAGTTCAACGTAAACTTCGCATCCTGAAAGTATTCTGGTCCAACCAAAGGAACCGAAATTCCCTTTTTATCAAGCACCTCCCGGGTTGCCTTATATCCCTGAGAAATATCAACTCCACCTCTCCACCAACCCCAGCTGTTCATGGGCTCGTTTGCAATATTGCACATGGTGATGCAGGTGTAACCTTTGGTTTTAACCAGATACTCCATCATGGTTGCAAATCCTGTTGTAAATGCATCCAGATCATGGGGTGCACTGTAAGCCGGATCCTGACCCGGAATGGTATTCCAGGTTGTGCAGTTATCCTGTAATTGTAAAAGAACATTAACACCATTCGCCTGTGCCCAATCGAGTATTTTCAGTAATCGCAGAAAATTGGGACTATCCCAGGTAAAATTATCTTTTTCGGGTTCAAAGTCATTCATTTCAATCATCAGCCTGATCCAGTCAAGCCCTGACCAGTTCATAAACCCAAAAATTGAATTCCAGCTTGCATTATCACTGGCCGGCGGAAGTTCACAATAGGCACTCCCAAGTTTACCGCCATATTTACTAACCACGATGCTGGTACTGATTGCTGTGACATTTGCCCCATACCCATCTTTCATCTGGTAAATCAGATTACCCGCATCTGCAACAAGTGTGGCTGCTTCAACGGGTAACCGGGCTTCGTTACCCGGATCCACTATGTCTGCATCATCAGGTTCATTTTGTGAACAGGAAGCCAATCCCAAAAGTAAACCCAATAAGGCAAGTGTTTTTTTCATTTGGATCTAAATACCTTCCGATTACAGATTATAAGCCGAAACTAAAAGCTCAGGCTGATTTTCGTTTTCAAATTCAACCGAAATGGTTTTTGTTTCACCCGGCAGCAAGGTAAAATACTTTTCCGAGAAATAGGACGGAAGAATTCGTGCGCCTGTTTTCTTATCGGTCAGCGAAAGATCGACTGCAATTGCCGGTGTTTTTCCGGTATTTTTCAGTTCGAAGGAAAGCTGATTTTTCTTTCCTGAAGTAACTGGCTTAACGGTAATTTTTGTCTTTCCCAGCGAATTGAAAGCGGTGAATTCATTGCCGGGTATCCGGCTTTTCCAGTATTCATTTTGGGAAAGGATTTTCCCCTTCCGGTCAGAAACCGTGAGTCTGACCAGATAAACATCCGGCAGATTGGCCGGTAAATCCAGTTTCTCACAATTTGAAAGCTGATTGGCTGGAATATCCAGTTTTTGTTCGGATTGATGGATGATTTTTCCTGCAAGGTCGGCAATATCCAACCTCACCAAAGCTTTTTCGATTTTGTTCAGCGTGGTGTTGATGACAACCGTTTTCAGATTATCCAGATTCATCTGCACGTGGATGGGTTCACAGGCTTTTTTCGATCCGTAATAAGATCCGAACGTTTCATAATCCGACGAATACACCTGCCAGACCGTACTTGGCCATGCCGGATGGGTCATCCAGAGTAAAACGCCGCTCGTGTTGTTCCAGAGCCGGCTGTTCCACGATTCAAACATGTTCCGGTGACTGTCATAATTCACGAGCTGAGCTTTTTTGCAAAAATCATCCAGCGATTCTGATTTTCCGTACAGATTTTCAATTGTTGCCAGATAATCTTTTTGACCGTCGTGCAGATCGTGGTAATACCAGACGTCACTGATGGGCCAGACGTCTTCCTTCGCCATCATACTTCTCATGGTTTCTGCAGTCGGAACAGACGGAGTTCCAAGTTCGGTTGAAAACCCGAAAGCAATGTTTTTATAGTATTCGGTTTGATCTTTCTGATAATGCCAGGGTCCGCTCCAGCGCAGATTCAAAGCACGGGAATCGGGATTGTAAAACCGGGTCGGATCTTCGGCGGCAAGCAAAACTTCAAGCTGGGTTTCAAGCTGAGGTAACGGAACACCTTCATTTCTGGCACACCACAAAGCAATTGAAGGATGGTTTCTGAACCGGCGGATGACCTCTTTTGCATTGTCCAGAAAAAGCAGATTGTCGTTCGGATTCAGATTATATCCACCGGTTGACAGCCAGAAATCATTCCAGACGAGAAGTCCGTATTCATCAGCAAGTTCGTAGAAAACCTCTTCAGTCGATTCCCCGGTCCAGTTTCTGATCATGGTGAAATTGGCGTCTTTATGCAGCCGGAAGTACGGTTCAAGATGGTTCCGGTCAACCTGTTTCATGGCATCATCCATGCCCCAGTTGCCGCCTTTGCAGAATATCCGCTGTCCGTTGACCTTGATGACGAGATAGGGATTCATCGTGGTATCAGCAAGTGGAGTCAGCTTCCCGGCATCAATTCCCTCATGCAGCGGCGCAATTGAAATTCCGTCTTTATAAACCCTTGCTTTGTTAAAATCAAAAAGAGGTTTTCCTTCCGTTTGATCTTTGACAGGATTAAATTCAATTCGTTTTCCTTTTTCGGATGGGGTGTCAACATTGAGTTCATACGACATCTCCCTAATTCCGAATCTGACGGTTTTTTCGTCGGAAATCAGGCTTTTTTTCGCGGCGGTGATTTTTACGGAATAAAGATTCTGCTCACCATATCCGTTCGGCCACCATAATTTCGGGTTCTTAATCATCAGCTGGGGAAACTGATCGGGTGCAAACGACACCGTTTTGGTTTCTCCGGGTTTCAGGGTCACAGTCTGGTTGACTATGATTTTTTCAATGGATCCGGAAATGACAATTTCCTGTGCGGATGCAGACGTGTTTTTCACTTGTGTGTTTATCGTCAGTTTGGCGGAAGTGGTTTCAGGCAAAGGAAGATCAGTGATGATCTGCGGATCGGAAAGCACTACCTCGCCGGTAAATTTCAGCCTGACATCCTGCCAGATTCCGATATTCCGGTCACGGATTCCCGGAACCCAGTCCCATCCTTCCGATGAAATAAAAGTGGGACCATCAAGACACAACTGTCCGCCATTCGGACCTGTTCCAGCCGTTGGTGATTCTTCATGCGGAATTCCCGGATTCGGTGGCGGCAGAATCTGAACCGCAAGTACATTCTCCCCGGCTGATTTTACAACTCCGGTAATATCAAATTCACCACGGACGAAGGCACCGTTCATTTTCCCGAGTTTTTCTCCGTTCAGCCAGATGATTGCCCGGTAATTGATTCCGTTCAGCAGCAGCCACGTTTTTTCTGATTTTTTCTCCGGCGATTGAAAGGAAATCCGGTACCACCAATCCATTCTGCAAAGGGTATCGGGAATCGCCAGATTGTTCACGCCAAAATACGGGTCCGGGTAAACACCCTGCTGAACCAGGGACGTCAGCACCGTTCCGGGAACAACAGCATTGGTCCAGTTTTTTGTTGAATATGACGATTTGGAAATGGTTTCTCCGGTTGCGCCGGCATTTTCTGCTTCGATTAACTCCCACCCGGCTGACAAAATCATTTCATTGTCTTTTGCCTGAATCAGTTTCGTAGGAATCGAGACTTTTTCCTTTTTCACTGGCAGAACAACCGGCACTTTCGATTTTGGCAGAGTGGCCGGATCCTGTGGCTGAGATAATCCAAAATTGAGTTTGTACTGTGCATTCATAGTGGCCGGAAGGAAAAGAAGGGTGAGTAGAAAAAGGAGTTTTGTCATCGTTGTAAATTGTTAATAGTAAAGTCTTAACTCCCCTCCTTTTTTAAAGGAGGGGCTGGGGGTGGTTTTTCATAAATTCAAAGGGAAAACGAAACCACCCCGCCTTCGGCACCCCTCCTTTAAAAAAGGAGGGGAACTTTGCTTATTTTCGTCCCTTGTCCCACGTCACTTGTCCCTGAAAATACTCACCATCCCGGCATTTCATCCAAAGTTACCACATTGGAAGCACTGTAAAGTGAACGGATCTGAACGGTTGTGTTTGCCTTGACGGTCAGCTCAGACCAGCTCATGAAAAACGTCCATTTGGGTTGGGCTTTTAATTCTGCTGACGTCGGCAGTTTTTCACATTCACCGATTGCAATGGGTTTGCCACCTGCAAAGGCAAGCATCGAATTGTATTTTGCCGTGGTATAACCGGTTCCGTCACTTGAATACATATCCAGAGCCAGAATATCCCAATAGTCTGAACCCGGATTATACTCCGCCAGATCGTCGGCAAGGGATCCGAAATCCTGCAAATCCCAGATCCAGACCAGATTTTCAAGTCCTTTGGTTTTCTCAAAATAATCGTGGGTGAGTTGAAATAATTTGGCTGTACCGTTTGGCCCTTTGCGTCCTGCCCACCAGAAAACGGGCTGATTCATCTCATGAAACGGGCGAAAAAGAACTTCAACTCCTTTATTTTCAAGGTATTGCAGATAGGGTGCAATGATATCCATTCTGGCTTTCCAGGTTTTATTCAGCGGACTTCCATCGGTGATCAGTGACGTCCATTCTGCATCAGTTAACTGATCGAGAACGCCGGTACTGTTCCATCCGCAGGGTTCGGTGTAGGCAGGTGAACAGGTGTGCCACATGATATTCACGAGACTGCCCTTTTTCCATTGACGTTCAGCTTCATAAATCATGGTCCATCTTTCATTTACATCACTTGCAGCAAAGAGAAAATCCCCGCTCCAGAGTCCGGGTGTTTTTCCGCCGATAACTGAAATGGAATCAGTCCATAATGTCGGATCTGCATTCGGTTCCCGGTTGTGGATGCCGGCCACCGTTTTCGTTCCCTGAATACTTTTCAGATAATTCAGGGATTTTCCCCAGGTTGGTGGAATCTTCGGGTCAGGATTGGGATCTGAATCTTTCCCGCAGGAAACCAAAAGGAACGAAATGACGATTAGAAAATGAATTGATTTCACAGGATTGACCTTTTTGAAATTGGAGAAATATCAGAAAATAAAATTGAATTGCAACGAGGCTGTCTAAAAAGAAAAAATACTGGATTCCCGCCTTCGCGGGAATGACAAAATCATTGCCACTTGCCCTTCTGAGAGGTTGTCATCCCGGACTTGATCCGGGATCCATGCCTTTTTGACCAAATCTTTTTCTTTTTAAACAGCCCCATTTATTAGTATTTGTCTTAACCTAAAAGCTAACCGCCAACAGCTTCCTTACCCCTTACGCCTTACCTCTTACCCCTGAATCCAGCCAAATCTTCCTCAAACCAGATGCCGGGCAGATTCCGGAATTTCTTAAAATCTTCGGCACTTTTTCCACCGGGGATGGGGGCATAATGATGCTTGGCATTGGCATTCCGCCAAACCAAAACGTAGGCTATTTTGATATCGTCACGACGAATTGCCGGATACAGTTTTTTCGTCCACCAGGTGGAATCCGGAATGCTTTCCAATCCGGTTTCGGTCATGGCTGCAATTTTTCCGTGCTTTGAAGCAAAGCCAGAAATCCATTTCAGCTTAACTGCAACGGAATCGTAAACTCCGCCATCCGGACGAAAATCCCAGTAATTATCAATGCCGACCAGATCAACGTACTCATTTCCCGGATACCGTGTCAGAAAATCGGCTTCTGAGTAAAACTTCCGGTCCGGAGAAAAACAGAAAAGAAAATTGGTTACTTTTTTTTCGTTTCGCAGATAATCAACCACAAATCTGAACAGGGATTTAAACTCTTCGGGTGTGCAGAACGGTTTCCCCCACCAGAACCAGTCGCCATCATATTCGTGATAAGGCCTGAACATTACGGGGATCAATTTGCCGTTTTTATCTTTCAGGCTGTTGGCGTACCAGGCAATGTTATCGAGCACTTTTTTGTAGGATTCATGAAATTTTCCGCCGGGAAGAATGGCGTAAACAGCACGGGTTGTATCGTAAAAGTTTTTCCCGGTGACCGGATTGGAATGATGCCAGCAAAACGTAGAAACTCCGCCCCGTTCCCAGGCATCGATCACAGCCTGACGGGTTTTATCGGCTGCAAGTGCACTGTCTGTACTCGGAAGTCTCCCAAAATCAAATCCATAAACTGCCGGATACGAACCGGTCACATCCTTCACATCTGATTTTCCACGGATGTCCTTCCAATTCACACCATAAAGCGTTGCATCCTGATGTCCGAATAAAATGTGGGTTTTCTGGATTTCAATCAGATTTCTGAATAAAGCAACGGTTTCGGGAGTGGCATTGGGAGTAACCGGAAAACCAGATTCCTGCCGGTCCTGATCGCCCTTCACCAGCGAACAGGAAACCAGCAGGAATGGTATGACGTGGAGGAGATTTACGGCATTTTTTATCATTTTGAGAGTTTTAAGATTAAATGCAATGACGCAAAAGGAAACACGCAGGGAGCCGAAAAAGGAATTTGTTTTTTTACAAAACCACCCCGGCTTTGCCACCCCTCCTTTAAAAAAGGAGGGGAACAGTAACCCGTGACCTCCCGCAGTAGCGGGACAGGCATTGACCTGTAACCAATTCCCCTATTTCCTCAGCGCTTTCATTTTTTCTGCATGATTCCGGATGATGTCCAGGGTTGTTGAATCAGACAGTAAAACAGAATTCAGTCCTTGCGGTTCCTGTGGCGGATCACCCATAAACGGATCACCGGGCAACCACTTTGCATCAGGATGCTGGGCTTTTGCTTCACCGCCCCAGGCCCAGAAATTGGTTCCGGCGATGGCGCTTCCGGCAGCAGCAGAATCAGCTACCAACTCAAATAATTTTGAATAATATTTATCCCGGTAAACGGTTGGAGTTCCCGGCATGCACGCTTCAAGATCACGGCCAATCCCGAATTCTTCCATCGTAATGGGCTTGTTCAGTTCACGTGCAACTTTTAATTGGCGGTTCACATAATCAATTGCATTTGCTTCTGCTGTTGGATACGTTTCTTCTGCTTTCTCAGCTTTGAACCAACCCCAGTTTTTGGCCCACAAATGGAAGGTCACATAATCTACGTATTTGCTTTCATGCGCCTTTTTGAAAATCTCATCTGAATCCAGACTTCCTGCAGCCCCTTCACTTCCGGTTGAAACCAGGTGATTGGAATCCAGCGATTTGATAAACTTTGAAGATTCATCAATCCACTTGTAATAAGCATCAACGTGCTTCAGTCCTTCTTCACCCTGACCCGGACGGGGTTCATTTGCCAGCTGCCAGGACATAATGGTCGGATCGTTTTTGTACTCAACACCCGTTACCGAATTTTTCCGGTTGATGATTTTGGTTAAATACTCCCGCCAGTAGGTATTGGCTTTTTCATTTCGGTAAAAGGTGGCCGAGTAATTCATGAATTTACTCCAGTCGAACGCCTTCGGGTCATTGAACAGGGTTTCAAACTGACCGCCATCAAACCAGCCGGTCATAACGGCCATTCCGCCCGACCATTCCCAGTAATTATTGAGGAAAACAACAGCAGTCATCTCCCGTTTCGCCATTTCAGAAAGAAGAAAATCCAATCCCTGAAGCAAAGAATCATTGTCAGTTCCCGGCTGAGTCGTGATGGCCGGATCGAGGGAAGTATTCAGTGGGGATTCCTGTGAAGAAGCCAGGATTCTGAGGTTATCAATTCCGTTCGCTTTGAGTCCGTCGAGTTCACGGATGAGCCGTTCCCGGTCACCCATTTTCCCGGGCGCACCCAGGTAAGTTCCATACCAGAAATTCGTTCCGGTGAAATAATAGGCTTTTCCGCCTTTCATGAACTTCATGCCGTCCACTTTCACAAAATCAGGTTTTGCCGTTTCGGGTGACGAGCACGATTGGAGGCTGAACAGGAGGAGGATGATCAGCCCCCAGATCGTCATCAGAGGAAAAATTTCGGATAAAGAACGGAGTTTATGACGGAGCGTTTGCATGATGGATTTCCGGATTTTGCGATTAAATAGTAAGAAGGGTAACGAATAACGTGCCAAAGAAAAGGATTTAAAAAAATGGGGGATTGGGGAAGGATTAATGGTTCGGGCGGGCGTAATTGGCTGATAACTTATCACCAAGATAACGTTTTATCAAAATAATAAAAACCGGGGATGGGTTCGACCGCCGAGGCGCTGAGAACGCAGAGCGGTGGGAGGGTTTCTTGGTAAATTAAATTCCTTTCGAGATGCGGTAATTCTGATTAAAAAAGTTGTCATCCCGGACTTAGCCTGCCCCGAACGCTTTCGGGGATCCGGCTAACGAAGTTCTGCGAAGCTCATCCATGCCTTTTATACTGGATGCTGAATCAAGT
>JAFLBE010000015.1 GCA_017303995.1 Bacteroidota bacterium | reverse complement strand
CTTCTATAGTCCATGGGGATCTTACACCAAGGGCAAGGGCAAATAGTTCTGTTTCTGTCAACTTATTCAAACCCTTTCTTTTTCCCTAAATTAATCCTACCCACTCATTTTCACAAAGAGCCAATAAACTGATTGTCAGGATCAGACAATTCAGCTTCCCATTTTTCAAAATCGGTCGGGATGTTTGTGTCGGGAAAAATGCCAATCAACCCGTTATAATCTTCCATTTCGGGTGTTGAAATAAACGGCGTTTTTTCCGGAAATTCAAAAAGTGCAGGTTCTGAGAAAATGAAGTGTTTTCTGTTGGTTCCCGTCAGCTTGTTCGTCAGGTAAAAATCCCACTCAGAACCCAGTTTAATATCGCCGCCCCGTTCAAAAAACGGATCAGGCCGGCTATTATCTAAATGAACGTGAGGGAAAATGATAAATCCATCTTCAGCAGAAACCCTGATCAGCTCATTGATGAGTGTTGGCTTTTTATAACGGTGAAGGGTATCGAGACCATAAACCAGCCGGATACTATGATCTGGAAGTGGCAAAGTTTGATTATTATCTGTAAAAATAATCTCAAGATTATCGGGTCGTTTGGATTTTTCGAACCAGAATAAAAAACCCTGATAGCCAAGAACTCCTTTATTTCCTTCCCAGACAGAAAGAATTTTTTGCTCTGGAAACAATCCCGACAAATAGAGGGAACTCCAACCGGTTCGGCACCAGGTATCCAGAATCACGTCACCAGGTTTTAAGTTTTTTTTGAGAAAGGGAACGAATGGCTCAAATGCCCTGGAAGATTCGTTGAACGGCTGAAAGGCTGCATAAAGGTCTGGTGCAGTCCGCTTTCCCTTTTCTTTCAGAAAGTGTTTATAGGTTGCCTGATCTTGATTTGACAATGAATTTACTAACTCAGGCGTTTGATTTTTTGAATAACTGACAGAAGGTTCGGTGAAAAATACTATTCCATCTATTACAGGAAATTGAACCTGACAAGCAGTGCAAGACATGAAAGAAGGGGATCGAACAAGCCCGGATAATTTGCAGAAAGGACAGGAAAATTGAACCATCAAACTGTTTCCGTGAATACAATTCATAAATTAAAAATCCAGCCTGTGAAGATACGAATAAATGATTTATTTTATTAAAAAGAATTGTTTGAAACCAACCCGCTTTTTTCTTCGTAAACCCCGTCCTTTCAATCTGGAGTGTGATGATGGTGCGGATTTCTCTTCCTGTTTTTCTTTCCTTTTTTCTTACTTCTGCTTCTTTTGCAAACTGGGATCTGGTTCCCTCTATCGGGAATCAAACCGTTTATTCTGTTTATTCAACCGGCGATACCCTAATGGCCGGAACTGAAACCGAAACCTGGTTCAGCATCGATGCCGGGTTAACCTGGACGATGGGTGGGCTTGTTCATGTTGATGCTGCCGGAATCAATACGTTTTGTTTTTTGAACGGATGGATGTATGCCGGAACTTTGAAAAAGGGCGTTTTCAGAAGTTCTGATCTGGGGAAAACCTGGACTCCGGTTAATTCAGGACTTACAGGTTGGGCGTTAGGAATCAATAAAATCCGTCATGCTGAAAATGGATTACTTATCGCCACAGAGGGAGCCGGGATATTCAGGTGGAATGGAACAGACCCGGTTTCATGGACAAGCTGGAATGAAGATTTAAGCCGATCGGTCATTCAGGAAATTTTTGTATTTGGAAATGAGGTTTTTGCAACTTCCGGCCTTCAAAATTATCTCTTTCGCCGTAATTTAACTAATGGTACCTGGAATTCTTCAAAAATGGATACCTCCCGTGGCGAAACTTTTGATATTTTTTCGATAACCCAAAAAGATGACTTTCTTTTTGCCGGAACAAGCGGCGGCATTTACCGGTCATCAGATAACGGTGAAACCTGGAAGCGGGTCGGAACTCAATTCCTTTCAGGTGATGTCAGGTTTATGATGACTTCAGGAAAGGACATTGTTGGAGTTTATGTGTTCAGCACAGATTTTTTTGTTGTGTATTCGCGGGATAACGGTGAAACCTGGTCTGTTTGGGATCACTGGTTTTTTGAAGTCATTGATTTTACTGTTCAAAAAGGATCGTTCTGGACAGCCCACGTTGGCGGATTAAGCAATGGCGGATCCATTCCGGTTTCGGTTGCTGACTTGGATTCTCAACCAGAGAAAATTCACCTTCACCAAAACTATCCGAATCCGTTTAACCCAGAAACGACCATTCCGGTGGAATTGGAAAAATCAGGTTTTCTCACACTTTCAGTGTTTGACTTAAATGGCAAGAAAATTGCAACATTGGCTGATGGCGTTTTTCCCGAAGGAAAGCAGGAGTTTCATTGGAAAGCAAACGGATTTCCTTCGGGTGTTTATTTTTGCAGGATGGAATCGGGTGGGAAAACACAAACACTGAAGCTGGTTCTGATCAGGTAATGAAAGATAGATTATTAGTTTAGGGTTGGTTTAAAAGGTAGCTTTTAAAGATTAAGTTTATCAGGTAAAAAAGACAAACAGTTGACGAACCGGCTAGCCTCACCTTATCTTGTAAAAAACAATCAAACGGAGATAACATGAAAAAGCTACTTCTTCTCACCCTTGCGGCCGGACTTGTTTTCGGTGCTGCAATTGCCGGCGACAAAAACGACGACAAGAAAAAAACCGAAACCAAGGAAAAAAAGAAAACTGAAGCTTGCTGCAGCAAGACCAAAGAATGCGGAACTGAAGAAAAAGCAAAGGCTAAAGACGACTGCGCTCCTGCTGCAAAACCTGCTGAGAAAAAAGCAGAATCAACCGAAACTAAAAAAGTTGACTGATTTTAAAAACCCGGCAACAGCCGGGTTTTTTGTTTAAGGCATATCCACCATGTGCGGACGGTATTCTCTCAAACGTTCAGACTTTGCCACTTATGAAGAGTGGATGACTTACCGGAAAAGTCAATACGATGACGTTCACTCCAACCCGATTTACAATGCTGCCCCGACCATGAAAATGCCGGTAATTGTTGAGGGCGATTCGGGAACGGAGGTCAGGTGGATGAAATGGGGATTGCTTCAGCCCTGGAACAAAGACAAAAACGAAGCTTTTAAAACCTTCAACGCCAAATCAGAAACCCTCGAAGAAAAACCCACCTGGAAAAAACCATTTAAATCGCAACGCTGTCTGGTCATTGCAGACGGCTTTTTTGAATGGAAAACCGAAAGAGAAAGTTCAGATTTATTTGGTGAAGCTACCGGAAAACCGGTAAAAAAACCTTACCGAATCCGACTGAAATCAAAAGATCAGTTTGCTATGGCAGGGCTTTACAACGAATGGATGGATCCGGCAACCGGTGAAATTTCAGAAACCTTTTCAATCGTTACCACCGAAGCCAACGAATTCATGAAACCTATTCATGACCGCATGCCCGTCATCCTGCCCGATGAAGCTCACCGTCTTTGGATGGATAAACGTGAAAATGACACCGAAATGCTGAAAACGTTGCTGAAGCAATTTCCGTCTGATCAGATGGAGCTTTTTGGGGTTACACCCAAGATTGGGAATGTTAAGTTTCAGGATCCGGAAGCGCTGGAGGAAATGAAGTAAAAGGATAAAGGCTCAATATTAAAGGGCAAATGGGTTTTGTAATGCCAGGCGCCCTATCACAAAGCAGCAAAAAAAAAGATCTTCGCAGTTTCGTCCCGATGGTTGGATGTGATTTAAATGAGATTTGTGGAGGGACGAAATGAGTTCTGATTGCATTCAGATTCCGTCAGCTAAAGCAGACGGATAATTTGCATTCTGCAATGAGTTGGGTTTTAAACCAAAACGAAAACTTTCCTGATGTTATTTACATGTCTCTCGTCACTTGTTACAAAAAAAAGGCCCCGGAACCACCCCACCTGAAAAATCAGATAGCAATGTCTCCGGGGTTTGTGTGTGTGAGGGGTATCTTAGTGCTCTTTATAAGAGAGCAATTTGAACCGGCCGTTTTTTTCAACCACCGATCCAAATAATTTTAAATTTCGTTTTATACCAATTGAGTCTGACAGCGTTATGACGCTATTGGTATGAATAGAATAGGTTTCGTAATTTTCAACAGGGTCTTCAAATTTTACGGTTTCGTACTTGAATGATTTTCCTGTCATATTTCCCATGAGATAAAGAAATCCCTTTAGGGTGCGATTACTTAGATTCGTCCAGATAACGTCCTGATTTTCCTTCGTTGCTGCCGGATAGTGAAGGTGAAATTCAGGGAGTAACAGTTCATTATGTTCATATTCTGAAATCACAATTTCAGATAGAAGAAGCGAATCCCGACGGTTTAATCCATCCACAAATAAAATCATGAGTGAATCAATACTTGACGCACCACCGGTTAATTCAGTTTGAATTACTTCTGATTCTACTGAAGGCTTTTCTGGCTTGGAACATGAAACCAGAATCAGCATTAAAAAAGCAAAACTATATAGTTTGATCATATTGAAGAAAAAAAATCCGGGCAGGAAGTATCCTTCCCACCCGGACAATGGAGAAAAATTATTTCTTCTTGAAGTTAGTCCAGCCAGTCAGCCAGTTGGTTGTTCCAAAAGCACCCATGTAGGTTGCTGAAGGATCAAGTGAAGTTCCGGAAGGAGTTCCACCAGTAACCAGGGCAGCAGGAACCGGATTCGGGTTTTCAAAATCGATAGAAGCCAAGCCCGGATCCTGAACTTTGATATTCCAGGTTGAAATCAGGGAAGCAACGCCGGTTGTATCACCCTTGAAAGAAACCTCGTAACCACCCTTGGTTAAGCCAACTTTATTGTTGAACAAAATGGAATTCTTAACATAAAGGTTACCATTTACCGCATTGGTTTTTGATGCAGAGCCATCAATATTGAAACCATATCCACGGAAGTTGGTTACAATATAGTTTGACATCAGACCAGAAGAATTTCTGCGGAAATACAAACCGTCATTGTCATCATCGTTTGCTTTAACTGAGGTTGCACCTGCAGAATAAGCACCAACGATAGTGGCATTCCAGATAGTAGGTTTGGTTACAGGTGTAGCAGTAGAACCAGTTGCATCATTATCAACTTCATGTCCACGGTTTGCAAGAGCGGGATCCTGAATACCGAAAATGAATTGAAGCTTTCCTGAAAAACCGTTGTCGATATCAAAAGCATCATCATCGTTTCCTGAAGAAACCAGATATTTTGCATTGACAGTTCCGCCAAACCACTCAAAACCATCATCAGCGATCATGTGAGCCTGAACGTATTCAATGGTTGTTCCTGAACCAACTGAATTCATGGTCAAGCCATTCACTTCATTGTCAGGAGAAACTTTGGTACCACCGTATTCAATTCTCAGGTAACGGATAGAGCCACTGTTATCATCAGCAACAGGGGAAGTTCCACCGCCGTGAGGTCCGCCATTTCCTTCAGAAATACCTGTACCGCCTGGAAGGTTGTTACTTGATTTTCCATTGATGATAATTCCACCCCAGTCAGCACGGTTTCTTTTGCCGGCGTCTTGTTTTGAAGTGAATACAACAGGAGAAGATGCTGTACCGTTAACAGTAAGCTTTCCGCCTCTCTTAACAATCAGCGTACCACGGGTAACAAAGTCGCCCTTTACTACAGTTCCAGCAGGAATTACCAATTCACCACCATCTTCAATGGAAGCAAACCCTTTAAGCAAATACGTTTTTGAAGCAGACAATTCTACTTTTGAGGTGAAAGGTCCCACAATCACCGTATCACTTAAGATCGGATTTGAAGCGACTGGGTCTTTGTCATCATCGGTATTTTCGCAAGCAGAAAATGCAAGTGCAGAAATCAGGGCGAATGAGCCTAGTTTTAAACGATAAGGCATGAATTGTCTCCTTTGGTTGTTAATAATCAGAAGTTGAAAGAAACTCCGACTGAACCCGAAACCCCGGTTTGATAGGAACGGGTTGTGGCTTTATTCTTATCCAGTTTATAGATATAATCTGCGTTCATTATGTTCTTAAGGCTGATTTTCACAGTCAGATAATCGGTAGCTTCTTGTGAAGCAGTAAAATCAACCTGATTTCTGGCCAGTTCATAAACATCACCCGCTTTAAAAGTTCCAACCTTTGAACCGACAGCATGAATCCGTTCACCAAACCGGTTGAAAAGAAGCATTGCGTTTGTTCCCCAATCTTCGTTGGAGTAACTAAGACCTGCATTGATTACGTAAGGTGATTGACCCTGAAGCGGGCGTTTAAGTTGAGCCAGAGTTTCGGTACTGAATTCAGTTGGAGTATCCCCAACCAGAAATTTTAATTTTCTGCTTTTGCTAAAACTGGTTTCTGATTTTACCAATGTGAGATTGGTGGAAAGTTTGAAATCAGAAAGGGATTCGTGAATAAGATCAAGACCAAATTTTTGCTCGAACTCAAGACCGTAATTCACAGCTTCATCAGCATTCAGCGGAACAGTAAAACTGCTCGAACTTACCTCAAGCAGAACCATTTCTATTGGGTTTTTGAACGTTTTCATAAAAGCAGAAACTGCAAGAATGTCACCGGGTCTGAAAAACCACTCCCAGCGTGCATCATAGTTCATGATTGAAACATCTTTTAGAAACGGATTTCCGTAAAAACCAGACTTAAAATCATAAAACTGGATAGGGGCAAGTTCTCTGAATTCGGGACGGGCGAGTGTTTTGGCTGCTGCCACCCGGATGTTTGCTTCTTCAGAAAGCGAGTAAATTAAACTTGAGCTGAACAACAGGTCAAAACTTGATTTATCAACATTCAGATCAGGACGAACTGACTCTCCGGAAACCGGATTGTAGCTGTCAAGCAGAACACCATTGTACTCAGTTCTTATTCCGCCAACAAAGCGAAGGCCGGGATATATAGGAAGTTCAGTCATTATATAAGTTGCCATATGATTTTCTTTTGCATCATAGGCATCGGTATTGGTTCCGGAGTTTGAAATGGATACGTCGCCACTTTCAACACGGTCAGAAGTCAGCAACTTTTCCGGATTCAGGTTAGCCAATGCCTGGTTGTCGAGTCCATATTGCAACCGGTAGTTTTCTGAAGAACGGGTTTTTCTCTTGATGAGGAAACCGTATTTAAGAGAAGATGTAAATCCGTCCCATTGCTCAAACGGTGTGGTAAAATCAGATTTAAAACCAAATTCCTGATCACTCAGATCAGAGAAAAACCGGCCGTTTGCAGCACCATAGTTATTGGCATAATAGTATTGATTATCAGTTCCGAGAACATAAATGGTTTCACGGTTATCTGGCTCGCTGCGTGTAGCCGTAGAATAAGTTGTTTTCCATTCCAGTTTGGTTGCAAGAAACCAGGGAAGCAGGTGATCACCTGAAAGCTGGCTTGAAAACAATCCGCGGGAAACAAATTTTTGCTTTGAAGCTCTGATCAATCCACCGCCTGACCGGGACTGAATACCTTCTTCAATTTCAGTTTCATTTTCAGAACTGTTATTGTACATGGTCTTGAGAGAAAGCTTATCAGTTGAAGTCAGCTTTCCGGAAACATTGAATAACAATCCCCATAGAACATTATTTACAGAATTGCGTGAGGTAAGGTCATACTGGGGATCATCGTTTTGAGCAGAAGGCATGAATAAAGATTCTTCACGGTAGGAATTATCGTTGGAATAAGTTCCAGAGCCAATCATTCCGATAGGAATTCCAGCCAAGTCAAATTGCTTGCCATAAGTAACACTATAACTTTGATTTGGGCGGGTGTACTGGTTTGAATAACCGTAGTTACTTCCAAGATCTTTTGCCAGCTTAGTTTGGTTTTCTTTCACATTCAGATCAGAGAAAGAAGATGGGCGCTTGCGAGAGCCATCATCAACACCAATAAAGTCATATTTTCCGCCGGATGTAACCGGGTTTTTTTGAAAGTGGGTTCCAGAATTGAATCCGCTCGAAATTCCGTAACTCAAAACCTCTTTATCAGGGAATTCAACGGTGCTGATCTGAACAGAACCTCCTGCAAAATCACCGGGCTGATCTGGCGAGAAAGTTTTTACAGTAACCATTTTCTGAATGAGATTTGAAGGAAACAGATCAAATGGAACTACTTTTTTCTCAGGTTCAGGGGATGGAAGTCCGGCACCATTTAACTGAGTGTTTGAATATCTTTCACCCAGTCCGCGCACATAAACATATTTTCCGCCTGAAACGGTAACGCCGGTTACCCGTTTCATAGCATCACCAGCATTGCTGTCGGGTGTTTTTTTAATTTGTTCGGCACTGATGGCATCAACAATGCTGGTTGCCTTTTTTCTTTCAAGAAGAAGGTAACCTTCAGATTCACCTGATCCGGAAGCTTCGACAACTACTTCATCGAGCTTAAGATCATCAGGTACAAGCGAAATATTTTGGTTGGTAACTTTTCCGGAAAGAATTTGAATTCCGGTTAGAATTTTGGTTTCAAAGGAGACATAGCTGATTTTAAGATCAATTTTACCGACAGGGATGCTTTGAATCCGGAAATTTCCGTCAATATCAGTAGAGGCACCGAAACTGGTTCCGGGAACGATCACGTTGGCACCGATGAGTGCTTCACCCGTCTCTTTATCAACAACACGGCCTGTCAGAATTCCGGTAACCTGAGCATGAACAACAGTTCCGGCAATTAATAAAAAGGCAAACGCCAATTTTAATATCTTTGTAAACATAATTTTCCCTATATTTTTCACACACACATTTTCGATACATTAAACAGACTCCCCTCAGAGTCGAATGCAAAGGTCAGGAAACTGATTAACCTGAACATGAAGCGGGTGTTACCGTTTTGTGAACAAAGCCAATTTTGGTAACATTCGCTTAACCTGTTTTGATTTTTGAGGCCGATTCGATAACTTTCAGATTATTTTATGCTGTCTGATACTCAAAAATTACAAATTGAAGGTGAACTCACCTTTTCAACAAGCCGGTCGCAGGGGGCAGGCGGTCAGAATGTGAATAAGGTTGAAACCAAAGTGACGGTTTCCTGGCATCTGGCAGAAAGTGAAGTTGAAGACAAAAACCTGCTTGAACTGATTGCAGCCAAACTGAAAAACAGAATAACGGCTGAAGGATTTCTGGTGATCACTTCACAGAAATACCGGTCTCAGTTCCGCAATAAATCTGATGCAGTTGACCGGCTTTTCCTCTTAATTGAAAAAGCACTCGTGCCAGAAAAGCCACGTCACGCAACCAAACCAACTTTTACCAGCCGTGTGAAACGGCTGGAATCGAAACGCAAACGGGGAACCGTTAAACAAAACCGGCAGAACCGGGCCGGATCAGAGGAATAGGGAGAAACACGACATGAGCCAGTCACAGCTTCAGACGCTAAAGGGTGATCACGAACACTGCCTTGCCCTTGTTGAACTTCTGAAATATGCCATTGATGAAAAAGATCTATCAAGACATACTGAAAAAGTTCAGAATTTTCTGATGAAGTGGCAGGGTGATCTTGATGAACACTTTAAAAAAGAAGAAGCTGTTTTACTTCCTGTTTATGCCCGGTTTGCTGCTATTGATGATCCCGATTTTATTCTCATGTTTTTCCAGCATGTTGAAATCAGAAAAACCGTTTATATGCTTGCTGAACGGATCGAATCCGGCCTTCGGGGGGATGATCTGATCACTGAACTGGTTCAGCAGATGACTGAACACGTTGATCATGAAGAAAATGTACTCATGCCCAAAATGATGGCAACCATCCCGCCTGATAAACTCGCTTTTATTGCAGAAAGTCTGAGAAAGTGGTAGTCACTTGCCTGACTGCCAAACCCAATGCTTCATGATCTTCACTCCCTTTTTCCCCTCAGCCGGTGTTCAACCCGGCTGATTGACAGGATTGCCGTCTCGCACGACGCCAGTTTTTACTCGTTGATTCCCAAAGTCATTGTAAAACCGCTTACTGTTCCAGAAATCCAGTCGTTATTCCGCATTTCCCAAACTCACAAAGTCCCGCTAACTTTCCGTGCTGCAGGCACCAGTCTTTCCGGTCAGGCTGTTACGGATGGAATTCTGGCTGATATTTCATCAGGATGGAAACAGATTGAAATTGATGCTTCCCAAAATACTGTCACAATTGAACCCGGCATCATCGGTCATCACGTTAATCTTCGTCTGAAATCTGCCGGGCGAAAAATCGGACCTGATCCGGCCTCGATCCAGTCTGCCATGATGGGTGGAATTCTGGCGAACAATGCATCGGGAATGTGTTGCGGTGTTATTCACAATGCCTACCACACCCTGGTCAGTTTGAAAGCCGTTCTTCCTGACGGAACTCTTTTCGATTCTGCACAACCTGAGTTTCATCCCCTCTTTCCGGAATTGCTTTCCATCCGGAATGAAATTCTTTCCAATCCGGCACTGAAAGAAAAACTCAGGACGAAATATCAGATCAAAAACACAATCGGCTATTCGCTGAATTCATTTCTTGACTTTGCTTTCCCGGCAGAAATTTTAGCCAGACTTCTCATCGGATCGGAAGGAACGCTTGGGTTTATATCGGAAGCAACCCTTCGCACACTTCCTGACCATCCGTTTAAATTAACGGCTTTATTTCTTTTTCCGGATTCCGGGTCAGCCTGCAAGCAAGTCACGAAACTTGAAAAATCAAGCGCATCCGCTATTGAGCTGATGGATTTCAGATCGCTTGTCTGCATCCAGCCGTTCGCCGGGTATTTAGCCAATCTTCCTGAAGGAACGACAGCCCTTTTAACCGAATGGGAATCTGCAACTACTGAATCCTTATTATATATAGAAGAAAAAGTCAGAACCCTGATGACGACTTTTTCTTTGGTTCATCCGCCGCTTCTGATGCATCAGCCAGACGACCGTGCTTCTCTCTGGAAACTCAGAAAAGGACTTTTCCCCACGGTCGGTTCGGCAAGAAAATCGGGGACAACCGTAATTATCGAGGATGTGGCGGTTCCACTTCAGTTTCTGGCAGAGACCGTGTCTGAACTGGAAAATCTTTTCAGAAAACACGATTACCCGGAAGCCATTTTATTCGGACATGCGAAGGATGGAAATCTGCATTTTGTGATTACCCAGGCCTTTAATTCTGACGAACAAATCACACAATATGAAAATCTGATGGCGGATGTGGTTGATCTGGTTCATGGCCGTTTTGGCGGATCGCTGAAAGCAGAACATGGAACCGGCCGGAATATGGCGCCGTTCGTCGAAACGGAATGGGGAACTGAAGCTTATTCCATCATGAAGCGGATCAAAAACTTGCTCGATCCGGCTAATCTTCTGAATCCGGATGTGCTGATTTCAACCGACCCGAACATCCACCTGAAAAACCTGAAAACCATTCATCCGGCTGATCCTGAATCAGACTCGTGCATGGAATGCGGATTTTGTGAACCGGTTTGTCCGTCTCGGGAGTTAACCCTTTCACCCAGACAAAGAATTGTGGTCAGAAGAGCCATGGCCGGCGGAAGTGAAGAGTTCAGAAATTTGTTGTCTGCCGATTTCGGCTATTCAGGAATTGACACCTGTGCGGCTGACGGACTTTGTGCTACGGCGTGTCCGGTCGGGATTGATACCGGAAAAGTGATGAAACGGTTGAGGACTGAATCTGCTTCACCAACCGGGAAAAAAATGGCCGGATTTTTAGCCGGAAATTTCAAACTCGGTGAAATCGGAATCCGTTCTGTTTTATTTTTAAAGCCATTGGTCAACCTTTCATCCACCGCAGCCAATTTTTATTCCCCGAAAACTTTACCTAAACTTCCAACGACATTAAAACCCGTTTTTGCTCTGAAATCTGCACCCGACCTGCAAGGTGAGGCCGTTTATTTTCAAACCTGCGTATCAAGAACAATGGGCGGATATCAAGACTCGCCATCACTTCCTGAAACCATAAAAACCGTTTGTGAACGGGCGGGAATCCGCCTTTCCATTCCTGATGTAGCCGGACTTTGCTGCGGAACCCCGTTTCAGTCGAAAGGTTATCAGGATGCTGCGACTGAGATTTTTTCAGAAACCATCCGTCACCTGTTTAACCAAACTGACTCTGGCCGGATTCCGGTTGTGGTTGATACGAGCCCATGCACTTACACGTTTCTTCACCCGGATTTTCAGCTTTCTGAAGCAACGCAAAATGTAGTCTCAGCTCTCACTTTTATTGATTCGGTTACTTTTCTTGCCAAAACGGTTCTTCCCAGGTTAAAAGTGAGTGAAAAATATCCTTCCGCATGGTTTCACCCGGTTTGTTCCGTCATTAAAATGGGAATTTTGTCTGATCTTTCCGAAATTGCCCGGCTGACAACAGAGGATGGCCGGATACCTGAACCCTCAGGTTGCTGCGGAATGGCCGGCGACAGGGGAATGTGGTTCCCTGAGCTTCCTGAACAGGCACAGAAAAACGAAAAGGAACAGTTTTCAATGCATCCGGCAAAGGGTTATTTCAGTTCTTCAAGAACCTGCGAGTCGGGACTTTCTGAACACACCGGATTTCAGTTCAAATCTGTCTGGCACTTAGCTGAAGAGGTGAGCAGGTGAAAAAAAGTAATCGTAAAATTGTACTGATTGGCGATCCGGGCAGCTCATTCGTAAAAGACGATCTAAAACTTATTGATGCAAATTTCAGACTTATTCCTTTAAACCCAGTTGGTTTCGGAAAAAAGATTTTTTTTTCAATAGTGTATATTTTCAAATCAATTTGGATGGTTTTTCATGCTGATGTTCTAATTTCCTGGTTTGCTGATTATTATAGTGTTGTCCCTTGTCTTGTTGCAAAAATTCTCAGGAAACCTTTCATCACAATTGCCGGTGGTTTCGATGTAATTTATGCTCCTGAGTACAAATACGGTGCCTGGATAAACTGGCACAGGAAGCTTGCCGTTAAGTTAACTTTTTACTGGTCCTATAAAATCTGGTGTGTGAGTAAATTTACACAGGCCCAACTGACTGCGAGAATACCAGGAATAAAAAGTGAAGTTCAATATCTTGGCATTGATACTTCTGAGTGGATTCCCGATCAGACTGTTGAAAAAAAGAAGCAAGTTTTAACAGTTGCCCTTACCCCAAACATGGTTACCTATTCCCGGAAAGGGGTTGACCGTTGGCTCAAGGTTGCCAGACAGAATCAACACTATGAGTTTATTTGGATAGGAATCAACGTTGATCTTATTCCCTCGGCAGCTTCCCTTCCACCAAACGTAAGAATGCTTCAGTTCATGCCTCAATCAGAACTTATTGGGTTTTATAAAACATCCGGTTTCTTTCTTCAGCCATCCAGAATGGAAACATTCGGCAAGGCGTTACTTGAAGCAATGGTTTATGGCTGTTTTCCGATCGTCTCAGAAGAGACCTCCCTACCTGAAATTGCAGGCCCGTTTGGAATTGTAATTGCCCCGGAACATTGGGACTCTGTTAATCTAGTATCTATAGAGGCTGGAATAAGTTACCAAAGAAATGAACTTACCACGTATGCCTTAAACGCCTTTCCAAGTGTGGACAGAGAAAACCGACTGGTACCCATTTTGAATTCAATTTCTTATAAAAACCCGGGTTGATAAATCAACAAAAACCTAAAACCCATCAAAAATTCTTTTTTTTAAATTTATTTCAGAAAAGGTTGATTTTTCCTGATTATTTGTTAACTTGAATCTAAATTTCTGAGTGAAAGGTAATACAATGAAACTCCTAGTAATCCTTCTTGCAACACTTACCAGCATTTTTTTTATTTCTGGTTGTGATCAACTCCAAGAAAATGACTTAAAGGAAAATGGAAAAGTCCGATTCAGTTTTTCACCATCAGCCTCTGGGTCTTTAAAAAAATCAGCAGCCGATTCAACCCAAATCAGTGGCATACTGATTACCCTAACAGATACAAAGGGAAAGATTTTATCTGAAAAACAATTTGTTTCAGTTATAAAATTTGGATCCGGTTATGTTTCCGAACCCATTGAACTGGCCTCCGGAGCTTATCTTGTTACCGAATTTTTTGTTGAAAATTCAAATAACGAAATCGTTTATGCAACTCCAGTTAAAGATTCACATTTAGCTCACCTGGTAACAACACCCCTACCGGCCACCCTTTCTGTTGAACCAGATATTATATCAAATCTTTCCCTTGAAGTTCTTGAGGTAAACAATTCTGCCCCTTCAGAATTTGGATATGCCAGTTTTCATTTTAATGTGGTCAGGTATTCAACGATTCAAGTAGGTGTTTTTGTTTTTGACTCAACAAGTGGAAGTTTTGTACTAACAAATGCAGAAATTGCTGCATTATCTGGAGAAACTGTTTTAGGATCGGTTGAATCTGCTTATAAAACAGCAGTTCTGAGAGTAAAAATTGATCCATCACTTGAGAAAATTAGTATCCGAGTCAGGAAGTTGGGTTTTGAGGATTTTGTATCCGAGCTTTCAAAAAATGACTTTAATAAATATTCAGTGAAACCACTCACGGTTATACTCAAGGGGCAGATTACTACAGGCTCCGGCAATTATCTTATCCTGGATTTGCCTTTTGATCAGTCAGTATCAAACTCTTCATCTATTCCGCTTCAAATCAGTGTGTTTGGCGACCCCGTTTTCACAACAGGAAAACATGGAACCGCTATCAAACTGGATGGGATAGATGATTATATCGAGATTAAAAATAACCCTGAATTAAATCCTAAATCTATAACATTAACTGTTTGGGTAAATGTTCACACTTCCTTTTATGGCATTGGAAATAATACCATTATTGATAAGCCCTATTCTGAGCACAATGATCCTTATTATCAGTATCATTTGGGAATTTCAGGTGACGAGTACGGTTCAGGATCCGGATATAGTACCTTTGGTTTTTCAATCTGCGGCAATGAATATGGAATTCCATTAGGAACCAGTAATGGATTTTGGCAAACCGGGAAATGGTACATGGTCACGGCCACCTTTGATGATCAAACAAAACGGTCCTGCCTGTATGTCGATGGAAAACTGATTGTTTCACAAATCAAAAACATTTCTGTTAAAGATATGGGGCAAAACCTGTTTATTGGAAGGTTTGGGAATTTAACTTATGCGTTTACCCCAATAATTCTTGATGACCTGCGAATCTATAATTACGCTCTGTCTTCTCAGGAAATTGCAACTCTTGCAAACCAGTAATTAATTAATAAATATCAATTTGGGGCTTCAGTGCCCCTTTTTTTTGGAGCAAAAATGAAAACAATACACTTTTTGAGAAACTTCCTGATTTTGATGGTGATAGGTGTTTCTTCCTGTAAAGAAAATCCTGTTTCAAATAAAGACAAATTGGTTGCCGGCTTTTCAGTTAAATCAGGTTTACTTTCAGATAGAGACCAATTGGTCATTGGAACCCAATCAACTTTACTCGTTTGGACAAATAAAGACACCCTTTTTAAGGGCGACATAGGGCCATCAACAAAATTTATTGAAATTCCGCCAAAAGTTTCAATTTCTGACACTTCCTCCGTTTTTTTAACCTGTAAAAAACAAGGCTTCCAAACATTTTCACTTTCTCTTCCTTACAAACAAATTCTTGAACTTGAAAACAAGACCATTTCATTTGTTTTCAGCAATTTAAACAAGTATGATTTCTACCTGAAAACCGGGAATCTGACCGGAAATAAAATTTCTTTAACCGACTCGAAAGTAACGGTTGAAATTGATGGGAAAACTGTTTTCTCCAAACAGGCGCCTTCTGAAATAATCCTGGTTAAATTGCCGGAAACAACTTTGAATGATTCTGACCAGGTTAAAATAACTGTCGAAAAGCTGGGATTTTACCCAATAACCTACAATTTGCTATTAAAAGATATTCCGCTACTCTCAAACAGGACCATGGAACTCATATTTTCTGAAAACAGACCAACAAATTTCTATTTTATGGCTGGTCGTGAATCAGTTTCCGGTTTATTTGTTGGTGAAACTGTTGGACTTCAGGTCAAACGTGGAGATGAACTTCTTTTTTCTGGCAGGGTTGGACCACAAAGACAATTAATTCAGCTTCCAGAATCTTTACCTGATACCGTTATTGTTTCAATTACTGCCACTCCAGACAAAGGGGAGCCGCTTTTTGCAAAACATTCTATTCAGGACCTAACAAGATTACCAGACCAAACTCTCAAATTTCTTTTTCCAATACTTACCAGAAGTCAGTTTTTTTTAGAAATTAAAACTTATACTCCAGACAGTATGCATTTTTCTGACTATAATGGTTCATTTATGGTTAAAGAAAAAAATTCTGGACGTGTAATTCATCAGGGAAATTACCCTGGATACAGAACAATCATGGAAACCTCAGGATGGAATGTATCGGATACGACTTTACTTGAAGTTGCAATTGAAAAAGCCGGATTCAGCACAACAAGACAACCCTTTCTATTGAAGAAACTATTCTCACAAAGCTACCGGTCACTTTATGTATTTATTTCCAGAATCTTCTCCTATGACAATCTTGTCTTATACATTGATTTTAACAACACAATAGCTGACCAATCATCGTTTAAACAAAAAACAACAAATTCAGGGCAGATGACTTATCGTGAATCAGGAATATCTGGTTCTGCAGGAATACTTTCTGGAAATTATGTTACTGTTGATAACTCGCCTGAGTTAAATCCGTCTTCTTTTACAATCTCAGCATGGGTCTATTTTGAAAACTATTTTTTCGGGATCGGAAATGAACCCATAGTTGACAAGCCAGCTTTAAGCCATTCAAATCCCTATTATCAGTATCACCTGGGTGTTTCTTCAACATCTGGAAGCGGAACTTACAATAGTTTTGGGTTTTCAGTCGGTGGCTCAGATTATAAGGCTATTGGAACCGTCAATGACATTTGGACGCCAAAAAAATGGTACCATGTTGTTGGTGTTTTTGACGGATCTAATCAAACAGGCAAAATGAGTTTATATGTGGACGGAAAATTTCAGAAATCCCTGTCAACCAATATGGTTATTTCGGATTTGGGGAGGAAACTTTATATTGGAAAGTTTGGCAATCTTGATTCATATTTAAATGGATTGATTGATGAATTGAGGATTTATAACCGGACATTTTCTCAAAGTGAGGTAAAAACATTACACTCTGAAATAAAAGTTCCAGTTCCAGCTTTTGTTTCAGGAAACCAAAAGCAAAATATAAAAAATAAAAACGGACGATAAACCCACCTTTGTTTAACCCATCTCTATTTATAAAAGCAGAACTGTAAACCAAGGGTTGTAAACAGTTCTGCTTTTATAAACATTTTTCTTATCTTCCAACGTCTTCTTAAACTTATTAATTCTCAGCATATTACCCATTCATTTATGACTGATTTGTCTACTTCAGTTGCCTTAATTGTGCTAAACTGGAATAACCCCAGTGACACACTCCTTTTTCTGGAATCCTTCAAAAAACAAAAGACAAATTTTAAGGTCACCTGTTTTGTAGCAGATAATGGTTCAGATGATGATTCTATTTTACAGATTTCCCAATATCTTTCAGGTTGCAATCCTGATTTCAAGACTATAATACCCGAAGACAAAACTGGTTTTTACTCATTACCTGAAAAATCAGAAATCCAGCCTTATTACCTTTGTCTGAATGGCGAGAATTTTGGTTTTGCAAAAGGTAATAACCTGATCATAAAGCTGGCAATTGAAATGAATTTTGATTGGATTTTTCTGGTCAACAATGACACAATCTTTCCTGACGGCCAATTAAACTCTCTCCTAAAATACACTCAAAAAATTGATCAAATTAAAATCTGGACACCTGTTATTACATATTACGAACCTGCGAATTTAATATGGAATGCTGGCGGTTACCTGAACAGGCTCGGAAATAAAAATTATATCGGTTATAAAAAGCACCGAAGTTTATACCCTTCAGAGGGACACCAACTTATAACATTTGTTACCGGTTGTGCATTACTTGTTCATAATACCATTTGGAAAAAATATGGTTTACTTACTGAAAAATTTTTCTTTGGCGAAGAAGACTTCTATTTCTCCAAACTAATGGAAAAAAATAAGGAAAAACTTGCGGTATGTTGGGAGTCAGAGATAAGACACAAAGTTAGTGTTTCAATAAATAATCTCGCTGGAAAGTCAATTCTTGCAATGGCTGTCAATCACGATTTAAACCGTATTGTTGACATGAAACACTGGATGTCTAAACCATTATTTTATTTTTGGAAACCATTTTATCTTTTAGAATCTTGTTTTCGCCTTTTTATATCAGGTTATCTTCCCCTTTCCTCATTTTTAACCTTTTATTTAAACGTATTCACCCTCTCGTCCAAATTGAAAAAGGTTACCAGGGATGACTTTCTTGCGATCAGAGCTGGTTTTTTAAAATAAGAACTATAGTTGCAGGCTTCTTTATCAATCCAACAAAAATCATTCATTTGTAATATTTTCCACGTAAATTGCAACGGGTAATCCTATTTACAGAGTAAATACCGATTTCTCTACTAAAAATAATTCAAAATCCGGATTTGTAAAATGTCTTCAGATTTAATTGCCAATATTCACAAAAACAAAGCTCATGATACTTATTTTACGTTGACCAATGATGATCTGGTCGCTTTATTTCCCAATAATCCTGGACGAATTCTGGACATTGGTTGTGCAGAGGGCCGTTTGGGTGAAGATATTATCAAATTAAAACATCCAGCTGAATATATCGGGATTGAGATTGTACCCTCTATTGCAGAGATTGCCAAAACCCGTCTGGATGATGTTCTGGTTGGTCAGGCTGAAGAAATTTTGGAAACAATAGAAACAGGATCATTTAACTGGGTTATTCTTGCCGATTCCTTAGAGCATACTATTGATCCCTGGACAGTGATTAAGGAAGTTAGCCGGATATTACCATCTGGTGGACGATTATTGGTAAGTATGCCAAATGTGAGAAATCTTAATATTATTTTGGATCTTTTTAAAAACGGAAACTGGACTTACACCTCTCACGGAATACTGGACCAGGGCCATCTTCGGTTTTTCACAAAATCATCCATACTCAACTTAATTACCAGTAATGGCTTTTCTGTTCAATCCTGCCGGTCAAATCCGAGAAACCGCTGGAAAAAATTACCCGGAAAAACCATCTCAAAACTTCTTTCCTGGTTTATTGGGAAGCCTTCCGCCTATGAAGAATTCATTACGGTTCAATGGATTATTGTAGCCGAAAAGAAATAAAACATGTCCCGTCTTAAAAAACTTGGACTTTCGGTAATGACAAACTTCCTTGCACAGGGAGTTTCAATGATACTGGCTGTCATTGCTTTACCAGTTTACATCCATTATCTCGGGGTTTCAGGGTACGGAATTTATTCCTTTCTTTTGGTGATACTAAATTATCTGGCTTTTCTGGATTTAGGACTCAATGCAGGAGTAATAAGATTTGTTGCCGAGGCTTTTTCTGTTAACGATCATGAAAAAGTCAGAAAAGTGATTGGAACGGTTAGCAGGGTTTATTTATTAACGGCTTCATTTGGTTCTATCATGGTTTTCGTTTGCTCAGAATTCATTGTCAACAATTTATTAAATAATATTCCGCCAAATCTTATCACTGAAGCAACTTTCTTTTTTCAACTTGGGGCAATTGCATTTTTTTTGAATATGTATTTAATATTCCTTACCGGATTGCAAACTGCAATTCAAAAACAATATCTTTCAAATTCTGTACGTTTTACCGGTGATAGTTTGCGATTGGCTGCAGGGATGGTATTACTTATAAACGGATTTGGACTTACCTCAGTTATACTTTCAAACATTATTGTTAGTGTGATTATAATATCAATTTTATATTTTTCTGCAAAAAGGGAACTTGGACGGTTTTCCCTTTTTTATCCCTTTGACAAGGTTGTATTTAAAGAAATTTTTTCTTTTTCAGGACTGGTTCTTGCTGGCACTGTTGTCGGCATTTTGGCGTTACAGTCAAACCAGTTAATTATTGGATTGTTTCTCCCTGTTGCGATGGTTGCTTTTTATTCCGGAGCTTTTGACACAACAAATAAATTATACATTTTTCCCAAAAATCTTATCGCTCCACTCTACCCACTTTGGATTGAAATGAAAGTAAAAGGAGAGGACCAAAAAATTGAGCAGCTTCTGCAAAGAACTATTAAATTTACCGGACTTCCTGTCATTATTCTTTGCGTCCCATTATTTCTGGAGGCCAAAAACTTACTGAGCCTTTGGATAAGCCCCTCATTTTCACATAACACATCCTTATCCTTTCAGATTCTTATTCCCGGGATATTAATAAGTTCACTTGGATATTCACTGATTCCGCTTGCTTATGTCTATAATCTTCAAAAAAGCGCTCTTCGGTTTCAAATAGTACTTGCTGTTCTGAATGTGGGATTTTGTTTTCTATTTATTCCTTTCTTCGGTTTAATCGGAGCCGCAATCGCCTTTTCATTGACACAGGTGATTGTTTATCCGTTTATGGGCTACAAATTTTTGCAAAAAATAAATCAATTTAAAAATTCTCATTTAATTTTTAATGATTTACTCAGACTTACTGCAATTGGTTGTATTTGTGCAATTGCGTTTCTTTTTTCGGAAATGATTCTAATATCCGGTTGGGTTGGGATTGTCTTTCGTTTTTCAATAAGTAGTAGTATTGCACTGCTTTCATCTTATTTCATTATTATTGATTCCACAGACATTAGTTTTATAAAAAAATATGCTCTTTATAAATTTTCTAAATCACCTAAGGAGTAAGAACATCACCCTTCTTTTTGTTACAATTTAGACCATTTAAATCGGTTTCCCTATTTTCCTATCATTCGAATTTACTTTTCAATAAAACAGGGAACCCGATACAAGATTTGGAGTATTTTCTTTACATGGAAATAAAGAATTTATCCAGAATTTATCCTTAATCCAAGCATTTGATACTGAATTCCGTTTTTTTTAACGGGATAACATGCTCAAACAAGGTGAAGGGAATTTACACCTTAAAATTAAAATGAAAATATAAAATGAGACAACTATTTTACAAACTTATTTACAGCACGAGTATTAATTATATGCTCAGAAATATAAATAAATTTCTTTATCCTGTTTTGCCTTTTAAAGTAAAGATACCTCCCTCTGGAATTATTGTTTTAAAAAAGAACGGGGAAAAACTTAAAATCAAAACAAATCAAACCAACTACCTTACCTATTTAATTTTCTGGGATGGATATACCAATTTTGAATACACTACGATTTTTCAATCGTTGATAAAAAAAGTCAATGTATTTTATGATATCGGAGCAAATATTGGCTATTATTCTCTTTTAGCTGAATTTGAAAATCCTTCAATCAAAGTTGTTTCTTTTGAACCGGCAATTGGTCCACTATTTTATTTAAATGAAAACGTGTTAATCAATAATTTTAAAAATATTAAAACCGAAGGACTTGCACTTTCCCACACCTCTGGCGAAATAGAATTTTTTGAAATCAAGAATCATAAATATTCTTACCTGAAACATAATTTAGGTGGCGAGGGAAATGCAGGAAGCAAAGTAACAGGCAGAAACTTTAAATCAGTCATGGTTAAAACGCTTACTCTTGACGAGTATGTTGTTCTCAATGATGAAGTTCAAATCGATTTGATAAAAATGGACACTGAGGGAACTGAAGATTTGATTCTGGAACACGCAGAGACTGTTCTTAGAATAATGAAACCCATTATTATTTGTGAGACAATTTTCAACAAAATTGAAACAAAACTTGAAGCCATTCTTCTCCAATATGGGTATGAATTTTATAATCACAACGAGTATGGACTTTTTAAAGTACCTTCAATAATAAGGGATCAAGACAATGGAATATCAAATTGTTTCTTTGTTCATCCCAGTAAGAAATCACTAATAGAAGAATATATAATAACCTAACAAGGATTCATCCAAATTGTACTTTAAATAATATCAATATAAATAATTGATGAAGTAGCTCAGAAATTTTACCGGAATATAATCTGAAAAACAGGGCATTTTTTCCTTAAATCCAATATGGTTTCAAACTCATGACGTGATTTTATGATTATAAATCCGGAACACCGGATAACCGAAAATACCTACGTTTCATTCTCGAGATGTTACTCAGTCTATCAATTGAATAAAAGGGAAATCAAGATGTTTTCCTTTTTTAATGCCTTATATCAAGTTGTTTTTTTAAATTAAGGCGCCTCCCGATAACATGTGATTTATTTACCATATTTAAACCCTTTTCAGAGGTAACGCGAGGACGATTTAGAAAAGTATTTCAGAGGAAATAATACTAAACGTATTCATAAGCGGAACCATTATTTTGATATCTATGGCAGACATTTCTCACGGTTCAGAAACAAACAAATAGCCATTCTTGAAATTGGTATATCTCAGGGTGGCAGTCTTCAGATGTGTAAGCACTACTTTGTAGAAAATGCCAAAGTGTATGCGATTGACATTAACCCTGAATGCAAAACCCTTGAAGACCATATTATTGAGATTTTCATTGGTTCCCAATCTGACAGAGATTTCCTGAGAGAATTAAAGAAAAAAATTCCACGAGTTGATATCTCAATTGACGATTTCGGACACACTAAGGTTCAACAAATCATCACTTTTGAAAAATTATTTGACCATGTTAAAGAAAATGGGGTTTATCTGTGTGAAGATCTTCATACGTCCTATTTGCTAAAATTTGGAGGAGGATTTAACCGCCATGGCACCTTTATTGAGTACAGCAAAAAATTTATTGACCATTTAAATGCCTATGACTCTCAACAAGCCTCGTTGAAGGTCAATAAATTCACACAATCTGTAGATTCTATCCATTATTATGACAGTATTCTTGTTATTGAAAAAAGAAAGCAGGAAAAACTTTTTCATGGAAAAACGGGAAAAATCAGTTTTCAACCACCCGAACCAGAAAAGCTAGGTCCAGTTGGTAAACTAAAATTTTATTTTATAAAGTATATGAACAAAGTCCTTAGGGTTTTTAATATACGCAGTTTTATATGGAGATAATGAACTGCTGATTTCATTCCATTACACTGTTAAAATGGCAGATAACATTTTTACAGTTACCAGGAGCTCCTTTGAAACCTCCTTTAAATTAGTTTTAAAAGGAGAAATGGCGAACTTTGTAAAAAAACAAGGAGAAGCCGTTTCAGTAGAAAATTTCACTTCCACCGTTTGATCACCAACAACATTTCGAGAAAATCGAAAAATAAAAAGTGTCATTTGATTAAACTCAATTCGATGATTAATTGGAATGCCTTTCGTCCATTTCTTGAATCTGCATTTCCTGTTGTTGACCCAAAAGTTGGAGGCTGACCACCTTTTGACCCAGTAATGATATTAAAGGTGTTAATTCTTCAGCGCCAGTTTAATCCAAGTGATGATCAGACTGAATTCCAGATATTGGATTGAATGAGTTTTATACATTTTTCCAGTCTTCATTTGAAAGACTTAGTTCCGGATTGAAAAACAGTCTGGGCATTTAAAAAGCAGCCCAACAAGAAAGATATTTTCAATTTGGTATTCAATCTGTTTTTCCGGAAATCATACCAGAGAGGAATTATAGCCAGGATTCAGTGCAGAAGCTTATATCACAGTCAGCTAAACAAAGAGGACAAAGCACTGATCATTTGTGTGTGCCTCGATTTGTTGCCGGATTTAGCATATTTTCATCTCCCTGCGCAACAGCCTGAATGTATACAGGCACCGGCATAAGACCTTTAAAATACCTGGACAATTTGCCTTAAATAATCTGAACTTCAAACTGTTCGTTTGGATACATATGTGGTGTTGATTTTGAGGATCTTCTTTCTCAGATATTTTTTATATGTTCATGAATAACAGAACACTTCACCAAAAAAGAAGTCCCAGTTTAACCAGCCCGCACCTGATCCCCTTTAATTTTTAGAATAGTCATGTACTTTTAAGATGAATTTCAGACCGGGTAAAAAGATTATATTCTTTACATTTGCCTTGATTTAATAAAATCTCATTATTATTATTGTTTTATAACATCGAGGTGGAAAATGGTTAAAAAATCTCATCTATTTGGGTTTCTGGTTGCTATATTATCATTTTTTGTTCTGAACTCCTGCAATGACTCTGTTACAAATTCCACCGAAAAATTAGGCGATATCAAATTTCAGATCAATAGTGGCGGAACTGCCTTATTAAAAACGGAGTCTGATACTGTTGCAAAACAAATCTTTATCACTCTTCAGGATCAAAGTGGTAAAGAAGTTGTTACCGCCCGGAAAATTGAGCTGGTATCCTTTGGGACAGGATTGATTAGCCTTCCGGTTTCACTACCTGAAGGGAATTACACTCTGACTGACTTTTTCGTAACAAACAGCCTGAACCAAACGATCTACGCTGCACCAAAAACAGGATCTGAAAAAGCTTATCTGGTTTCCCATCCGCTTCCCCTTCAGGCCACTATTTCAGCCAATCAGACAACGACCCTTTCTGTTGAAGTTGTTGCCGTCAATACTGTTGATACCCCTTCACTATTTGGATATATAAGCTTTCCAATTAATATTTCAGAAACTCTTAACGTTTTTGTAGCTATAATGGCTCTTAATCAAGCAAGTGGCACGCTTGAACTCGTCCCTTCAACAGTCACAATAACTGTAAATAACAATTCATATCTTTCAAAGAGTTTGGATGCTAAAACCAATCTCATTGTCCTAAACAAATTTAATGATGACGATGTCATTTCTTTTAATGTTACCAGTAATGACTACGGATCAAAAAAGTTTTCTTATACTTATGCATCACTTGCTGAACAGAAGGGAAGCCCGGTAATTTTCATTTTGCCCGGGAAAACTGATCCAGCCGAGCTGAAGGCGCTTGCCTGGTATCCCCTTGACGGAAGTCCATCTGACATCAGCGGAAATCAGTTGGACGGTGTTAATTTCGGTGCGGTAGAAACAACCGACCGGTCAGGAAATGCTGCAGGAGCTCTTTATTTTAATGGAAATTCAAGTATTAATCTTGGTGACATTCTGAATAGTAATGGGTTCCCCTTTTCCGTTACCGCATGGATTCGCACTGAGTCAAACCAAATGATCGGCCGGATCTTTCATTCCGATTTCAATGTAAGTCAGGACGCTTACTATGGATTTGGAGTTTTCAGCCGCCAGGGCAAATTTGACATTAGTACCGGTGACGGGTTCGGCCTTGGCTGGAGTAACCGATATGGAATACAAACCAATTCAACCTATCCGCTTCAGTCATGGTATCATCTTGCGGTTGTTTTCACATCCTCTTATACGTACAGTATTTATGTCAATGGGGTTCTTGTACAATCGTCAGGAGACGGTGGTTCTGGTCAAATTGCCCACAATAATGATCCAGCAGTGATTGGGGCCAAATTTATCGGATCAATTGACGATGTCAGATTATTTGGCTCGGCCCTTACTGATAATGATATTTCCGCTATTTATAACACAAAGTAAACAATTTAAGACCCTTATCTGGAGGTTGAATATTCAACCTCCAGATCTTTATCCCAGCCCCTCACACTCTCTCTTTTCATTTCTTTCTTTTTCCCCTCGCCCCCCCCTTTTCCGTTCGTATTAAATTACCATATCTTTCTAATTTCTGGGCATTTAAAATTCAGAAGTTTCCGTTATCAATACAATCTTATATCTTTGCTTCAATGAGGTCAGAAACCACCCGGTCATTTCTAGTCTTTTTGTTTTTTAGCAGGAGTATCTTGGATGCCCCAATTACAATTTGCATATTTAATCAAATGAAATGTTCGGGAAAAAAGGAGAATTGGCGAACTTTGTAAAAAAACAAGGAGAAGCCGTTTCAGTAGAAAATTTCACTTCCACCGTTTGATCACCAACAACATTTCGAGAGAATCGAAAAATAAAAAGTGTCATTTGATTAAACTCAATTTGATTAATTGGAATGTCTTTCGTCCATTACCTGAATCTGCATTTCCTGTTGTTGGTCCAAAAATTGGAGGCTGACCACCTTTTGACCCAGTAATGATATTAAAGGTGTTAATTCTTCAGCGCCAGTTTAAGCCAAGTGATGATCAGGCTGAATTCCGGATATTGGATTGAATGAGTTTTTTACATTTTTCCAGTCTTCATCTGAAAGACTTAGTTCCGGATTGAAAAACAGTCTTGGCATTTAAAAAGCAGCTCAGCAAGAAAGATCTTTTCAATTTGGTATTTAATCTGTTTTTCCGGAAATCATACCAGAGAGGAATTATACCCAGGATTCAGTGCAGAAGCTTATATCACGGTCAGCTAACCAAAGAGGAAAAAGCACTGATCATTTTGTGTGTGCCTCCATTTGTTGCCGGGTTTAGCATGTTTTCATCTCCCTGCGCAACAGCCTGAATGTGGACAGGCACCGGCTATAAGACCTTATAAGAATACCTGGACAATTTGCCTTATATGATCTGATCTTCAATCTGTTCATTGGGATACATATGTCTATGCTAAAATTAGCCGGGACAATATGAACATATCCGTGGGTAGTTTGGTAATTCTGGTTGAAATATCATACAACCAGTTAATCAATAAACAATACAACTGTAAAAAAACTTGATTTTCACATTCTTCAATACTGAAAATAGTTGTGAAAAAACAATCCGGTACTTAGCTGTTTTTAAATTTACTGTGTACTTTCTCAGGCACTGATGATTCTTTATTCGATGAAGACGGGTGGAAATGATATTTTGGCATAACTTGATTTTAACCGGATTAAGCTTAATGTTTATTGTTTTGTCGGGTTGCAAAAACCCTAAAATCAAACCCATTTTGCAAACGGGTAAAGTTCAGATTAATTTAAAAACAACAGTTGGTTCAAAAGGTAGAGCGGGAAGTTTTGCAAAATCCTTTGTTTTCATTACCATACGGAATACAACCGGTGAAAAAGTGCTCTCAAATTTTAAAGTTCAGCTTCTCAGGGAAGGCACCTGGTTTGCTTCAATCCCGGTTTCTCTTCCTGCCGGTTCTTATCTGATTGACCCGGTTATTTTCTGGGATGAAGCTGAGTCTCTTCTGTTGGAGTTTTCAGCACCAACTCGTTTTATTATTTCTCAAAACCAATTGAAAACCATAAAGTCTGAAAGGGGATCCGTTGTCAGAGCTTCGCTTGCAGATTCACTTAAAATAATTCTGGATGAAAACCTGGATTTAGCTTCCTTTAGGCTTTCTGTCAAAGCCGTGAACCATCAGATGGATTCCCTGTTCTTTGTTGATGGCACGATTTTGAAAAGTATTGACGGTACTCCGGTTTCCCTGACTTACTTAACCAGGGAAACCCAAAAGATCCGGATTGCACAAAACTACAAACCCAAAACTGTTTCATTTACAATTAAGAGTCCAGATTTTAGGGACACCACACTTGTCTACAACATTCCAGAAAATGAAATTATTAGAACTCGATCAGCCGAAATTCAACTTGAACCGATAAGCCCAATAAAAAAACAGCTGGTCGCGTGGTATCCTTTTAATGGAAACGCAAAAGATTTATCGGGCAATCAATTTCATGGTAAAGAGAAACAAGTCATTTATGTAAAAGACCGGTTCGGGAGGGATGAAAATGCAGTCAAATGCAATAAGGATTCCCAGATTCTGATTGGTGATGTGTTTAATGACCTTAGCATTCCATTTACAATCTCATTTTGGCTAAAAACCAATTACTATGACCCTGATATAAATGCTAAGAAATTGACAATCCGAATTTTTGATTCCGACTTTAATCTGCTTCCAATTGTATTTTCAGGAATAACTGTTCAGTTAGTTAATGGGTTTATAAGTACCAGTATCGGCAACGGAGCTGGTTTTGGTTACCAGTACAGAAAAAATTTCACTTCCAGCAAATTTGTAGCAGATGGAAAATGGCATTTAATAACCTCAGTTGTTAAATCGCCAAAAGACATGAGTATATTTATAAATGATCAATCAGGTTACTGCAGGTATATCTCTGAAAGATACAATGGTAAGGCCACACGGCTTGAGCATTCAACTTATCCGGCCGTAATTGGTGCTTTGGGAGAAGGTATTTTGGATGACTTTCGAATCTACAACTTTGCTTTGTCGAGGGAAAAAATTGATTCCTTATACCACGAAGGCGGGTGGAAATGATCAACTGGTCTAAACTGGTCATTATCTTTTTATGCTTTTTCCCCATTATTTTTTCGGGTTGCAAAAACCCCGCAACCAATCCCATTTTGCAAACGGGTAAGGTTCAGATCAATTTAGAAACAACGGTTGGGTCAAAAGGCAGAACAGGAAGCTTTTCGAAAGCATTTGTTTTTATTACCATCCGGAAACCAACCGGGGAAAAAGTTCTCTCTAATTTTAAAGTTCAGCTTCTCAGGGAGGGCTCCTGGTTTGCTTCAATCCCGGTATCTCTTCCTGCCGGTTCTTACCTGATTGACCCGGTTGTTTTCTGGGATGAAGCTGAAACTCTTCTGTTGGAGTTTTCAGCACCACCCCGATTTTTTATTTCTCCAAACCAACTGATAACCTTAAAAACTGAAAGGGGATCAGTTGTCAGGACTTCGCTTAAAGATTCCCTGGAAAAAATTCTGGATGAAAATCCGGGGGGAGCTTCCATTCAGCTTTCTGTCAAGGCTTTGAATAATCAGACAGATTCTCTTTTCTTTGTTGACGGAACGCTTTTAAAAAGTATTGATGGTACCCCGGTTTCCCTGACCTATTTAACAAGGGAAACACAAAAGAACCTGATTCCACGGGATTCCAAACCCAAAACTGTTTCATTTACAATTAAAAGTCCTGATTATAAGGATACCACACTTGTCTGCAACATTTCCGAAAATGAAATTCTGAGAACCCGATCGGCAGAAATCCAGCTTGAACCGATTAATCCAATTAAAAAACAACTCCTGGTTTGGTATCCGCTGGACGGAAATGCAAAGGATCATTCGGGAAATAATCATCATGGCAAGGCCAATAAAGTCACCTTTATTCCTGATCGGTTTGGAAAAATAAATGGTGCAGTAAAATTAAATAAAGAATCGAACATTTTTCTAGGCGATGTTTTTAACACGGTTGATGTACCCTTTGTTATTAATTTCTGGATCCGGACAAATTATGCAAAACCAGTTGTACGAAGACATTCTATAAACCAAATCTTTGGGTTTGAGTTTTGCGTTCTGGTTTCCGATTTCCTTATCCCCGAGTTCCCATATTACGGTTTTAAAGTCAATTACAGTAATGGGTTTTTTAACTTTCAGCTTGGAGATGGTGCCGGTTTGGGATTCACCTACCGAAAAACTGTTATTTCTAACAAATTTGTTGCAGATGGTAAATGGCATATGGTAACGGGCGTATTCAAGTCATTTAAAGACATGAAAATATTTATAGATTCAAGACCTGCATTTCAACCCTACCTGAATGAGAGAGTGAACGGAAAAGCAGTCAGATTGGTGCACTCCTCCCTTCCAGCGGTTATTGGAGTGGGAATGACCGGGGAACTCGATGATTTAAAAATTTACAACTACGCCCTGACTGAAGCCCAGATTGATTCATTATACCATGAAGGCGGGTGGAAATAAAAAAGCCCGTCATTTGACGGGCTTTTTTATTTATGAATTGATTTCAGATGAAGATTTTCTCTTCTTATCCCAGATTTTCCGTTCGTTCTCATCGAGAACCCGTTTTCTGAGGCGGATGGATTGCGGAGTCACTTCAATCAACTCATCGTCATTGATCCACTCAAGCGCTTCTTCAAGGGTCAGAACCCGTGGAGGTGTAATTTTCAGGGCATCATCAGTACCTGAAGCACGCATGTTGCTGAGTTTTTTAGCCTTGTTCAGGTTCACAACAATATCAAATTCACGGCTGTTTTCGCCAACAACCATTCCCGGGTAAATTGGTGTACCCACTCTGATAAAGAAAATACCACGATCATCGAGATTTGAAAGTGCATAACCGTTTGCATCACCATGTTCCATAGCAATCAGCGCACCGGCTTTTCTTCCCTTGATTTCACCTTTGAACGGTTCATAACCGTGAATGGTGTGGGTCATGATGCCTTCGCCACGGGTATCCGTTTTGAATTCATTTGAGTAACCAAGTAAACCGCGGGTTGGAATGTGGAAGGTAAGACGAATTGTCACATCAGAAATGTGGTGCATATTCATCATTTCAGCTTTACGCTGACCGAGTTTCTCGATCACAACGCCCATTGAACCTTCAGGAACATCACAGATGAGTTCTTCGATCGGCTCACATTGCTTGCCTTCAATTTCACGAAGGATAACAACCGGTGCAGAAACTGCAAACTCAAATCCTTCACGGCGCATGGTTTCAATCAGGATCGAAAGGTGAAGTTCACCACGACCTGAAACTTCAAACACATCTGCAGAAACCGTGTCTTCAACTTTAAGGGCCAGGTTTGAAAGCAATTCTTTGTACAAACGATCACGAAGGTGACGGCTCGTTACAAACTTTCCTTCTTTTCCTGCGAAAGGGGAGTTGTTAACCATGAAGTTCATGGTCATTGTTGGCTGGTCAATTGCAGTAAACGGAAGTGCAATCGGGTTATCAAGATCGGCCAGTGTTTCACCAATGGTAATATCTTCGATACCTGCAAGTGCAACAATATCACCGGCTGAAGCTGAATCAATTTCAACACGGGTCAGTTTTTCAAAGCCGAACAGTTTGGCAATTTTAAACTGGCTGATTTTTCCGTCAGAACGGATTCGGGCAACCTGCTGTCCCGATTTCACAGTTCCCTTATAAATTTTACCAACAGCCACACGGCCAAGGTATTCATTATAATTGATGGAAGTCACCAGCATCTGGAAATTTTCATCAATATGGGCAATCGGAGCCGGAATTTCGGTGATGATTTTGTCGAGCAGCGGGAAAACGTTTTCTTCCGGATCGTCAATCTTGTGCTTGGCAAATCCGAGTTTGGCTGAAGCAAAAACGTAAGGGAAATCAAGCTGATCTTCGTGTGCACCAAGTTCAATGAACAAATCAAGAACCATGTCATGCACTTCAACAGGGCGGCTTCTCGGGCGGTCAATCTTGTTGACCACAACCATAACCTTAAGGCCGGCTTCAAGAGATTTTCTTAACACATATTTGGTCTGGGGCATCGGACCTTCAAAAGCGTCAACCAGGAGAAGAACTCCATCAACCATTGAGAGAATCCGTTCAACTTCACCACCAAAGTCAGCGTGACCCGGCGTATCCACAATGTTGATTTTGTGGTCTTTATAATGGAAGGAGGCATTTTTACTGAAAATAGTAATGCCGCGTTCTTTTTCCAGATCATTGGAATCCATGACCCGGCGTTCAATTTTTTGGTTTTCCCGGAAGGTTCCGGTTTGCTGGAGAATGGCATCTACCAGCGTGGTCTTACCGTGATCTACGTGAGCAATAATTGCGATATTTCGGATATCATCCCGTCTTTGCATACAAACCTGAATTTTTTGAATAGCGACAAAGGTACGGATTCTTTGTTTTTTTTCCGAACCGGATGCAGAAAAGGGAACAAAATACGTTGTACGTGATACGTGGTACGTTGTACAGGGGAGAGGAAATAGTTACAAGTCGGGTGAAGCGAAGACCTCGATTTTCGATTCTTCCGTGAAAATCTGCGCAATCTGCGGGAGAACTGCCTTTTCCCGCCCGACGGGAAAATTGAATTCCGCATTTTTCAGAAGTATTTCATACCTTTATATTTTTAACCTTCAGGGCAAAACGATGTACCGAATTCTTCCTCTTTTCCTTTTATTGGCTGCCTGCCAGCCAGAACCCGCTGAAATAGTGAAAGTAAGTCCGCTTTTCAGCAACCATGCCATTCTTCAGCGAAATGCCGACATTCCCGTTTGGGGACTTGCCTCGCCAGGAAAAACGGTTGAAGTAAGCCTTGGGGATGAATCGAGATCAACCATTGCCGGGCAGGATTCGGCCTGGATAGTCTGGTTTCCCGCTCTTGACGCCGGTGATACCACTTCGCTTTCTGTCATCGCCAAAGACACCACTTATTCATTTTCCGATCTGATTACCGGTGATGTTTATCTGGCATCCGGACAGTCAAACATGGAAATGCCCATTGCCGGCTGGGGAAAAGTAAAAAATTATCAGGAAGAAATTAAAAGCGGAACCAACCCCAACATCCGGTTTATTACCATTGAAAGAGCCACTGCTTATACCCCGTCAGCAACACCAACCACAAAGGGTTGGATGGCCTGCGATTCTTCAACACTTCCGGGATTTTCTGCAACTGCTTTTTTCTTTGCCCGGAATATTCAGCCGGTAGCCGGTGTGCCAATCGGAATTATTCACTCATCCTGGGGTGGAACCATTGCCGAAGCATGGACGAGCAAATCCACCTTGTCTGCAAATCCTGATTTTGCTGATGCACTGAAAAAGATTGATGAGAAATCAGGGTTCGATAAAGCAGGTGTTGATTCAGCGTTCAAGGCTGAACAAAACCTTTGGCTTGACGGCGTTAAAGAAAAAGATAAAATTGGTCTTTCTGCACTCAAACCCGACTCAAAAGCCAGCTGGAAATCGATCAAAGTGCCCGGAAACGTTGAAGAAAACGGAATTCCGAACTTTGACGGCATTATCTGGCTCCGCAAAAAAGTGACGATTCCCGAAACCTGGGCAGGTCAGCGTGTGGTTGTTCGGCTCGGACCCATTGATGATGTTGACAATTCCTTCTGGGATAATCAGGTTCTCGGTACAACTTTCGGTTATATGGATTGGCGGACTTATGTGGTTGCCAAAGCTGAAGCCGGTGTGCATCAGATTACGATTCGGGTAATTGATACCGGTGGTGGCGCAGGGTTGTGGGCAAATCCCGGTGAAATCTGGATGCAAAATCCGGCCGGAGAAAAGATTTTATTGGATGGTGACTGGGAATATGCAATTGGATATCAGGGTAAAGACTTTGCTCAGCCACCCGGATCATCAAATGACCCCAATCAGATAACGGTTTTGTTCAACGGCATGATTGCCCCTGTCAAACCTTACCCAATCAAAGGTGTGATTTGGTATCAGGGAGAATCGAATGTGGGCCGGGCAATTCAATACCGAAAGGTTTTTTCAGATCTGATTACTGACTGGCGCAAAACCTGGGGAATTGGTGACGTTCCGTTTTTCTTTGTCCAGCTTGCCAACTTTACAAATCCGACCTGGGTTCCGGTCGGAAGCGCCTGGGCTGAACTTAGAGAAGCACAAACAATGGCGCTTTCTCTGCCCAATACCGGAATGGCCGTAGCAATTGATATCGGCGACAGTGTTGACATCCATCCGAAAAATAAACAGGAAGTTGGCCGGCGCCTTGCGCTTCAGGCTGCAAGTCTGATTTATAAAGACACCACCCTTGCTTCAGGACCCATGGCAGACAGTATTGAAATCCGCCATGATACGCTCAGAATTCATTTCAAATTCGCTGCCGGGCTCAAAACCAAAGACGGATATGCGCCAAAAGGATTTGCAATTGCAGGATCTGATCAGGTTTTCAGGTGGGCAAAAGCCTGGATTGAAGGTGAGACGGTTGTTCTGAAACATCCGGCGATCTCTCAACCGGCTGCTGTTCGTTATGGCTGGGATGGTTACCCCATTGTAAATCTGGTCAACCGTGCCGGATTGCCTGCAAACCCATTCAGAAGCGACACCTGGCCGGGTGTGACGGAAGGAATAAAATAAAAAAGAACTACTGACTGTCTTTTCACTTTTTTAGACTTGATGGTCGTCACATAAAAAGGAATAAATTCAGTTATCCCCTTTTCGGGTGATTTTTGGGACTGAAATTCACCGTAATTTTACTTCGTATTCAAAAAAGGAGAGTCACATGAAAAAAGTATTACTAAGTTTACTCGTTATATCCAGCCTTTCACTTATGCTGGGTTGCGACAATGAAGAAGATAAAGACAAAGACAGTGGTCCTGTCGGCGGAGGCGGTGTACCCGCAACCCAAACCGGTGCAGGAACCATGGGAGCAACTATTGATGGTGCTGGATGGGTCGCCGGTTATTCAGTACCTGTCGGTGCTGTGAAACCAGCTTATGGTTCAGTCACTGGTGAGTATGTTTATGTTTACGGATTTAAAGTAAATTACAACACCACAACCTTTGCCTCAACATCTGAAACCATTCAGATTTTTGTAAAAGCAAATGCACCTGGAACTTACCCGATTGGTAATTATGGTGGAACCGGAAATAGCTGGGCAGTTTATACCAAAACTGAATCAACAGGTGCAACTTCAACTACGAAGATTTATTACACTACAGCCGAATCTGCAGTAGGAAGTTTTACCTTAACAAAATTTGATAAAACAGCCAAAATCGTATCAGGTACGTTCAACTTTAAAGGTGAATATACCGATCCGGCTACCAGCGCCAAGTCATATGTTACCATTACCAATGGTGTATTCGATATCGTGTATAACTGATCTGTTTTTTGCCTTGTTTGTTGAGACCCGGGTGATGAGCCCGGGTTTTTTTGTTTCTAAAAAAGAGTGTTTCTCCGAATTATCCGCTATTTTTGTCTTTTATTTACAGAGGAACCATGTCAAGATTTAACTTTTCAATTTTACTTTTTATTTCAATTGCCTTTTCACTCTCCTGCGAAAACACAACAAATAACAGTGACGATCCCATAACATCCAGTGGTGTTGCTGAAACCAACACAGGTCAGAATACCATGGGTGCGGTCATTGATAAAAACGAAGCCTGGGCCGCAGGTATTCAGGCTGGCATTCCGATTCCAGTTCCTTATGCCTCCATTCAGGCAGCCAGAACCGGAAATGGCCTTGTCATTACCGGAGTGAGAGCTAAATATAGCTTTTCAACATTCAAACCCGGTGCCGATGCGTTTACAATTGGGATTTATGCAGATAAACCCGGTGAATACAATATCGGTGTCCGTACGGACGGATCTTCATTTAATTCTGCCTGGGCTGCATTTTATCAGGTTGAAGGCTCATTGTCTTATGAAAACGGAAAACTTTATTCACCAGACGGTATCACCTACAAAGGTAAGATAAATCTGAAAACCCTCGATTTAACCAATAAAATTGCTTCCGGGACGTTTTCTTTTACTGCATTTAATAAAGATGCTGAAAATAAAATCACGACAAAAACTTTTGAGTATGGTGTTTTTGACGTCAAATTTCAGTGAGAATTTTGAGAAGCTGATTTTAAAAAAACCCGGGTGATGAGCCCGGGTTTTTTTTTGATTGACGGGAGCTATTTGTGGATTTAGTTGTTCCTTAATCCTTTACCAAAGTATTTAGTACTTCAAATGCACCTGGGTTCATCAATTTTTTTTGAATAGTAAAAATAAAATCATTGCGTTTAAATATTTTTGCTTTGTTGTTTTTTACCAACTTATCAAATCGGTCTATTACTGTTGAAAGTGCTGGATTGTCTTTGTTTTGGAAGTAATAACGAAAATATTCAATAAACATTGCTGGGTGATTCTGAATTTTCAAATCATAATAATCCTGCAGGGTATTTAATAACTCAGAATCTGGGATATCGGAAAGAACTCTCGCAAGGGAAATTGCCAGGAAGTTAGCGGCATCAGTATTTTTATTTTTTAAAAGAAACGAATTGATAACTTTACTGTTAGAACTTAAAAACGTCGTCCAGTTTATCTGATTTTGTTGTATTAAACTGACAAGTTCGCGATACTCTTCAGTAGCAATAAGTTCAATTTTTGCTTTCGAATATTTTACAACAAATGAAAGGCTTTTGGACATTTCATTTTCTATGTTGTTTTTCATATATCTTATTTGCAATACGATTGTGTACTTACCCTCCTTTAATGGGCTTAGGGAATAAAGAAAAGCCTCCTCACTTAATCGAAATATTCGTGGAAATATACCGGACAAACGTATTGAACAATAGTATTCTTCTTTGGTTTTAAGTGGCCAATAATCAATTTGATTATTATTTTCATCCTCTGAGGCAAATTTCCATATTAATTCGTCATTTAACCCGACCCCATTTTCATACTTCCATCTCGTTTCAAGAATTTTGATTTCCTCAGAAGAATTATTTGTGATGGATAAAAAACTTTCCGGCCACCTGGTTTTAATGGTGTCATCAATCCCCAACCGGATATCAAGATCTTGCTCAGGTTGATTTAAAGTGGTAAAAAGGAAAAACAGTAAAGCAACCATCATAGATCTCGGTAAGAATTTTATTTAAAGACAGATTCAAAGCAATATTTTATCAAATGTAACAAAAAAAGAACCCTGCTAAAAGATTTAATTCTCTTTATCCCCCCTTTTTTTATTTCCTTCCGTTCGTTGCTTCTTTCCCTGACCCTCCCGAACTTCCACTCATTTTATGGCTAAACTTACAACTCAATTTATCTGCCAGTCCTGTGGCTCGGTTTCCCCGAAATGGAACGGAAAATGTAACGATTGCGGTGAATGGAACACCCTCATCGAAGAAGTCGTTGAAACCGGAAAGAAAAAGGTGGATGCCGTCCACCAAAACCGGATTTCTTCCAACCCGCCGGTAAAAGCAACAACCCTGGCTGAAATCCCCCGGAAAGAAGGGGAACGCATGCAAACGGCCTTCGGTGAGTTCAATCGGGTAATGGGCGGCGGTATCATGAAAGGGAGTCTGATTCTCATCGGCGGTGATCCCGGAATCGGGAAATCAACGCTCATGATGCAGGTTGCCGGTTATCTCGATTCCAATAAAGAAACGATTCTTTACGTTTCAGCCGAAGAATCCGTTCATCAGGTCAGAGGAAGGGCAGAACGGCTGGGACTTGAAAAAGCACCGATTTTATTGCTTGCCGAAACCAATCTCAACGAAATTCTGCTTCAGGCCAGAAATCTGAAACCGGCTCTTCTCATCATCGATTCCATTCAGACGGTTTATCTTCCCGATCTCAGTTCGGCGCCGGGTTCGGTTTCTCAGGTCCGTGAATGTACGTCTGCGGTCATGACTCTGGCCAAAACTGAACATATTACCACGTTTATTACCGGTCACGTCACCAAAGACGGTTCCATTGCCGGACCCCGGGTTCTTGAGCATCTGGTCGATACCGTTCTTCAGTTTGAAGGCGACCGGAATCACCATTTCCGTATTCTCCGTTCTTTGAAAAACCGGTTCGGATCAACCAACGAAATCGGTGTTTTCGACATGAATTCACGTGGATTGAGAGAAATCACCAATCCGTCTGAATTGTTTTTGTCAGAATTCAGTCAGGGAATTACCGGTTCAGTCATTGCCGTCACTATGGAAGGAACCCGGCCGATTCTGGTTGAACTTCAGGCTTTGGTTTCAAACTGTAACTATGGCTTCCCACAGAGAAATACCAACGGTTTCGATCAGCGTAGGATGACGATGCTGTTGGCCGTTCTCGAAAAACGACTAGGAACTCCGATGGGAACTCAGGATGTTTTTCTCAACGTGGCTTCCGGACTCAAAATTGATGATCCGGCTGCAGATCTTGGCGTTTGCATTGCCATTTTGTCCTCCTTCCGGGAATGGTCAATTGCACGTGATGTTGTGTTTATTGGAGAAATCGGGTTGGGCGGAGAAATCCGTTCTGTTTCCTCAATTGAACAAAGACTGATGGAATGTGCAAAACTTGGATTTAAACGGCTCATCGTCCCGAAAGCATCTCTGAAGGAAGCCGAACTTCCAAAAAATGTGGAAGTCATCGGTGTGAACCACATTCAGGATGTGTACAATCGGATGGATGAATGGCTGGCGGATTTGCAGTTATAAGTGGTAAGTCGAACGAAGTGAAGATCCCGAACAAGCTTCGGGGTTAAAAGTCGAGTGAAACGAAGATCCCGAACTAATTTCGGGGTTATAAGTTGATAAGATTCCCCTCCCCCGAAATAATCGGGATTTACAACTTTTCAAGGAGGGGAAAATCCGGACACTGAGCGGAGTCGAAGTGCCCGGATTGGGGCGGTTTTCCTGCTTTGAGTTTTCAGACAACTGCCAAACCACCCCGGCTTCGCCACCCCTCCTTTAGAAAAGGAGGGGAGTTTTTTAGTCACCTGTCCCTCGTCACCAGTCACCGGAATTTAAAATTTGAAAAGTATCAGAATAAATGCTCCCGGCGGAATTGACGTTCTTCAAACCGAAGAGGCCGCAATTCCTGAACCCAAACCCAATCAGGTTCTGGTCAGAATCAAAGCCGCCTCTTTGAATCACCTCGATATCTGGGTGAGAAAAGGACTTCCGTTTTCTCCCTATCCGTTAACACCGGGAAGTGACTGTGCTGGTGTTGTGGAATCCACCGTAAGTCAGGTTTCTAATTTTAAAAAAGGAGACCGGGTTTTTATTTCACCCGGATTTTCCTGCGGAACCTGCCGGTTCTGCCTTGCCGGAAATGACAATCTGTGCAAAGATTACCACATTTTCGGTGAATCTGCAGACGGATTTAATTCTGAATTTGTTGCTGTTGATGAACATCTGGTTTTCCCGTTGCCTGATTCTGTTTCGTTTTCTGAATCGGCGGCTTCAACTTTGGTTTTTCTGACGGCCTGGCAAATGGTTGTTGATAAAGGACAGATAAAATCCGGTGATACGGTTTTTGTATGGGGCGGAAGTTCCGGCGTCGGTTCGGCGGCGATCCAGATTGCCCGATATTTCGGAGCTGAAGTGATTACTGCTGCCTCCTCATCAGAAAAACTGGCGGTTGCAGAAAAATGTGGCGCATCAACTTTACTGAATTATCAAACTGATGACATCGTCAGGGAAGTGAAAGCCAAAACAGGCAAACGGGGTGTCGATCTGGTTGTTGAACATACCGGTGCAGAAACCTTATCACGGTCGGTTCAAATGACCGCAAAAGGCGGGAAAATTGTCACATGCGGAGCCACAACCGGCTGGGATGCAAAAATTGACTTAAGACATATTTTCTTCAGGCAGATTTCTCTGATCGGATCTACCATGGGAAGCCGAAATCATCTGGTACCGATTATGAAGTTAATTGCCAATGGTAAAATGAAACCTGTCATTGACCGGGAAATTTCTATGTGGGAAATCCAAAAAGGACATGATCTGATTGAATCAGGGAAAACCCTTGGGAAAATCGTACTGATTCCATGATGGAATACTTTTATCGCAGGGACGCTGAACGGGGGGAGGGGAATTTCAGGAAATACATTTTGGGTTAAAACCCGATCTATATCAAGATTGCTGTTATCCGTCAGCTAAAGCAGACGGCAATGAAATGCGAATTTGGTTTTTTAGAATTGATAAATCTTTTATTGCCATCTGCTTTAGCTGATGGATAAATTTTGGCGGAATTTACAAGTCGTCCGGGGAAAATTTAAAAGAAACCACAACTCTTGTTACGGACGAAAAGGGTTGAAATTAAGTAAAACGAAGGTCTTCCCATTCCGCCTGGAATGGATTTGTCTTTTCAGCAGGAATTTTGACCGGGCGGTTGTGTTTTTTAATAGGTGGTTTTCTACCCAAGGCTTCGCCACGGGCAAACAATCAGGTCATTCCGATGGGGTTTTGAAATTTCAAATGATTTAAATTTTGGCTCGTTGCCGTAATTTTCCCCTGCCCCAACGGGGCAAAACATGAATAGCCCCGGGCGACAGCCCGGTGGAATAGATATCAAATAAATTAGTCGTCCGGGCACTATTTCTTCGAAACCGCATCTCTTTTTCCGGACGAAATGGGTTGCATTTTTTGAAGAATCACCCAACTGGTGATCGCTTTTGATATTCTGGCTAGATATCGTTTTCTTGAAATTATTGTTTTCACTGGAGTTTTTATGTTTCGTTTTGTTTCCATCGGCCTACTCAGCTTTTTTCTCGTCGGGTTAATTTATCTCGCAGATAATCAACCCGTTAAATCCCGTTACGAACAGTTCAAAGCCAAAAAATCACGGGGTCCGGCGCCACAACCTGATGACCGGGAATGGACGAGACGAACCTGGCCGAATGGCACTTACGATGCCGACCATTTGAAAAACGAAATTTCAAAAAATCTTTCTTCTCACCGGATGGAAAAATCTGCCGGGATGCCGGCCTGGGAACCGATCGGACCTACCAACATCGGCGGCCGGATCAATGCAATCCGCTACAATCCGAAAAACCCGGAAATTGTTTATGCCGGATCTGCAACAGGCGGCGTTTTGAAATCTGTTGACGGTGGTGAATCCTGGTTTCCCATTTTCGATGAAATCGGCGTTCTGAATATTGGTGATATTGCCGTTGACCCGCTTCACCCTGACACGATTTATGCCGGAACCGGTGAACCCCACGGATCTCACAATAACTTCGCCGGTGGCGGACTTTATAAATCGGTTGACGCAGGTAAAACCTGGACGTATTCCGGACTTGAAAAATCCTTTTCCGTCGGACGGATTGCCATCGACCCGGTAAATCCAAACCGGATTTTTGTGGCTGCCATGGGCACCACTTTTGAAAAAGATCAAAACCGCGGACTTTTCCTTTCTGAGGATGGGGGCGCAACCTGGTCACTTTCAATTGAAACTCCCGACAGTGTGGGTGCCGTTGATGTGATCATCCGTCCCGACAATCCACAAATCGTTTTTGCCTGTTTGTGGGACCGCGTGAGAAAAACGGCTTCCATCAAACGATATGGTCCGTCCAGCGGAATTTATAAATCGGTTGATGGCGGAAAAAACTGGTCACGGCTAGGATCAGGAAATGGACTCCCAAATTCACTCGTTGATCGTGTCGGACGAATCGGACTGGATATTTACCCGGGAAACAATGACATCATGGCAGCTGTTTTTACCGACGGACTTTCTCCTTCGGGCGTTTACAAATCGGAAGATGGCGGAGAAAACTGGTCAAGTATTGATCTTTTCGGTCAGGTTGCCTCAGGATCCTCAACTTTTAGCTGGTATTTTGGTCAGATTAGCTTCAATCCGCAAAATCCCAATCATCTTTATGTTTTGGATGTAGCACTTAATGAAACCACAGACAGTGGCCTGAACTGGTCGCCGGATTATTGGAAAACTTCCCATGTTGATCACCATGCCATCACCTTCAATCCGAAAAATAAAAATGAAGTGCTGGTAGGAAATGATGGCGGAATTTCAAAAAGTACCGATGGCGGAAACACCTTCACCAAAATCCTGAATTTACCGATTACCCAGTTTTATGAAATCGGGCTGGATGTACAAAACCCGGAGCGGGTTTATGGCGGAACACAGGATAACGGAACATTGAGAACCCCTGACGGTGCAGTGGATTCCTGGGAAGAGATTTATGGCGGTGACGGATTTTATGTCATCGTTGATCCTGAAAATCCGGACGTCATTTATGCAGAATCGCAGTACGGCTATCTCGGAAAATCTGAGGATGGCGGATTCAGCTGGATTGACGGTACCAACGGAATTGATTTCAGTGAGCCAACCAACTGGTCAACACCGGTGGTAATGGACCCGAACTACCCCGAGATTTTATATTACGGAACTAAAAAAGTTTATCAAACCTATGACGGCGCCTTGAACTGGACGGCCATCAGTCCTGATTTGTGTGACAACCCTGAGAGTAAACCGTTCGGCACCGTTACCACAATTTCAGTTTCACCGCTGAATTCGGATCTGATTTATGCCGGGACAGACAACGGTTCGGTTTGGATTACCGAGGATGGGGGTGGAATCTGGACCAAAATCACCAACGGGCTCCCGATGCGCTGGGTGATGAGACTTGTTGCAGATCCGTTTTCTGATTCAGTTGCTTATGCAGCCTTTTCGGGTTTGAAATGGAAAGATGCAGAATCGCATGTTTACAAAACTTCAAACCGGGGCAAATCGTGGGAATCCATTTCCTCAAATCTACCCGATTTTCCTGTGAATGCACTGGCTGTTGATCCAGTCACTCCTGGTTACCTTTACATCGGAACGGATTATGGTCCGTTTTTTTCTTCGGATGACGGAAAAAGCTGGTCAAAACTAGGTTCCGGTATTCCGGCTGTGGCAGTTTATGATCTGAAAATCCACCCGGTTACTCACGATCTGGTTGCCGGAACTCATGGCCGGTCGATGTACAAACTCAGTCTGGATGAACTTAAAACCGGTGTTTCAGTTGCTGATGAAAATGAAAAACCCGGATCGTTCACCGTAGAACCCGCCTATCCGAATCCGTTTAACGGCGCCGTTTCCTTCCGGGTAAATCTGGCAAAACCTGAAGTAATCTCAGCAACGATTTATTCTGTTAACGGACAAAAAATTGCTACGGTTTTCTCCGGGCGGATGGAAAAAGGAGAGAGGAATTTATCCTGGAACGCCAGAGATGCATCGGGGAAAACAGTAAGTTCAGGCGTTTATCTGATGGTTATTGAAGGTGCCGGAAAAAGAGTGTCGCAAAAAGTCACGTTGCTGAAGTAGGGGAAGGAAGGTTCGGTCCCTGAGCGACGTCGAAGGGTTGGCTGTTAGCTATTAGCCCGTCAGAGGCCGGATTGTAAACTGTTGGGTTATTTTGTAACACCGACCTCCCGGTCGGTGCATTGGTGGTTTAAGAATTATCTGTTTCTGTCATTCCCGTCCCGCTTGCGGGAGGAATCCATAATTCGCATTTCTCTTGATTTAAGAACTCCCTTTTCTTTACGGTTTTTATACTGGATTTGCTTCGCACATTTCATGACCCGCCTTCGCGGGAATGACAGGCATTGTTCTCCCTCACTTATAACTTGAAACTTATCACTTATAACTTATCCCCCCCCCCGACTTTTACCACAACCAGCGTGGTATCATCGTGAGGTTTGTTTTCTCCCAGAAAATCACCCAGGGTTTTGAAAATCTGATCAGAGAGTTCACTTGCAGATAACTGGTGGAAATTCAGAATTTCACTTTCTATCCGGTCTTCACCAAACTCTTCTTTCAGCTCATTCATGGCTTCAGAAATTCCATCCGAAAAGAAGATCCAGATATCACCGGAATTGAGTTTGTAGGTCACTTCATCCAGGTTTCCTGAAAACTTGCCGTTCCGGCTCATACCGAGTGCAATTCCCTTCGGCGTCAATTTTCTGACAGTTTTCTTGCTGGCATCGTAATGTAGAATTGGGAGATGCCCGGCACGACAGAAGGAAACTGTTTTTTCAACCGGATTGAACCGGCCGGCAACCAGCGTAATGAAATTTTTCCGATCCTCAAAAGTGGTCAGCATATTGGCATGTACGAGCAGGTTTTTCAGGGAAAGATTAGCCTGCCTGAAAGCTGAGTTCATGATTCCCTGAACCCGTGCGACCATGAGTGCTGCTGATACGCCTTTCCCCGCAACATCACCCAACACAATCGTGATCGATGACTCCGGATTTTTATCATTTTCCGTCAGAAAATCATAGTAATCACCACCGACCTGACTGGCCGGAACGTAGGTTCCGCAGATATCCAGATTGTGAATGGTGGGAACACAAACCGGAAGCAGATTTCGCTGGATTTTGCTGGCAAGATCGAGATCCCGTTTCAGCATTTCATTTTCGAGAGTTTCCTGAGAAAGGCGGGTATTTTCCACGGCAACGGCAATCTGACGGGAAAGAGATTCAATGAACTGCACATCAGCAAGATTAAACATATCGTCTGATCTTTTCCCGCCAAGAAACACCAATCCGATCATTTTGTTTTTCAGAAGTAAAGGCGCCACAAACTGAATATCAACGGATTTCAGATCTGAACCAATCATCAGTTTTTCTGATGGAAGTGGTGCAGACATTGCTTCAAGTTCTTTTCGAACCTGCCCGTAATTCAGATCAAGATCAGGCAAAACCAGAATGCCATCCATCCCGATCAGATGAAATCCGTGCGGGGTTCGAATGTAAAGAACAGCAGATTTAAGCTTCAAATGCTGAGCCAATTCTTCACAAATTGCACCGCCAAGATCGGTAAGGGTTAGTTTGGATGCCATCACCTCGGAAAGTTCAACCATGGCTTGCCGGTAATTGATTTCATCCTTGAAAAAGAGTCGTGCAAGCCGTCTCTGGATAAACCTGCCAAAAAGGAAAACACCAATAAAAACTACAATTCCTGCAATGATGAAAAAGGGCCGTTCAGAAAAACCCGGGTCAGTTGTACCACCATATTTGATTTCGAAAGCGGTCGGAGAAAACCGGAAGGAAGCATCACCCAGGTTCAAATTGGTAACCTGATTCATGATTGTAAAGAACAGGATAATCAACCCAAAAATGACAATGGCAGTTAACAGGTGATATTGAACATTCCGTTTCACTACCCGGGTTATACCAAATACCCGGTATTTGATAATCAGATAAAAATAACCAACCGGAACAACCAGCAGGAAAAACAAAAGGAAAGCAAACGCCGGATTGACATAAACACCCAGAAAGTTATTTAAAAAAGCGCTCAGAAAATTGGCTAGAAAAATAGTAGCGCCATAGGTGATCCAGATGGTCTTTACCAAACTGGCAATCCGTTTGTCTTCTTCTTTTGATTTAAATACAACCGTTGCAAAAATCATTAGAAATATGAAATACGCAATGTAAAGGCCAAGGTTCAGGCCCCCATTTGGCAATTTTGTATTGTCAATTAAAGTTACATTTGATAGTAAGATGGCCACCACCAAATAGGAAAACACAACAATATACATCAGCCTTATTTTTGGCTTGATCGTTTCATAATCGGAAGGTGGCGATGGAATAAGTTTGGAAAGGTGAATAAAAAGCGGAATCGCAAATATTAAAATTAATTGGCCCGTCAACTGCATACCTGTCCGGTCAATATTGAATCCGCCAGAGACCAGCAAGGACATCAAAATGAACGTGAACGAGAAAAGCCAGGCAACGGGTTGGTTCGAAGCCTTCCAACCAACAAATAAGGCTAGCCCCAGCATAGCAAGAAAAACAACAGAACTTGCAATAATCCTGATTGAAACACCGATGGTTGCGGCTTGAACAAATAAGGTTTTCTTTTCACCGTTCCGGAAGATTTCGTAAACCATGACCGAGCCGGGTTTGCTGTCCCGAAGAATTTTATCTGCTTCAAGCGCCCCTTTGAATCTGTACCCGTTGATGGAAAAAATCTTATCGCCTTCCTTCATCCCAGCACGGTCACTTGCACCACCGGGAGCCACGGATTCCACGATAATGGTGCTGTCTGAACCAGCAAAAATATTTTCATCGGTAACGGTACTCACCACTCTGCCGACATTGGTGAAATAATATTCACCCATTCCAATAACAGAAAAAACCAGAATGAGTTTAACCAGCCAGGTTCTTGAAGTGAAAAAAGTTACCAGAGAATTCAATAAAACTCCAATTTAAATAATGGATGGGTAAATGGAATTAATGACGTGGGTGAGCTTCTAAGAACTTCGTTAGCCCGCCTTCATGGGGATGACAGCCACTAAAAACAGTACTAACTAAGTTTTTATCCCGTATGAACCCGTAATTCGTGACCCGCAATACGTGATCTGCGTCCAGTATTTAGTGACCAGTATTCAGTCACTTGTCCCCCGTCCCTGGTCCCCAACGCCAGACAATGGGCGTGTCATCCTGAGTAATTTTTTGCAAAGCAAAAAATTGTATCGAAGGACGCCCATTGTCTGGCGTTCACCCCCAAAGTTTAACGTCAATTCCAGACTCAGGTTTCAGTTTTGGGGATTTTCCGTTTTGCGATGGCTTTTTCGTAGACTTCAATATACTTCGAAGCTGACCGTTCCCAGGAAAAATCGGCCTTCATGCCGTTTTTAACGATCTGCGTCCACTCTTTTTTATTTGAGTAAACCATCACCGCCCGGTGAATGGCATCAAGCAAAGCTTCAGGTTTCGGATTGGTGAAAACAAAGCCGTTTCCGTTTTTCTTTCCGGAAAGAAGAGAAGCACCCCAGTCAATAATGGTATCAGCAAGACCGCCGGTTTTTCTTACGATAGGAACAGTGCCGTACTTCAGACTGTAAATTTGGTTGAGTCCGCACGGTTCGTAAAGGGATGGCATGAGAAACATATCAGAACCGGCTTCAATTTCGTGGGAAAGCTGATTGTCGTAACCAACGTGAACATACACTTTATCAGGGTTATCCTGAGTTAAAGTACGGAACAGGTTTTCATATTTCGGAAGACCGGAACCCAAAATAACAATCTGGATATCCATTTCTAGAAGCTGAGGCACAATTGCAGCAATCAGATCAAACCCTTTCTGATCAACCATTCTGGAAATCATTCCGATTAGAGGTACTTCTGGTCGGATGGCAAGAAATGCCCGCTCCTGGAGATAAGCTTTGTTTTTTGCCTTACCAGAAAACCTTTTGAGCGAATAAGTTGCTGCAATATAAGCATCCTGTTCCGGACTCCAGATTTCATAATCAACACCGTTCAGAATCCCGATGAGATCTTCTTTCCGGGTATTGAGAATGCCATCCAGACCGGCACCGTAATCAGGCGTTAGAATTTCCTCGGCGTAAGTTTCACTTACCGTCGTAATCATATCAGAATACAGCAAAGCCGTTTTCATGAAGCTGAACATGCCCCAGAATTCGTAAGGTCCGCCTGGGAAGAATTTGGTCTGATCAAGTCCGGCGAGGTAAATGGTTTCGGGAAGGAATTTTCCCGGATAACCGATATTGTGGATGGTAAAAACCGTTCCGGTTTCAGCAAAAAACGGATCGTCTTTGTAAAAGGTTTTCAAGTATAAAGGAATAAGTCCGGTCGGCCAGTCATTCACGTGGATGACATCCGGTTTCCATTTCATTTTCTTGAGGATTTTCAGGACGGCACGGTTAAAAATGATGAACCGCTGGTTTTCATCCGCATCATTGGTATAAATCCACCGGTTGTCGAAAGCGTGTGCACAGTAGACCAGGTTTACTTTTGTGTTTGTTCCCGGCAACGTGGTTTGATACAGGTGGACTTCAAAATTTTTCTCACCGACGGGGATGCTGATGTCATCAACCCGCCAGTTGATTTTGATTTTATGCGCATCTTCAGGGATGGCCGAATATTTGGGGATGAAAAGCATCACTTCACAATCGTGTGCTTCAAGGACTTTGGGCAGGGCACCGATGACATCACCGAGTCCGCCGGCTTTGGCGTAAGGAACTGCTTCTGAGGAGACCAGAGCAACTTTCAGTTTCGATCCGTTCACAGTAATTCTCCCGGAAAGTGTGGGCTAAAGGAAAAAAAAGGATCGCCGGTTTTGGCGATAACCTACAAATTACTAAACAGAGTCGGGAATTGCACCTGCAGGCGAAAAAAAACGGGGACAATGGTTAATTGTTAATGGTCAAGGGTAAATGATTAATGTTTAATGGAATTCAATTCTGAAATTGCAACCCCGGCGGGGTGACCTATTTGTAGAAAAACGATTAGCCGATCAGCTAAACCCGCCCGGGCAATAGATCAATTGATACAATTATGCCCATTCCGGGCGGAAAAACAGAACCCTTCCGCAAATCACACGGGTTTTCACGCAAATGAATAAAAAAATCCCAAAGGGTAAAACATGAATAACCCCGTGCCCCTCGATACTCAGCCGATGGCTGAACTCGGGGTCCGGGGGAACCTGAATTTTCAACCCGTAATATGTAACCCGTGATTTGTGACCCGTATTAACCCGAAATTTCCCCCCGGTCACCCGTCCCATGTCCCACGTCCCCGCTCCTTCCCCCATTAGAACTTCATTGGGATTTTCTTAGCCTATTTATTTTGCTTTCAGATTCAGGTAAATTTGAAACCATTTTTCGATGCTAACAGCCGATTACTGAATAGAAAGGTTAAGATTGTGGAAGCTAAATCAGAGCTGTACACCCAACGGGTACGTGCAGGAAAAAGAACCTACTTCTTTGACGTGAAGTCAACCCGCCAGCAGGAACACTATATCACCATCACCGAAAGCAAACGTGTGGGTGAAACCGATTACGAAAAACACAAAATTTTCGTCTATCGTGAAGACTTCGAAAAGTTCATGGATGCCCTCTACGCAACCGTTGAATACATCAAAAATGATCCTACCCAGCAGGACCTCCCTGATCATTATTCAAACCATTATTCCGACGAAGTTGAAAAAGTAGTCTGAAGGAGGTAACTTCGCAGATTATGGAAAATCAAATTACACAATTTGGCTATGTATTCATTTACATGGTTATCGGGGTTTGCTTTGTTGCGATCGGATTTTTAACCTCGTGGTTACTTCGTCCTGATCGCCCAAATGCTGAAAAATTAAGCTCTTACGAATGCGGTGAAGAAGTCATCGGGTCGTCATGGGTTCAATTTAACATCCGATTTTACGTCGTTGCCCTTATCTTTATTCTTTTTGATGTGGAAGTGGTCTTTCTCTTCCCATGGGCAACCGTTTTTAAAGAATTTGGAACTTACGGGTTCCTGACCGGTGTGTTTTTTATGGGAATTCTGATCATCGGGATGCTGTACGAATGGCGCCGTGGTGATCTTGAATGGGTCCGCCCTCATCCGGTTATTCCTTCCCTTGAACCGAAACAGATCAAAGCTCAGCAGCAGCGTGAGCAGATTTCTGTGGATGAACCAGAAGTTTCTCCGGCAGATTAAGAACCGAAGCAGATTGGAAGCGTAATGGGATTACTGGATAAACAGTTTGACTCTGGCGGTGTTGTGATAACAACCGCAGAAAATGTTCTCAACTGGGCAAGACTTTCTTCAATGTGGCCGATGGGATTCGGTCTCGCCTGCTGTGCTATCGAAATGATGGCCACCATGGCTTCAAATTATGATCTCGACCGGTTCGGGATTATTCCCCGTCCGTCACCACGGCAATCTGATGTGATGATTGTTGCCGGAACGGTGACCTTTAAAATGGCTGAACGCGTGCAGCGTCTTTATCAGCAAATGCCCGAACCCCGGTATGTGATTTCTATGGGATCCTGCTCAAACTCAGGCGGACCTTACTGGCAGCACGGTTATCACGTGGTGAAATCAGTCAGCCGTGTTATTCCGGTTGATGTTTACGTTCCCGGCTGCCCGCCCCGCCCCGAAGCCCTGATTGGCGGACTCATGCTTCTTCAGGATAAAATCCGTCACGAAAAATTCGGGAAGAAAAATGAAACCGTCTGAAGTTGTTGAACTGCTGAAACAGCAGGACTTTGCCGATAAAATTCTTTCCGCCGACGAAACCTCCCTTCAGCCAGGCATTACCATCAATCCCCAATGGATAGAAGATATCTTATATTTTCTGCGGGATGATGAAAGACTCGCATTCGATTCTCTTTCCTGTCTGTCCGGAGTTGACTACGGTGCCGGAAAAGAACTCGGCGTGGTTTATCACCTTTTCTCAATGACCCACAAGCATTGGCTGGTGGTTAAAGTGAAACTTGACCGTGAGAAACCGCACGTCCCAACCATTGAGCATATTTATAAAGCTGCCAACTGGCACGAACGTGAAGCCTTTGACCTGTACGGAATTGTGTTCGACTTTCATCCGGACTTAAGAAAAATCCTGACTCCGGATGACTGGGAAGGATTCCCGCTCAGAAAAGATTACGTCGTTCAGGAAACGTATCACGGAATCAAAGTACCTTTTTAAGGGATTTTATTCGACCGCGGTGACGCAGGGGACGCAGAGAAATGCGTTTTTTTGGGAAAATGCTTTAATCGCAAAGTCGCAATAGTCAGACTAAGAACGCAAAAAGATTTTTTTTAACCGCCGTCATCCGGTCGACGCAGTGGCAAACGCAGTGCCCGGTTAAATCGAATCTGTGTTTGAGGTCGGTTTACCGACCGAGTTCAGATTCGATCAGGGCCGGAGAGCCAGCCACAAGTCATAGAGCGGATGGGCGGAAAAGGATTTTGGGTACTTTTGTCCTGTCAAAAGTACCTCTCCGAAGGAAGGAATTCCGGTGGGATGGATGCCCGTCGTCACGGGCATGACTTCCAGGGAACAAGGAAGTTCATCCTTCGATACATCCGGCAAGTGCCGGACACTCAGGATGACAAGAGAATTTTTTTGAAATTATAAAGTAAATCAACTAACCAGTTAAGTTATGCCGCATCTCAAAACCGAAGAAATGATCATGAACATGGGCCCTCAGCACCCGTCTACGCACGGTGTGTTACGGCTCGAACTGGTGACAGACGGGGAAATTGTTAAAAGCATCACCCCGCACATCGGTTACCTTCACCGGTGTTTCGAAAAACACGGCGAAGAACTCACTTACCCGATGATCATTCCGTTCACCGACCGGCTCGATTATCTGGCGTCGATGAATAACAACCACGCTTTTGTTCTGGCTGTTGAAAAACTGCTCAATCTTGAAGTTCCCCGCAAAGTTGAATTTATCCGGATTATTGTAGCTGAACTTCAGCGGATTGCTTCCCATCTTGTCGCCATTGGTACATTTGGTGCTGATATCGGTGCGGTAACTCCTTTTCTCTGGACCTTCCGTGACCGTGAAATTATTCTGAATCTTTTCGAAAATCTCACCGGCGCCCGGATGTTGTACAATTACATGTGGCCCGGCGGCGTTTCACGTGATTTCCCGAAAGGATTCCGTGAAGAACTGTCAGCTTTCATTTCGTACTTCCGTCCGAAAATCAAAGATTTAAACAATCTCCTCACCGGAAACCACATTTTCATTTCCCGTACTGCAAACGTGGGCATCCTTCCTAAAGAAGTGGCCATTAATTACAATTGTACAGGTCCGGTTTTACGTGGATCGGGTGTGAACTGGGATTTGCGCAAAGACGATCCGTACTGTATTTATCCGGAATTTGAATTTGAAATCCCGACCGGTAAAGGCACTATGGGCACCGTCGGCGATACCTGGGACCGGTATTTCATCCGTTGTCAGGAAATGGAACAATCGCTGAATATTATTGAGCAGGCTCTCGAAAAATATCCGGTTGATGATGTGTCTGATGTGCAGGCTGCCGTTCCCCGCCGGATCAAACCGCCGGTTGGTGAAGTTTACGCCCGTGCAGAAAACCCCCGTGGCGAACTCGGATTTTACATCATTTCGGATGGCGGAACCAAGCCATTCCGGGTAAAAGCCAAATCACCTTGTTTTGTGAATCTGGCCGTTCTTCCGGCATTGGGTCAGGGCATCATGATTTCTGACATTGTGGCCATTCTCGGTTCTCTTGATATCGTTCTTGGGGAAATTGACCGGTAACCGCCGGTTAACTGTCCATCTATTAACATCAAATAAAATATATTATGCATGATTTAGTACTGAAAACGCTGGGAATTGGTGATCTTCTTGCCTGGCTTGGCGTTCCTGACGGAAGTTTGGTTTACCCCATTGTGGCTTCTGTTTTCCCTCTGATTTTCCTGATTTTGTTTGCTCTTCTTGCCGTTTATGCTGAACGTAAAGTTTCTGCATTTATTCAAAACCGTCTTGGACCGATGGAAACAGGTCCGTGGGGACTTTTCCAAACCGTTGCAGATATTCTGAAGCTGATTCAGAAAGAAGATATCACCCCGACTGCTTCCGATAAAATTCTGTTTTTCGTTGCTCCCGTTCTGGTTTTCACCGGAACTTATGCGTCTCTGGCTGTTCTTCCTTGGTCGAACGGATTTGTCGGCGCTGATCTGAATGTGGGAATTTTTTATCTGCTCGCCATCAGTTCGCTGGTTGTTGCTGGTTTGCTCATGGCCGGATGGGGATCGAACAACAAATGGTCACTTTACGGTGCTGTTCGTTCAACCGCCCAGATTATTTCCTATGAAATTCCTGCCGGACTTGCCGTCCTAACCGCCATTGTGACGACCGGAACGCTGAACATGACCGGAATTATCCAACAGCAGGAAGGTCTCTTTTTCGGATATCTTTTTGCGAGTCCGTTTCTGTTTGTTGCTTTTATCATTTACCTGATTGCTTCTCTTGCAGAAGTAAACCGGACGCCATTCGATCTTCCTGAAGCAGAATCTGAACTTGTCGGCGGTTATCACACCGAATATTCGGGCATGAAGTTCGCCATGTTTTTCCTTTCAGAATACGGCAACATGTTCGTGGTTTCTGCCATTGCAGTTTCAGTATTTCTTGGCGGATGGCTCACGCCGTGGGGAACGGTTCCTTCTTACGGAATGGGATTTTTCTGGATTCTGGTGAAGTCGTTGTTTTTCGTGTTTTTCCAGATGTGGCTCAGATGGACGCTGCCCCGGTTCCGGGTTGACCAGCTCATGTATCTCTGCTGGAAAGTGCTGATACCAATTGCATTTGCGTGCCTCATCGGTCAGGCTGCCTGGGTTGTTTACTTGTAATTAGCGGGAAAGATCGCAGTGGGTTACTTTAAAGATATTTATAACGGAATTTCCTCGACGCTGATCGGGATGGGACTGACGGCCAGAGAAATGGTTCAGCCGAATCATATCGTGACCATCCAGTATCCGAAAGAAAGTATTCCTGTTCCTGATACGGGACGTTACCGGCTTCATAACAATATTGATGAGTGTATCGGCTGCAATCAGTGCGCCAATGCCTGTCCGGTGAGCTGTATCGAGATTACGTCGTTCAAACGTCTCGATAAAGATGTTGAAACCGTGAAGGAAACCCAGAAAAAACGCCTCTGGGTTGAACAGTTTGATATCGACATGTCGAAATGTATGTTCTGCGGATTGTGCACCTGGCCTTGTCCGACCGAATGTATCACCATGACCAAGGTTTACGATTATTCAGTGTTTGACTTCCGGGATCACATTTACAAATTCAGTGACATGACACCGGTACAGATTGCAGAGAAAAAAGCAGAACTTGAAGCTTACACGGCAGAACAGGCAGCACTCAAAGCCACCGCTGCTGCAAAAAAAGCTGCTGAAGCTGCAGCCGCACCCAAACCAGAAACCCCGGCCGCTCCCGCTGCCCCGGCTGCTGAAAAGCCCTCAGAAGGATAAGAGACTCATGGAAGTTATCATGTTCTGGATTTTAGCCGTGATTATTGTTGCTTCAGCAATTGCCACGGTATTTTCAAAAAATATCATTTATTCTGCCTTTTCCCTGCTCTTCTCGTTTTTGGGTGTTGCCGGAATTTACGCCATGCTCAGTGCTGATTTTCTTGCCGTCACCCAGATTATGGTTTACGTGGGCGGAATTCTGACTTTGCTTTTATTCGGGGTGATGCTCACCAACCGGATTACCACCATGAGCCTGAAAACAGATGTGTTCAATTTTGTTCCGGGTCTGATCATTGCTGCTGTTATGCTGGCCAGTTTGCTTTATGTTATTTGGGTAACCGGAACCTGGGCAAAACATAGTCCGGCCGTTTGGGATACAACTGTTGAATCCATCGGAACCCTGACCATCACTCAGTATCTGCTTCCGTTCGAAATGGTTGCCATCATCCTGCTGGTTGCCGTTGTCGGTGCTTCCTACATCGCCCGGAAAGACAAACAAAATATTAAGTCCTGAAGAAGGTAAACTCTTGGAATCACTTACTTTAAATCATTTTCTCACCTTAAGCGCCATCCTGTTTTCACTGGGTGTTTTCGGTGTGATGACCCGCCGGAATGCGGTTGTGGTGCTGATGGGAATTGAGCTGATGCTGAATTCTGCCAACATCAACCTGATTGCTTTTTCCCGTTTCAACGGAAATCTGGACGGACAGATGCTGGCGATTTTCGTCATCGTTCTCGCTGCCGCAGAAGCTGCAGTTGCTCTGGCCATTATCCTGAATATGTACTCCAATCTGAAAACCGTCAATCTGGACGAAGTAGACCAACTGAAAGAATAGTGCAGTCATGCAAGAAACGATCATTCAATTAGCCCTCGCCGTTCTGATTCTTCCGCTGGTAAGTTACCTCGTGCAGATATTTGCAGGCAAACGGCTTCCCCGTCAGGGTGACTGGCTGGCAACCGGATTTCTTGGCGCCGCCTTTCTTATTGCCCTTTACATTGCCATTCACTTTTTGTCTGCGTTTGACCAGACTTTATCCTACAACCTGAATTTCCAGTGGCTGAATCTCGGAAAAGAATGGTCCATCCAGCTGGGTGTGAAGGTGGATAATCTTGCTGCCATCACTTTGGCCATGGTGACCCTGATTTCCTTCCTCGTACACCTGTATTCCATTGCTTATATGCATGATGATGACAGGTATGCCACTTATTTCGGCTATCTGGGACTCTTTACTTTTTCCATGCTCGGCATCGTGCTTTCTGACAACCTGTTCAGCATGTATATGTTCTGGGAACTGGTCGGACTTTCTTCTTATCTGCTGATCGGATTCTGGTTCCAGAAAAAAGAAGCTGCTGCTGCTTCAACCAAAGCTTTTGTGGTTAACCGGATCGGTGATATCGGCATGTGGCTCGGGATTCTGATTCTCTGGAGTCAGTTTTACACCGTCAATCTGGATGAAATCATCGCCGGAATTCAAAACGAACAGTTCACACTCAGCAACACCTGGCTGACCATTGGCGGTATTCTTTTATTCATGGGTGCTGTCGGAAAATCGGCTCAGTTTCCGCTTCACGTCTGGCTTCCTGATGCCATGGAAGGTCCGACTCCTGTTTCTGCATTAATCCATGCTGCGACGATGGTTGCTGCCGGGGTTTATTTCGTTGCCAGGATTTTCGTCATTCTTTCCCCCGATGCACTTACTGTTATTGCGGTCATTGGTGGATTTACAGCTTTCATGGCTGCCACAATGGCGCTGACCCAAAACGACATCAAACGGATTCTCGCCTATTCAACCGTTTCCCAGCTGGGTTACATGATCATGGGGCTTGGTGTCGGTGCTTATTCAGCTGCCATGTTCCATTTGCTCACCCACGCTTTCTTTAAAGCTTGTCTCTTCCTCGGATCCGGTGCCGTTATTTACGCCATGCACCATGAACAGGACATCAGGGAAATGGGCGGACTCCGGAAGAAACTGCCGATTACTTTCATTACTTATGCTGTTGCAACCGCTGCGCTTGCCGGACTTCCCTTATTTTCTGGATTCCTTTCCAAAGATGCCATTATCGCAGGTGGATGGGGATGGGCTTCATTCCATGGCGGCGGATGGTACAATGTAGTTCCGGCTCTTGGCTTAACGGCTGCACTTTTAACTGCCTTTTACATGGGCCGTCAGGTATTTCTCGTGTTCTTTGGTGAACCCAGAAACAAAGAAAAATATGATCATGCCCACGAAGTCCCTGCCGTCATGTGGATTCCGCTGGTGGTACTTTCGGTGCTTTCTCTTTTCCCATTGTTCAGTTTAAATCCGCTTTCAGGGGATGCCGGCTGGTTCATGAATCTGATTCCATCACTGCAAACCGTCGTTCCAGGAATTGACGGCGCCGGTAAACTCACCGAACTGACTGCACTTACCCATCATGCCCATTGGTCAACTGTGATTTCATCGGTTCTGATGGCGTTGGTCGGACTTGCAATCGCCTTTTTCTTCTACATGAAAAATGCCGTTGATACTGATAAACTGGCTCAGTCTCTTCGTCCGTTGTACCTGATGAGTTTCAACAAATGGTATTTCGATGAAATTTATGAAGTGACCGTCGTTCGGGGCAATATTGTTCTGGCCAAGGTTTCTGCCTTTTTCGATACGTTCGTCATTGATTTTCTGGTGAATACAACCGGTTTTCTTGTTGGCTTCTTCGGACTTCTCGTCCGCAAATTCCAAACCGGAAAGGTTCAGTCTTACATTGCTTTTGCCCTGATTGGGGTTTTGGTCTTTTTTGTGTTGAAGGGTGTCTTTTAATCAAGGTACCTGAAGGTTACCGAAAGGAAAACGTTTAAGTGATACTCAGTGGTTTGATTTTTATTCCGATGATCATTGCCTTGCTGATGATTGTCGTACCGAAAGAAAAAACAGCCGTATTCCGGTGGGGAGCAATTCTTGCTTCTGTCATTCAGTTGGCCCTCGTTGCCATTCTGGTGCAGAATTATGATCTCACCAAAGCGGGAATCAACGAAGCAGCCGGTTATCAGTTTGTTGAAAACTATTCCTGGATCAAAGTTTCTGCCGGTTCTTACGGAATTCTCGATATTTCCTATACGCTCGGCATTGACGGACTTTCCCTTCCGATGCTGATTCTGACAGCTTTTGTTGGATTGATCGGCGTGATTTCAAGCTTTTCCATCGAAAAGTATATCAAGGGTTATTTCATTTCCTATCTGATTCTGCTTTCTGCCATGACCGGCGTTTTTGCTGCGCTTGATTTCTTCCTGTTCTATCTCTTCTGGGAAATGATGCTGATCCCGATGTACTTCCTTATCGGAATCTGGGGTGGCCCACGTCGTGAATATGCCGCAATCAAGTTTTTCCTTTACACCTTCATCGGTTCCCTGCTGATGCTTCTGGTGATTATCGGACTTTACTTCAGCTATGTCACCAATCCGGGTGCAGCGCCTGAAGATATGATTCACTCGTTCAATATGATCACCATGATGAATCAGGGAAATCTCGTTGCCGGATCGTTGCTTTCAGTTGAACACTGGCGCCATGTGGCCTTCATTCTCATGTTTCTCGGTTTTGCCGTTAAAATCCCCATGTTCCCGTTTCACACCTGGCTCCCGGATGCCCACGTTGAAGCGCCAACTCCGATTTCTGTTATTCTGGCCGGCGTTCTTCTTAAAATGGGTACGTACGGACTTGTTAGGGTTCTCTGGCCGATTTTCCCGGAATCTGTTCTCTACTTTGCCTGGCTGATTGCGCTTTTCGGCGTGATCAATATTCTGTACGGTGCTCTCACAGCCATGGGTCAGACCGATCTGAAAAAGCTGATTGCCTACTCGTCAATTTCGCACATGGGATTTGTTCTTCTCGGACTCGCCAGTTTAACAACCGAAGGCACAATGGGTGCCATGGTTCAGATGTTCAGCCACGGCATCATTTCCGCCATGCTCTTCCTCGTTGTCGGCGTGATTTACGACCGGGCTCATCACCGTGATATTGATGGTTTTGGCGGATTGGCGAAACAAATGCCCGTTTATGCCGGCATCACTCTTTTTGCATTCTTTGCTTCTCTCGGTCTTCCCGGCTTAAGTGGTTTCGTAGCCGAAGCATTGGTTTTTATGGGCGGATTTTCACAGCCAGTGACCCAAAACCTTACGATTATCGCCACACTCGGCATGCTCATCACCGCCATCTACTATCTCTGGACTTACCAGAAAGTGTTTACCGGTGAACTGAATCCGAAATATACCGGACTTACCGAAATCAACAGCCGTGAACTTACCATGATGACGGCTCTTGGCGTTTCTATACTTTTAGTTGGAATTTATCCCTCATCCCTGACCGATCTGATGACAGTTTCCGTGAATCACCTGAATGATCTGGTGAAATCGGCTGGCACAGTTATGGTCGGACTGAATTAAGGACCTGGATTTTATGAATCTGGATGCACTCTACACGTACGTTCTGAACAGCATTGCTCTTCTTCAGCCGGAAGTCATTGTGACTATTGGCTTGCTTGGTGTGCTGATCATTGATCTGTTCACTCCGAAATCCATGCACAAATGGTCAGCCGGTGTTTTTCTCGGCGTGATGGTTCTGGCTCTGATTTCCCTTTCCGGCCAGTCGGGCGTTCAGGCTTCGGTCTTTTTCGGAATGATTGCAGTGGATGGTTACGCTGTCTTCTTCAAGTATTTATTCCTTGTCTCAGCCATTCTTGCAACGCTGATCACCCTTTTCTCGGACGAAATGGATAGAAACGGCCGCCGGTTCGGTGATTATTTCATCGTGATGGCAGGGCTTGTTCTCGGGATGATGCTCATGGCCGGTGCGAATAATCTGCTCATGATGTTCATTTCAATCGAACTGGTTTCTCTGGCTTCCTACATTCTGGTTTCCTATCTGAAGGATGAAAAAACCTCAAATGAAGCCGGTGTGAAGTACATCATTTACGGTGCTTTCTCATCCGGACTGATGATTTACGGTATTTCGCTGATTTATGGTATCACCGGAACGCTTTCCATTTCTGAAATCAATGAAGTGCTTAAAAATCCGGCCGTGGTGATTGATCCGGTTACGCTCACAATTGCTGTTCTTCTGACTTTGGGCGGATTCGGTTACAAAATTGCTGCTGCTCCGTTCCATTTCTGGGCTCCCGATGCTTATGAAGGTGCACCAACTCCTGTTGCTGCTTTTCTTTCAGTCGGACCAAAAGCCGCCGGTTTCGCCATGATGCTGCGGTTCTTCAAAACCATTTTCTTCGGAACATCAACTCCTGAAGGCTATCAGATTCTCGACAATATTGACTGGGTTTCTATTCTGGCTGCTGTTTCGGTTCTTACCATGACAATCGGTAACGTCACTGCTCTCTGGCAGCAAAATGTGAAACGGATGCTGGCTTACTCCTCCATTGCTCATGCTGGTTATATTCTGATGGGTGTGATTCTGCTGTCGGATTCGGGTATTGCGGCCATGATGTTTTATCTGGCTTATTATCTGATCATGAATCTGGGTGTGTTTTTCACTGCCATGCTCATTGCCGACAAAGTTCAGTCGTTTGAACTGGATGACTGGCGTGGAATGGGCTTCCGTGCACCGGTTCTTGCCATTCCGATGGTGATTTTTCTGGCTTCCCTGATCGGGATTCCGGGTACAGTCGGTTTCGCCGGTAAATTTCTTCTTTTCGTTGCCGTCCTCCAGCAGGGAAGTCTGTATTTCTGGCTTGCTCTGATTGCAGTTGCCAACTCGGTCGTATCTGCTTTTTACTACTTCAAAGTAGTAAAGATGATGTACCTGAAAAAACCCGTCGAAAATGCCGACGGACCGATTTCCGTTTCCATACCTGCTACCGTTCTGGTTTTTGTCTTTGCCGTTCCCACCATCGTTCTCGGACTCTGGTGGCAGCCTCTGTACAACTGGGCACTTGCTTCGGTGAGAATGCTGGTTGGGTGAACCGCCGGTGACACGGGACATGTGACGAGTGACAGGAAAATACGGTAACTGAGCTTGTTATCCTGAGTGTCTTGTCACGAGAATCGGGATTGGGATGTCGTAGATCCGGCACCCGACGGATATCGAAGGATGCCGTGCCCGATACTTCGGGGAAGTGCCAGGTTAAATAATTAAAAAAGCAGGGTTCACCCTGCTTTTTTCGTTTAGCGGAAAAACAAAATCATAAACAAAACCAAATTCTGACCTGGCCAAAACAAATCTGCATGTTCTTTGATTAAAATATTTGATCAAACAAAGTAGTTAAATCTAAACCAAGACCCGTTTTTAACCTAAGTCCTGTTCTGTTCAACTGCACTTTTTCACTGTAGCTTTCTTTAAATGGTAAACGGTGAAAATCAAAATCAACAGAAGAGGAAGTGGTTATGAGATATGATGCAGTTATAAAACCAGTGAATCCAGACATTGGACTGAATTCATAGCGGGCACCCGGCTCAATTCCCAATAATAAGAAATTATGATAACTTGAATGCGGTGATAACTTGTTCTCTTCATTTGGTGCATAGAAATAGGTCATTTTTTCTTTTATATCAGCCTGACCCAGTAAAACTCCTATCCTGTAATCAAAAGCCAAACCAGAAAAAAGGACGGGTACAGAAAGGGATAACCCAGCATAATAATTCCTGACATTGAAAATGTACCGGTAAGCAAGAGAGTAATCACGAACACCAGAAGACGCTAGGTTTGACATACCTTCAAAAAAGAACCCTGGATTTAATAAATCCGGATTTAAATACTTAATTTCAAAGCCTTGGTTGATACGGTATGAAAAGTCATTTGTAATTTTGGGAGAATATCCTTCGCTTTTAAATACTTTCACAAAGTCATGATTCAGGTCTGTAAACTTACCTCCCTGATAGCTGGATAAAGTACCATAATATGAAAAGGAAATATGTCCACCGGCATGAATTTCACCGCCAGATAAAAGGAGACAAAAAACAATAGAAATGCAAACTTTGATTTTTTTCATGGTAATTTGATTTCCTGCCCTAACGTATATAGAACATGATTAATAATTTTGAAATTACCGGGGAAGATATAAAAGGAGACAACCCTTGAGGGATCTCCACCTGGATAAAGGAAAATCTGAGTTAATTGGAGCCCATTTATTATTGCAGAGCCTGAATCAAAGGTATCTCCGGTAGCGGGGTCTCTGCCCTGCTCAAGAGGTTTTACGCTGCTGCAACGAGTATTTGAACCAAGTTCCCCGGGTACAATATTATTGGTGTTGTTTAGAGTAAACCAATTTCCGCCATAATTATAATAGGACCATACACTACCGTCGATCGAGGCGTCAATAACACGATAATTTGGTAAGTTGATTGTTTGCGGCGAATCATCCTTACCAAGCTTTACAAGAAAATTGATTGAAGATGAACTAACTTGCCAAACTGAATGTCCCCAATCAGCGTAGTTTGTAGAAAGAACATCATTATCAGAATTAAGAAATAATTTGCCATTATCTGTCAATAACCCTGAGGTTTGAATCCAGATTTTAGGGAGGAAACCTGAACAATTTACAGTCTGTTGTGGGTTGAGGGTAACCGGATCAACAACTTCAAGATTATTCTCCCTAAAGTTATACCTGATAATCATTGACCTGGTTGTTGAAAGAATATAAAACTGAGACGGTTCAACCTGTTTTAAACCATTCTCATCAATCAATATACTTCCCTCAAGATAATAAGTACTCAGTGTTTTTTTGGCATCTGGTAACCAGTAAAGATAATTCGGGTCAATTAGATTTTTTTCATAACCCAATGAAACCACTTCTGAAGGAAGAGATGTAAATTTAATTGAAGTTGAATTTTTTAATAAATAACACACACGATAATGGGATCCCTTTACCCCAACAGGAAAAACAAAACTGTTCTTTTGATTATTGACTTGAATAATGTCTGTCCATTTTATGTTGTCTTGTGATTGTTGAATAAGAATAGAATATGAATTCTTGAAATGTCTGTAACGCTGCCAATTTAACTCCATCAATAAACCTTCTAACGGTTTGGCAGAAAGAATACTAAATTCGGTATCATCAGTAACCGTAAGCACTTCTTCCTTTTTCGAAATTCCACAATAGAATGTAATATAATAGGTATTTGATCCTGAAAAACGTTCGTCAGTGATCATGGTATCAGTGGGATCAGTGAAGGTGATCATCATGTTGTTATTATCACGAATTTCAGCTTTAATAAAATTTTCCTTTTTATAGGAATTCCAGCGAATTGTTACCTCTCCTGAATCAAATTCAACCGGGAAAAAGTTTGGAGTAAAATCAACCTTATTTTGAACAAGTAAAGTCAGGTTATACTCTTTGGTTTGTCTGGTAAGATCATACTTTCCACCGATAGAAAGATCCTTTTGAAAATAATAAACACTCAGTTTTAATGGATAAACCCCATCTTCAAGGTTGGAATAGTCATAATTGAAACTGATGTTTGATGTATCAGTTCTCACCGTTTTATAGTCATTAAATTGAATTTCAGAATAGTCAAATCTTGAAAAAGCATTTTTATCCAGAATAAAACGTATCGAACGGTTACCATAAACAACAAGGGTTTTTGAAGATGAAGCAGATGAATCAATCTGAAGAGTGATTTCAGCCGTTTCGGGTGGGGAAATTTTTGTCTCTGGAATCGAATTGAGATCCTCATCAAGAAAGGTACACCCAGCAAAAAGGAAAACTGATAAAGAAATGGCCAGAAAAGGTTTCATTTGGGATCCCCGTTAATAACAAATTGCCAGGACTTAATCTTTCCTGTATGAAAGAGCCCTTTTTCCAACTGGGTTTGAGTGGTGGTTTTAAAATCGGTTTCAGGTTGATTGAAAATTGAATAATAGGTATATCCATAAATCAAAGTAAGTGCAGCAAGTCCAACACCAGTTTGTACTTTATATAGCTCAGAATTTTCACGATAATTCATTTCAGATTGCGCCAACGTTAAAAGTAATGCTGAACTCCAGATACCAAAACGGTTTAAAAAACCTGGGCGGTTTCCAAATCCGAGCTGTTCCATTCCTGGTATTATTGCCTTAGCAAGAGTAGCGAAAGCTGTTTGTCTTAAAAATAAGGATGTCTCCACAAGACCTGTTTCTTCAATTTCAATAGAAGTTTCTTTGAAAAAGTTCTCCCCTCTTTCAGCCTTGATCTCATAACGTCCCGGCCTCAAAAAGATTGATCCTGAACCTGTAAAAATCTTTTTTCCATCCAGGAATAGAACGGCATCAGGTTCCGTACTGATTACCAGGTTTCCACCTGCAATGGCCTCATCCCAAAGATTTGCTTCTGCAGCATCAGGGCGGGAAATAAACTTTGGTGTAAACCGATACCTTTCGCGTTTTTTGCGATCACTTGCAATTGCAAATTTTTGAGAACGGCTGTTTTTTGCAGAAATCCAGAATGTTTCTGCTTTATCACTTATAAAAACCGAATCACCCTGTGTAATGGATACAAATTGTAAATGATCAGGAAAATCAAGTCTGACTAAAATCGTATCGGGAAAATTCATAACTTGAACATAGAAACCGGGGGAATCTGTGACCGTGAGATTTGAATGGTTTTGGCCGTCTGAGGTGAGTAAATTCTGGCCATTTGCTTGAAAAAAACTGATACTAAATAACACTATCAGTATTTCTTTGATTTGGGAGAGGCTCATTTGGAAATCCAGGTTGAAATTGTTTTAATCAATATCAGAATATTTGTTATTTTTAACAACTCATTTCAACCTAAAAGGAATTTACTCAATAAAGTTTTTTTGATAATATGACTGAATGGAATGTGCGAAGATGGGGAAGTTATTTGTTTTACATTGCTACGAAAGGTCCTGGGACAAAAATACAGAGACACCCCAATGGTTTGACCGTAGGTCTTGGGAGTGCCTCTGCGAAATTTCAATAAAAAAATCCCACAGGACAGCGTTTCTCCTTAGATTCATGCTCTCGCTGGGGTTCTTGTCTACTACCTAATGTCTACTAACTACAGGGCGACCAGCCGGTCGCCCCTACTGAATTTATCATTTCAACAATTGCAATTTACCGGTTTTAACCTTTTCACCGATCTCTACCCGGTAAAAATAGGTTCCCGAGGCAAGACTTTTTCCATCGAAGCGGAAGGAGTAATCTCCCATTTCGTGATGGCCATTTGCAAGATCGGCAACTAACTGACCCACCACATTATACACCTTAACTTTCAATTCTGCCGGTTCTGCAAGACGTATGTTGATTCTGGTCTCAGGATTGAACGGATTCGGATAAACTGCAACAGCAGTTTTAATGGATTCTGACTCAGATTCTTCTTCACTGTTTTCTTTACCCATTCTCACTTTGTTACCGGATGGATCAACCACCCAAACATCCCATTTCACCAGATTTGGTATGAACTTAATGGTTCGGCTGGTTCCCGATTCGGTTGTAATAACTATCAGTTCAGAAGAACCGAAGAGTTTCAGATCATTAACGATTTCTGTGACAAAACCAGACCCTTTCACAGCAATACTCCAAACCCCAAGAGTATCAATGATGATGGAATCTACAATGGCAGGATCCAGGTTGACGTTGTAAACCAGAGTGTCACTTAGTTCAACTCCTGAGATACTCAATGCAGGGGTATCTTCTGTTCCGGTTGTGATTTTGTTGGCTCCCGGAGGTGGCCAGTTAACTGTGTTCATGGTCATCAGAAACAATCCGGTAACAGGTTCTGTTTCTGATGGACGGATGTCAACTTCACCGTGCAGAAGTTTTTGCGCTGCAGCCGATGAGTAAGAAGGTGCATCCTGCATCCATTCGGTGCCGTTATGTTTCCAGAGGTAGTAGCTGAAATAAGGAATATAGGTTGAAACCCCAACTGATGCGAGTCTTTTGTTTCCTTCACAGGCAAGACTTACAGCAGTAAAATCACCATAAGTTCCTGATGTTGAAAGTACAGTAAAAGGCATCGTTGTTTCATTGATGTACCAGGCACCTTCACCCAAATCTTTTTTCTGGGTTTGGGTATTTGCTCTGACCAAAGTCAGGTACAAATTCCCATTCGGATCAGCTGCTGATGCCATTGAAGTAAAGTAACCCGAAGAACTGCTTGTTATCACCTTTGCAGATGACCAGGTTCCATCAGTTTTAAGTTTATAGCCGAATATTGAAGATCCCTGAATCCAGGCTACATATGCGAGATTTCCGTTACCGGCAACTTGAATTGAGGAACCCCCAACGGTCAATGAACTCCAGGATCCCCACGAAACAACGCCGGAGGTTAAGGTTCCGATGCTTTTGTAAATAGCTGTTCCGACTTTGGTAATCAGGGCAAGCTTGGGCGTTGTGCTGTTTAACCGGACAATTTCAATCCGACTTGAGGAAGTAAGACCGGAAAGGGCTGGAACAGTTGCAACTCCGGTAGCACCGTTGAGTTCATATCCACAAACGGGTGTTGTGGTTCCATTATTCAGAACCCAGTACCGGTTATTGCCATTTGCTGTAACTGAATAACTCGAAATGGATCCTGCAGAACTGCTTACCAGAATTTCTTTTTTATCAGTACCATTTTCCCTGTGCAGCCAGAGTTTACCGTCTGAAATATACATGACTGATGAAGTTCCATTGTTTGAGGCAAACTGGTTACCAACCCAACCGGTAGTCTTAGATGCCAGCATGGCTTTGTAGTTGGCTGTGATAGTGGCACCTGATGTGAATTTTACAGGGGTTTCCATTGAATCAGGTTTATAAACATTGGAATTTGTGCTTGTCCAATTCAGAAAATAGACATTTAATCCATTTTGATTGCCCGAGGCTTTGATTTTATAGAATGGATTAGATGGAAATAAAGGATCAAAATCAACTCCTCCAAACACCCCTCCATTAGGCATTGTGGAACTATTGAATCCATTGGTATAGGTTTTCCAATTACAGGGCTGAGACCCGTCAACTTCTTTAAACCATGGATCTTTTACATGAACAGTCCCGCTAAAAACCATTTCATCAATTTTTGTATTTATGGTTAGTGAGGAATTTATTGTTTTGAAAAATGCTTGGTCTTTTGTTGTATAATTATTGGCAATTATAGAATGACTCATTTTAAACTCGGTTTTCAAATCATTCCATAAGTAGTGCTGAGAGGTTGAATTCAAAATCTGTGAAGCTGTTGTTACCTTAAGGGGAATAGCAATTGGGAAAAGAATTGAATCACCGGAAGGAACAGTTTTTATGGTGTCTGCCTGATTAAACATGTCCCAGTATTTAACGTATTTCAACTGACCAGTGAGCATCGAGTTTGACTCATATGATTTATTTGCCAACTGAATTTTTCGGTTCAAAATGTTTCGATGAGAATTGTATAATGTGTTCCACATTTTCTGAACTTGCCCGGCAGTGAATTTATTAGCACAGCCATAACGGGTATACGACATGTAATTATCAACATTGGGATTAAATGGCTGCCCATTCGGATCTACTTGTGTACCAAAATATGTGCAAAGGTTATTTACTTTGCCGTATATCCCGCTTCCGTCATTGTAAGGCTCTGCCCGGGTATCACAAACCAAATCACCACCTGTTTCGCAATTGGATCCATCAACAAGCTCCTGAATTGTTTGACCTGTACGGCCATGTGTGTGATGGAGTCCCAAATTATGCCCGATTTCATGAATAAACGCAGAAGATGTTGCATAAGTAGCGTAATAATTTCTTACAGCACAATATTTACCGCCGGTTTTTGCAATACCCGCAAATGTAATAGGAGTCCATGGCACAAAAGCAACATTAAATGTTGAATTTGTACCTAAAACACCAACAATTTCATTGTCAAATTCATCTGCTGTTAATTCATCAATGACTGAGGATGCTATTGTTGTTACTGAATTCAAATAAAAAACAATGAGATGTTGTTTGTAAGCATTATTTAAATTTTGAATTGCAAGATTTTGATCTGAAGCAGATAAACCACCCGTCCCGTCAATATGGGTTATTATATAAAAATTCATTGGAAGCCTTAGTGTATCCAACGGGACATAATCGTGGTCATAACCGGATGACATGGATTTGTAAAATTCTGAATCAACTGATTCTATATCAGAGATAAAATCCTGATTCTGTGCAAACAACCGGGAATTGGTTGCAAGGGTTATCAGGATTATGAGTAATGTGACTGATCTGATCATTTTTTTTCCTTTCGTTTATTTTAATACCGGGATCCGGTAATGACAATGGGAATATTATCTAAATCACCAACTGCGTAAACCTTATTGGGAGTAACCTGTAAACGGTATAGTTTACCTTCGTTAATTAGCTGATCGTAGGTTTTGAGGGTACTACCGTTGTAATGAACAATTGAAACATAATGGCCTACAACAAAAATGTTATTTTCTGCCGTACCTGCAATTGCCATTGGAAAATAGGTTATTCCCTTCAGTTGTTTTTTAACTGTACCCGGACTTTTAACTGAACGCTTCTGCAGATAAAGATCATCAAGAGTCCATAATTGATCAGGATTGGCTGGGTTTGCCCAGATACCAAAAATCCAGTTCCTACTAATAACTTGAAACGCACCATTTTCATATTTCATAAAAATGCGCTTAAAATCATCAGTCATATACCCGCTTACCCAGACTGTTTTATCATCAGTACCTGTGATATCCAATAAATTTACAGTTGTGCCGGTTGAAAGAAGAGAAAAGGAATTGCCGTTGTAATGTGTCATTGAACCGTTGGTTCCAATAAAGTAAATATTCTCAGGTGACGAACCCCAAATTTTGTAAATACCACCTTGCCGCTGATTAACAAACTCACTTTTCCAAACAAATCCATCAAAATGAGCATAGCTTCCTGCAATTGAAAAAGCCCAAATATTATTGTTTGAGAATGCAAACACAGCGTTTATTACAGATGGGTGAATTAGGCCACCGTACCCTGTAATCATAATTTTCATTAATTCCCATTTCACTCCATTCCAATGAGCTGCATTAAAGGGCTCCTGGCTATCATCTGAAGTCTCATAAAATTCACCAACAACCCAAATATCATTATCAGACAGTACTGCAATGTCCCGTGCAATACCAACGGCTCCCAAAGTATCGACTCTCCAAGTAAACTCATGGCTGGTGGTATCCATCGTTCTTCCTGTGGCAAGATTACTTTTCTGGTTGGCAGACTTTTCAACACGCCATGAATAAGTGGTAGAAGGCGTCAGAAGTGAATCTTTCAGGGTTGTATCTGCTTGATGAAGGATGAAAGATCTTGACGGACCGTCAATCCGGTTAAAAGAAAAAGTTGCGGGTAAAGAAATCCCTGTTGTGTGCAAAGAAAGAACTGCACTGGTCAGGTCGGATTCCTTGAATTTCAATACCAGACTGTCGCTCCTGTTTTCAGGTCCGGTGCTTTCGGGTTCTTTGCATGATGAGACTGAAAGAAGTCCCGAAATCGATAAAAGCATAATTGAATATTTTATAATGGTCATAGAAAATAGTCCCCGTTAATGGTGATTATTGAGAAATAGAAGAAGGCAGGCGTTAAAATCCTGACTTGGAAAGTGAAAATAAGGTGGAGAACCCGGTGATATAACCGGATCGGATGGAAGCATAGCTGCGGATTCAGATCAAACAGAGAATCTGGGATTCTGCTAAGGTTAGCAGGCAATAATAGGGTACTTTTATCCGGGATTGATTCCGGGATAAAAATAGGTGGAAGAGGAAAAAGGATTTCCCTTCCATATTTTTCAGGCATCAGACTTTTTCTCGACAGAGTTTTTGGTAAAAAGGTAATAAAGGAACGAAAATCAGGAAATTAAGGATGTAACTCATGCGTTACTGGTCGTTGAAATGAAGGTAAACCAATGATTAATAAAAAACAATAGTGGAAGAAGAAGACAATCGCTTCCATCTTTTAAAATCCTAAAATTTAATTTATGTCACGGGCATTGAAGTTCAATTCTGAAGGGTAAATCAAACAAAGCGAAGATCCCGTCCAAGGTTCGTTTACGAACCACAGATCCGGCGAAACCTGGAAACACTTTCGGGAGGAAAATTGATTTTCTTGTTCTACCCGGTACATTTCTAATTCTAAGTACTTAGTCACCACTTTTTGGTGAGAATTCAACCCTGTTCGGGGTTGTTTGGTTATCTTGCTCTTATTCCACCGGGTTTTCACCCGGGGCTATTCATATTTAACACTTTCAGGGTTTAAATCAAGGAAATTGAATCCCATTAACCATTGACCATTTATCATTCACCATTAAGCATCGCGCTTTCATCCTGCCCATTCCTGCCGTACTTTTGCAAGACTGACCAGCACATCCGGTCACACAAAATCCAATCAACCCCACATTGACCTTAATTTCCTGTCGGGGGCTATGAAATATTCCGTCGCACCAAAGAAAAGTCTCGGACAGCATTTTCTGCATAATGATCATTATGCCCGGAAAATTGTCGATTCCCTGGATTTGCAACCCGCTGATTTTCTTGTGGAAATCGGACCCGGCACCGGTGCGCTTACCCGTTTTTTTTATCCGGAGCTGAAAGAACGGTATATCGGTATTGAAATTGACGACCGGGCTGTCGCTGATCTGAAATCCAAGTTTGGTGAAGACATCAACATCCTTCACAAGGATTTTATGAAATCGGATCCGGCAGAATGGTTGTTGCCGGGTGAAAAGGTAAAAGTCGTCGGTAACGTACCTTATTACATCACGACGCCGATCTTATTTCGTGTTCATGAAGTCAGGAACCGGGTCAGTCATCTGGTGGTGATGATTCAGAAGGAAGTCGCTCAGCGGATTGTGGCTCCGCCGGGCGGCAAGGAATATGGCATTTTAAGTGTTCAGTTTCAGCAGGCAGCAAAATGTGAACTGCTGTTCAAAGTTCCGCCCGGTGCATTTTTCCCGCCGCCGACAGTAGATTCTGCTGTCATACGGATGACGTTTTACGAAAATGCGCCGTTTGCTCCGGCTGATCCTGAGTTTTTTCAGGCAGTCGTCCGCCAGGCTTTTCATGCCCGGAGAAAAACGCTGAAGAATAATCTGAAATCCTTTACCGGCAGCCGGGAGGATTTTTCTGTTGACCTTTCCCGCCGGGCAGAAACATTGTCTGTTGAGGAATTCGTCAGATTAACCAATGAACTGGATGCGCTCCGGTTCCCGCAAAAACCCTAAACCGAAAAAGGATACGGTATGGCAGAAAAAGAGCTGCAGAATCTCCCGGCAGATGCACGGGAAACCGATTCCGAAGAACAATTGATTATTGACAAAGGCCTGATTGAAGATATTCAGGATATGATTCAGGACAAGGATGACGGAAGTCTTCTCAATATCCTCCTTGACCTGCATCCGATCCAGATTGCTGAAATCATCGATCACCTGGTTCCTGATGACTCGGTTTATCTGTTCAAACTGCTCAATGATGAACTTGCCGGCGAAGTTCTTCTTGACCTGAACGACAACACCCGAACGCTCATTCTCGACAATCTGGGTGAAAAAGAAATTACGAGCATCATCGATGAAATGGATTCAGATGATGCTGCCGACGTGATTCAGGAACTTGATGAAGAAGTTGCTGAAGCTGTTCTCGATTCCATTGATGAAGAAGATTCCCGTGAAGTCAAAGAACTTCTCCGTTACGATGAAGAGACGGCCGGCGGACTTATGGCCCGTGAGTTCATCGTCATCCATGAATCGTCGAGTATTTACGATGCCATCATGGAAGTGAAAAAACAGGCCGAAGAAGTTGAAGAAGTTTACGATCTCTATGTGGTTGATGATCATGGCGTTCTGGTTGGCACGCTCGACCTGAAATCACTCATTATCAAACCGTCGTACAAAAAAGTTTCTGAAGTGATGGATACTGAATTTCTTTCCGTTCCTGTTTCGATGGATCAGGAAGAAGTTGCCCAGATCATGCAGGAACACGATTTGGTTGCTGTTGCAGTTCTGAACGATGACAATAAACTGGTGGGACAGATTACCATCGATGATATCGTCGACGTTATCCGTGAAGAAGCTGAAGAAGATATTCAGCGATTGACCGGGGTTGTTGAAGAAGATTTTTCTGATAAAACCCTGCGGATTGTTGCTGCACGTCTTCCCTGGCTGATGATCGGACTTTTCGGCGAAATGATTTCCGGGATGGTGATCAAAGGATTCGAAGCCACCCTTTCCCAAATGGTTATTCTGTACGCTTACATCCCGCTGATCATGGCTATGGGCGGAAGTACGGGCGTTCAGACGACGTCCATCATGATTCAGGGTCTTGCAAAAGGTGAACTCTGGCTTTCTGATGTGGGCAAACGGTTGGTTAAAGAATTGGGGGTTGCCGGTCTGATTTCCTTTGCCTGCGCCATCATTTTGTTTGTAACCAGTATTTTGAGCGGCGGAACCGTGAAAATGGGTCTTACCATTGCCGGTGCGCTGATGTTCGTGATGGTGAATGCCTCCATCATGGGAACCGTTTTTCCCATCCTTCTGAAAAGAATGAACATTGACCCTGCCGTTGCATCCGGACCGTTTATCACCACAATTAACGATATTCTGGGTCTTACTATTTATTTCACGATCGCTTATCTGGTCTTTTTTATATGACACTTACCGAAACCGGACTCTCTGAACGGGCACTTGAACGCCGTCTGAAAAGACACATGCGTAAAGAGAACCACACGTTTTTTGTCTCCTGTCCACCAGGATTTGAGAGTTTTCTTGAAACCGAACTTCGCCGGATCGGTGCCCCGGGCGTTACCGAAAATATCAAAGGCGGCATCACCTTTTCGGGTTCACTTGACTGGATTTACAAAGTGAATCTGCAATCTGCTGTCGCCGGAAGAATGCTGCTGCGAATCGGCACGTTCACCTGCAAATCTTACCCGGAACTGTTCAGCAAATCACAACGGCTTGACTGGGAACTGGTTCTCGGAAGGAATCCGACCTTTTCCTTTAATGTGTCGGCAACCGAATCCCGTTTGCATCATACCGATAACATTGCCAAAGCCATGGGTGATGGTATTCTGGATTATTACAGTCAGTGGCCGGATCAGAAAATTGAAATCGCAGACAAGTCTGATCTGACTGTTTTCGTCCGGTTTCAGGATGATGTCTGCACCGTGAGTCTTGATACGACCGGTGAACATTTGCACAAACGGGGATATAAACCGTTTTCGGTGGAAGCGCCTCTGCGTGAAAATCTGGCTGCCGGACTTTTGATCTGGGCGGAAGCTGAAAAATTTCCGGTTATTGTGGATCCGTTCTGCGGATCGGGTACCTTTTTGTTTGAATCTGTCAGAAAAACAAGTGGTCCGTTCCCCGGTGAAAACCGGACTTATGGGTTTGAAAAAGCAGCGTTTTTCAGGGATGCTGATCTGAAGCGAATTCAGAAATCCATCCCAAAACCTGAAGAAGTCACCCAGGTGGCCTACGGTTCTGATGTTGCGGCAAAAGCCATTGATGCTGCCAGAAAAAATGCTGCTCAGGCAAAAGTGGATACCCGGATCCGCTTTGAACTTGCTGATGCCGTTGAACTTAAAAATTCATGGCCTTCACCCGGACTGATTATTTCAAATCCGCCTTATGGAAAAAGAATTGGTCCGGTTTCGGATGCAGAAGCTGTTCTCGGACGGTTTTTTCACCGGCTGTACACAGATTTCCCCGGTTGGACGTGGTGTATTGTCGTTCCGGAAGAAACCCGTTTCCCCTGGAAGACCTTACGTGAACTCAAGTTCAATAACGGCGGATTGTGGGTAAAAGCCGTGATTGGAAAAATTCCGGGATGAGCATCAGGGACAGGCTCCGTTCATCAAAGCAATTGATTGCCGATCAGTTGAGAATGGGACTTTCTCCTGAAAAACTCTCCTGGACGATTGTTGCCGGTGCGGGAATCGGCATTTTTCCGGTTCTGGGTTCAACGACTTTGCTTTGTTTTCTGCTTGCAGGATTTTTCCGTCTGAATCAGCCGGTCATTCAGATTGTGAATTACCTCGTTTATCCGCTTCAGCTCATTCTCCTCATTCCATTTTTCCAGTTGGGCGCCTGGATGACAGGAAATGAAGTCCTACCGTTTACACTTTCTGAATTGGTGAGTCAGTTTCAGTCCGATTTTTTCGGCACAATCTCGTTGTTAGGCTGGGCACAGGTTCGGGCAATAACAGCGTGGTTGGTTTTTATCCCGGTTCCGATGGCCGGGTTAAGGTGGGTATTGTTGGTAGTGTTCAGAAAACGGGAAAAGCGAATTGGGGAAAAAGGTTAAATGATAATTGTTGAATGCATTTGCAGCACCGTAGGTGCGACCCGTTTGTAGAACCCAGACCCCACCAACTTAAAAGCTCCGGAGGAGCGACCTGTTTTCTAACCCACCAAATTTCAACGGGTCGCTGCTACGCAGCTTTTTTGTATGTGATTTGGTTTTCTACAAACAGGTCGGGGCGACGCCCCTTTTTAAATTCCAGGCCATATTCGCAATCAAAAATATTTTGTATTGGCGAAGAGTCGCTCTGTTTTTTTGTCACCCCAAAAAACTTATAACCCTAAATCATTGATTTTTTCCGTAGCACCGTAGGTGCGACCCGTTTGTAGAACCCCAAAACCCAACCCGAAGTAAAAGCTCCGTAGGAGCGGCCTGTTTTCTAAACCACCTAATTTCAACGGGTCGCTGCTACGCAGCTTTTTTGTATGTGATTTGGTTTTCTACAAACAGGTCGGGGCGACGCCCCTACTTTAATCCCGGGCAGTTTCACAATCAAAAATCCTTTTGGGGCTGATGGGAAAACTACGATTTTTCTTTACTTAAAAGACTTGTAATTCCAGAATTTTGAATCTTCCGCAGCACCAGCGGTGTGACCCGTTTGTAGAGCCCTAAACCCACACAAAGTTAAAAGCTCCGGAGGAGCGACCTGTGTTTTTAACCACCCAATTTCTACGGGTCGCTGCTACGCAGCTTTTTTGTATTTGATTGGGTTTTCTACAAACAGGTCGGGGCGATGCCCCTACTTTAATCCCGGGCAGTTTATACAATTTCAAAAACATTTTGTATTATCGAAGAGTCGCTCTGTTTTTTCGACACCCAGAAAACTTGTAAATCGAGAATCATGAATATTCCGCAGCACCGTAGGTGCGACCTGTTTGTAGAGCCCCAACCCCCAACCCAAGTTAAAAGCTCCGTAGGAGCGGCCTGTTTCCTTTTATTTTGTTACAAACAAAATAAAAGAAGACCCCTACAAAAATTGACTAACCCGCCTGATCCAAATCTATCCATTCAAATAAATATTTTTCATTAAATTCAATTCCAAATTTTTCCAGCATTTCCAAATATTCGGTTTTAAACGATTTTACTTCGTGATGTTCCTTTTGGTTGTTAATGTATTGAACAACCTGATTTAATTGGGACCGCGAATGGGAGAAGCCACCATAACCATCCTGCCATTCAAATTTTCCCGGCATCCAATGGTTTTCATTTATATATTTAGCAGAAGAAGCCTTTACATCTCTGAGTAAATCGGGAATTGGTTGTGAACAATTATATCCAATAAAAAAATGAAGATGATCAGGTCGGCAATAAATTGAAAGGAGTTTGTGCCCTCTGTTTTGAACAATTCCAGTAATATATTTTTGAAGTTCCGACCGATGTTTTTCGGATATCAGATTATTCCTGCCTTTTACAGAAAAGACAAAGTGCAAATAAATTTGGGAATAGGTGTTTGCCATAAATTTGATTCGGGATTAATAAAAAACGGGTTCGGGATGAAAATAAACAAAGAATTGCCGCTAAGGCAAACGGGTCGCTGCTACGCAGCTTATTTTTATCTTGGTTTCGACTTACTACAAACAGGTCGGGGCGACGCCCCTGCAAAAAATTTCCAGGGCGACTAACCAGTCGCCCCTACGAATTCCTGGGACTACATTCCCCATTCCAAAATTCAAATGTTGGATGAGCTTCGCAGAACTTCGTTAACCGGCTCGCCGGCCGGGATGACAGCCAAAAGCCAACAGCTAAGAGTTACAACCCGGCCTTTGACGGGCTAACAGCTTTCCCCCTCACTCTCCATTGAGATCGTGAAACGAAATTCCGGTAATGACTTTCGGGTAAAAGAAGGTCGATTTCTGTGGCATCACGTGTCCCGAATTGCAAACTTCTACAACTGATGAAACCGGAGTCGGATTCATTAAAACTGCCAATTGGGATTTCCCTGATTTTACTTCCCCTACCGTTTCAGCCCAGTCTTTCGAATAATGTAAATTGATCTGCTGATCCTGAGCTTCCTGTGAAATATCGAGAAACTGACGGAAGATAATTCTGTGTAAAATCGACACATCCAGTTTCTGAACTTCATCGGGAATATCCGTTCCGGCAAAAAACGAAAAATCACCCTTGAATGTGAGTCCGATCCACTCCAGATCTGAACCTTTCAAACGTACAATCCCAAGTTTCCCGGTTGCAGATTCAGCCATGAAGGACTTCAGATCAGCTTCAGATGGCAATACTTTTACCTCAAAAGCTTTCTTCAGACTGGCATCCAGATTGGTAAGATGAGCTGCATCAATCCCATGAACCAACCGGTGAGTGGGATAAACCACCAGATCTGGGTCATCCATATTGGTGAAGTAAGCCATCACAAAATTGTAGGCTTCGTTTCCTGTATGATTTGGGTTTTGGGAAGCCCGGAGTTCTGAATATGCCAGAGCTGTTTCATACCGGTGGTGTCCGTCTGCAATGTAAAGCCGTTCATCGGTGAAATAAGACTGAATTTTTTCCAGAACAGGTCCGCTTTTCAAACGCCAAACCAGATTGTGTGCACCCTGATAATCGGTCACATCCATAAACGGGACTTCATCACGGGTTTCGGCAAGCAGGTCATCAATTGAAAGAGACGGATCCCGGTATAAAATGAAAATCGGGGAGAAATTGGCAGCCGTTTCCATGAACAAATTCAGCCGGTCAGTTTTGGCTTTTGCCAGAGTTCTTTCGTGCGGCATCACCACTTTATCTGCAAACGGTTGAGTTTTCAGGCGGGCAAGAAATCCTTTCCTGGTGACGGTTTTTCCGGCTTTGGTCACGAAAGTCTGATCGTACACATAAATAGCCGGACGTTCATCCTGAACCAGAGTTTTATCCTTCCGCCACTCATTCCATCGTTCAGCAGCAATCTGATAGCGGTTTTCTTCCATCGGAAGTTCAAGCCGGACGGCGTTTTTCGGATGCCGCTCATACAGTTCCTGATGCATTTTCGGGTTGATGACATCGTAAGGCGGACAAGTAATGTCCTGAAAATCAACTTTTGCCGGGTTGTAAATGAATCCTTTAAACGGTTGAACAACAGCCATAAAATTCCCTTTTACTTAAATTATTAAAGGTACAATGTTAAAAGAATCCGGAATAAATTGCCATTGGAAAGCGATTAAAAGATGACCGCATCTGCTAATTTGGTCGAGTTAGAGTGTTTAAATAAACTATTATTTATTATCTTATCAAATACTACAAATATCCGGGTTTTTATGCACAAGTTAATTTTGGTTTTCTTATTGATTCTTTTGGCTGGTTCGTCATCGTTCGCACAGGAAAAGGTGGAGGTGTTTCATTTTCAGAACCTTGATTCACTTGAAGGAATACGGCAAAATAGTATAAAAAAGGGCGTTTACCGGGTGAAAAAGGAAGATGGAACTATTGTTGTTTTAGATTCTGCAAATGTGGTTGAAATTACATCTGGCAAAGCCTGGGTGACGAAAAACCTTAAGCCTGTAAATCCAGCAGAACCTAAAATACAACCTTCACTACAGCTTCCTGGTTTTTCACCTGCCCCATTTTATTCGCTTGATGAAATTTTTTCCGGAACCCGCCTGGTAGGTGTTTTTGGTATGAATTATCCCACCGGATTTTGGGATAACTACTCCACCGTCGGTCTCGTTTTTGGTGCTGACCTTATTGTTCCGCTTACCAGGCAAATCAACTGGCACTTAAACACAGATTACCAATGGAACTGGCAAAAATTTACCAACAAAATAGTTGATGTCGCTCTTTTTGACGACGGAACAAACAGTTATGGGTATAAATCATGGAGATCAATCTGGGTTCTCACCGGCCCCAGCATTATTTTTGCAGGAGAGAATGATGATGTTCGGTTTGAGCCCGGTGTCAATATTGGGTTTTCGTATATTTCATATCCCGGGCAAGATCTTTTTGAAGGAAAGTTTTCTGAATCAACCGGTTTGGCCTATGAAATAAGTTTACCTTTCATTTTTGGTAAAACCAAAACCGTCGAATTTTTTAGTCGCTGGTCGAAGATTTCGTATGATGAAAGTAGATATTCAGACCGTTTCCAGACCATTATCTATCCATCCTTCTCCAGAAATTTCAATGAAGTGGGAATCCGGTTGAAATTTAGGCTGGAACGATTTAATCCAACAAAAAAATAATCTTTTTATCTGGAAAAGCATGATAAAGTTTACCTGCAGTTCAATTCTATTTTTAATTTTATTTGCTCCCGTTGTTTCAGCACAACAGCATTCAGAAATTTTCTATTTCCAAAATGGAGATTCTCTTGAAGGACTTCGGTTGAAAGGAAAAAGCTCAGAAAAATGGCTTGTTCAAAAGCGTGATGGAAATGTTGTTGAAGTTGATTCAACTCAGATCATTAAGGTCACGGTTCAAAAATGGTCAAAGCCGAAAGAAACAGCTCAATCTAACGTCAACTTTAATGAAATTTATTCTGACATACGCCTGATGGGCGTTTTTGGTGTAAATTTCCCTACCGGTTTTTGGGAGAAATATTCCGCAAATGGATTGGTTTTTGGTGCGGATCTGATTATTCCGCTTTCCAGTAAACTTAATTGGCATTTAATGGCGGATTACCAGTGGAACCTTCAAAGGTTCGAAAACCAGATTGTTCCTAATGCCTGGTTTGACGATGGATCGAGCAGTTACGGACCCAAATCCTGGAAATCAATCTGGGTTCTAACGGGTCCCAGTTTTGTTTTTGCCGGGGAGAATGATAAAGTTCGGTTTGAGCCTGGAGTAGGTATCGGATTTTCCTATATCTCATATCCCTGGAAAGAATTATTTGATGAAAATATTTCAGAATCTGCCAATCTGGCTTATGAAGTCAGTTTGCCGTTCTTTTTTGGTAAAACAAATAGTGTTGAAGTTTTCGGCAGGTGGACAAGTAAAAGTGTAGAAGAATTAAGGTACAAAGGAAATTATGAAAGATACATAGTGTCCGTAAAAAAGGATTTCAATGAAGTGGGAATCCGGTTGAAATTTCGGTTGGAACGAAATAAATCACCTAAGAAAACCCCGTTTTAAAAAATATGAAAAAATACTTCTGCAACTCACTCTTTTTTTTGTTTTTATTTTCACACTGTGTTTCTGCACAGCAAATTCAGGAGACATTCTATTTTGAAAACGGAGATTCTCTAACCGGAACCAGGTTAAAAGCAAATCTGAAGGGAATCTGGCTGATTCAAATCAAAGACGGAAGCGTTGTAACTGCTGATTCTGCTTCCATCCGTTCCTACCGTACCTATCAGGAACCCGAAGTGAAAATTCCAGAAGTGAAAAATAAAAGTAGATTTTCCCTGCGTGCCGGTGGAAATTTACCGTTGGGTGACTGGGCAGAGGAAGATGATCCAGAAACTGCAAATAGCTACAACCTTTATGCAAAATTTGGATTTCATGGTGGGTTGGATGTTGAATTGCCGGTAAATGGTACTATTTTTTGGCGTCTTTCTGTTGATTATTCAATAAACCCAGACTTGATCAGCAGGGAATTAGGCTTTATAGGTTCAAAAAACTATCAGATTGAAAACGGTACAACTCCTTGGCGTTCTCTTTGGATTTTAACCGGTCCCGGTGGCAAATTCGGTGACCCTACCCATTTTTCTTTTGAACCCGGCATTGGCATCGGGGGTGTTTTGGTTGACTATCCAAATGAAGGCTACAATCTGGATGAATTTGAAAACAACTGGGGATTAGCAGGAGAAATCAGGCTTTCCATTGTCTATCGTTCAATCTTAAGTCTGGAACCCTCTTTGCGATATTCGAATGTAAGTTATAAAAAATCAACCCAAATATTTTCCAGAAAATACCCGATGGTTGGTCTGACAATCCGGTATATTTTTGCAGAGTGGTAAAAATTAAACTTACAGTTCATAGTTATTCTTGATTTATCACGTCAATATTATCGATTTTGCTTATGGTCAATTTTCACCGAACTTTACCAAAAAAGGAGTGAATCATGTCAAAGTTAAATGCAATCGGACTGGATGGGAAAAAGGCTAAAAAACTATCATCTGAGCTGAATGACCTGCTTTCAAATTATCAGGTATTTTACATGAATGTGAGAGGATTTCACTGGAACATTCAGGGTGAGAAATTCTTCGAGCTTCACCTTAAATTTGAAGAGCTCTACAACAATCTGCTTCTGAAAGTGGATGAAATCGCAGAGCGGGTTCTCACATTGGGCGATACACCGGTTCATGCTTACTCAGATTATATCACGAGAGCTAAAATCAAAGAAGCCAAGAATATCCACGATGGAAAAGATGCCGTTGCCCGGATTCTGGAGTCGTTCAAAATCACCATCACCAAACAACGTGAATTACTTGAACTTGCCGCTGAAGCCGGTGATGAAGGAACCAATGCCCTCATGAGTGATTACATCAGAGAACAGGAAAAGCTTGTCTGGATGTATTCTGCAACTCTGAAGAAATAATTACAGGTTACTTATCACGGGTAACGGGTTAATACCAAACGCTGCCCGGTTGAACTCAGCTTGCCCCGAACGTTTTAAACCCGGCTTTTGACGGGCTTCGGGGGGTCACATATTACGGGTTTAAACAAGCTGTCATCCCGCTATGTTAAAAAGCAAACTATGGGAGAACAAAAAAGGCAAATAAATACGAGGTAATTGAATACGAAACCGCTATCAGCGGTCAAAATCGAGTTTTGCCGCAAAGTATTATCAATT
>JAFLBE010000014.1 GCA_017303995.1 Bacteroidota bacterium | reverse complement strand
TCTGCCCCTTTCAAGGGGTCAAAATCAAATATAAAAACTCTGATTTTCTACAAAATTTCAAAGAACAATATTTTTAAAATCAATTTCTCTTAAATCAATTTACAAAGTCGGTTTTTAGAGGTGCCCTTTACCATTAACAATTAACCATTATCCATTCGTCCTTTTGTTTCCATCTTACCTCCTAATCGCCTATTTTTGCACCCATGCTTAAAAAAGCCTATATCCATATTATTAAAAGTCTGGCCGGACCTTTCTTTTTCTCCATCCTGACGATCATGTTTATCTTTTTGCTTCAGTTTCTGATGAAGTATCTTGATAAACTTGCCGGGAAAGGACTCAGTTTTTCGGTCATTGCAGAACTGATTGCCCTGAATCTCGCCTGGATGCTGGTTCTGGCTGTTCCGATGGGTGTGTTGATTTCGACATTGATGGTTTTCGGGAAAATGTCTGGCGATCACGAAATCACCTCGCTTAAGGCCGCTGGTGTAAATCCGCTCAGACTCATGATGCCGGTTGTTATTCTGGGTGTGCTCGTTGCCGGAGTCATGTTCTGGTTTAACGATCATGTTTTGCCTGATGCCAATTTTAAAGCAAAAACCCTTTTCCGTGATATCCGAAATAAAAAACCGACTTTTGAAATTGAAGCAGGCCGGTTCAGTGATTTATTTTCAGGTTACTCAATTCATGCCAAAGAAACAGAGCGTGAAACCGGTATTCTTCATGGTGTGACCATTTTTGACTATTCCAGCTCAAGCAAGCAACAGGTCATAACCGCCGACCATGCCTATTTTACTTATTCCCCTGATCTCAGATACATGATCATGACGCTGAACGATGGCGAAATCAACGAAATTGATTACCTCACCTTCAATGATTACCGTAAAATTACTTTCCATACACAAAAAGTCCTTTTTGATGCCAGCGGATTCGGATTCGAACGTTCATCTGAAGGTAGTTTCTCCCGTGGCTACCGTGAAATGTCAATTGCCACTATGCGCCAGGTAAACGATTCCATTTACTACTTGGTGAATAAAAGTAAATTGCGTTCTGGTGATTATTTCGACGAAAGTTTGCTTTCTGCAATGAATTATAAAAGTGCCCGGTCTTTCGATTCCTCAGTGGTAACCATCAAGCGGGACTCAACAGGTTACCGGTATAAAATGGCGCAGAAAACCGGTGGAGTTTTTACCCTTCTTGAAGCTGACACCATCTCAATTGTACTTGCCGGACTCAGAACCACCGAAAAAAGAACCATTTTATACAATGCCCTGAATGATCAGGTGAGACTCAGAAATTATCTTGATTCTGAATCCTCCTCACAAGGTTCACTCATGGAAGATATCAACAATTATCTCGTTGAAATCCACAAAAAATTTGCATTGCCTTTAGCTTGTCTCATGTTTGTTCTGGTTGGGGTTCCACTTGGAATTCAATCCAAACGTGGCGGATTGGGAGCGGGGGCCGGACTCAGTCTGATCTTCTTTATGATTTACTGGATCTTTCTGCTGGGTGGAGAAAAACTGGCTGACCGGGGTATTGTACCTGTAGCAGTTGCCATGTGGTCAGGCAATACGGTTGTTATGATTCTCGGAATCTGGCTGACCATTAAAATGATCAGAGACAGCGAACTGTTTGGTTTTCCTCCGCTTCAATGGCTCATTGAAAAGATTCAGGATTTTATTGCCAGATTTAAGAAAACAAAACCTGCCGGAGATCCGTCATGAACATTATTGACCGGTATCTTCTCAGACAATTTGTTGTTGCTGTTTTGTTCGCTCTTGTCGCCTTTTCAATGGTTTTTATCATTATTGATCTGATAGAAAATCTGGGAAGTTTTGTTGATAACAATGTCTCGATGGGCAAAGTTGTTAAGTACTATCTTTATTTTCTGCCCGATATTATCAGTCTGATGATGCCGGTTGCGCTTCTTTTGGCGTCTTTGTTTACAGTAGGTCGCCTTACCAATCTCATGGAAATTACGGCAATCAAAGTTGGCGGTGTATCAACCACCCGTATTTTGGTTCCGTTTATGTTTACAGCTTTCCTCATTACCGGATTTCAGATTTATTTTTCCGGTTGGGTTGTACCTAAGGCCAATAAACTGAAAGCTGCGTTTGAAACTACTGAACTCGGGAAGTACACCACATCGGGGCAGTCAGCCAATCTCATCAGACAGGATTCTGAAAACCGGATGGTCAGCATTGGGTGGTTTGACGGATCTTCACAACGGGGTTACACCATATCGATTACCGACTTCAAGGGTACAGAACTGATAGAAAGATGGGATGCCAGAAACCTGGTTTGGAGTGATTCTGCAAAAACCTGGACGCTTGAAAATGGTATGCACAGAACCTTTGGTGCTAAACCAACCCTTAAAACTTTTTCGGCAACTGACAGCCTTAAATTCAACTTTAAACCCCGTGATTTGCTGAACGACTACCGGAATCTGAATCAGATGACGTTTTTTGATCTGAGTGAATATATCGATTCACAACGTCTTGCCGGATTCACTGAACTGGATAAATATCTCGTGACGTATTATTCCAAAATCAGTTTCCCGTTTGCTTGTATGGTGGTTGTGCTGTTTGGTGTGCCGTTAAGCTCGAAGAAGAAAAGAGGCGGGCTTGCAGTTGAATTTGGTCTGGCGTTGCTGATCTGTTTTGTCTATCTCGCCTTGCAGAAAGTAGCACAAACCCTTGGCTACGGTGGCGATCTTCATCCGCTGACCGCAGCCTGGTTTGCAAACGTTGTCTTTTTCCTGATTGGTCTTTACATGCTCTGGGCCGTTGACCGGCGCTAAATCAGGGAATCAAGAACTGAAGCGTTGCTGAAACGCTTGTTCTGCGGAAATCGCTTCCGGCGAACAAATTATGAAAATTGGCTGTACCCAAGTCAAAAATGACATATTTGGTTTCGATACCGCCACCCAATCCCCAGTTAAACAATTCTTTTCCACCACCCGAGAGTCCGGTTCGCACATGCCACATACCGCCCAATTTCCAGTCTCCGCCAACCGAAACTCTTGGGATAAATGAACTGGCCGGTGTTTCAACAAGAGCCTGCTGAAAAGATCCATAAAAGGTAATCTCACCGGGAACCCAAAACCTGCCAAGAAAAGGAACTGACTTCATTGGCAAACTAATGCCTGCATTCAGCATGGTTGGTAAAAGCGTGGTAAACTCTTTCTTTTTCCTTGTGGGTGTGTATTTACTGCTCAAGGTGGTATCTGCAAAAACAGCTTTTTCAGGCGTGTCGTCTCCCGGCTCTCTGAATGCGGGTAAATAGGTAATGTCACCACTTCCAGAAAGTTCAGTTCCGTTTTGTGACCAGTTTATCCAGCCAATATCTGTGACCGAAACAAAAATGGGAATCGTTTTAAATAAATTGCCGCTGACTCCCAGATCAAGACCCAACCCATAACCAGCTGGTGTAAAAAACCAATCTTCAGTAACCCGGTCAAGCTCGTCTGAGCGAAACCAGTTGCCGTATTTTTCATTACCGGCCATTGAAATCGTATAATCAAACTGGTGACGCTGAATACGGTCAGCAGAGACTGAAAGCGTATTTTTGGTTACGTTCAGATTAAAATAATTAAGTCCCTGCTCCAATTTAATTGCGCCACCGGCATTCAGGTTTGAAATTAATCCATCAAGAAAGGGAACATAACCCGCAATGGATCTGGAATAACCCAGAACCCATTCGGCTCTCATGATCGTTTCCAAATAATTTTCACCCAGATCAAAATTGCTTCCCGGTTCAACGCCATTTAGCCAGAGCTTCATCAAATCCTGGTGAAAGTGCCCTTTACCCTCAGCTTTGAGGGCATAGATCAGTGAAAAAGAGCCAACTCCGTTCCAATCCATACTTGCAGCAAACGGTATTACAGTTCCGGCAGCAGACACATCCTGATCATCTTTAAAGCGGTCAAAAACATCTTTTTTATGCGGATCCAGATCTTTGCCAACCAATTTCCCGTTAACGGTTTCACCGGTAAAGTAATCACCGTAAAATTTAAAGGATAGGGCTGTATTGGTCACCATGGCCCCGGCCGTTAGCGTCCCGATTGAAGCTCTGGATTTTCCGGGTTGCCCGGCTGCAGCCGGATTGAGTCCAACAGCTTCCCATCCAGAAAGCGAAACACCGGCAGCGCCAGCCATAGAAAGGTTTTTTGCACTTGAATGATGCAAACCCGTTTGAGCTGCACCTGACGAAAAAGTAAAAACCAGCAGGGTGTAAATAATCAGCTTCTTCATTCTTCATTCACCTTATACTGAATATCTGCACCTAACACAATATGGATATCGTCTGTTGTGAGAATCTCACTGTAACCGCCCGACGGGCCTTGCGACTCGTTTGTATCAACGCGGTACTTCAACTGAATGAAACTTGCCGTTTCGAGTTGTTTGAAATCTGACTCTTCAAGGGTAATAATTATTTTTTCTGTTTTGTAACCTGTTGACCGCCCGTCAGAGCCAATTGGGGGTACCGGGAGGGAGTAGTACGCTTTGCCTGTTGCTGGTTTTGGAAATGAAACCAATGTTTTTTTGGTTGAATCAATAAACGCAAAAGTAAGTCCAAGCTTTAGGGGAACCCGGTTTTTTACATCCAAAATCAAGGATGCTGATTTCATCCCGGTCAGTTTTCCCGGTGAAACTTCGTATAAACTATCTTTCTCATAGCCTGTTGTACTTTTCAGTCTGAGCGGAACTTTCAATTCAATACTGCCTCTAACCGCACTGGTATCAAACACAAACCCATCAACCAATCCACCCCTGGCAGCAATTGCTGAAACATAATATCTGACCTGCTTTGGCTTTTTATCTAGTATTGAATTAAAGTCAGGAATCTGGTTGAGTTCAACAGCTTTGGTTAATCGGATAAAGGGATCATTTGGTAGTTCAGCTGCAGAAAGTGTCATTGGGAAAACACCAGGTGCAAAAGTTAGATTGTCGGTTTGTCCGTCTTCCTGATCAAACAATACATGAGGCGTTACTTCGGCCGGAATGCCAAGACTTGAAGTCAGATAAGAAGTCATTGTGGCCTTATCAAACTGAAGATTGACATCTTTCAGATCATCCGGCCATTTAATTTCGGAAGTGTCAGGATCCGAATCCTGTATCCGCTCCTTGATTTTTCCTTTGGCAAATTTATGCTTGATTGAATCAATTGACGCTGTATAAGTTATGTTATCTGTTTTTTTAACCTTGATCAGACCACTCGACTTCTGTAAGTCAAAAGTAACAATAAGGTTCAGCTTGGGTGAATTTATGGCAGGATAGGCAGGGATTATGGTATATCCAGCCAAGGAAGGTGTATTTTTAGCCGTTGATTTTGGTGGAATTGTTATTTGACCCTGGTACACAACTCCGTTCTTTTTCAACTCTGGAATTTTAATTGTAGCGAAACCAGTCATTTCAGAATTATTAACTACTGTGTAGTTCAAATTACCTGATTTAACTTCAATAAGCGTTGGCGAAAAGTCTTCCATACCGGCATCAACCGTTTGGGTAGAGACATAACTAAATCCGGCAATTTTTCCTTTTGCTTCGCTAACCAACAGTTCATCAGATGAAATGGTAAAATCAATTCCTGAACTGGGTTCAATTTTTGCTGAAGTTGCCCCGGTTGATGATCCGTCAAAAGACAATTGCATTGTGTTTGTTATCCGGGTACCACCCATTGCAAGATCAACTGAAGAAAAACTTCCGGCAGAAATGGTTTTATTTATGGTTTGGGTGCCAATAACCAAACCGGTTGCTTTGTTTTTAAGGGTAACGGTTTTAATGGTTATTGGAATTGGGAGATTATTCGCAATCTTGAGAGAAACCAATTGCAAATGACCTGGAGATTCCGGTTCAATATCTGCATATTCATACTCCGTCAGACCGGTAAAATCCCGGTTTGAAACAGAGAAATTAAACGGTATAACCGGTCCTGTGAAATTGTTAACAAGAAGTGGATTCAGGGCGTTTGCTTTAATTGTAAGCGGATCGGAATCAAAAGCATCAATTTTGAGCGAATCCATAACCTGCTCGCCATTAAAACCCTTACTTTCAACCTTGATCGAGTCACCCAGGTTAATATCTTTAAGCGTGATGGTTTTAACAAAAAACAATTGGGTAGATTCATTGATGACAGAACTGTCGGTAGCCTTAACCAATTCCAACGCAGAGAGTTTTGAATCCAGAAGTGACGTAGTACCCTTAACAGTCCAGGAAGGTACAACCGGACTGTCAAGGCAAGAGGTAAGTCCGGCTGTTAACAGTATCAGAGGGAAATATTTTGGGGATATTAAGTTCATGAAACCATAGCCATTTCATAGGAATTGAGGTTTATTCCAGTTTAATGTTACAAAAAAACCGAAATGGGCTCCGGTTTCAGTTCTAAAGATAAACTGAATTGTGCATATATAAAAAGCCACTACCTGTTTGAACATGCAGATTGTGACGGGTCTAACAACAAGTCAGGCTTCCCATTTACCGGGATCATTGGTAATGCCCATCGCCGATGGATCAAAATTGGTGTGATGAACCTTGATTTCGCCAAATAACTGCTCATACTTGGCAACATTATCACGCATGGCCTGCAGAAACATTTTTGCATGACTTGGGGTCATGATAATACGTGAATACACTTTGGCCTTTGGCACACCGGGAACAATCCGGGTAAAATCAATCACAAATTCCTGTGCCGAGTGGCTTATGATCGCAAGATTTGAATAGATTCCTTCAGATTCTTTTTCCCCAAGTTCGATATTCAATTGTTGTTGATTTTTATTTTCACTCATTTCTAATCTTTCCGGTTTATTTTCCAAAACCATCATTTAGGTTAACTTTTGCTGGTGAAGATAGGAAATTCCCTTTCAGGAAGGAATAAGTTGGTTAGATTAAAGCAGAGATCACGGTTTACGGGTTTGATTCTTGCTTTCTGGGCGTGTTGATTGTTCCATTTTTTTTTTGTTCATTGCTTCAAATTGCGCCCAATAAAATTCAGGAGGGTTTATGTCAATCTTTAAAAATATATTAGTTCCCGTTGATTTTTCAGTCCAATCAGCTTCGGTAATCCGGTATGCGCTTTCCTGGGCGACAGTTGAAAACGGTTCTGTACAGGTTTTATATGTTAATGAACTCACAAGTCTGCCCTTTGGAAGTTCATCCTATCCGTTTGGTGTTGTCACCTTTCCCGAACTTGAAAATGAAATTAATGAGTGGGCGAAAGAAGAATATGCCAAACTACTAAAAGAGTTTTCGAAAGCCGATATCAATAAACTATCGCTTAAGGTTATGAATGGGAAGGCTGCCGACACCATCACATCGTTTGCATCTGAAAACGGGATGGATGTGATCATTATGGCCACACATTCACACAATCTTGTTGAAAAGTTTTTTCTTGGGTCAACCATGGAACGTGTCATCAGAATCACCCAAACTCCTGTTGTGGTTCTGCGTGATCCGTCTTCAGCCCCTGCCTTTCCGCCAAAACATGTTTTGGCTACAACCGATTACAGCAAAGAATCTTATTACCTCTTTGAACCGCTTCTGAAGCTATGTGAAAAAGTAAAAGCACCGGTAACCTTACTTGCAGTCGACTCACTTGAAGCATCCTATCTGGGTGAATTTGATGCAGAAGATAAGAAAAACATTGACGCTGGTTTCAACGAAAAGGGTGTGAAGGCAGAATGGGTTAAGATCAGGTCAACCGATGCAGTTGAGGGAATACTCGATTATATCCAAACCACAAAACCAGATTTAGTTGCCATGACTACGCACGGAAGATCGGGTTTAAGCAAAATCCTGCTGGGCAGTACGACAGAATCCATTATCCGTCAGATTCATATTCCGGTATTGGTCATCCGGTCAAAATAAAATTCAGTTTGCGTGTGGTGGGAATTGCATAAAAAAAAACAGCCCGTACATTGCATACAGGCTGTTAATCGCAATCAAATGGAAGGAAGTTTAAGGAAGGTATCTTTTGAGAAGTTCTTTATTTTTTGGCTTTTGATTTTCCGCCGGTTAATTCCTGTTCGGCTTTTACCCAATCAGCCATTTCATCACCGAGATCTTGTTCACGGCTGAGATAAATTTCATAGGCTCTTGCTGCAATCTGATCATGGGTCACTTTTACGGAAGTGGATTTCCCTGGTTTCACAGTTGCTTTCGTTTCGGTTACTTTTGAAGATTCCTTTTTAACCACTTCTTTTTTTGAAGCCGTTTTAGGTTTTTCTTCTTTACCTTTTGTTTCTGATTTTGCCTTGGGCATTTTTTCGTTCCTGATGTCAAAATGATATGGAAGCGATTTCACTAACAAAAATCCGGCGTTTTTAACTCATTGTCAAGGGAAAATGGAAAATTGATTTGGAACAATGGAAAAACACTTCCATCATCATCTTCCACAAAAACAGCATTATAGTCCTTTTAAATAGATGCGTTTATCGACTCTTCCACTTCCATTTTTAGTTTTTGTCTTGTTTTTCGTGGACAAAAATTATTTTTACTTCCACTTCCACTTTTTCTTCCACTTTTAAATTTCGTCAAAGCGCCTTGAACACTTTACAATAATAAGATATTTGCCTTACAATATAAAGCATATTAACTGTTTGTGATTACTTTATTAATAATGCGGGATAAAATCAGAATTATTTTAAAAGCAAACCTGATTTTTGTAAAAAAGCTTCAGCACACCGTTCACCATCCATTGCAGCAGATACAATTCCGCCTGCATAGCCCGCACCTTCCCCGCAGGGATAAAGTCCTTCAACTTCGGGGTGTTCACAAGTTTCAGGGTTTCTCGGAATTCTGATGGGTGAGCTGGTTCGGCTTTCGGTGGCGACCAGAAGTGCGTCTTCAGTCAGGTACCCTCTTACGGTTTTACTGAAATACTCGAGCCCTTCTTTTAACCTGATTGAAACTTCAGAAGGTAAAACCTGCGTGAGATCAGAAGACGTGTGCCCAGGAATGTAAGACGATTTAGGAAGTGTAGATGATATTTTTCCATCCAGAAAATCGGTAAGCCGTTGGGCGGGCGCTTTTTGTGTCTGATTTGCTGCAGAAAAAGCCTGTTGCTCAACTGATTTCTGGAATTCAAGTCCTGCAAAAACACCGTGATTATTAAATTCTGACCAGTCTGTTTCATCAACAGTCACAACCATTCCGGAATTGGCATATTTTGAATCACGACGGCTCATTGACATGCCGTTTACCACAATTTCACCTGGAGCTGTTGCAGCCGGAATGATAATTCCACCTGGACACATACAAAAAGAATAGACACCACGTCCTTCAACCTGATGAACCAGACTGTAATTTGCTGCTGGCAGATTGGGGTGGCGTTTACCCGGGCAGTGGTATTGAATCTGATCGATGAGTTCTTGTGGATGTTCAATCCGGAGACCCAGTGCAAAGGGTTTTGCTTCGATGCGGATTTTTGATTGATCCAGAAGATAAAAAATATCACGGGCTGAATGTCCGGTGGCCAAAATGACGGCATCTGCAAGAAGTTCACGTCCGTCTAAAGTCCGAACTCCGGTCATTTTTCTTTCAAACAGAATAAAACCACTTACTCTTGTGTTAAACTGAACTGATCCGCCATGCTGAATGATGGTTTCCCTGATGGATTGAACCACTCCCGGAAGTTTATTCGAACCGATGTGCGGATGTGCATCAACCAGAATATCTTCTGTTGCACCATGACCAACCAGAACGCTCAGCACTTTTTTCAGATTGCCGCGTTTGTCGCTGCGGGTATAGAGTTTTCCGTCAGAATAAGCGCCCGCACCACCTTCGCCAAAACAATAATTGCTATCCGGATTAACCGTATCAAATTGCTGAATTGCCCGGAGATCTTTCCGGCGTTCACGAACGTCACTTCCCCGTTCAAGCACGATGGGCTTTATTCCAGCCTCAAGCAACCGCAAAGCCGCAAACATACCGGCCGGACCAAATCCAACAATAATAACCGACTTCTTTCCTGCTTCTTTGTAGTCGGGAAGCCAGTCGGTGTTCTGCTGAACCGGTTCGTTTACAAAAACCCTGAACTTCATCCGAAAAACCGGATACCGGCTTCGTGCATCCACCGATCTTTTTAATAATCTAAATCCGGTTAATGCAGCAGCAGGGACTCTGAGCACATTGAGAATTTGGCGCCTGATCTGATTGTCGTTTTCAGCATCTTCAGGTGAAACTGCAAGTTCAACTTCTTTGATCACACTAAACTCTGGAAAGGATAGCTGTTAAAAAGCAGCAACTGGCGGTTGTTGCTGAACCAGTCGAACTGAGTTCTGAAAACAGTTTGCTTAACCTGTTTTCTTGAAATCTTCACAGTTCCGCCTGAAAAAAGACCCGATTTCCGGGTAATAGCGGCAAGTGTTTGGTTCGCCATGTGGAGAGGCCAGAGACAAAACAGGCGTATTTGACGTTCAAGACGCGGGATGGCAAAGGTGTAATCAAGCGCATTTTTCAAATGAGAATGGGCAATTTGCCTGAGATCTTCAACAATAGCAGCAACGCGTTTGTCATCGGGGTGATTTTTTATTTCTTCAGGTGAAATTCCGTGTTTTTGTAAAAGATCAGCAGGGAGATAACACCACCCACGACGTAAATCTTCATTAAAATCCTTCAGGATATTGGTGAGCTGAAGTCCGACACCAAAAGAAACCGCAAGCCGGTTCATTTTTTCCTGATTTTCCATGGAAATTGTTTGTGAAAACCGGATAAAAAGCCGGGTAAGCATGATTCCCACGGTTCCAGCAACAAAGTAACAATATTCTTCGAGTTCCTCGACCGATTTAACTGCAGTAATCGTTTCTGAGGGTGTACTGAAAGCCTGAAATTTTTTCATTCCGCGCACCATTTCTTCAACCCAGGGAACGATACAATCTCGTGTTTCCAGGGGAAGTGTATAAAAAACGCGGATAACACGATCTGCCTGAAAGGTCAGGTCAGAATCTGGGTCGTCGGTTTTATGTTCAGAAAAAGCATGGGAAATTGAGTCGGCCGGCTGGCCTGATTTCAAACTGGAGATGAAGTCTTCCAAAATCTGGTACTTTTTTTCTGCGGGAAGGAAAACATTGTCTTCAATCGTATCAGCGATCCGACAGAGCAGATAGGCCAGCAGAATCGATTTGTACTTTTCGCCGGTGAGAACTGAAATAACCAAAGCAAAAGTTCTCGAAACCTTTGGCAGCATGGATTTACACCAGACAAAGTCTTCAGCAGGATTGTAAGTTTGGGTTTGAACGCTAGACATATTCTGCAAAGATAAAGCAACCTGATTTTTTTATCCACGAAATGGGGGATTTTACCACTGAGGTTCACAGAGTTAATTCCAGAGAAACACAGAGTGTGGATTATTATAATCATGTCACCCTTTCTGGGTTTTCGATTCAATTTTGGTTCATTTTTGCTATAATCATTCCACCCGTTCTGGGTTTGGAATTCAAAATCCAGGTTTCATTTTGAATCCGAAATTGATTTTATATTTGGCACTTTTCCATTTTTTGTAACTAGTTTTGTGTTCTGATTTCAAGCCCGAAGGGCTGGCATGATTATAGAAATCAACAAAACAAAGAACCATTTAACCCCATCGGGGTGTCATTATTTCTCATCCGGATTTTTACACCTTCACCAAAACAAACAATAGAAGAACTTGGGATTCCATGATTTATATAATTAGTCAAATAGCTATAATCATGTCACCCTTTCAGGGTTTTTAATTCATTTTTGATTCGTTTTTGCTATAATCATTCCACCCGTTCCGGGTTGAAAAACAAAATACTGATTTCTTTTTGAATTGAACTTATTTCCAAATCCCTTATATAACCCGCATTTCTCTGCGTTCTCCGCGCCTCGGCGGTCTCTTCTCCCCCGGGTTTGCCATTGAAACCCAAAATCTTTATGATTGACTCAACGAAAGGAAAACAAAATGTCACTTGCTCATATTTTTTACACTGCTTTCCAGAACCGGGACTGGAAAACCATGCAGGACTGTTACCATGACAAGGCAACGTTTTCTGATCCTGCTTTTCCAGATTTAAATTCCCGTGAAGTGAAAGCCATGTGGAAAATGCTGGTCACCCGTGGAAAAGATCTTACGATAAAATTTGAACTTATTTCTGAGTCTGAAGAAACGGCATCCGTAAAATGGATAGCAGACTATACCTTTTCGAGGTCAGGCAGAAAGGTCAATAATATCATCGTAGCCAGAATGGATTTTCTTGACGGAAAAATACTCAAGCATTCTGATCAGTTCAGTTTTTACCGATGGAGCCGTCAAGCACTGGGCTTAACCGGACTTCTTCTTGGCTGGACACCTTTCCTTCAGAAAAAAGTTCAATCCACCGCCCGGCAGCAACTGGTTGCTTTCATGGAAAAAGAACCAAAGTCTTAACAACTGAGGTTCACAGAGTGAATCACAGAGAAACACAGAGTTTAAATCGTATTTTTAAACTAAATTTTATAAAAAACTCTGTGTAACTCTTGTCCCTTACTCGGTGTAACTCTGTGGTTAAAACCCCCCTCCCAATTAAGTAAAGACTAAAAATGATCTCAAAACCAGACATCGAATCCTTTTTCAAGGCTCTTCAATCCAAAATCTGTTCTGAACTTGAAACAGAAGATGGAAAGGCTTTATTCTCAACTGAAGTCTGGGAACATTCTGGTGGTGGTGGCGGAATCACCCGGGTTATTCAAGATGGGGAAATTTTTGAAAAAGGTGGCGTGAATTTCAGTTCGGTTTCCGGTTTGCTTCCGGCTTCGATTGCGCAGCGATTGAAACTCGGGCAGGTTCCTTTTTCTGCAACCGGTATCTCGCTGGTTCTTCATCCCAATAATCCGTTCATTCCTACCGTTCACGCCAACTTTCGGTATTTTGAAACGGAAGGTGATCGTTGGTGGTTTGGTGGTGGAATGGATTTAACTCCATATTATCCGTTTCCCGATGATATTCTTCATTTTCACTCCGTCATTAAAAACGCCTGTGACCTGTATGACCCGGCATTCTATCCCACTTATAAAAAATGGTGCGACGAGTATTTCTTCATCAAACACAGAAATGAAACCCGGGGTGTTGGGGGCATTTTTTTTGATTATCTGAATACCAACCGGGATAAAAATTTTGACTTTGTGAAGGAAGCTGGTTCAGCTTTTCTGGATGCTTATTTACCAATCATCAGAAAAAGAAAAAATCTGGGTTTTGGAGAAAAGGAAAAACAGTTTCAGTTGTTCAGGCGGGGTCGGTATGTTGAGTTTAATCTGGTATATGACAAAGGAACCCTGTTCGGACTCGAAACCGGTGGCCGGATTGAATCCATCCTGATGAGTTTACCACCAGTTGTGAATTGGCCATATAACTTTAAAGTGGAACCGGGATCGAGAGAAGCTGAATTGGCTGATTTTCTCAAACCGAGAGAATGGGTGTGAGGGGAAGGTCACAAAAAGCAGAATACACTAATCGCAAAGACTCAGATGTTGATTTAGAAGAAATTCAAATCAAAACATTTTGTCTCAAAAATTCATTTGCGCTATTTGTAATTCACTTTGGCAACTTGTCGATGAAGCGTTTATGCCATTTCGTCCGGAAGAAGGGATTTGTTTTAAATGAGATTTTTGCCCGGACGAATTTGTTTTTTGTCACTTTCTGAATCCGTCAGCTAAAGCAGACGGCAATGAGGAATGAAATTAATTTTATTAGAATTGAACCGTTATTTATTGCCGTCTGCTTTAGCTGACGGATAATTTGCCTTCTAAATTAAATTGGGTTTTAACCCAAAAACCAAAAAGGATCCTAATTACTTCAGCTCTTAGCGGTTCTCTTTTGCGACTTTCCGTAGACCCGAGCAACAAAGTTGCTTGGGGCGTTAAACCGTTTTCCCCGATTAAACAGCAACAGGTTCCGGAATCAGAATCGCTTTTAATGCTTTTTCCAGCCGGGAAATGTCTTCTCTCATTTGGGCGAGATAATGCTCACTTTCCAGCTTCAACTCAGGAATCAGTCTTCCGTAGTAATCCAGTCCAGATTGCAGGTTGTTTTTGAAGGATTCCAAATATTGTGATTTCTTTTTCGTCATCTCGCCAAGGCTCTCAGCAAGTTCACCCTTCAAATAATCAACATATAAAACGGCTTCATTGACAAAGAGATTAGGTCTGCGAAGTGAGTTCAGCAGTGAAATTCGGCCGTAAATATGATCAACCATTTCCTTCAGGGAATGAACCCCTGAGAAATAGGCCAGATTCGGTCCTGGGCAGATGGTAACAGCACCCAATTTATGCGGAACAGGAATATCATAACTCAGAAGTGCAGATGCACTGAGTCCGTGACAGAGACAATCTTTTTCAACAACTTTTTCCATTTCTCTGGCAGAAGCACCGGCTTCTTCAAGTTGTTCAAGTTTAGCTTTCTGATATTGACGTGAACCGGTACAAATGGGTTTGTCAGTAAATTCTGTATTTGCAGAAAGAAACTTCAGGTAGCAAGGACTTCCCGGACGGTTTTTTTCAATCCGCGTTTCCATCTGGACATGGGCTGAACTTTTTCTGAAATTATTAAACCGGATGCCCAGTGGTGAGGCATGACTCAGATAAAAATCTTCCTGTTTGGCGGTAGCCAATTCATTGAGGGTAACTGAGTCAACCGTTGTGGCTTCTGGAACCAGGAGAAAAGGACTTCCCCAACCGGTTCCGTCAAGGTGGTAGTAATCCATTAAAAACTGATTTTCTGCAGCAGTTCCGATTCCGCCCTGAACGGTAATACGCATTTCAGGAGAATCAGAAAGACCAGGTTTCCCTTTTTCTGTGAGGGTCTGCTGGCAAAGTGTAAACAATTCTTTAATGATATCTTCTTTTTTCAGTTTAAACTCTTCAAGAATCGGTCCGAGCAGAAGTCCTTCAGTTGCGAAAGCGTGACCGCCGCAATTCAAACCAGATTCAATGCGGAACTCAGAAATCCAGACCCCCTTTTTGGCAAGAATTTTTCCTTGAATCAGAGCAGAGCGAAAATCACTTACTTTTAAAATGACTCTTTTTTTCAGGTTTCCATTTTCGTCAGGGAAAAAATCGGGATGGTTTTCAATGGCAGCATACAAACGGGGATTATATCCGGCAGAAAAAACGACAGAAGCATTGAGATCACTGTTTGCAAAACCCCGTAAGGCAGCAATCGCATCTGAAAATTCTGGCGGAAGCATGTCACCATTTTCAGAATAATTATTTTTATCAACCTTCGACATGATGTTCACATCAATACTGCCGGCAACCAGCTTGTTTTTCAATTGAGTCTGAAGGTTTTGCTTTTGAGAAGGTTCAGATTCCTGCAGCATGGATTCATACTCGTTTCCGAGTGATGAACCATTGGGAAGCATTTCGAAATATTTTGTCAGATCAGTTTCCGGGGAAAAAGACTCAGCTTTGAGTTTTTCCATTTGGCGGGCAACGATCCGGTTGATAAAATTCATGTAGGCGGTAATTCGTTTTGCACGGGAATCAGGCTCAGTTACCGGGATGGCAACAAATTTTTCATTTTCCTTATTTGAATAATATTCCCGGATGTCTTCAATGAGCTGATCTTCAATGATAGAGATTACCGATGAGATGCCAAAACGGGCAACTTTAATAGGGGAATCAATTGTGTAGCAAAGTCCCATGACGGGAATATGAAACGTGTGCGGACGAAAAGTACCCATATCTCCAACTCTCCCTGATTAGTTTACCTGATTCCAATCGGAATTTCAGGTTTAAGCAAACATAGTAAATATCGTGAATTATTAAACCGGAATCCCGTGTGAAGATTAGAGTTTTAGTAAAATCCAATTAAAAAAATAAAACAATCAGGAGACACTAATGGTCGGAAATGAACCATGAAAAGGTATTTCAATTAACCTGAAATGAAACCTGACTTCATTTTCGTATTTTTATATCAACAGAAAGAAAAACCAGGCAATGTCTTCCCTTTTCGAAGAAGAAAAATCACCGGATGACATCCGGACACCCCTTGCCGACCGGATGCGGCCCCGCCATTTCAATGAAGTAATTGGTCAAAACCACCTGCTTGGGCCAGATGGTCCACTCCGTCTTTTTTACGAACGCGGAGAGTTTCCTTCCATTTTACTTTGGGGTCCGCCCGGGGTTGGAAAAACAACTCTTGCTTATCTGGTTGCAAAAGAGGCCGGATATTCCTTTTCACGCCTTTCGGCCATTGAAGCCGGCGTAAAAGAAGTTCGTGAACTGATTGCCAAGGCTCAGCACCGGCAGTCACAGGGCAAAAAAACGCTCATGTTTATTGATGAAATCCACCGGTTTAACAAAAACCAGCAGGATGCCTTGCTTCACGCTGTTGAAACAGGAACCATCACTTTATTTGGTGCGACAACTGAAAACCCTTCGTTTGAAGTCAATGCGGCTTTGCTGAGCAGGTGTCAGGTTTACCGTCTGCATTCCCTTTCAGAAAGTGAAGTCAGGGAAGTTCTTGACCGGGCCATTCAAACCGACACACTTTTAAAAACGCTCGACATTGAAATAACAGAGTGGGATTTACTGGTTTCCCTTTCAGCTGGCGATGCCAGAACTGCTTTAAATGCGCTTGAACTTGCTGTTTCCTTCGCCAGGAAACCAAATTCATCAAAAATCAAAATCACCCGCCCAATTCTTGAGAAAGCACTTCAGCAAAAAACGGCTCAATATGACAAAAAAGGCGAGAATCATTACGACACCGTTTCAGCTTTTATCAAATCAATGCGGGGTTCAGACCCCGATGCTTCAATTTTTTGGTTGGCTAAAATGCTGGAAGCTGGTGAGGATGCCCGTTTTATCGCCCGGCGAATGGTAATTTTTGCCAGTGAAGATATCGGGAACGCAGATCCATTTGCACTTTCACTGGCGGTTTCAGCTTTTCAGGCGGTTGAACTCATCGGAATGCCAGAATGCCGGATCAATCTTGCCCAAACCGTCACTTATCTGGCGTCTTGCTCAAAGTCGAATGCCTCTTATGTTGCTATTGAAGAGGCACTTTCTGAAATTCGCAACGGCTCAGATACAACCGTTCCGCTAAATCTCCGCAATGCACCAACCCGACTGATGAAACAGGAAGGCTACGGGGATGGTTACCAGTATCCGCATGCTTTCGATAATCATTTTGTCGATGTCCATTATTTTCCTGAAAAAACGCCGGTTAAGGTCTTTTACAGACCCGGTTTCTTCGGCAAAGAAAAATCATTCAGGGAACGGCTTGAGTTCTTGTGGCCTAAAAGATATAAATAACTGAATAAAAAGGATTTACGTATGAGTAAGTACGCCGTAGGAGTTGATGTTGGCGGGACTACAGTAAAGCTGGCTTTAGTCAGCGAATCAGGAGAAATCTTTAAACAAACCAGTGTTCCGACTTTGGGCGATCAGCCTCCTGAAGTAACGGTAAACCAGATCAGGGATGCTGTTGAAGAATTTAAAAACGGACTAAGCCCCAAGGATTCAATTATTGGAATCGGAATCGGTGTTCCCGGTGTGGTTGATTTGGATGGCGGAACGGTTTCTTACCCGCCTAACCTCAAAGGTTGGGGTGTTGTCAGATTGGGTGATCATGTAAAAAAGGCAACCGGATTCGAAACCAAAGTTGAAAATGATGCAAATGTAGCAGCTTTTGGTGAAGGTATTTTCGGATCAGGAACTGAGCAGGAATCCTTTGTTATGATTACACTCGGTACAGGTGTTGGTGGCGGAATAGTCATCAACCGGAAAATATACCGGGGTGTCTTTGGTGGTGCCGGCGAAATTGGTCATATTTCGATTCAGCAGGATGGTCCGATTTGTGCCTGTGGAAATCAGGGTTGTATTGAAGTATTTATTGGGCAGCAGCATATAGTTGATTTCGCCCACTCGTTATTGCCAATGTTTCCCGATTCACCTCTTGCCCGGATCGGTCAGGAGCGCAGACTGGAAGTGAAAGATCTCAGCATTTATGCTAATAAAAATGATCAGCTTTCAATTCACGTTTTTGAACGGGTTGGAAAGCTTCTGGGTGTTGCCCTGACATCAGTGCTTCACATTCTTGACATTCGTACGTTTATTATTGGCGGCGGTGTTGCAGGTGCAGGTGATTTTATTTTCAAACCGGCAGAAGACCATATTAAATCTCATGCACTTACCTCGATGCGTCCTTCAGTAAAACTGATTCCTGCCGACCTTGGAAACAATGCCGGGATTTTGGGTGCCGCCGCAATGGTATTTAAAGGATAAAATGACTTTACCAGAAAAAAAACAGCTCATTCGTCAATTCAGGGATGGATCCTGGAAACTGGAACTGGCATTAAAATCAGTTCCGGCTGAAGCAATAGACTTTCGTCCTGCACCCGGAAAATGGACCATTCACGAAATCGTGGTGCATCTGGCTGATTCTGAAGCAGTTGGGTATAACCGGTGCCGGAGAATTGTTGCAGAATCTGGTTCTGATGTTTTTGCATACGATCAGGATGCCTGGGCAAATGAGTTGTTTTATTCTAAAACCCGGCTCGAAGATGCAGTTGTACTTTTCAATCTGCTCAGAAAACTCAACACTGAACTTCTTCAGCAATTGGATGAATCCGCCTTTTCACGGTTTGTGATTCATCCGGAACGGGGTCAGCTCACACTTGAAGCATGGGTCGAAATGTACACCCGGCACGTTGATGTTCACCTTGCCCAGATTCAAAGAAACCTGGAGGCATTTAAATCCTGAATACCTCTTTGTTTTATCCCACTTCTAAACTGAAATCAGGTTTTATTCTGATTGTGGCGTGCTTTGGATTTTTTTCTGAGGCGACACCCGCCGGAAGAAATCAGAGTTCGCCCATGTTTTTTGCGCCCGATAGTCTTGCCAGTCTTGACAGTTTGGTTTTAAATGATTCATTATCAGTAAAAGACTCTCTTGTTGCTTCAGAAAATGATCTTGATACAGTGGTGGTTTATCAGGCAACAGATTCCATTCTTTTTTCTTTCGGAACAAGAAATATGGATCTGTACGGAAAATCATCTTTGAATTACGGACAAACCAATTTAAAGTCAGAACGAATCAACATCGACTGGACGACCAATCAGCTTTATGCAGAAGGGTTGCCAGATTCTACAGGTAGAATTGCCGGAAGTCCCGAATTTATTGATGATGCAGAACCGTTTCACGGCTCCCGGGTTTATTACAACTTTAAAACTAAAAAAGGACGGGTTCTCACCGGAAACACCGAAATGGGTGATGGCTATTACCGGGGCACCAAAATCAAAAAGCAGCAAAAAGATGTTCTTTTTGTTTCAGATGGTGTTTACTCAACTTGCAATCTTGAAGAACCTCACTTCCATTTCTGGGGCAAGGAAATGAAAATTCTGGTGAAGGATAAAATCATTGCCAGACCTATTGTTCTGATGATCAATTCAGTTCCGATTTTTGCCTTGCCATTTGCCATTCTTCCAAACCGTGGCGGCCGGCAATCTGGAATTATTCCGCCCACATACGGTGAAAGTGCCCTCAGGGGTATTTTCCTTCGTGGTGGCGGATATTATTTCGCACTGAGCGATTATTACGATCTCACCACAACGGGTGATTATTACTCGAAGGGTGGTTACAACCTTTATGGTGATTTCAATTATAACAAGCGATATGATTTCAATGGAAGCCTGAGACTCGGGTATACCAACGATATTACCGGCGAAGAAACCGATCCTGATTACAACAAAACGACCGGCTATAGTATTTCCTGGAATCACCGCCAGGATTTTGATCCAACCTCAAGCTTAAATGCAAACGTCAGGTTCATGAGTAATAATTATTTAAAACGGACGTCTTTCGATCCCCGTGATCTGTCGCAACAGGAAGTTCAGTCTGATGCAACGTATTCAAAAACCTTCGAAGATACCGATTGGAGCATGAACCTTGGGTTTAACCGTCGGCAAAATCTGGTAACGGGTGGGTTTACCCAATCTTTCCCGGCACTGTCAGTTAACAAACGGTCAAGCAACCCATTCCGTGATGAATCGAAACCATCATCAAAACAAAGCTGGTATGAACGGTTAACTCTTGGCTATAGCGGGTCTGTAAGAAGTGTTTACAACCGAAACGTCAATGTCATCAACGATTCAACTCAAATCGTTACCAAACAAGAAGATTATGGCGTGAGTCACCGGCCCAGTTTAAATATTCCGTTCCCGGTCGGAAAATATTTTACCCTGACGCCAAGTTTTTCATATACAGAAGACTGGTATTTCAAAACCATCAGAAAAGAAGTGGATCCCACAAGCCAGCAGGTTGTTTCAAGAACCGTTCATGGTTTTGAAGCTGCCCGAACATGGAGCACCGGTGTAAGTGCGTCAACCCGTCTTTATGGAATTATTCAGCCTGAATTTGGTTCGGTTAAAGGTTTTAGACATGTTCTGCAACCGTCTCTTAGTTATAATTTCCGTCCTGACTTTTCAAAATCTGATTACGGGTATTACAAAACCGTAACCGATACAGCCGGCAGAGTGCAGAAATACTCGATTTTCGAGGGAAGTCTCGCTGGTGGTGGGGTTTCAAGCGGTAAGTTGAGTTCTGTAAACTTCAGCCTGAACAATATTTTTGAAATGAAACTGGCTGGTAAGCCCGACAAGGATGGAAAGCCGGCAAAAGATGATGTCATTCAATTGCTCAGAAGTCTTAATTTTTCTGGTGGATATAATTTTGCTGCAGATTCGCTAAACTGGTCAAACCTGAATGTAAGTGCCAGTACCAGTATTGGTGAAAATTTCAGTATCCAGTATTCAAGTTCTTACACACCTTATGCGTTCTCTTATAACAAGAACCAGACAACCGGTATAATTACTGAAAGAATTACCAAATACACACTTTGGGAAAAAGACAGAGGCTTATTCAGATCACTCAATCAAAATTTTTCCTTTTCCTTCAACTATTCAGCAACACCCGAAAAAAATGATGACCGGTTGAATTATCAGGATGAACAACAGAAAAATGATCCGTTTCAGAAAACACTTTCACCTGCTGAAATCCAAAAACGCAATCTGAAAAATGTAAATTTCGACGTGCCCTGGTCGTTTAACCTCAACGGCAGTTATTCAACCCAAACCCCAACACCAACAGTTAAAACCAAATCGGCAATTCTGAATGGTTCTGTTGATGTCTCTCTCACTGAAAACTGGAAAATTGGCGCTCAGGGTGGATATGATATAATCCGTGAAGAGTTTACTTTTCCTACCATTTCTGTTTTCAGAGACCTGCATTGCTGGAAAATGGATTTTAATTGGAGTCCTGCCGGTGCTTACAGTTATTACTCGCTCAACATTCACATCAAAGCACCTCAGCTTCAAGATATTTCAATCAAGAAGTCAGAATATTCATACGATCGGTTCTGATCAACTTTTTCAGGATTTCCGGTATGAAAATAGTATTGGTTCGGTCTAACTTTTTGGTCATGTTTTCACTGATCCTGATCACTTTTTCCAGTTGCTCCCCGGCTAGCCTTTTTGATTCCCCTTCAGGGAAAAGTGAAGTTATTGATCAGCAGCCAACACCTGAATGGACGTTTCCCAATCCGCCCGCATCTGAAAAAAGAATCACATTTCTCGCTGTCGGTGATGCCGGAACCGGTGAAGACGCTCAAAAAATAGTAGCCTCCGGTATGGCACATTCAGCAGAGAATCGTAAAGCTGGATTTGTTCTTTACCTCGGTGATAATTTTTATGAATCCGGCGTCAGTTCGGTTTCCGATCCGTTATGGCAAACAGCTTTCGAAACTGTTTATAACCAATCTTCCCTTCAGATTCCGTTTTATGCCATCCTCGGAAATCACGATTATTACGGTAACGAAGAGGCTGAACTTGAGTATGCCCTTTCACATGACCGCTGGAAAATGCCCGCCCGTTATTATTCCTTTTCAGCCGGAATTTCTCCGGGGGACAGTATTGATTTCTTTGCCCTCGACACGGAAATGCTGCTCGATGAAACCTCAGACGAGGCTAAGGCTCAGCTGGTCTGGCTGGATGCTGAACTCAAACAGTCATCCGCTATCTGGAAGGTCGTTTTTGGACATCACCCGGTTCGCTCAAATGGTGAGCATGGCAATACCGGTGAACTCGTTGCCCTTCTGAAACCCATTCTTGAAGAAAATAAAGTGACTGCCTATTTCTGCGGTCATGATCACCATCTGGAACTGATTAAGCCAGAAAATGGGGTGAATTATATCGTTTCAGGTGCCGGCGGAAAACGCCGGAATGTAACCTGGCGAAAGAATACAAAATTTGCCTCAACCAACTTTGGCTTTGTTTCAGTTGAAGCGTCGGCGACTTATTTTGCCGTTACCTTTCACGCCCGGTTTGGTAATGTGATTTACTCTGAAGTAATCGGTAAAAAATAATATCAGCAAGTTCATTAGCGGAATGGGAGAAAGAATGAAGGAAATTGTGCTGCTGACAGTTTCGGGTGAAGACAAACCTGGCTTGACATCTTCTTTATGTTCAGTTTTGGCTGAATCTGATGTGAATATTCTGGATATGAGTCAGTCTGTCATTCACTCAACGTTATCGCTGGGAATGGTGATTGAGCTTCCCAAACAGGAAAACCCGGCTCATAATGTCATGAAGGAAGTGCTTTTCAAAGCATTTGAATTGGGTGTAACGGTTAAATTTTCACCGATTTCTGAAGACCGTTACGAAAAGTGGGTCGCCAACCAGGGGAAAAAACGCTACATCGTAACCTTGCTTGCCCGCCGGATCAAAGCCCTTCACCTAGCACGCCTTTCTGGCATCATTCACACTAACGGACTAAATATTGATGTCATCACCCGTCTGTCGGGTCGACCGCCATTGAATGAAAACCAACGGCTTCCCCGGGCTTGTATCGAATTCTCGGTGAGAGGTGAACCCCGTGATTTTAAAGCCATGAAAGCTGAATTTCTTGAAATCAGCCATGAGTTCGGAATTGACATTGCGTTTCAGGAAGAAAACCGGTTTCGCCGGAACCGCCGGTTGGTTGCGTTTGACATGGATTCCACTCTGATTAACACTGAAGTTATTGATGAACTTGCCCGGCGTGCCGGTGTTGGTGATCAGGTTTCAGAAATTACTGAATCGGCCATGCGGGGTGAAATTGATTACCGGGAAAGTCTGAAACGCCGGTTGCAACTGATCAAAGGACTTGATGCTTCAGTTTTGGCTGATATCGCCAGTCACCTTCAACTTAATGAGGGAGCCGAACGTTTGATCGGTATTCTCAAATCTCTTGGTTATAAAACGGCTATTATCTCGGGTGGATTTACTTACTTTGGCAATTTCCTGAAAGATAAACTCGGCATTGATTATGTCTTTGCCAATGAACTGGAAATCAGTGACGGAAAAGTCACCGGGAATGTCTTAGGTGAAATTGTAGATGCCGCCCGGAAAGCTGAAGTACTGAAATTGCTTGCGGAAAAAGAAAATATTTCCCTTGAGCAGGTGATTGCAGTTGGTGACGGTGCCAACGATCTTCCTATGCTCGCCTGTGCCGGACTTGGCATTGCCTTCCGTGCAAAACCTCTCGTCAAAGAATCTGCTGATCATGCGCTTTCAATCATCGGTCTGGACGGAATTCTCTATCTGATAGGCGTAAGGGACAGGGATTTGCTCGAAGAGTAAATTCGGGGTACGCTGTACGCCTTACGGGATACGAATAACACAGAGGGCACTTCGACTTCGCTCAGTGTCCTCTGTGTTCAATGTTTTCAAAAGTACCTCGCCGAAGAAATAAAAAAAGGGCGACCATCGGTCGCCCTTTTACCATCCCACTTCCAACTTCACAAAACCATAAAAATTTACTTCACCAAACTCATCATTCTGGATTGAGTTTTACCATTATAAGCCAGGGTATATAGATAATTTCCGGAAGGAAGATCAGAAAAATCAAAATTCCGGCTGAACTCACCTGCTGCAACAACCTGATCAACCAGCATTCTGATGGTTCTGCCCTGAATATCACGCAAGTAAATCTGTACTTTTCCCGCAACAGGAATTTCAAAGGATAAGGTCGTTGACGGATTAAACGGATTCGGATAATTCTGCTTCAGAGAAAATCCTTCCGGCTGACCTTGCTCACTCACATCCGTTCCCTGTTTAACGGCAATAACTTTATCTGGTGCATGATTCCATTGATCACCTGAATTATTTCCGTTTCCATTTACACTGTTTCCGGTTGCAAACAAGGTAACATCACCTGGTGTTGCCGGTGCTGTATACATAAAATCATAGGTCACAACTCCGCCAGAAACTACTTTCGGTGTCGTGTGAGTAATATCGCCTGACTGGGTTTTCATTCCTGATCCCGGTGTTAGTGTTCCGGCTGAAGCGGCAACATCAGTTCCGGCTTTTGCCAATGGTCCGCCAGCAATGGTGACGGTAAAGGATCCTGTGGCACCTGGGGCAAGGGTTTCGGGTCCGTTAATGGAAACAGTTACTGCTGAACTTTTACCACCATGGCAGGTACAACCGTCTCCGCCATCTTTATTGGTTAATCCGTTCATGCCTGTGCTGTGAGCCCAGAGGGTAGCCCCAATATAACTGGTTCCGCCAATGGCAAGTGCGGTAAAAAGCAGTTTTGATTTCCATTCCATCATGACAAAGATGTCCTTTATTAATATTTCGTCTAAATATGGATAATAATTTTGTATGGTGCAACTTATACTTTAGTTGGAATGTCAATTTTGTGATTTAGTTGGGGGAAGAATCCTTCCCAATTTTTAATTCACGGTTAGAATTTGCCGTTTCGCCTGCATTGCGGATGATTTCATCTTTTGAACGGTCTATTTTTGTTGCACTTTTAACTGACAAACCAGGAGCTGCTATGTCTTTCCGTACAGAAAATGATTCAATGGGTGATATCCAGGTAGAAAATACCAAATACTGGGGTGCCCAAACCCAACGTTCTCTTCAAAACTTTAAAATCGGCCGGTCACATTTCCATCCCGATTTTATTGCTTCCCTCGCCATGGTGAAAAAAGCCTGTGCCATCACCAATTTTAAAATCGGCAAGCTGGACAAGGAAGTTTATGATGCTGTCATTCAGGCGTGTGATGAAGTGATTTCAGGGAAATTCAATGCCCATTTTCCTTTGGTAATTTACCAGACCGGTTCCGGAACACAGACCAACATGAATTCGAATGAAGTGATTGCCAACCGGGCAAACGAAATTCTGGGTCATCCGCTGGGATCGAAAAAACCGGTTCACGCCAACGATACGGTCAACAAATCCCAGTCTTCAAATGATGTTTTCCCGACGGCTATGCACGTTGCCGTTGCCCGTTACACTGAAAGCCATTTCATCCCGAGAGTGGAATCTCTGATCCGGGTTTTTGAGAAAAAAGAACAGGAATTCAACTCTATCATCAAGATTGGCAGAACTCACCTTCAGGATGCAACTCCGATCACCCTCGGACAGGAATTCTCTGGTTATGTGGCTCAGATGAAGGTTGCACTTGCACAGATCAATCTGGCCAAAGATTCACTTCTTGATCTTGCCATTGGCGGAACTGCTGTCGGAACCGGACTGAATGCCCCGAAAGGCTTTGATAAAATGGTCTGCGACGAACTGACCACTCTCACCGGATTGAAATTCCGTCCGAATCCAAATAAATATCAGGGTCTTGCCGGACACGAACAGCTTGCCTTTTTCCATGGTGCTTTGAAAGCTTTGGCTACCGGACTCATGAAAATTGCAAACGACATCAGGTGGCTGGCTTCTGGTCCACGTGCCGGAATCGGTGAATTGAATATTCCTGAAAATGAGCCAGGATCCTCCATCATGCCGGGAAAAGTCAATCCAACGCAATCAGAAGCCATGACGATGGTTTGTGTTCAGGTTTTTGGAAATGATGCTGCTGTCGGGTTTGCCGCTTCTCAGGGAAATTTTGAACTGAACGTCTTCAAACCGGTTATTCTTCACAACGTGATGGAATCTCTTGAATTACTCGGTGATGTCTGTGATTCTTTCGAGCATAATTGTGCGTATGGCATCGAAGCCAATCTGCCGAAGCTGAAAGAAAATATGGAAAAATCACTGATGCTGGTTACGGCGTTGAATCCGTACATCGGGTATGACAATGCAGCCAAAATTGCTAAAAAAGCCCACAAAGACGGTTCAACTTTGAAAGAAGCTGCCCTTGGTCTTGGTCTTCTCACCGAAGAACAATACAACGAATGGGTTGATCCTGCTAAAATGGTTTAAGTTTTTCGGCACCTCGATACTCAGCCTCTGGCTGAACTCGGGGACCGCTTTTCCTACGGACAACGAGTATCGAGGTGCCCAGAAAACTCCTAAGAACTCTCCCCTCGATAAGTCCGTCAACTGACGGACACTCGGGGACCGCTTTTTTCACGGACACCGAGTGCCGCAGGCGTATCGAGGTGCCCGATCTCCACGGTCGTCGAGTAACGACCAACGTGATTATATCGAGACGCCCGGACATTCCCACTTTCACTTCTCAACTGAAATTATTAATTTTGTAAGGATTCCGAATAATATCCTTACAAAAATGCCCTATATGTATATCCTGCAATGCAGGGATCACTCATTTTACACCGGCAGCACAATAGATCTTGATCGTCGGTTTGAACAACATCAATCTGGATTTGGCGCGAATTATACCAAAACCCGTTTACCGGTTTCCTTAGTTTACTGGGAAGAATACGATCGGGTTGATGATGCTTTTTATCGGGAAAAACAGGTTCAGAATTGGTCGCAAAAGAAAAAGAAGGCGCTGATTGACGGTGAATTTGATCAGTTGCCAACGCTTGCAAAAAAGACCTGGAAGAAATAACCGAAACCAAACCCTGTCCCCTCGATACTCAGCCTTTGGCTGAACTCGGGGACATCTTCCTCCACCGAACACCGAGTGCCGTAAGGCGTATCGAGGTCCCGCTCTTTCTCCGGTCGTCGGGCAAGAGCAAAGCGATGTATCTTGAAAATACGTCTACTGACGGAGAAACTAACCGAAATCATCTGTTCAAAAAAAAGCCAGGCTTAACCCGGCTTTTTTGCACTTACCAAACCCCGCCCCCTCGATATTCAGCCTTTGGCTGAACTCGGGGACCGCTTTTCCACCGGACACCGAGTGCCGCAGGCGTATCGAGGTGACCGCTCCCACCACGATCACTTCACGACAAAAATCCGTGTTGTGTATCCGTCAACTTTAAATTCACCTGTTCTTGAGAACGGAATAATTTCGCCAGTCATTACATCAGTCAGAGAGACAGCCCCTCCCAAATGAGGTGCAACCTGACTCATTTGTACAGTTTTACTTCCTGAATTGTTGTTTGCAGAAACCAGAATCCGGTCAGAATCTTTATACCTGATGAACGTGTATACATTTTCTTCGGGGCGGAAATGAACCATACTGCCATCTGTGAGGGCCGGGTGGTCTTTTCTTAACTGAATCAGTTTTTTCGTCAGGGTATAAAATTCGTTTTCAGTTTTGGTTCTGCCAGACTCAACAAAAACACTGCGCTTGTCGCCAGCCCAACCACCGGGCATTTCAGCACGGATGTCGCCATGTTCCTGTCCGCCGATAAAGCCAAGTTCGGTTCCGTAATAAATCTGCGGAATTCCACGAAGCGTCATCAAAACAGAAATTGCCATTTTTGACTGGTTTTCATTTTCATCGGCCTGAAACATGACTCTAGGAAGGTCATGATTATCGAGAAAGGTTAGCAGCATATTCGGGTTTGGATAGAGAAAATCCTGAGTCAGCGTTTCGTAGACACGATTGAATGATTTTTCACCCGCAAATATTTCTTTGGTGGCACCATATAGACCAAAATCAGTCACAGACGGCATATTTGTATTCAGACGGGCAACTTTTGAATCCTTCTGATACAATGAGCCATAAACAGGGTCTTCAATCCAGACTTCACCAACAATATTGAATGAAGGATATTCTGCGAAAACTGACTTATTCCATCTTGCCTGATACTCAGGAAAAGCATACGGATAGGTGTCTTCCCTGATGCCATCAATGCCAAGATATTCAATCCACCAAATGGTATTCTGAATCAGGTAATTGGCAAGAAACGGATTTCTCTGATTCATGTCGGGCATGTCATAAACAAACCAGCCTTTTTGTTCACGGGCAACTGAAGCTGAATCCTGATATAAATCAGTCAGATTCGATTTGATGTGACGGGCATAAACATTTTTTTCGGAAGTGCCGTTGATCCAGTCTGGAAACGGATAGTTTTTAACCCAGGGATGGTTGATACCAATATGATTATTCACGTGATCGAGAATGATTTTTAGTCCTTTTTTGCGGGCTTCATCAACCAGCTTCCGGTACACTTCATTGGTTCCGAAACGGGGATCAACTTTATACAGATCAGTTGCAGAATACCCGTGATAGCTGATGTTGCCATTATTTTCAATAAGCGGGTTAATCCAAACTGCGGTTACACCCAGATCCTTCATGTAATCCAGATTATTGATAATGCCCTGAATATCACCACCGTGACGAGAAAGTCCGTCATTCCGGTTCAACTCATTTTTATAACCTTTTACCACATCATTTTTGGGATCGCCATTTGCAAACCGGTCAGGCGTGATTAAGTAAACGATATCTTTCGTACCAAACCCCTGATATTTGTTATCACCATTTTCACGCTGAAGAAATTCATAGCTAACGTTCAGATCTTTTCCGTTTCTGAGTTTCAACGCAAGGGTGTAATACCCAGGGTTGAGCTTACTTCCAACTTCAGTATCGACGAAAACATAGCCTTTAGACGGTGTTGGCGTTACCGAAATAACTTTTAAGCCGGCATTATTCCATTCTGCAGAAACCACGTCAAGTTCCTGACCATAAATCATGAGCTGAATCGGACTCCATTTCATCCCGACCCACCAGTTTGGCGGTTCAATTTTATCAACCTTAGGTTGGGCAGAAACCGAAAATGCGGTCAAAATCAAAGCTGAAAAAACAGCAATCAACAGGCGTGAGTTACAAATAAGTCGGGTCATACGTCTCTTCTTGTTTGTGAATAAAAAATTAAAGCTGATCAAGTACAGATAAAATCGGAACGACAACAGAAGTTCCCAATTGAATAGAACGGTCTGGTGACCAGCCTTCAAGTTCGTTAGGGAAATTCAGGTTGTCAATAAATGGCAACTCAACAGTCGCCGATAAACAGTTAAACCGGTGGCCAACCCAATTTGAACCAATAGTAAGATTTGCCTCAGCAGGTTTATCCTTATCATATCCAAAAACATCCTGCATTTCTGGGTTTACAGTAATCCACTTTTTCAGGAAAAAAGCTTCGTTTGCAGCCATTTTTTCTGAATAGCCGGGAATTCCCTCGCAGCAGGAAAGAAAGTTATACGGTATGGATTCATCACCATGAATATCCAGAAAAAGATCGACACCGGTTTCTTCCATTTTCTTTCTGACATAGAACACTTCCGGACTTTTGTCTAAGGACGGAGTTTCCCATTCCCGGTTCAGATTTGCCCCTGCAAAATTACTTCTGAGATTTCCGTGAATACTTCCATCCGGATTCATATTCGGGACCAAATAGAAAACAGCTTTGTGGAGCAATTTTTTAACAACGGCATCATGCGGGTCTGAAAGCTTGCCGATCAAACCTTCCATAAACCATTCAGCCATCGATTCTCCCGGATGCTGACGGGCAATAATCCAGATATTCTTTTTACCTTCCCCGGCTTCACCAAAAGTAACCAGATTGATATCACGTCCTTCAACGGTTTCACCAATATCAGAAACTGAGCAGACTGGGGATTCCTGCGCATAGGAAATCAGATCAAGGTGACGTTCCCAACTGTAAGGAGCAAAATAGGCAAAGAAGACAGAATCAAATTCGGGAGTAAACTTCATCTGAAGATTTTTCCCGTCAAAATGGGTAGGCACTCTAAACCAGTTTTCACGGTCATAAGAGGCACAAGCCTGGTAAATTTTCCATCCATCAGGATAAGAAGTTTCACCGGCATTGGTAATATTGAGCGTGCAACGAATTCCCTTTACACCCTGAAGGCGAAAGTGAAACCATTGTAAAAAGTCTGAGTTGGTATCTTTTCGGATGGCAAGACGGATATCAGAGGAGTGGTCGAGAGAAAGAACCTCAATATTACCGCTGTCAAAATTGGAGCTTATCTTCATGGTGAGTCCTTTATTATTGACTAAAAGCTTTAAAAATACTGAAAATAGGAAATAAGAGGTGAAGAATCAGAAATATTTATCTGAATTTTAATGAAGAAGATTCTGCAGCCATAAAGTTCGGCAAACAGAACTGGAAATAAATAAACAAGCACCCTTGATCTTGACTTTATAATACTAAACCTACGATCGTATTTTTTGCATTATAAATTAAAAACCCCCTCAGACGGAGGGGGAATGTGGGTAGGTTAATTTAAAACTGTAATCTCTTCGCCTTAAAAAACGACAGCAACCCCAACGTGCCAGGACAGATAATCTGTTTTTGAGGTGGAAGTGCGGGTTTTCCAGGTACTTGACGGGTCATCAAAATAAATATCTTCGGATGAAAGCAGGTATTCTGCCTGCCCGCCAAAATTATTTTTTACTTTAAAATCAATAAATAGGGTTGAGGGTCTCATGAGCTGCATCGAGTTTTCACGGTCTTCCCAAATTTTAAACAAGGCACCGGCTGAATAACCCATCACCCAGGTAAGATCATCCTGATTGGTATCACCGGCAATTTCTTCACCTGTATTCCGGTCTTTAGCCGAAGTCGTTGTACTGAAAAATGCACCACCGATAAAACCTTCAACATATGGGCGGAACATGCCTTCCGGGTACATCAGTCTGCCGACAAGCTGAAGATTAAAAAGTCCGTTGGTGATATCAACATCGGCATTTACAGGCACACCCTGAGGTCCGCCAAGTGATCTTTTAAAAGTATCACCACCACGATATAGATAATTCATATTTAATCCGATATTGCCCCAGCCAAGACCAGCAAACCCTTCAATAGAGCCACCCCACATATTTTTATTACCGGTAACTTTTTCAAATTCCCCCTGCGGATTGGCAACCGTTACGTTTCCACCAATAGTGAAATGTGGGTGCTGGGCGAAAAGGTTTCCTGCAAAGAAGGAAAAAAGGAAGAGAGCAATTAATTTTTTCATAACAAAAATCCTGAAAAATAAAGTGATAGATTGGATTTGCCAACAGGCATTTCAGTTTACGGTGTCAGACGGATAGGGTTTCACCGGAAATTATTCGACAAAATTAAGTGTTTATGGATTAAATGGCACATTTTTAACTGAAATGTCCTAACTTTGCACCGAAAAAAGGAGTAATATGCTGATCAGAGGACGGCGAAACCGGGTTTCTGAGGGAATCCGTTCGCTGGTGAGGGAACATCACCTCCAGGTTTCTGACCTGATTATGCCCTTGTTTATCTGTGAGGGAATCAATAAGAAGTCAGAAATAACCAGTATGCCGGGTATATTCCGGCTGAGTTCTGAGTTGATTGTTGAAGAATGCCGGTATTTATATTCACTTGGAATTCCAGGTGTTGTTTTGTTTCCTGCAATTGATGATACAAAAAAAGATAAAACGGCCACAGAATCCTGGAACCCTGACGGATTGTATCTGAAAACAATCAGAGCCATCAAAGCAGCCGTTCCGGAACTGGTCATCATTACCGATGTTGCCCTCGATCCATACAGCTCAGATGGTCACGATGGATTTGTAAGTGACGAAGGAGAAATCCTGAATGATGAAACCCTTCCTCTTCTGGCAAAAATGTCAGTAGCACAAGCCAGGGCCGGAGCAGATATTGTTGCTCCCTCAGACATGATGGATGGCCGTGTGGAGGTCATCAGGCAGGCACTTGATGAAAATGGATTTACAAACGTTGGAATTCTGGCTTATTCTGCCAAATATGCATCCGCTTTTTACGGACCTTTTCGTGATGCGCTTGACAGTGCCCCGAAAAAGGGCGACAAAAAAACCTATCAGATGGACCCGGCAAATGTAAGGGAAGCACTCCGTGAAGTGAATCTCGATATATCTGAAGGTGCAGATATGGTGATGGTCAAACCCGGACTTCCCTATCTGGATGTTCTTCGTGCCGTGTCTGAAATTTCAGACGTTCCGGTTGCGGTTTATAACGTTTCCGGTGAATATGCCATGTTGCGGGCGGCTGCCCAAAATGGCTGGCTCGATTATAAAAAAGTAGTACTTGAATCTTTAACCGCATTTAAACGGGCAGGTGCAGATATGATTCTGACCTATCATGCCCGTGAAACAGCAGAGTGGATGAAAAAATGAAAATCGCAAAAAAACAATATATGATCATCTCAGGCGCCATGTCTGGCACCTCAATGGATGGTATCGACTGGGTCACCATTAAAATTCAAATGGACTACCCTCCATTTCAGATGGATGTTCTTCATTCTTCTTCTTCGCCATTTCCGGTTACACTGAAACAGTCTTTACTGGATCTCACAAACGGAAAAGCCATTCCCGTTGCCGGTTATTTCGATATCGAAGAACTGATCACTGACTTTTATCGTGAGTCCTACAAAGAGCACCAGAAAGGGCTGATGATCAAATCCGAATATCTGGCCTGCCACGGACAAACCGTATTTCATGCGCCTGAACCAATATCATCAAAAAATCCGACCCGTGGTTCCCTTCAGCTATTAAATGGCCAGCGGCTGGCTGCTGAAACCGGAATCCCTGTAATTTATCAGTTCAGACAGGCTGATTTAGCCGTCGGCGGACAGGGTGCCCCGTTAGTACCAAAATCTGATGAACTTCTCTTTGCAGGAGTAAAACCCTGTGCCATTCTGAATCTTGGCGGAATTGCGAATGTAACCCTTCTGGCAGATAATCACCCGACTCTTGGCTTTGACTGCGGACCGGGTAATATTATTCTGGATTATGTTGCAAACCGGTTTTTCAGTGTTCCTTTTGACCGTGATGGCATCCTTGCAGAAAATGGGATCATTCAGGAGAGCATGGTTGAAAAGGCATTGGAAGATAAATTTTTCTCCAAACACCCGCCGAAATCAACCGGCCGTGAATTATTCTCTGAAGACTGGATTGAAAACTGGCTCGATTCTTTTCCGGCAGAAGCAACCAAAGTAGATTTTCTTGCAACCGCTGCCGAACTGACCGCTAAAGCTGCAGCAGAATCAGTCAAAAAGTTTTCAAAAGGAAAACTCAAAAAAGTCTACGTCTCAGGTGGCGGAACAAAAAATCCGTATCTGATGGAAAGATTGAGACAAGCGTTTGGTCCGGCAATTTCAGTTTCTGACACTTCTGAGGTTGGTGTTTCATCTACGTTTAAAGAAGCAATTTCATTTGCTGTTCTCGGTTTTCTAAGGGCTTTGAGCCTTCCCGGGAATATTCCGTCGGTTACCGGTGCAAGAAAACCGGTTCGTTTAGGTGTAATTGCGGAACCATAACACAGTGACAAGTTACAAGTGACAGGTGACAAGAGAAACAAAGACTTATCTCCTGTAATTACGCATTTTCTTGCCACTTATCACCTATCACATATCACTATTTCCTATGTCCAAAACTCCTGTTTCCGCTTTGGGTGAATTCGGTCTGATTGAAAAAATCAGTGAATGGGTAACCCTCAAAGATTCTGATGTTCTGAAATCAATCGGTGATGATGCTGCTGTTTTTCATCCTGCAGAAGGTATGGAACAACTTATTTCCACAGATTGTCTGGTTGAAGGTATTCATTTCGACCTCACTTACCAGTCACTCAGGCACCTTGGGTACAAGTCAGTTGCTGTGAACGTCAGTGATATTTACGCCATGAACGGCACGCCTCAATATATTACTCTTGCTCTTGCTCTTCCCCAAAAAATCACGGTTGAACTTCTCGAAGAGTTTTACGCCGGCGTTCACCTAGCCTGTAAAGATTTTCATGTTGCAGTTATCGGTGGTGATTTATCAGCATCTTCAGGCAATATGTTCATTTCGGTAACCGTAACCGGCTTTGCCAACCGGGATGAAATCGTGTATCGAAATGGTGCAAAACCCGGTGATCTCATTGTGGTTTCTGGAAATCCGGGAAGAAGTTTTGCCGGATTGAAAGTCCTCATCCGTGAAAAAGAATTTTATCTTTCTGATCCTGAAAATTTTGCCCCTACACTCGATCGTCATTCCTGGGTGATTGAACGGCATTTAGCACCAAAACCCAGAACTGAAGTTTTATCCTGGCTGAATCAGAAACGGGTAAAACCTACGGCGATGATTGATTTAAGTGACGGACTTGCCGGCGATTTATTCCACATCTGCAAACAATCAGGTGTTGGTGCTGTTCTTGATGAACTCAGTTTACCTGTAACTGAACCTATCAGATCAGTAGCTGAACAATTTGATGAAGAATCAACCAAATGGGCACTTTTTGGTGGCGAAGATTATGAATTGCTGTTTACGGTCAATCCGGAATGGCGTCTGATCATTGAATCAAACGATGAGTTGACAATTATTGGTGAAATTACCGATCAGACTGAAACCATGCTCCTGCGTGAAGCTGAAGGAGATGAAACTGAAATTGAAAAACAAGGTTGGAATCATTTTAACTGATTGCTGATGGATAAACCCTTTTTCCCACCGGAAATGACCACACTTGCCGATACTTTCGGCAGAGTTCACTCTTATCTGAGAGTGTCGGTGACTGAAAGATGCAACCTCCGTTGCCAGTATTGTATGCCCGAAGAAGGTGTTCCGCTTCTTCCACACTCCGAAATTCTTTCCTTTGAAGAAATTGCGACACTCGTCTCCTGGCTCGCTTCAGCCGGAGTCAGAAAAGTACGCATCACAGGTGGTGAACCCACAGTCAGAAAGAATCTTCCTGATCTTTTTTCCATGCTGAACAGGATTCCCGGCATCGAAACCCTTTCCATGACGACAAACGGAATTTTACTTGCCGATCAGCTCCCGGAACTTGTAAAAAATGGATTGAAGCAAATCAACATCAGCCTGGATACACTTTCCCCGGAAAAATTTAAAACCATTACCCGCCGTGACGGTCTTGACAGGGTACTGAATTCCATCCAAAAGGCTCTTGACTATCCGGAACTCGAAGTAAAAATCAATGCTGTCGCCATGGCTGGTGTAAACGATGATGAATTTGCCGATCTCGTGAATTTCTTTAAAGATATGCCGGTTGAGCTTCGGTTTATTGAATTTATGCCCTTCTCAGGCAACGGATGGAATCGTGGCGGGTTTATTTCAAAAGCAGACCAGATGAAACTGATCACAACCCGGTTTCCTCTTATTCATCTCGGGTTTAATGAATCCGGAACCGGAACAGCAAACCGGTATCAGGTTCAGGGTCATCCCCTGAAAATCGGGTTTATTGCCAGCATGTCTGAGAATTTCTGTTCAACCTGCTCCAGAATCCGGTTGACAGCTGAGGGCTCTTTTAAATCGTGCCTGTTTGAAAATGAAGAACTTGATCTTAAAACTCCGCTTCGTGCCGGCATCAGCAAAAACGACTTTTTGAACCTGATCTCCGACCGGATAAAGGAAAAAAAGAAACAACACGGCGGCATGGATGGTATTGCCTCCAATCCCGGTCGCCCCATGGTTGCAATAGGAGGTTAAATGCCAGACTTTTCTCATTTTGATGACCAGAATAAAGTATCAATGGTTGATGTTTCTGGTAAAGAAGTCACTTCACGGACAGCAGTTGCTGAAGGACGGATTTATCTGAAGGAAGCTTATGAACCGGCGAAATCGAACCATTTAAAAAAAGGTGATCTGCTTTCTACTGCAACAATTGCCGGCATTCAGGCCGCCAAGCAAACGGCGTCACTGATCCCGCTCTGTCATCAGATTCCGCTGAGCTCAGTAAAGCTTTCCTTTTCATGGCAGGATGAAACAGCTTCCCTTCGGGTAACTGCTACCACCCGCACTGACGCACAAACCGGCGTTGAAATGGAAGCCCTGACCGCCGTTTCAGTTGCCTTGCTCACCGTTTATGACATGGTCAAAGCCGTTTGCAAAACACCCGAAATTTCCGGCATCCGCCTGCTTGAAAAAACCGGTGGCAAATCGGGAGATTTTCTCTCGGAAAGCCGCTAAGGGTACAATTTCCTTTTACCACAGAGGATCACAGAGTTAAACACAGAGACATGCGGAGCGGTGGGAGAATATTTAGTTAAATGCAAAAATAACAATTCTTTATGAGTTCATTTATTAATCAGTAAAATTGAATTGGTATTTGTTTTAAACTATTAAAACCTTAGTGTTCTCTGCGAAAACCTCTGTGTCACTCTGTGGTTAAATGACTTTTTTTGCGCCTTTGCGAGAAAATTTCTTTTCAGGAAAGTTATGACAACATCTAAAATCCGCCTTTGCATCGTCATCATTTCAGACCGGGCACATACCGGACAGAGAAAAGATGAAACCGGACCCAAACTGATCCCTTTATTTCCTGCAGATCAGTTTGAAATCCTGAGCACGATCGTCATACCAGATGATTTTGATGCGATTGTAAAAACCCTGAAAGTCATGTCACCTCATGTTGATCTCATTTTAACTTCCGGCGGAACCGGACTAACACCAAGAGATGTCACACCGGAAGCCACCCTTAGTATCGCAGAAAAACAGGTTCCGGGAATTGCTGAATTTCTCAGAGCTCAATCTTTTGCACAAACCCGCTATGCTGCACTTTCACGGGGAGTTTCAGTTATTTCAGGTAAAACACTGATCATTAATTTGCCCGGATCACCCAAAGGAAGCAAAGAATATGCAGAATGGCTTTTGCCCCTGATTCCGCATGCAGTCAGACAGGTAACCGGCGAATGGATCCATGATAAAGACCATTCAAATCAAAACTGATAATATAAAGACATCCGCCTCTTCTGTTCTCTAATAATCGTTTAATTGGAACCGGTTGCACCTAAATAAAATGACTGATAACTTGCATTCAGTTTATTAACAAAGCTGTTGGGCATAAATAACCGGAGGATACCATGGTCACTTTAGAATTATCAACAGAAGAAGCCGATCTTCTGAAAGACATTTTCCAATCTTATTTCAACGATCTTCGTATGGAAATTTCCCATACTGATTCAATGGATTTCAGAGATTATCTGAAGAGCAAAGAAGCATTGCTCCGCAGGCTCATGCACGAACTGGATGAAGTTCCTGCATAAAACAAGTTTGTTTCTGGCTTTTTTTTGGTTCCCGTTCTTCCGTAAGGAGGAACGGGTTTTTTTTGTCAGGAATTCTGTGTAAACTCACATTGTTCAGGTTGCAGCAACATTTTCTGGCAAACAAATGAAATCCTCATTTAAAATTTATACAACATCTCCCCTACCTGTTGACGCCATTCTGAAACCCTTTCAGCAATTTGCTTCGGTACAGGCTTCTGGTGGAATTCTTCTTCTTTTTTCTGCTCTTGTTGCGCTGATCTGGGCAAATTCAGCTTTCTCAGAAAGTTATCAGCTTCTTTTTCATATTCCCGTCACCATTGGCTTCAGTGAACTGATTGTCTCAAAACCCTTATTTCTATGGATCAATGACGGGTTGATGGCCGTTTTCTTTTTTGTTGTTGGGCTCGAAATCAAACGTGAATTGCTGACGGGCGAACTGAATTCGATTAAAAAGGCAGCATTGCCTGTTGCGGCTGCTCTTGGCGGTATGATTGCTCCAGCACTGATCTACACCTCGTTCAACATTGGAACACCAGGAACCGCCGGCTGGGGAATACCCATGGCAACTGACATTGCTTTTGCTCTCGGAATTCTGGCAATGATTGGCTCAAGAGTCCCTCTTCAGCTCAAAATATTTCTAACTGCACTTGCCATCATTGATGATCTTGGTGCGGTTCTGGTCATCGCCCTTTTTTACACCAGCGAAATCAGTTTGCTAAGCCTTTCAATTGGTGGCGGAATTTTACTTCTCCTGTTTCTGCTGAACCGAATCGGAGTAAGAAACCCATCAATTTATTTATTTTTCGGCTTCTTTCTCTGGCTTGCTTTCCTGAAATCAGGAATCCATGCCACTCTTGCAGGTGTTTTGCTGGCAATTTCAATTCCATCAGCAACCCGGATTCAACCTTTTGAATTTGAAAAATCAATTGAAAAAATAATGTCCTTCTTCCGGCAGGTTTCCGGCAAATCGGATTCTGAGTTAAAGAATGAAGATCAGGCTTCTGCAATTCAGAGTATCAAAACCGTTTGTGAACATGCAGAAAGTCCGGCAGAACATCTCGAACATAAATTACATCCTTGGGTTATCTGGTTTATCATGCCGGTTTTTGCACTTGCCAATGCCGGGATTACACTGAACGGATCTCTGGGATCACTTCTTGCAAATGAGATCAGTTATGGAGTCATTGTGGGGCTGGTAATCGGGAAACAGGCCGGGATTTTTACTTTTTCGTGGCTGGCAGTAAAATTGAATTTTGCAACCCTGCCTACGGGAATTTCCTGGATTCAAATTTACGGGATTTCAGCTCTGGCCGGGATCGGGTTTACTATGAGTTTATTTATCGCAGGACTGGCATTTGCAGAAGGTGATCTTTTAAACAGCGCAAAGGCGGGAATTATACTGGGTTCTGTGATATCAGGAATAACGGGCTGGCTGATTTTGAAAAAAACGACTTAAGTAAAACCGTGGCTTTTTTATATCTCAGCATGACAAATTTGGATTCTCGGAATTACTTTCGATCCGCCCTTTCCTACTTCAGCCAAACCAAAATCGCTCCTGATCCGCCAAGATCAGGCGGTGCGGTCTGCCAGCGGTCAATCCGTTTACGGAACACACCATTCAGCTCTTTTTCCACCATTGGTTTAATTCTGGCCTGATAATTTTCAGAACCAAGACCTTTTCCCGTAATAATCAGGATTTTATCGACATCCGGGCGGACAAGCTGGGTTTCCATAAACCGGATAAATTCTTCCCGGGCTGCTTCTACGGTTTGATAATGGAGATCAAGAACCGGGGTCGCTGTTCGTTTTTTTGTGGGTAGTGCAATTTTGGGAATGTCAGCTTCTTTTACTTCAGGCTCACGAACGGCCATCATAGCCATCAGTTCGTCACGGGTTACATCAGGCAGGCGTTTACTTACAGAAGCTTCTGTTTCCTTCAGTTTTTGATCAGGTTTTTTCCCCTTCCCCGAATATATTTTGATATTTTCCTTCGGTTCAGCCGGAAGAAAATCCTCCATCAGTTTTTTCAGTTCATCATCAGAAACAGTTCCCACTTAATACCTTTTAGAATCTTCACAGAAGTGACAAGTCCAGAATTTCCCCCTTGGCGGGGTTGGATGGTCTTCAGAGTCAAGAAAATCATTTTTTTTGTGATAATGCCACGCTTCACAGAGCTGTTGCCAGGCAGCTTTATCGCTGGCAGTGGCTTTAAATTCAAAAAACTCATATTTCGGATGAATGGCTTTTTTTAAAACCTCAGCCAGATCAGTTTCGGCCATTCCCACCTTTTTCACATCTCCCTTTTTATTCATCAGCTTAAAAATTCCCGGTGACCCGGGAGGAATTGCTTTGGTTATTTCAGCTTCAGTAAGGGCGATCATGAAAGTCTCCTGAAAGTTGGAAAGTGAACTGAATTTATTCCTGACGGAAGTCAAAATAAAAACGAACCGTGGCTCTGAGTCCGTTCAGGTTGTTCGCCCGGGAAAAGACTGAGGCTCCGCCGGTTTTATGAAGGTTGGGTATCATATCAAGTCTGAGATCAAAACTGAACCAATTGTGACTTTCGGGAAGGTAGAGAAAATTCATTCCGACAACGACCGAAATAACCGGATTCCAGTACTGATAAGAAAGTCCCGACTTTGATGTGGTGATTTGCTCGGGCAATCCTGAAAGTTTTTCACGGGTCGACAGAACCAGAGATCCGGTTTCCTCAAACCTGACAGCTCCGAGACCCAGTCCGCCATACACATATCTCAACGGAAGGAAGGGAGACCGGTAATCGCTGTAAACCAAAGTCAGCAGAACGGTATTCGTGCTTAATTGTGCATCTGAAACGGTTGATGTGGATGAAATGGAATCATTTCCTGCAACCGAAAGACGTGAGGAAACCAGGTAAGAGACATCACTGTTAAACTGATGCCACTTCCAGCCGGCTTCAACAAGAAACCCTGACTTATATTTTAAACCCGCCTGTATACCAAACCCGATAAAACCCGGATAGGAGCTTTTTATTTTTCCGTCAAAAATAGTTCCGAACGCAAAATTGAATCCGGCAAAAAGATCCCCATATTTTGAGGTTCCTGCAAAAATGGGCTGAACGGATGACAATCTGAGTTTTTTTTCAAAAAAATCAGTCGTATCAACCGGAGAATTTTCTTTCGGAAAAATTCTGATCAGGGTTGAATCGGATTGCGAATAACCAGTAAACGGCAAGCCGAAAATCAACCCGGAAAATAAAATTGTTTTGAAAATTCGTTTCATGCAGGTAAAGATAGAAAATTTGAAGTCGTCAATAAACAAATCCGCAAAGAAGAGATTTTGTTTCTTTATTTAGATTTTTTCTAAACTAATCTTGCACCCGGACTATTTGATACGTATCTTAGATTTAATCTAAATAATAAAACAGGAAAGAAAATGAATCGCTTGACTATTTCTGCTGCAAGTCTGGTTTTTGCCACTGCAGCCTTCGCACAGGGAACCACCACAATTGGTGGTTACGGAGAACTTCACTTTAACAAACCAACCGTCACTCCCGGGAAAATATCGTCATCTGCCAGAGAAGGGGTTTTGGATTTTCACAGGTTTGTTCTGTTTGCCGGACATAATTTCAATGACTGGATTTCGTTCAAATCTGAGCTTGAAATTGAACATACGCTTCTAGAAGACTCAAATGATGGCTCAGGATCTGGCGCACCCGGTGAACTGGCTCTCGAACAGGCTTATATCGATCTGGCTTTTAGAAAAGAAATCGGAGTTCGTGCCGGTATTCTGATGGTTCCGGTTGGGATTATCAACGAGGAACATGAACCCTCAACTTTTCATGGCGTAGAAAGACCCAATGTTGACCGGTATATCATTCCTTCAACCTGGCGTGAATCGGGTGCCGGCGTTTACGGTCAGCTTGGTGACGGATTTAAATACCGGGCTTACGTGATGGCCGGACTGAAGCCGGAAGGCATCAGTAAAAACGGAATCCGATCCAGCCGGCAGGAAGCAGCTGAAAGTTCTACCAAAACAGTGGCGTTTACAGGTAAGCTTGAGTATGTTCCCACTTTGGATATTAAAACCGGAGTCTCTTTTTTCACCTCTTCGTTAGGAGATTCACGATTCACAATGGGAGAAGCTGATGTCCAGTATAACTCAGGAAGTTTATTTCTGAGGAATGTGGTGGTTTATTCCTTTATTTCTGACGTTAAAAAACTGAATGCGTTATACGGTAATAACGCCGGTGATTCACAGTTTGGCTTCTATTCTGAAGCGGCTTATGATATTCTTCCACTCATTACTGAGTCTGAGCAAAAGTGGTTTTTCTTCGGCCGCTTTGAAAAATACAATGTTCAAAATACGGTCGACAGTTCTGATCCGAACTCCTCTTTCGTTGGCGGATTGAATAAATCTGAGTGGGTTTTGGGGACAACCTGGAAACCCATTGAAAACGTAGCCATTAAGGCAGATTACCAATTTATCACTCCGGATGGGGCGAAGGAATCCGCCCAGCATTTGAATGTTGGATTTGGATACTTTTTCTATTGACGGGAATGGTTACGGGTCACGTATTACGGGTTACGGGGAAACGGCATTTCAGAGAATCTAAAATCATACAACCCCGACCGGGAGGTCGGGGCTACAAAAATCAAATGAACTTACTTTTCAGCAGCATTCTATTTCCGGTTCTGTTTCTATGTTGCGGTCCAGCTTCCGCACAGATCAGAATCAGCCAGAATTATCAGAAGCTTTTGCAGGAATCGGTTGAAATCCTGTCCGGGAAACCGGCTTCACTGACTTTGATTTCATCTGAAAACCTGGGAATCACCTCCGCAACTCCTTTCGATCTTGTCGAAATCAAATCGGGGAATGATAACTATTTTGCACTTGTTGATGAAGTAAAAGGAAAAACCCAGCAGATTACCTATTCGGTTCTTTTTCATCCGGATGGATCGATTGCCGATCTGGATGTTCTGGTTTACCGGGAATCTTACGGCGGAGAAATTGACTATAAGGTTTTCAGAAATCAGTTCGCCGGAAAATCCGCTGAGCAAAAACCAGTTTGGGGAAAATCCATCCGTAACATCAGCGGGGCCACGATCTCATGCCGGAGTGTGACCACAGGGGCACAAAAACTGACCGACTTATTTGAATCGTTCCGAAAGAAAATTCACTCATGACTTATCCGTTAAGAAACTGGCCTTCAGCCCTCAAAACCTTCGTTTCAGTTTATCTGATTGTCACCTCAATCGGGTATTTTCTGGGTCTGGCTTTTGTGAGCAATGAAACCGAACTGAAGCCAAAAGGGATCACAGAACAATACAAGGGCAGTGACCCGGCAGCCGATCCGGAAGCAGAACTGAAGTTTGAAAAATCAGTCAAGGACATGCTGCTGACAACCCACAATCACATTCTGGGTCTCAGTTCAATTTTCTTTATTCTGGGCGGATTGTTCTGGTTTTCATCCATATTGAAAGGAAAATGGAAAACTTTTCTCATGGCTGAACCGCTTCTGGCACTGGTTACAACCTTTGGCGGCTTGTGGATTCTCAGGTTCATTCCGGAAGCCGGATGGTTTGTCTGGGTAGTTATCCTCAGCGGGATTTCGATGTTTGTTTCTGTGGCGGTGATGGTCGTTCTTATGCTGGCGGAATTGTGGTTTTTGAATCCGGACGGAGCAGAAAAGCCATGAACAGACGGGAGTTTTTAAAAATAGCTTCGGTTGCCGGTCTGATGTTCCCCGCTTCCCGGGTTGTGTCGGCGTTTCCGTTCAGGTATTCCACTCATGGTGAACTACTCGAACTGGTTCAGAAGTCGTCTTTTGCGATGGGTTCAGTGGTTTCGTTTGATCTTTACACGTCCGACCGGAAGCTGGCGTTGGAATCCGTCAGAAAAGTAATGAGCCGGATCAAAGAACTTGAATCCCTTTTTTCAGTTTATCAGCCGGATTCAGAAATTTCCAGGATGAACCGTTCAGCAGGGAAAAAGTCAGTCGCTCTATCTCCCGAAACACTATCGATTCTGAACAAGGCAAAACGTGCTTCTGAACAATCGGCCGGATATTTTGATGTCACCATCGAACCGCTGATGGAATTGTATGGATTCCGTGCAGAAGCCGATGAAAAAATCATTCCGCCAACAGACCGTGAACTGGCTCAGCTTGAAAGTGCAATCGGCATCCGGAATTTGAAAATTGAAGGCAGTTCGGCTGGCTTGCTGAACGAAAAATCAAAAGTGGATCTGGGTGGAATCGGGTGTGGATTTGCGGTTGATGAGGCGGTGAAAATTTTAAAATCGGATGGAATTGACCATTTTCTGATCAATTTCAGCGGAGATTTGTTTATTTCGGGTCGTTCACCCGAATCTGAAACCTGGGACGTGACCATTTTGAATCCGGCTGATCCGGAAAAATCACCGGTATTGCAGGTTACCGATTGTGCTGTTTCAACGTCTGGCTCATATCAGAACCGCCGGTCTTCAGATTCATCACAAAGCTGGGGACATTTGATTGACCCACGTTCAGGGAAACCCTCAGAGCCGGAACTGTCGTTTTCAGTTATCACAAAAACGGCCACCGATGCTGATATTTTTTCAACAGCCGGGTATCTCAATCGGGTTCAGGCGGATGGATGGAAATCTTCAGGGCTGATCCGGGATTTTGTGGTGATTTGAAACCAATGGGGGCTAAAATACTGGATCCCCGTCTTCACGGGGATGACATTACAGTTGTTTTCCATTGTTTTAGGAAGGTTGTCATTCCCGCGAAGGCGGGTCATAACATGTGCGAAGCAAATCCATTAAATTTTATAAAAAAATCAACCTTTTAAAACGCCCCCAAAAAATACCACAACAACAATTGCGCCCCTACAAATCCGACCCCATTACTGACCATCCACCATTTTACCGCCAACGGTTGCTGCCATTCCCGGATACCAGGCTGACCAGGTTCCGTCAAGAATGTGCTTCCGGGCTTCTTTCATAATTTCCACATAAAAATGAATGTTGTGAATACTGGCCAGCATCGGAGCCAGCATTTCCTGAACGGTAAACAAATGCCGGATGTACGATCTTGAATAAGTGGTACAGGCGTAACAAGTGCAGGCTTCATCAATCGGACGCGGATCGTTAATATACCGCATATTCTTGATGTTCATTCCGCCCATCCGGGTGAAAATCGTGGCATTTCTGCCGTTCCGGGTTGGCATCACACAATCGAACATGTCGATTCCACGGGCAATTCCTTCCAGGAGATTGGCCGGAGTTCCAACCCCCATTAGATAACGGGGCTTATCCTTCGGCAGAAAATCAGTCGTAAAATCGGTGAATTCATAAAGCAGAGGAATTGGTTCACCCACTGAAAGTCCGCCAATGGCATATCCTTCAAAATCCATATCCACCAGGGTTTTCGCAGAATATTCTCTCAGATCTTTGTAAACCGAACCCTGAACAATCGGGAACAACGCCTGATGTTTGCCATACAGCGGTTCCGAGTTCTCAACGGCAACCTGACACCGTTTCGCCCATTTCATGGTGATTTCGTTCGAGTTTTTGGCGTAAATGTGCTCGCAGGGGTGAGGCGGACATTCATCAAGTACCATCATGATATCAGAACCGATCGCCCGTTGCGCTTCAATCACACTTTCAGGCGTGAAAAAATGCGAAGACCCATCAATATGAGAACGGAAGGTCACGCCATCTGCGGTTAATTTTCTGAGTTTGGCCAGAGAAAAAACCTGATATCCGCCGGAATCGGTTAAAATAGGTTTTGGCCAGGAAGCAAATTTGTGAAGTCCGCCCTGTGAAATGAGAACGTCATTTCCTGGACGAAGATAGAGATGGTAGGTGTTGCCTAGAATAATCTGGGCGCCGGCATTGTGCAAATCACGTTCAGGCACACCCCGAACGGTTGCCCGGGTTCCGACCGGCATAAAAATCGGAGTTTCGATATCGCCGCGTTCGGTGTGAATAACGCCGGCACGGGCTTTTGAACCGCCGTCATCAGTTTTGAGTAAGTCGAAGGTCAGTTTTTTCATAGGGTGCAAAGGTAGGAACCGGAAGCCTGAATGGAAAATGAAGTGCAGGGAATTGGGGAAGCTGTTAGCTGTTAGCTATTGGCTGTTAGGGGAAGGCGGAGTTAAGGGTTAATGTTAAAGGCTCAAGGTTGAAGTTTAAGTGAAATACAAATTTCCCTTTCGTGACATCTGCGTAATCTGCGGGAGACGTTTTCCCGCTGATCTCACGGATTGACGCAGAAGGAACCGGGAAATGGCGTCGAGTGGTGTCTGGTACACCGCCCCGTTTTAAAAGTGTCTGGCTACATAAACTCTCGGGGGATTGATGTTACTGGCATTTCCACAACCTGCTATTAAATTTCCCTTCACGGTGAATGCTTCCTGTCCTTCCCCGTTTGTCGTGAATGTTTTCCAGGTTTTCCCGTTAAAGTGAGAAAAGCTTTGGGTGTTCCAGTCACCCAAATACAGGTCATTTGAAGCATTTCCTCTTATCCAATAAAAAACATAACCTGATTCTCTCGTGTTATAAATTGTTTTATACAAATAAGGGTTTGTACTGGTCACTTCTAAAAGGGCTCCAACAGCCATAACAAATATTGAGTTATTTGATTTGGATTTATAAACGGACCTGTAGCCAAACGGCGAACGGTTTTCTCCTTCTTTTGGATTAAAATCTATCAGCCGAAACTGGATCCCGTTAAACTCACCAAAAGCAAACGCAGGAGTAGACTGGTCATCACTGGTGATCCAAACATTTTTATCATCTCCCCAGATATCAATAAAATGATTGGTAACACCTGTGGGAATAACTTTAAAGGTTGATCCATCATAATGTGTAAAACCACCACCATCCCCAGCGAAATAAACATCAGTTTCTGATCTCGCCCAGCAGTATTGTTTATCCGTTCCTGTTCCAGGATAAAAAGATGTCCAGTTTTTCCCGTCAAACTTTGCAAATGAATTATAACTACTGACTAGTAAAATGTGTCCATTTTCAAAATGTTTGATGATTTTGATCGGTGATAAATAGGGTGGTGCATTATTGTACCCAACAAAAAGAATTTTTTTTAATGTCCACTTATTTCCATCCCAAACTGCAAGGTTAAAACGGTCACTTACTGAGAGATCAGTTGGATCCGGGTAAACAAAAAATTCACCGCCAACATAAATTTCATTTTCATTTACAATTTCGATGCTGATTGCGGTTGAAAAAGGTCCGCCCAGCGTATCCACCCGCCACACAAAATTATGGCTTGTCGTATCAGGTCCGGGGGTATCTTTGGGTTCTGTGGGTTGATCACAGGCGGGCAATCCAATGGAAAGAATCAGAAGAAAAAGCAGACCAGACTGTTTAAACGTCATGAAATTCCCGGGTAGATTTTGTTTTGATTAACAATTGCAAATCTATCTTTTACGGGAATGAATAACAAGCAGAGGTGAAGGAATGGTGGGAAAGGATCCTCAGGGTTTCGTGGCATTTTGACAGGATTTTGGGTTAAAACCCAATTTTTTTTGATTCCAAATTAACCGTCAGCTATCCGTCAGTGGCCGGATTGTAAAAAGCAGACGGCAATCGGAAAAAATGAATACCCCTGCCTGAATCAGGATTTATAGGATTAACAGGATGAAAAACAAACATCAAAAACCATAAACTGGAATTACAGGATCCAAAGTTAAATAGGATTTGTCATTCCCATCCTGAAAATCTCCCGATTCTGAAAATCCTGATTCTGACAATTTACTATCTTCACTCTCCGTACAGTTTTTTAATTTCTTCGGGAGTCAGTGCACGGTTGTAAATACGAAGATCATCTATTGAGCCGTTAAAATATTCTGTGGCATAAGGTGTATCTCTGCCAATTTCAAGGTTACCTTTTTTATCTGTTCCGGGGGTAATGTTTCCTGCAACTTCGCCAAATTTTTCGCCGTTCCTGTAGAAAACCATTTTCCCGAATGCTTTTGAGTACGTGATAGCAAGAAAAACCCAGGACTTAATTTCAATTGTTCCGCTAAAGGTGAGAGTCATGCCATTAAACACGCCATAGGCGGAATACGGACTGTACCCGATTCTGTAAAGAGCTTCAGCAGAGGTATTCGATTTTGCCAAAGGGGATGCCCAGATTGAAGCAAGGGCATTTGTATTCACCCAAACAGCAAGTGTTAAAGCTGTATCGGGTGATTCGAGAGACGAAGACGTTGGGATGGTGAAATAATCTGTTGTTCCGTTGAAAACGGTTGCTTTACCTGCAGTTCCTTTCCGGTTTGGAGCTGCAGCCGGACTTCCGCCACCGATCGTTCCGTCATTTTTGTTTGACGATCCATCGACCGCATTTCCGTCAAGCGGATACCAGGCTACCAATCCGGATGAGGGCAGATCTGCCGGTTGTGTGCCGGGATCATTTTTTGCACCGCCGTCAGTTGAGTTGTCTGAGCAGGAAAAGACCAGTCCAGCCAGAACGATGACCATTATTCCCATTTTACCTTGCATAAATCCTCCTGAATTTTCAACGAGCTGACCAAATAAAGTTCTCACACTTTCAAAATTCCGGAGAAAATGCAAAAGAATCATCACCCGAAAAGGGGAATTGATTTTCCTTCAAATGGCTTTTTAAAGGATTTTTTCAAACCAATTCACTATAATGGGCAAATCAAAGTCAAAATCAGGAAATCACCATGAACATCCAAAACATCCTTCCTTTCCTTCTGCTCTCAGCCTGTTCCGGTCTTCCCTCTTCAAGTTCAGTTTCTCCCGAAAAACTGGCCGAACTGCCAGCCTATTGCGAAGGAATTGTTTTTGATCAGGATGGAAACGGGTACGCCTCAGTAACCAAAACCGGCGAAATTTATAAATTCGGCACCGACAATAAACCGGTTCTCTGGGCGAAAATCCCGGGTCCGAACGGACACAAAATCCTTCCAGACGGAAATCACCTCGTTTGTGCTGCAAAATCAGTTGATCTGCTCGATAAAAATGGATCGCTCATCCGGTCGGTTTCAACGGAGTGTGATTCGGTTCCTCTCCGCTCACCCAACGATCTGTCCCTCGATCTGGACAATGGCGGATTTTATTTCACTGATCCGGGTGGAAGTGATGAGAAAAACCCCATCGGAACGGTTCATTATGTCGACAAGGATGGAAAAACCCATTTGGTTGCCGATGGATTCGCTTTCCCGAATGGCGTGATTTTACTTCCCGGAGGAAAAACTCTGATCGTAGGCGAAGCTAACCGGAACCGGATTTTAACTTTTGAGGTCGTCTCACCCGGAGTTGTAAAAAATCAATCGGTTCTGGCTTATCTGCCAAATAAAACAGGCGATCAGATCGGTAACTACCCTGACGGACTTTGTCTCGACGAAAAAGGGAATATTTACATTGCGCACTGGGGCATGAAAACCGTTCAGGTGATCAGTCCCGATGGGGAATTGCTCAACTCTTATCCTGCCGGAAATCTGACCACAAGCAATGTTGCTTTTACCGGTGAACTGATGAATGAACTGGTTATCACCGGTGCAATAGGCGGTGAAGGGGACACACCCGGGGGTTTGTTCAAACTGAAATTACCGGGTGTAAAAGGCTTGAAGATTTTAGGGAAGTGAATTCTTTCAAATTTATTTTTTCTCGCTGATTTGAGCCAAAATGACGAATAAAAGACCTTTTTCGGCATTTTTGGCTCATACAATATTTAATCTAACCGGATTTCAACTTTAGACATTTGACTCTTTTTTAAGAATCCGTGCTCCAAGTGACATTAAATCATGTTTCGTCATTTGGAAAGATTTCTTTATGCTTCGTTTATCCATCCTTCTTTTACTTCTTTTCCCCTCAGCTATTTATTCCCAAACCGGCACAGGTTCAATTTCCGGTGAAGTCAGGGATGTGATAACCAAACAACCTTTGCCCGGTGCAAATGTTATCATTATGGGGACTTCAATGGGAGCTGCCTGTAACGATAACGGGTATTATGTCATTAAAAATGTACCGGCAGGAAAGTACAGCGTGAAGTCATCTTTTCTGGGATATGAAAGTACCACGAGTACAGACGTCATTGTAAATCCGCTCAGGAACAAAAAGGTTACGTTTGAACTGAAAACCTCATCATTATCCATCGAAGAAATCAGTGTTGAGAGTGATTACTTTGCAAAACCTGCCGATAATGTTGTCAGCATTAGATCACTCACACCCGAAGAAATCCGCCGTTCACCAGGTTCGGCAGAAGATATTTTCAGGGTGATGCAATCTATGCCAGGTGTTGCAACTGCCGGCGGGAAAAGTGCCCAGTTGATTGTACGGGGCGGAAGTCCGGATGAAAATCTGACCCTGCTTGATAATATTGAAATTTACAATCCGATTCACTTTGCAAGAACCGGCGAATCGATGGGAATTATCAGCATTGTGAATCCAGCTCTGCTTGAAAAAGTTGATTTTCTTTCTGGTGGATTTCCTGCCAAATTCGGTGATAAAATGTCTTCCGTTTTTGATATGAAAATCCAGGACGGAAATAAAGAAGTGTACAACTCTGATGTCAATCTGAACATTGGCGGATTTGGTGCGATGATTGACGGTCCGCTCATTGGCAACAGTTCGATGATTCTATCCGTCCGACGAGGATTTCTTGACATTCTGACTTCCATCATGGACCGGCCGGCTGCACCCCGTTATTATGACGCCGTCGGAAAAATCACCTACGACATCAATGTGAATAACCGGCTCAGCTTTGTGGGATTTTATTATATTGATCAGATCGACCGGATCGGTACAACCAAAGAATCAGCCGGCAACAGCAAATATGATTATCTCGTCAGGGATGATTTCGGTTCTGCTTTCGGTGTCAACTGGCGGTTGCTCCTTTCAGACAAAGCATTTTTAATGACCACGTTATCTCATACCGGAAACGGGTGGACGACCAATCAGGGAACTCAGTCTGACCATACCTTGCGGGGTGAAGATATTCTGGAGAACGAACTGACTTTGAAGTCAGAGTTAACTTATCAGGTTTCTTCTATTCTTGATCTTAAGATCGGGGCACTTGGAAAGTCAATTGATTCAAAAAACATTTCCTGGACACCCGAAGACACCACCCGAACCGGAACCATTATTCCGGCAACAACCATTTCATTCCGCCCGGATGCAACCACAAAAACTGCGGTTTTCCTTCAGTCAACCTATCGGATTTTCGACCCGCTGACGCTTTCAGCCGGGTTGCGCTATGATCATTTTGCTCTGATAAATCAGGGAAGCTTCAGCCCAAGATTGTCACTTTCATGGCGATTTCTCGAATCAACAGCTCTCAATTTTGCCTGGGGAAAGTATATTCAATCACCGGCAAGCTATCAAATCTCACCCGACCCAAGAAATCTCAACTTAAAGTACAGCACCGCAATTCATTATGTTGCGGGTATTGAACACCGGCTGGCAGATGATACCCGTCTGACGGTTGAAGCATATTATAAAGATCTTTCAAATGTGATTGTTGCCCCAGACAGTTCAAATTTATTGCTGAATTCAGGAAACGGATATGCTCAGGGAATTGAATTTTCGCTTCAAAAGAAATTCACCGGCGGAATTTCAGGGAGTGCGTCCTATTCGTATTCTGTGTCAAAACGCCAGGATAACACGTCGCTTCCCGAGTATGCTTTTGAATTCGACCGTCCGCACATCATCAATCTGCTTGCCGGAATGGAAATTGGAGATGGCTGGCAGATCGGGGCAAAATTTCAGTATGCTTCAGGGAATCCTTACACGCCGGTTTCTGGTGTTTTACAGAAAAATGGCAAGTATTATCTGGTTGACGGACCCAAAAATTCAGCAAGATATCCAGATTATCACAAAATCGATGTACGGGTTGATAAACAGGTCAATTTCAGTGGCTGGTCTTTAACCGCCTATCTGGATTTGTGGAATGTTTACAATCGTGACAACATTACTTCTTATTCCTTCAAGGCCGACGATTCGGGCACAATCATCAAAACGCCAAAATTGGATTTTGGGATCATGCCAATTGTTGGCGTTACTGCAAAATTCTAACCTGCCATGAATATTTGATCAAATTGGATTGGGGAAAATCTCACCATTTTCCCCGGTTCCATTATTTTATCATTAATCCCCACCTGCAAATTCCCCTTCCTTTCTTCACTTTTTTTGATTTTCACCTGTCTGATTGTACCTTAACAGTATGAAATACTTACTTTATATTCTCGCTGCGGTTTTTTCCGTTCAGGCAAACGGTCAGCACCCTGATTTTGGCGGAAAACCCTTCATCCAGAATATCAAATTTTCACAATATTTTTCCGGCAGGCAGAACTGGTGTGTCATCCAGAACCGGCAGGGAATTGTTTACCTCGCCAACCAGAACGGTGTTTTGGAGTACGACGGACAAACCTGGGATCTGATTCATCTGAAGGATAATATCAGTCCGCTTTGGCTGGATATTGATTCATCAAATGTGATTTATGTGGCGGCTACCAACGAATTCGGCATATTGAAACCCGATTCTGCCGGCGAACTTACTTACCAGTCACTCCGCCCGTTCATCCCCGAAAAATATCTCGACTTCAGCGAAGTCTGGGAAGTCAGAGTTTGCGGTCCGGCCGTTTACTTCAGAAGTTTCAAATATCTGTTCAGGTGGATGGATGGAAAAATTACTGTCTTTGAACGTCCGGCAGGTGTCGATCGGTTTGATGTCATTTCAATTGTAAATGGTGAACCCGTTTTTCGCATTTCCTCACAGGGTCTTTACACCATCAAGGAAGACTCACTTCACTTTCTTCAGGGTTCTGAACCTGTTGCCAATTTTAAAATAAATGGTTTTCTCCCCATGGAAGACGGGAAAATGATGGTCGTTTCCCGTAATGACGGCCTATTTATTTACGATGGAAAATCCACCCGTCCGATTTTATCAAAAGATTCTGAGTTTTTAAAGAAAAGTCACATTTATGATGCCGGAAAGATCGGCTCTGATCAGTTTGTCTTTGTGACTTTTTTCAGTGGTGTTCTGATTGTGAACTCAAAAGGTGAAGTCTGTAATATTTTCAACGAAACTAACGGACTAACCGATAATTACGGACTTTTCAACTTTCTTGACCGGGAAAACGGACTCTGGATCGGCCATCAGAACGGAATCAGCCGAATCTTTTTTGGGATGCCATTTCGGGTTTATGACAAAACCTCAGGTTTCTCTGGAAATATCAAAAAAAGTATCCCATTTAAGGGAAAACTGGTCACGGTAACCTCTGATGGGTTATATCTGCTCGATGAAACCAACACAAAAACTGCCGATCTGTTCCCCATGGCAGTCAACATTTCTGGTAAACCCAGAATATTCAATGATTTACGTGAATTTAACAATGAACTTTTTGTTTCAAGTTCTACCGGCGGCTTTGTCTGGAATGGGAAAGAATTAAAACCCGTTTCAGAAAAGGATCTCGACATTTTTGAACCGGTTCCAGGGCAACCAACTCTCATGATTTACAATAACCGGTTTTACGGACCCGGACTTCTCGAAAAATCAGCCGCCGGTTGGTCGGATAAAGGATTAATATCAACCTTCAAGCATAGTATGTCGGGGATTGCCGGGTTTGATGGAAAACTGTGGATTGGCACCAAGTTTTCAGGTTTATTTGCCGTGGAAAATGGCTGGAATGGCACCACAGCTGAACAGGCTTGGAAATCAGCCCACCACTTTACGCCCGAAGACGGACTTCCTGATTTCAGGCTGGTGTTACCGTTTACTGTTGGAAACGAACTGATTGCCGGAACCATGAAAGGAATTTACCGCTGGAATGGCACCCGTTTTGAGCCGTATGAAGAACTCAACCGCCTTTTGCCTGAAGAAATGCGGGTGATTGACCGTTTTGATCTGGATGGAAATAACTGCCTCTGGATAAAAACCGGTGATGGGCGGCGGTACGAAAGTATTGTTGTGAATATGAATGAGAACCAAAAATTTCAAACCATCACCATTCCATTCATTAATCCGTACGATAAAAATTATAATCAGGTTTTTTCAGATGTGAATCAGACAACCTGGATTATTCTGGATGAATACATACTGAAGTACAAGTCTGAAACAATTAATCCAGGAAATTTTTCGTTTCATGCACTGATCAGAGAAGTTACCATCAATGGCTCAACAGTAATTGCCGGCCGTTATTTTAACGGCAAAAAACCTGTGCTTGATCATGGTGATTTCTTTCTCAGGTTTCTTTTTACCTCACCTGTTTACAATCAGAAATCTGCTGTTTTTTACCGGGTCAGCCTCACAAAGAGTGAAACGCCAAACTGGTCTGACTGGACAACTGAACAAAGTAAGGATTACACCAATCTCAGGGAAGGAAATTATACATTTTCAGTTCAGGCCCGTGATCCGCAGGGGAATCTGAGTGATCCGGCAACCTTTTCATTTCAAATTAATCCGCCCTGGTACCGATCGCTTGTTGCCTATTTCAGCTATGTCATTCTGGTGGTTTTAGGTGTCATTCTGTATGTCTTTTTCAGAACCCGGCAGCTCAAAGAACAGAACCGCCAATTGGAGCAACTGGTTGCTGAAAAAACCACCCAACTCATTCAGACTGAAAAAATGGCCGCTATGGGTGAGCTCACTGCCGGACTTTCACATGAGGTCAACAATCCGCTTACCATCATTCAGTTAAACGCCGAAATGGTACAGCTTGAACTGGAATCAGCTGGCGTTCTTCCTGTTGGAGAAAGATCAAATTCCCTTTCCCGAGGGTTGAAATCGATATTCGAAGGGGTGAGAAGAATCCGGATTATAGTAGAGAAAATGGCGGCTTTTTCGACCAGCGAAGAATTTGATCGGGCATTCCCTGCAGGTGAACAACTTCAATCCATTTTGGAAATTGTTAAAAGCCGCCACCCGGAAGTCAAATTTCAGCTTGAATCTACGCTTTCAGATGATCAGATCATCAAAGGTCCGAAAATCAAAATTATCCTTTACAACATTTTGAATAATGCCGCAGAAGCCATTAATGAAGCCCAAAAAGAAGGCTTACTGGTTAACCGTGAAGGGAAAGTTGTCTTCAAAGCCGGTATCAGCAGTGAAGGTTTTCTTGTCTTTGAAATCCGTGATAATGGAACCGGCATCCCAAAACCTTTAATTCCAAGGGTTTTTGAACCGTTTTATACGACCAAACAAACCGGACAGGGAACCGGGCTGGGCATGTACGAAACTTATAACATGGTGAAGCAACTTGGCGGAACGATTACTCTGAACAGTATCCATAAAGAAGAAACCACCGTGACAGTTTCTATTCCGGTTTAATTGAAGGATTTTCAAATGAAGCTTGTGGTCAGCAATCAATTGGGTTACCAGTTTAAAGTCACACTCCGGGATGTAAAACCGACGGTTTGGAGACGAGTTATCGTTCCGGCTGAACTTACCCTTCACGATCTTCATAAAATCATTCAGACCACCATGGGCTGGACGAATTCTCATCACCACAATTTCACTAAAGATAAAGTTCATTATTCGGCTCCCGAATCAGGAGACGATGATGAATGGATGTCAACGGGTGAATCTGATTCCAGAAAAATCATTCTGAAAGATTTGATTTCGGTTGAATCTGACAAACTTTTGTACAGCTATGATTTTGGTGACAGCTGGGAACATGACATCATTCTCGAAAAGGTAATCCCTCTAAAGCCAGATGTTTTTTATCCGGTTTGTACCGATGGAAAAATGGCCTGTCCGCCGGAGGATTGTGGCGGGGCTCCTGGCTATGAAGATCTTTGCAAGGTTTTGAAAAACCCGAAACATCCAGAATATCCTGACCTGATCGACTGGCTGGGTGATGTGTTTGATCCGGCTTATTTTGATCCGGATGAAGTGAATGAATTTCTTCGTGAACCTGATTTCGGTACGTTCAGTGATTAAGTGGTAACCCTTCCCAAAATCCGGTTCAACCGGCAGGAATTTTCGGGTGCTTTTGGTGACATCGGGACTGATTTTCCGTTAATCGTTGCCATGATTATTGCCGCCGGACTTCACACGCCCAGTGTCCTGATTATTTTTGGGCTGATGCAGATTTTTACCGGCTATTTTTATCGGATGCCCATGCCGGTTCAACCACTCAAAGCCATGGCTGCCCTGGTTATCTCCCAGAAAATTGCGGGTCCGGTTCTCATGGGCGCCGGTCTCGCAATCGGTGTGGTCATGCTGATTTTGTCTGTCACCGGAATTCTCGACAAACTCACCCGTTTTATTCCAAAAGCAGTCATCCGGGGCATTCAGCTTGGTCTAGGAATCAGTTTGTCACTTCTTGCCTTTAAAGAATACATTCCAGCAGATCATCTTCCCGGTTATATTCTGGCCGGATTTTCCTTCCTGATTATCTTGCTCTTTATTGATAGGAAAAAAGTCCCGGCCGCACTTCTTGTCATTCTGTTGGGGATGCTTTACGCTTTTATTTTCAAGATAGATCTAGCGGTTTTGCCAGCTACTTTTGGAATCAATTTTCCGGTTTTTTTCATTCCTTCAATCGAAAATATTGCAACCGGATTTGTCCTTCTCGCTCTTCCGCAGATCCCGCTTTCGCTGGGCAACAGCATTCTGGCAACCAAACAGGTTTCTGCAGACTACTTCCCGGAACGAACTGATATCACAGTAAAAAAAATCGGGACGACTTATTCACTGATGAATCTGGTTTCTCCGTTTTTCAGCGGAATTCCTTCCTGTCACGGTGCAGGCGGGATGGTTGGGCATTATACGTTTGGCGGAAGAACGGGCGGATCGGTGATCATTTACGGGTTGATGTATGTTTCGTTCGGACTTTTTTTCGGAAATGGATTTCACGAAATTATTAAAGCTTTTCCGTTGCCGGTTCTGGGTGTCATTCTGGTCGTGGAAGGATTATCACTCATCGTACTTGTGAAAGATGTGGTTTCTGATAAACGCGGATTTGTTATCGCCATTCTCTGCGGTCTTATGGCGTTTGGTCTTCCGTACGGATTTGCCATTTCTCTGATTGTAGGAACTGCAATCTGGTATTCACCACTGAAACTCACTGCGTTAAGTGGGATCGGATCTGAGAAATCGTAGGGCGGGTTTAGTTTTGGTTTGTGATTCAACTGAATTATGTAACACCGACCGGGAGGTCGGTGTTACAATGAGAATTTAGCCTTCACCAGGCTTACACCCGGTAAGTATCGGCTTTCCAGTTTTTGATTGCTTTCTTAATATCATCCTGCTTCATGTTTTCCTTCACAGCCCGTTCTGCCAAAGCCACAAATTCTTCATCAGAGGCAAACCGAAGAGCCACAATCTGCGGGACTTTCAATTCCGGGTTCAGGGTTTTCCCGGTAAGTAAATAATGCCGGAAATTTTCTTCAGCACGGATGGCACGATCCTGAGCTTTGAGCGGGAAGCTTCTCATGAAAAGATAAATAATCAGATTTGCCGCCACAAGTCCGGTATACTGAAGGTCAAACATGAGTTCCGGCGTTCCAATGGCCATAATTGAGCGAACGATTCCGGCCACGAACAGAACCAACAAGGCCGCTGAAAGCACAAAATGATAAAGCGGAATAAGTCGTGCATGGTTTTTGTAGTTTTGGGGAGTCATGATAATCCTAAATTTTAGAGCGGTTAGTTTTTAGTTTAATCGTATTTTTCGAAATGAATATGTTCTTTGCTGTAGCCAAGAGCTGCCAGATTTTCACGGCATTGACTTACCATGTGATTTAATCCGCAGATAAAGAATTGGGCATCACGGCCGTCTGCAAAGTGATGTTTGTAATGGTCGTGCACATATCCTTTCGGACCGTTCCAGTCATGACCGGCTCGGCTTAACGTCGGGATAAATTTGAATTTTGAGTTGGCTGATGCCAATGCATCAAATTCCTTCCGGTACAGAATATCAGCTTCAAACCGGCTGCCAAAAATCAGGGTTATGGAGTTATATGGCAGGTTTTTTTCCATAATAAACCTAATCATACTTCTGAGTGGCGCAATACCGGTTCCTGTCCCGATGAAACACAGATCAGTATTCGTGTTTTCTGGCAGAACAAATTTGCCTAAAGGTCCGATAAACTGAAATTCAGTCCCGATCACTTCACTGAAAAGGTAATGCGTTCCTTTTCCGTCTTCAACCTTCACAATGATGAGTTCAAATTCGTTTGTTCCGGCTGGCGATGAAGCGATGGAATAACTGCGAAGTCTTACTTTGGCTTCTATTGGAAGGTCAAAAGTGACGAACTGTCCGGGAGCAAAATCAAAAACCGGTTCCCCGGGAACCTTAAAATAAAAACGTTTCGTCCCGGCAGTTTCCTGTTCAACCCGTGATAAAACTGCTGTTTTCCATTCGCGTGCCATTTGATTCCTTTTTAAAGTTTTTCCGGTTTCGGCCGGAATATGTTCACCTATCTCAAAACATCCGTGGCCGGCCGATGGTAGTCTTGCAAATTACGTCACCCCGGGTTTACACCCGGGGCTACCAATAGGTCGCTCCTCCGGAGCTTAAAATCAAAAAACGATTATCTATTACCCCGTAAAACGTATCCCAACCCGTGACCCGTCACCTGTCCACCGTCACTTGTCACCGGCCTTTCGGTCCGTCGATTCAAAAATCTTATCCGCTGATTTGGCAATAAACCCGGAATACAACTTTCCGTCTGCCATCGGATGGCGGAGTGCAAATTCATAATAACATCCGGGGAGGTCATAGTCTCCATCGGCAAGTTCAATCTTGATCACATTCGCCAGGGTTGACGATTGTTCAAGACACTCCGCCGGCGTTCCCTTAATTTCTCCACCCTGCGCATTGAGTTTGAATCCGTTATCCTTTAAAAAGGAATTCAGCTCCTGCAGGTTTTTAAATTGCTTCAGTTTGTTTACTGAAACGGTAAAGTGGTTGGCCCGGAATCCGTTCACAGCCATCCAGGCGGCATATTCACTTTCATTCCGCAGAAATTCAAAGGTATCATGATCAATCATCGTCCAGGGAACGCCGCAAATCGGGAAGTTGTCACTTTTTATCGTTTCAGGCGGAACCTGTTTCACCAGGATTTCGATGATTTTCTGAAAATCTGCAGAAAATTCTTCAACTTTCAACTCAGAAATGAATACTCTCGGATAGTTCCCCGACGGATGTTCCCAGTGTTTGGCAAATAATTTTTTTTCAGGAAACTCGTACTCTCCCTTTTCTTCATAACCAAGCCTGATAAATGGCCTGGCAAGTTTTTCTATCCCGATGGAATTCAGATTAAAAGTTCTCAGCGCAACGTGGTCATTCTCCACGATTTCACCTTTTGCCTGAAGCAAGTCATGAATCTGGTTTGCAATCGGATTTCTGGAAGCATAGTCTTCCCAAAGCTGATGGAAAAGTTGGTCAATTTTATCCATAATTTTATCCTGATATTGGTCTCTGTGGTTTTAAAAAGCTAAAGTTACTCAATGAAATGTTGGATTTAAAAGTTTGGTGCGGATGAGTTAGCACTTTCAGGTTTTAACATCTTGAATTGGCTTTGCATGTCATTCCGGAATTTGACAATTCCAAATCCAAACATGAACTTGTGCTAACATTATAAATTTTTTCAACCCCTTATTTCTGGAATTCCATGTCAATAAAAAAGGTTCGCATTCTCCTCAGTCTTTTTTTGGTTTTACTTGCTGGATTTTCATTAGGTCAGCCAATAAATTCAAAACCTGCTGATCTGAAAATCAGTTTAAACTCGACGGAAACAGAGCAAAAGACAGCCGGAAAAAAAATTGATTTGGGAATCGGATTCGGTATTTCAAGCCATCTGAAAGACAATTCTAACTCAACAGATTTCTCAGGGGAAATCCATTATTATTCCTTCGAAACCCCTTCAGTTGGACTTAATTATTCAGGCAACTTTTCTTTTTTAGTTTTTGGGCGTTACTTTTTAACTCCCAATTTTGCAGTTGGCCTGATTTACACCTATCAGCAAATGGATGAAAGTAAAAGCATTTTTGGGTTAGAGGGCTTGTCACCTTCAGGCGAATTTGAACTTACAGGAAAAGGTCTTTATATAAATATTTTTCCTGGAATCCAGTTTATAAAAGGATCCAGAACCAGCATTAAAGCCGGATTGATTTATAAATCATTTTCAGGATCCGGGACTTTTCCTCCTAAAAGTGTTACGGCTGAAAACAAGTTTGTGAATTCTTACACTTACACACTTAAACCCGGATTCGCACCCTTTTTAAGTGGCGGTTTCGAATTTGTCCTGTCCAGGAATGTTATCCTTAATCTGGAAGTTTTTGGCGAGTTTGCATCAACTAGCTATAAAACCCTTAAAATTGATGCGCTCAACATTGATTCATTTGGAACCAGCATCATAAGTGACAACCAGGTTGGAATAAGATTTTCTCTTTCAGGTGGATTTGATATTTGATTCAATCATCCCTTTTGCTCAAAAAATGTGTTTTCCCTCAATGATTTTGCCTTTGATCCTGTCGTAACTCAATCCTGCAGGCATCAATAATATGGTTAATCATTGACCATTAAACTTTGACCATTACTCATTTCCCAATCCGTGAATATCTGCGTGATCTTTTAACCCGGCAAGTACGCTTGCTTGAGCGCGGGAAAACTGTCTTTTCCCTCAAAAAAAAGGGCGACTAAAGCCGCCCTTTTTAAAAAAAACTGTTTACTTACCAACTTTTATTTCTGAATCGGTAAATAATTCATTTGCCACATCATCATCCCGCCGGTCATGTTGTACACAGTCGTCCAGCCATTCTGTGCCAGATAATTCGAAACACGTGAGCTTCTTCCGCCAGACTGACAAACAACGGCTATCCGTTTGTTTTTGGGGATTTCGGTGAGACGGCCTTCGATTTCACTTAACGGAATGTTGACAGCCTGTGTGATTTTTCCGCTCAGAAGTTCGTACGGTTCCCGAACGTCAATTACCATCCAGGATGAATCATCCGTTTTCAGTTTGGCTTCAAGTTCAGCCGGTAAAATGTTAAATATGCCTTGTTCCAATTTTTCCTGTCCTCCTGATGCGCCGCATTGAATACGTGAAACTCCGCCCATATCATCCAATTTAAGTGGTGGGAAGAATCCGCTTGTAAATTCAACAAATTCAGCTTCTGTTTGTGGTTTGTAAAATTCGTTTTCTGCTATTTCATCCTTCAGCAAACGTGATGCGTTATGATCATAATCGTGAGCCGGACATAAAATCACACTTTCATCGGCAAGTGGTTTCAAAACCGAATGCAAGGTTTTGAACATGTCAGACGGACTTCCACCCGGCAGGTCTAACCGACCTGTCTGACCAATCATCAGAGAATCACCGGTGAAGAGATACCGGTCTGAAAGAAATGAAATCGAGTTCAGGGTATGACCCGGTGTTTCGTAAAAGGTAACGGTTTTTTCACCATAGGTGAGCGTTTCACCGTGTCTCACGTATTTATCAACCTGAATTTTTACATTGAAGGAAAGAATATCTTCAATACCGAATTTTTTCCCGAGGTCGGTATCAAACTTTCTTTGTTCAACGGTTGCCCGTCCCATCACTACCTTGCAGCCAAGTGCATCACGAATGAGCCCGGCACCTGAAAAGTGATCTGCATGACTGTGAGAATCAATCACATAGTCAACTTTATAGTTATTTTTCTTAATCAGCTTAACCAGATCATCAACCCGTTCTTTAACCGGATCAACCAGAATGGCATGACCGGTTTTGGTGTCAACAAGCAGATAAGCCAGATTTCCTTCGTCGTTGAATGATTTTAATAGCATAATTTTCCTCTTCTTGATTAAGGCCGTCAGGAATTCATCGTGTTTAATAACAGAATCCCGTTGCCAATTGTTTTGTTTTTCTGGATTTTAGACGAATGGCTGGCAGTCGGGTGTCACCTAAGGAAAATCTGAATATTTTCCGTAACTTTGACATTTTGAAAATTCAACCCCATCAAACAGGATGACACATGCTTAAACTTACCGACGACCAGTTGGCGTTGGCAATAAAGCTCGATCCGGCAACCATTAGTCTGATTGTGAAAAAGACGACCGGTCCGTTGTACAATCTGATCTTTCAGATGGTGAGAAACCGTGAAGATGCCGAAGATGTTCTGCAGGAAACTTATATCAAAATGTACAACAATCTTTCCGGATTCCGGGGAGAAAGTTCTTTGCCAACCTGGCTTTACCGGGTTGCCACGAATGCAGCACTTGAAAAACTCAGGAAGATAAGTCCTGACCGGGGAATCCGGGATTTTCAGGATGAAGAGTTTCAGGAAATTACCATCAATGACCGTCGTGCGCTGGATGAATTCAATCCGGAACGTATGATGATGAACGAAGAATTTAAAACTGTTTTAAATACGTACTTACAGGAGCTTCCTGAAAAAACCCGGCTTGTTTTTGTTCTGCGGGATCAGGAAAACCTTACTTTGGAAGAAATTGTTATGATCACCGGCGATTCAGACTGGTCGGTTAAAGGACGGCTTAAACGTGCCCGTTCGTTTCTGCGTGAAAAATTAGCCGGCTACCTGACCGAAGGGGAGGTGAATTATGAAGGGTAAAGATATTATTAGTCCGCAATGTAAAAAAATCGTTTACGAAATCTGTGAGCGGATGGGGGAAGACATGACTTCACCTCATTGCAAAGAAATCATGCATCATATTGAAGACTGTCCGGAGTGCAAAGCCTATCTGGAGAGTTTGAAGAAAACCGTTCATGTCTACCGGAAAACAAGAGAAGAGATTCCTGCCGGACTTGAAGAGCGGATGATGGAATTACTGAAACACGGTCCGGGTCACGCAACTCCCTGAGGACCGCAGGGAATTGAAATAATAACTTCAGTTCCCACATTTTCTTCGCTGATGATTTTAATCGTTCCCTGATGAAGGTCAACGATTCTTTTTGAAATGGTGAGACCTAGACCCGAACCACCGGTAGACCGTTGACGACTGTTATCAACCCGGTAAAACCGGTCGAACAATCTGCTGATGGCTTCCTTCGGAATCCCGATTCCCTGATCAATAATTCTTATTACCGAAAAGTCATTGCCTGACATTTCGGTATAAACCTGAATACTTCCACCCGGATGTGAATATTTAATTGCATTGGTGAGCAGGTTTTGAATGAGCTGTCTGAACAAACTGTCGTTGATGTAGGCTTCGATGGTTTCTGTTTTATACGAAATCGTGAGATTATTCGCATAAATCAGGGGAGCCAGATTATCCACTTCCTCCTGAATCATCACCCCGATATCCATTTTTCGGCGTTGAAGACTGCCATACGGCGGTTCTGATCGTGCCAGAAACAACAAACTTTTCACCGTATCCACCATCCGCTGAGATTCTTTTCTCATTTTGCGCAGGGTTTCTTCGTACTCGGCCTGGGTTCTTGGGCGGCGGGTGGTCACATCAATATTCCCGATCATTGCCGTTAGCGGTGTGAGCAGTTCGTGGGACGCGTCGGAGGTAAAATCACTGATCCGGGTAAAACTGTTTCTAAGGCGATCGAGAAGTCCGTTCAGAGTTGAGGCAAGTTGCTGAACTTCAATCGTTTCATTTTTATAGTCTGGAAATCTAACGTCCATACTTGGCGAATTGATCTGAGCGGCAAGAGCAAGAATGGCATCAATGGGAGCAAGTGCCTTCCGGGCGAGATAATATCCCAGAATCACCGACATTAAAAGTCCGAACGGGACTGAATACAGCATCCAGTTCTGAAGCCACGTTAAAAAATTGGTGATTCGCTTTTCAAAGGCACCAATCTGAATCCACCCGAGAAACGCACCGCCATCTTTGAAAGGCCGGTAAAGAATGTAATAAGGCTGACCCTGATATTTGGTTTCGATGATGGTTTCGGTGGTGGTTGATGCGTTGTCGGTTTTAACCTCAATCGATTCAGCAGATCGGCTTAGATTTCCTGACTGATGAAGTACTTTGCCCTGATAATCTACGACCTGAACCATGACAGCATAGTCTGAAAGCACATTGAATTCAAGTTGTTGCCACGGGAAATTGTTTTTGACCGAAAATCCACCCGAGTTCCAGGCGAGAGATTCTGAAAATTCTTCTGCTTTTTGGGAGAGCTGAGACTGCATCTCATCGGTAACGGCCCATTTCACCACATAGTAATGAACGACGGCAAATCCGATCACAAGCACAGCCAGTAAAAAGGTGTACCAAAGTGTCAGTTTGAGTCTGAGGCTCATGGCCGGAAGCCTGGCTTAGTCTTCTTCACGTTCGCGAAGCACATAACCCATTCCTCTGACGGTTTGAATGAGTTGTTTCGCATGATCTAAAACCTGAAGTTTTTGTCTGAGGTAGGTAACGTAAACGTCAATAAAGTTGGTATTGGTTTCGAAGTTGATATTCCAGACGGCGAGTGCAATGTCAGCACGGGAGAGAACCCGTTCCGGGTTGCGCATGAAATATTCAAGTAGGGAAAATTCTTTGGCAGTCAAATGAAGCAGTTTTTCGCCACGAACGACAGATTTTCGCTTCAGATCCATCGAAATATCTGCAAAAGTGAGAATTTCGCTGGTTGCTGAAGGTGACATCCGGCGGGTGAGGGCTTTAATACGGGCAATCAGTTCTTCAAATGCAAACGGTTTGGTCAGGTAATCATCGGCACCGGAATCCAGACCTTCAACACGATTTTCAACCGAATTCATGGCCGTTAGCATAATAATCGGAGTCAGAATGCCATTGGTTCTGAGGTTTTTACAGACTTCAAGTCCGCTTTTTTCAGGAAGACGCCAGTCGAGAATGACACAGTCAAACGAAGGTTCCATGCCCAGACGTTCGCCTGAGGCACCATCACCCACAACTGTTACATCGAAGCCCTCTTCGATCAACCCTTTTTCAATAAATTCTCTTACCGATGCTTCGTCTTCGACCACGAGAATTTTCATGTCATTTTCCTTTGGCTAGCTCTGGAGTTGCAAGGCAGTAGGTGTTTCATTCTTAACGCGTTAAGACCCACAAATAGAATGGATTTACATTAAAAATTCAAGTCCCGTGCCGGAATTCTGCTTTTTAAATTACAAGTTTATTAGGATTTTTGTGAACTCTGATCAATTTTCTATAAAATTTCGTCTTCACTTTCGAACTTACAGTGAAATTTGCTTCCGGTTTTCTACCTTTGTTTAATGTTTTATCCAGCTGCCGTCAACCAGTCGGCGCAGTGGCAAGTGCAGCGCCCTGCTAAAAAATGTCAGTGTCTGCTCTTAAGAATTTTCACCGCCCTACATCGTTTATGTTCTGACATTTTTCAGGGCCGGAGCGCCAGCCACAAGCCAAAGACTGGTTGGGCAAAAAGGATTTTGGGTACTTTTTTCCTTTAAAAAGTACCTCCCCGAAGGGATTTTATCTCTTGTGGTAAATTCACCACACCTTTGGACAACATGCTTAGATAGCATGGATGAGCTTCGCAGAACTTCGTTAGCCGGATCCCCGAAAGTGTTCGGGGCAGGCTAAGTCCGGGATGACATCTTTATCTCTTTTGAATCAGATAACCTCTCCTTCCGGCAGGGTTGTTCATTTTTACTTTTGGAAATTAATTGTATGCTCACTCTCGACTCTCTTTACAACTTACCTAAAGCCGAACTTCACCTTCATCTTGAAGGTGCTATCCCGCTGCCCTTTTTCGCCGACCTGGTTAACCGGAACACTCCTGATCAAACGGTGACACCCGCTGAGCTTGAGTCAGGTTATGTTTTCCGGAATTTCGGGGAATTTGTTAGCAAGTGGATGTGGACGGTGGGTCAGTTTCAGTCGGAAACTGATTTCAGTGACCTCGTCAGGGCAGTTGCTAAAAATCTAGCTCAGCAAAACATCGTTCACGCTGAACTTTTTTTCTCCCCCTTTGACTATCCGCCGGGCGGACTCAAGGCCGAACGGATCACCGAAGAAGTGATCAAAGGTGCCGAACTCGCCATGAAAGAAACCGGGATTTCTCTTCTCTTTTTTGCGGATATCGTCAGAAATCACGGACACGAAACGGCAGTAAACCGGGTTGAAAGGTTGATTCCGTTCAGGAATTCTATTTTTTTCGGAATCGGACTTGGAGGAAGTGAAACCGGTTACCCGAATGAAGGCTTCATTCCGGCATTTGACCGGGCAAGGGAAGCCGGATTCCATGTTGTAGCTCATTCAGGTGAAACTCAAGGTGCAGATTATGTGGAATCTGCCGTTAACGGACTCAAAGCTGAACGGATTGGTCACGGCGTTCGTTGCCTCGAAGATCTTGATGTTGTGAACCTATTGAAGGACAAACAGATACCGCTTGAGGTTTGTCCGGTTTCGAACCTGAAAACCGGTGTGATTTCATCCATTAAAGATCATCCTATCCGTCAGTTGGTTGACGCCGGACTTCTGGTAACGCTGAACTCAGACGATCCGACTTATTTTTCAACCAATCTGAACAATGAAATCAGGGTTATGAATGAAGAACTGGGCTTTTCGCCTGAAGAAATTCTGGAACTTCTGAAAAACAATTTCAAAGCCAGTTTTTTACCTGAAACGGAAAAGGAAAAATGGTTAACGGTGATAAGTGGGAAAAACAAGTTATAAGTTATAAGTCGAGCAAAGCGAAGACCCCGAACACTTTCGGGGTTATAAGTTACAGGTTTTAAGGAAAATGCCCTGTTTTGAAACTTCCGTCCAAATCATGTACCTTACCAATGACCACCTAACACTCCGATCCCGCAAGCGGGACGGAATCTCCTCTTCGATTGACTTGAAACTGGCCACTTGTAACTTTTAACTTATAACTTGTAACTTATCTGAGGATTTCATGCTTCTGCTTTCCCTTCTTGTTCTGCTCTCCGGAAACGATCAAATCAAAACTCCTGCCGGTTACGATGCCAAACTTTATCAACAGGCATACGCTTTATGTCAGTCTGCCATCATTATTGATGGTCATGTAGATACACCATCTATACTGGATGAAGACAAGAAAATTGATATTGCTGACGGCACCTCTAAAGGGGAATTTGATTTCAAACGGGGAAAAGCCGGCGGATTGGATGCCCCGTTCATGTCAATTTATCTTGATGCTGATTATCAGCTTAAACCCGGTGCTTCCAAGGCTCACGCAGAACGGCTTATCAGCATGATGGACAGTGTGATAGGTTCAAATCCTGATCAGTTTGCCCATGCTTTTTCTACCTCTGACATCCGACGAAATGCTGAAAAGGGACTGATATCACTTCCCTACGGGATGGAAAATGGTTCCGGAATCGAAGATAATCTGGTAAACGTCGGGTACTTTTACAGCAAAGGAATCCGGTACATCACCCTAACCCACGGAAAAAGAAACAAAATCGGTGATTCCTCCTACGATAAAGACAAAAGCTGGAACGGAATCAGTCCATTCGGGAAACAGGTTATTGCTGAGATGAACAAAACCGGCATCATCGTTGATATTGCCCACGTTTCTGACTCAGCCTTTTATCAGGCTATCCGGTTTTCTTCCACGCCGCCGGTTGCTACCCATTCCTCCTGCCGTCATTTTACTCCCGGATTTGAACGAAATGTGTCTGATGACATGCTTAAAGCGCTTGCTGCAAAAGGTGGGGTTTTGATGGTCAATTTCGGATCTTATTTTCTGACGGAAGCCGGGAATCAATATGGCGAAAGACGGGCTGATGACCTTGATTTGTGGATGAAAGAAAATGGAATTACAAGCCGGGATGATCAGCGTTACCGGACTGAGCGTGAAAGATGGACGAAAGCAAATCCGTATCCGTTTGCAACCATTCAGGATGTGGTCAATCACATCGACCGGGCCGTGCAGGTTGGCGGAATTGACCACGTTGGTATCGGCTCTGACTATGACGGTGTAGGCGACTCCCTTCCAATTGGACTAAAAACAACAGCTGACTATCCGAAACTGGTTTACTTCCTCCTGAAAAAGGGTTATTCAGAAGAAAATATAAAGAAAATACTTGGGGAAAATTTCCTCAGAGTTTGGGAACAAGTTCAAAAAACGGCTCAGAATTAAATCTGAGGCAGATTTTAATATGAGAAAACGAATAGAAAAACGGATTGCCAACATCCTGAAGCGAAACCGGCCACTTCCCGGAGCTTCACCGGGTGTGTTTCAGGTTTCAGAAAATTCACCTGAAACGAAGGTTAAAATGGTCAGGTATTCACCTGAAGCCATTAAAGAAACTACACTTTCATCCCCAACTGATGTTGCCGGTGTTCTGAAAGAACTAAAAAAATCACCCAAAGAAAGAATCTGGATTGATATCTGCGGTTACAAAAACCGGGATTTGGTTTCCGGGATTTTCACCGCACTTGAAATCCACCCGCTGGCCATTTCTGATATTTTTAACAGCCCGCAACGGCCGAAGTGTGATGATTATGAGCACTATCTTTTGATCATTGCCCACACCATTTCTGAAAAGACCGAAATCAACCGTCAGCCGGTCATTACCCAGGTTGGCATCATTCTTCACGGACAGCTCGTGATATCGGTCAGAGAGCAAGGTCCGGCGTTACTTGACCCGGTTCTGGAGCGGCTGCATATCGGGCGCGGACTGATGAGAACTGCCGGCGTGTTTTATCTGGCCTACGCCATTCTGGATTCACTCGTTGACCGGTATTACCCGATTATGGATCAGTATATGGATATGATGATGCTTCTCGAAACCGAAGCCATCAAACGAAGTTCTGTTACCCAGTTGAACCACATTCACACTCTGAAAGCAGAACTGATTTACATGCGCCGGTTTATTCTTCCGCTAAAAGATGTGGTGAATACGCTTATCCGGAATGATCATCATCTTTTTTCGCCGGAAGTGAAGATTTATCTGCGTGATACGCATGATCACATGCTCGAAATTACCGACATGATGGATACGCTCAGAGAACTTTCAACTTCTGTCATGGATCTGACAACTTCTTCCATCAGCAACAACATGAATGATGTTATGAAAGTGCTGACGGTCATCACTTCCATTTTTACTCCGCTGATGTTCATTGTGGGTTTGTACGGGATGAACTTCAGTCAGAACAAACCTGAGGCAAACCCAGCAAATCCCTGGAATATGCCCGAGCTTTACTCCCCCTATGGCTACCCTGTCGTCCTGGGAATAATGGGTGTTCTGATTGCCTTTATGCTTGGCGCCTTCTGGTGGCGTGGCTGGCTGGGAAACAGGAAAACTGTCTGAATCAGGATTTTCAGGATTAAAGGATGGGCAGGATTTTAAAACACTGTCTTCTTCAGTATTTCAAGATTGGTAGACTATTAAGTTTGAAAACCAAAAATTGAAACTTAATTTAATGGATTGAAGGATTATCTGGAATAGTAAACAATTTCAGAATCAGGGTTTAAGGGAGTTTATAGAAAAAATCATTTTCCCCATCCTGCTAATCCTCAAATCCTGTAAATCCTGATTCAGACAAGTTCCCGGGTTAGAAAGACATAAATAATGAAGCATGATGAAATAACCTATACAGTCAATGGGTGTGCAATGAAAGTTCATAACTCACTGGGAAATGGCTTTCAGGAAGTCATTTATCAACGATGTTTGGCAATTGAACTGGAAAAAGCAGGGTTGCTCTTTGGAAGGGAAATTGAGCAGGATATTTTCTATGATGGCACTCTTGTGGGTACCCGGCGAGCTGATTTTGTAATTGAAAATGAAATTATTGTCGAATTGAAGGCAGTCATTAATCTGGAAGATGTTCACCTGGCTCAGGCAAAAAATTACGTTGTCGCGTATGACAAACCGCTTGGATTACTTATCAACTTTGGTGCAAAAAGTCTGCAATTTAAAAAAATATTCAACCCAAAATACCGTTAGAATCAGGATTTTCAGGATTAAAGGATTTACTGGATTTTAGAACAATTTAGAAAAATGATTTAGGGGATTTGTTGAACAAGAATAATTCCCCATTCTAAAAAGTTTAAAATCCAAAAAATCCTGATTCTTGCATTTTCCTTATCCTGTAAATCCTCAAATCCCGAAAATCCTGATCAAAAGACAAAATTCAGCGACAGATTGTTGGTTAACCCCCTCAGGTTCAGATTATAGGCTTTAGTCAGCGGTACAAAATAACCCAGCCGGGCATCCAGAACCACATACTGATTCTTGAAAATTTCGAGTCCGATATGCGGAGTAATGAAACCGATTTCGAGTTTTTTTGATTTGGAGGTCATAAATCCACCGCCAAATACCATTCCGCTATAAAGATTAAACCACTGATTTTGACCACGGCCAAAGTATCTTGAGTAAAAATCAACGCCATATCCGTACATCAGAACATCCCGGATTCCGGTTGAGTCATCTGCTGCAATATCATAAGCTTTCAACACAGAAAGTGTAATATAACTTTTCCCTTTGGTGAACATGTACCGGATTCCTGCACCGTTATACCATCCGGCAGACAGATTTGATTTTGGATTGTCGATTTTCAAAACCACACTTTCAACACCCGGCATATTGATGAATTCAGGCCATGCGCTATCCATCGGTTCTGAATGCTGTTCATCCAGGGAAACCTGAACAATAAAATTCCGGGTTTGCTGTTCCTTATTCAGAATCAGCTTTTCGGTATCAAAAATGCGCTGATCAAACTCACGGAGCTTATTCCAGAAGTTTTCGTAAGCCGTTTTATTCATTTCCTTGTTAATGGTCTGAAATTCCGTCTGGAAAATGTCACGCTGCTTTTTCAGATAATTCAGTTCCATCACGAGACTTTCATATTCTTTTTGATTGTCAGTGGTCGTAATCAGGTTTTTTCTGACCGAACCCAACGCTGGCAAGGCAGTACGGAAAAATTCAAATGCAGATTGATCAACCCGAAGCGTCATACTTAACGATTTTGAATTGGAATACGAAGAATTCCTGGAAGATTCATCTACAATGGCCTTCTGTGAAACAATGAGGTCATTCAGTTTTGCCTCAGCTTCGGGTAAATTCATAATTTCCAGGCTGATATCCATTTTCTGGCTGAGAAATGATTTCTCAGGTTGGCCTGAAGCAGAAAGCGCAAAAAATAAAACAAGCAGAACCAAGTTTGATTTCATAACTTCCTCAGGAAAATAATGTCTTAATATCGGACTATTTATTAAAAATTGATGTGCCGGATTTTACAACATTTTTAAAATTTTGTTTCGACCGATAACTTACTCTTTTTCAGCTGAAATTACGGCATAGGGAATAGTTAATGTCACCTCTCCACCAGATTCTGCCATCCGATTGAACCGGTTTTCAAGTTCATTAAAAACCTGCTGACGGTAAGAGTCAGGAACAACCGACATCCATCCCTCAAGAAATGCCATCCGAATGAAATAATGGGAGAAAAGCGCAGTTCCTGAAGCAAAGCGATATTGAAACCGGTCATAGGTTACCTGAATATTGGTGTAACCGGCACTTGAAAGAAGTCGTTTATACTCAGAAACGGGCAATCGCTTTGAAGCGATTTGTTTTTGGATGGCATCGGGTTCTGCCGGAACCGAAAAATCATGAAGTACCAATTTTAGTGCGGAATAGAACTCAGCCATTGAGGCTTCAAGATTGAAAGTAAAAACCAGTTTCGCGCCAGGTTTTGATACCCGGTTACATTCCTTAAGAGAAAGCTCGAGATCAGTAACGTTATTGAGTCCGTTATTGCTCACAATCAGGTCAATGGAGTTGTCTATCAACGGAATGGATTCTGAAACGCCATTCAGCAAAGTCACATTTTGGATGCCATATGCTACCAGTTTTTTGATCAGCCGGTTTTGTGCTGCCGTCCAGGGATCTAAACCATAAACGTGTGAGGCGGGGCCGAGTCTCATTGCCAGTTCGGTTAGGGGGAATCCCGTTCCACACCCGATATCGAGCGCTTTCATGCCCGGTTTCAGTGTAACCTGATCGAGAAGTTTGAGTCCGAAAGGTGCCGACCAGAATGGAAGTTCATCGAAAGCACTGAGCAGTTCAGGATTGTTGATGTCGTAATGAAGTTGAAGATTGACCATTTTTTAAATTCCGGTTACAAGGGACAAGTTACAAGTGACAAGCCGAGCGAAGCGAAGATCCCGAATGCTTTCGGGAGGACGGAAACAGGTAAAAGGCGTAAGGCTTAAGGTGAAAGGGATAAGGAATATCAGAAAGGATGTTCTTCTCTTACTCCTTGTAAAACCTCAACCCCAGATTATCAGCCCACTTTTCAGGATATCCTGAAAAGTAGTTTCCCCATTGTTTTTTATGCTTTTTGTAATAATATCTTCCGTAAAAATTCCGGGAAACAGATGGAATTCCGACCACAATCAGAAAAAACGGACCTAAAATCCGGCTTTGAACTGAATGTCCGAATTCATGATGCTTTACAGTTGGTGATGCAGACCCGTTCATTGGAGTTGAAGCCGACCAGAAAACAAACGAACCAAGTGTTGCTGAAAACCCGGGAACCTGGTAAAACCGTCGAAATTGCTTTCTTTCTTTTGCAGAAAGTTGTTGTTTAACTAACAGTAAAGTGATTAATCCGGCAAGGTTTTGTGGTAATTCCCAGATAAAAAAGAACGTTGAAAGCAATAGTGTCATTTTATAAAAATTTTGGAATTATTTTAATCTTTGGGGATGACAACATTTTTCCTTTTTTAAAGGTCTAAAATATTTCTCCCATCCTGTCCATCCCCTTTATCCCAGTTTAAGTAGTTTTTCCGCGTAATCTGCGTCATCCGCGGGAGAACGCCTTTGACTTCAGTTTATAGGATTTTACTCGAAAAGTCGAATCGGTAAAAACCGAAGGTACTCCTTAAAATTGGCATCCAGAGTAAAGATCATTAGATTCAGACGAACAGAAACCGAACAAATCAAAAAATCAGTGTGTGATCCCTGAATTCCATTTCTTTTGCATTCGTTTGAAAATTGTGCAGCACGTTCATAATCTTCGGTAATGATTTCAATATCACTAAAGGGTGAAATTCGTTCTTTAAGATTCTGAAACTTGACGGGATCAGAAATTCCTGATAGAATTTCCTGACGAATCGGACCGATCATTTCAACTCTAAGATCCCTGATCAATTCAGAAAGGACTGAACCCGCTTTTAGGTCACCAGGAACGGCGGCCTGCTTTCTAAGGGCAAGAGACCAAACAGAAGTGTCAACCAAAACCTTCAAGACCGGTTTCTCAATTGCTTATAGTCGTAGTCTGACGAATAATCTATTGTTCCAAACAAGGAAATCACATCTTCCATTTTCCGCCGTTGAATAAATTCCCTCAAAGCCTGGTTCACCGTTTCTTTTTTTGTTTTTAGCTTACCCAGCTCAAGCGCTTGCTTTAAAAGTTCAGTATCAATTCCAAGATTTGTTGCCATTTTCACCTCTTTGGCAAATCTACACAAGGCAATGTGTAAAAACAAGTGTAAAATACCTACGAAAATTGTGTAACCAGTTGATTGATTTCGGTTAGCAACGCTTTTTTATCCTACCTATCCCCATTATTCCAAAAAAAAAGTATCCCCGAAGTTCTCCGCGTCATTTGCGTAATCTGCGGGAAAACGAATTTAAATCTTGAATTCGTAATAACTCGTCCGGCAAAGGTCAGCATCGTGCTTTTCTTCGTAATTCCCTTTCCACTTTTTCGCCGCAATGACCGACAAAGCTTCAATCAGAATTTCAATTTCTTCTTTAGTATTGTAGAGCCCGATTGTGGCTCTGATAGCGCCGGGAATGGCAGCATTTTCACCTTTAACAAGCTTGTCTCTCAAAATAGCAGATTCTTCTGGTGACACATTCAGCAACCGGTGCAATAACGGATGGGCACAGAAACAACCGTTCCGGGTTGCAATCGCATATTCATAGTTCAGAATGGTTGCTGCAAGTTCATGGTAAACGCCGTCAATGGTGAAGGTAAGAACTCCTGATTTTTTATCAGCGGATTTCGGACCATAAAGCGTTAGCCCGGGAATTTTGAGCAGTTTCTGAATGGTGAAATCAGTCAGTTCCCTTTCGTGTTCCCTTACATTGTCCATCCCGATATCACTCAGGTAGTTAATGGCCGCCCCAACGGCTATCGCACCTGCAATATTCGGAGTCCCGCCCTGATGACGATCGGGAGATTTATCGAAAAACACATCATCGGCTGTCACATATTTAACGGTTCCGCCACCAGGCATGTACGGCGGAGCTGCATCAAACAGTTTCCGTGGTCCAAAGAGAAAACCAGAGCCCATAGGTGCGTAGGCTTTATGTCCGGCAGCAGCAAGAAAATCGATATGTTCAGGGTGATCGTTGGGTTTCACATCAATGGACGCATGAGCCAGAAGCTGGGCAGCATCAACCAGAATATAAGCGCCATATTCGTGGGCCATGCGGGCAATTTTGTGGATATCAGGGAAATAACCTGTGACATTTGAACAACCAGTGACGGCAACCAGTTTGACGTGATATTGTTTCAACTTCCGTTCAAGATCAGCATAATCCAACGTTCCGTCTTCATCCAGAACATCCACGTGAACTACTTTTCCGCGGGCCCGGTGCGGAAGATCGTTCGAGTGATGCTCCATTAAAGTGGTTAACGTAATTCCCGAAAGCTGTTCAACCATGTGACCGGCCATATCGAGTGCCATGGTTGTGTTCTGGGTATACATAATACAGTTTTCAGCCGGGTCACCTTTAATGAAATCCAGAATAATTTCTGAAACGTGGTCGAAAAGCTCGGTTGACACAATACTCAAGTGGTGATGACCACGGTGAACGTTTGCGTAATATCCGTTCAGGAATTTCTGATACTTTTCAATTACAGGAAGTGGCGCATGGGTTGACGCACCATGATCCATGTAAATCAGATTTCGTTCTTTTTCACTTCCGATAACCGGGAATTTGAGATTGGTTACCGGAAAGTCATTCCGGATTTTTTTTGAATCAAACATCAGGTCTGTCCTGGGTTAAATAAAAGGTCGTTCATGGTGAGCTGAATAAAGTCGAGCAGTTCTTTCGCGGGTAAAACCGGTTCCGATTTTTTAAAAATCCGTTCAAGTTTTTTCCGGTAGCGATCGGTTAAACCGGGTTTCAGAACAGGGTCAACGTGATACAGATTCCAGTAAAAAATAGCAAAGTTTTCAAGTTGCCTGAAGGTATTTTCGCTTTTAATTCCTGATTCCCCGCACAATTGAAGGGTAAAGGCATGAAGCGGAAACGAAGGCGCATAACTGAGGTTGAGTCCGATTTTCATACGGTAACGGAAAGATGGAATCCGGATTCTGAAATTGATCTCGTCAATGAATCCGTTTTCATACATGATCTGGTAGAAAATTTTGTTCAGAATCAGAACGGTTTCATTTCCGTCATAACCTGCCATTTTGTAAGTGTTGCCCTTGACCAGTTTTGCATGGTAAATGCGGATTTCCTTAATTTGCTCTTCACTCAAAGAGGCGCCAATAATCACCAAAGTTTGAAAAACCTCAGCAATCCAGAAATATTCAGGTGAATCTGGAAGAAGACCGGGTTCCTGATCTCCATCCGTTGTAAGCTGAAACCGGTAATAGGGAGAAATTTGTGTGACAAATGAGTGAAGAGCACCCAAATATGTCTGGAAGTGATTTTCCTGCAATCTCATGATCAGTCCCTGTTCCATGGTCGGGTTCAGCGGCAGATCAAGATGCTTCAGTTCAAGCGGGCGGGACCGGCGTTTAACCGGACGGTGTTCTTTCATGCGAGTTCTTCATTTGGTCTGACTGTGAAGATACAAACCCTTCCTCAAAATTGAAATGTGGCCTTTAAGCCGGTAACAAATTGTATCAGTTTGAGTCCTGCCGGATTTATTTTTGGTTTTCGTGTGTTTCAGCATAAAATTAATAAAAGTAACCATGACAAAAACACTTCTATTCTCATTTACTATGGCAATGACAACATCGTGCGGCGCTCAAGAACCGGCTTCACCGAAAAAGCACCACATTGAAGGTGGATTCACCAACAATTATTATCATCTCGACAAAGGATTTTCTGATGTTACCAAATGGTGGTGGGAGCGGACGACTCCAGAACCGAAATTTTTTCCTCTGGCAAAGAATGATCCGGCATTTCTGAAATCCAACAAAACCGAACCCACAATTACCTGGGTCGGACATTCGACGTTTCTGATTCAGATTGATGGTATCAACATTTTAACCGATCCGCATTTTACCGAACGGGCTTCACCGGTTTCCTTCGCCGGCCCCAAAAGATACACCCAACCCGGACTTTCTCTCGACGATCTCCCGCAAATTGATTTCGTCATTATTTCGCACGATCACTATGATCACCTCGACCTTACAACGGTGAAAGCTCTTTTTGATCGTCAGCCTGAAAATCCGCCGGTTTTCTTCACCGGACTTAAAGTTAAAGCCCGTTTTGAAGCTGAAGGCATCACTTCTGCGCAGGAATATGACTGGTGGGAATCTACTGAAATCAAAGGTTTCAATCTGCACTGTGTTCCGGTTCAGCATTTTTCTGGCCGCAGTCTGACTGACCGGAATTCTACACTCTGGTGCGGATGGATTATTGAACGGAACGGATATCAGATTTTCTTTGGCGGTGATACCGGTTATTCAAAGGATTTCAAAGATATTCACGACAAATTTGGAGATATGGATTTATCATTGATCCCGGTTGGAGCCTACGATCCCCGCTGGTTTATGGCTTCTCACCACGTAAATCCTGAAGAGGCGATACAGATTCACCGGGATTTGAATTCCAAACTTTCTATCGGGATGCACTGGGGAACGTTTATTCTTACAGATGAACCTGTTGATGAACCACCTGTCCGGTTGGCAAAAGGAATGCAGGCAATTGGCCCGGATTCTGCTTCCTTCACGGTTATGCAGCACGGTGAAACCCGGATACTGAATCTAAACACTTCTAAAAAAACAGAAGAAGTTGCAGAAATCGAGGAATCAAAATGAGAACTCTCCTTGTCCTTTTTTCAGTTGGACTGATTTTTCTTTCCGGATGCAAAAAGGATGTTTCAACCCCTGAGGTTTTACAAACTGATTCTTCTGCAGTTGCAAAACCCAAACTGCTTTGTCTGGGAACGTCACTGACCGCAGCCTATAATCTGGATCCGTCTGAAGGTTGGGTCGCACAAATCAGAAAAAATGTGGATTCGCTCGGGTTTAACTATGACGTTGTGATGGCAGGTGTTTCAGGTGAAACAACTTCCGGACTTCGGTCCCGGCTGGGATGGATGCTCCAGGGTGATATTCAGGTGGTTGTACTTGAGTCTGGTGCCAATGATGGTCTCAGGGGAACCGAACTTTCGACCACCCGGAATAATCTTTCTGCCATTATTGATACAATCAGAGTTTACAATCCAGAAATGAAAATTGTGCTTGCCGGAATGGCCGTTCCACCAAACATGGGCCCGGAATACACACGGGAATTCATGTCTCTGTATCCGGAGCTGGCAAAATCGAAAAAGGTGGATTTAATTCCGTTTTTACTGGAAGGTGTGGGCGGGACGAAAGAACTGAACCTGCCTGACGGGATTCACCCCAATCCGGCCGGACAAAAAATTGTAGCAGAAACCGTTTGGAAAACGCTAAAACCAGTACTTGACTCAGCCGCCGGAAGTCGGGGGAATTAGAGCAACCTCGTCACGGTCGTGAAGAAGTAAAGTTTCTGCTGTATATTCCTGATTGACGGCAATCCTGAAAACACCTTTAAATGGGAGTAATCCCGGGAATTTCCTGATCAGTTCGTCAACCAGATTTTCTGTGCTTGAACCCTCCGGGAGGTTTAACTCCAGATTTCCAATTCCGGTAATATCCCGAAGTGAAGCAAAGACTTTAATTTTAATGAGCATATTTTTTCTCGCAAAAAAGACTTCATTTAAACACAGAGTAACACAGAGGTTTTCACAGAGATCACAAAGGAAATACAGGATAATCTATTTAGTTAAGACCAATAATGTAAATACTTTATGAAATATATTAATTTACCTGAGTGTATCAAATTTATTTAAAAATTGTATTGATTTTAGATCAACTCCAAATTATAAAACCCTCTGTGTTCTCTGTGAAAACCTCTGCGACTCTCTGTGGTTAATTGAATTTTCTCTGGCACTCCCTGCGTCTCTGCGAGAAACTACTTCCCAAGCCCGCGAACCAATTTTCTGAATTGAATCGCCAGATTCAGCAAGGTTAAACCCGCATGAACGTTTCTTTGTAATTTGTACATTGAGTCATCGAGAACTTTTAATCCGGCAGAAAGATCAAGGCGGCCATAATCCGCGTACAAACTTCCGAAACGACCCGACAAATCCTGACGGGTTAACTTATCAGGTGAACCTGCTTTGACTCTCAGGCAATCCTGAAGAAAAAACGTCATGGCTTGCAGATAAGCAAGAATTTCATCTTTTCCCGATTTTTCCCAGATCTGATATTGCTCGTAAATGCCAGGCAAATCACCTTTCATGAGTGAGTTTAAATAAGGATGAAGGGCCTGATAGTAATCAATCGATTCAGTTCCGGCAAAACGAAGAGCCACACCCAATTGTCCCTGACACATGACCGACCAGGCGATTGATTTTTCTGCAGAAAATCCCTGTTTTTCGAGAAATTTCCGGATGTCTTCGGGCTGGATGGGATCAAGATTGAGTTTCTGACAACGGGAAAGAATGGTTTGCAGCATCGACCCGGTATCTGTTGAACAAAGAATGAAATAGGTTCCGGCCGGTGGTTCTTCCAACGTTTTCAGAAAGGCGTTTGCAGCTTCCTTTCTGAACCGTTCTGCACCCAGAAAAATGAAAACCTGACGGTCGCCTTCAAAAGCCGAACGGGATACCAGTTTATTCACTTCCCTGACTGAAGAAATGAGAATATCCGCCGTCTCAGGAACATCAACCGGTTCGAATGGTTTTTCGCTGAGATCCCGTATGTTCTGCCTGAAATCTTCGGTTGTGGCTGTTGCTGCTGCCGGGAAAACGAAATGCAAATCGGGATGAGTTAAATTCTGGAATTTCTGACAGGATGAACATTCTCCGCAGGGAGGCTCGGAAGTCTTCCCGCAGAGAATGGCCTGGGCAACCCAAATGGCGGCCGCCTGAAGTAAACCATCTTCCTTCCCCAGAATCAGCAGTGAATGAGGAATACGCTGGTGCTGAAAGGCATTCTGTACCGCCTGGGTAAACCGGAGCTGACCCGGTAAGTCAGCAGGTCTAATCAGCATGGAAATCCGTTAAAACAAGTGTCATAATGTTCATATTCTTAAAGTTGTTCGTTTAAAACCAGTTTTTCCTGAAAAAAATCATGACACCCAAAAGAGAAAACCCAAAAGACATGGCGAGGATAATCCAAAATCCCCAGGCATAACTTTGAAAAGTATTGGGCACATTCATTCCGTACAAACTGGCAATTAAGGTCGGAATCATTAAAATAATTGAAATGGAGGTTAACTGCTTCATGATGATGTTGAGGTTATTCGAGATCACCGAAGCATAGGCATCCATCATTCCGCTCAAAATGTCACTGAAAATATTGGTTGTTTCCTGTGCCTGTTTAATTTCGATTTCAACATCCATGAGCAACTCAGGATCAAGCGTATCGCTGTGAATCTTGATGTTTTTTATCCGGTTAACCAGAATATCATTTCCCCGGATCGAGGTTGAAAAATAAACCAGACATTTTTCGATCTGAAGGAGTGTTTGCAAATCATCGTTTTTAATCGATTTTTCAAGTTCATTTTCTGCAGATTTGATCTGCTGATTGATTTGTTTCAGATACTTGAGAAACCAAACACTTGCCGAAAGTATCAATTTCAGTACAAGATCAAAATTATTGGTGAAGTTGATGTTTTTCCGGATGGAATACTGGATAAAATCGGGAATCATTTCAGTCTGAACGTTGCATAGCGACAGAAAAACCTGGTCATTGAAAATCAGACCAACAGGTGCGGTGCTAAACGGCAGTTTCGGGTTGTGTGTGCGGTAAGGAATTCTGAGCACAATGAGATACCAGCCATCTTCCACTTCAATCCGTGGCCGTTCATCAATATCTTCAAGGTCATTAAAAAACGATTGGGGAATTCCCAGTTCTTCAATTATGTAGGTTTTTTCTGCTTCATTCGGGCATTCTACATGGATCCAGGAACCGGGCACCCATTTTTCAACCGGGGAAATTCCTGTTGCTGAGTTTTTAAAGAAAGTTTTCATTGACAAACTCTGAGTAAAAGGGTGGAAAGTCTGGATTCCCCTTTAAAGGCAAGGTAAGCGGGAGAATGTTTCCCCAAAAACCTGTTTATGGAAAGAATTCAGGACCACAGTGATCTGTAAGCCCTGAATTAAAATGGGTCAGGTCAGAAAAAAGTCAGCAATTTGTACGGATCGTTGCCCTTGTGGATGATATCGAAGAATTTTTCCTGAATTTTCATAGTCACAGGGAAGGAACCAGTTCCGATTTTAACTTTATCAACCGACCGGATCGGCGTCACTTCAATGGCGGTTCCTGTGTAGAAAATTTCATCAGCGGTGTAGATAAATCCGCGCGGAATGGTCGTTTCTTCAACTTTGTAACCCAGATCTTCAGCAATTCGCATCACGATATTCCGGGTAATTCCAACCAGAATGGAAGAACCCATTCCCGGGGTATAAATAACTCCGTTTTTTACGAAAAAGAGATTGGCACCAGAGCCTTCAGAAACCATTTGATTGTTGTCGAGCATGATGGCATCAGCATAGCCATTTTGAACGGAATCAATTTTGGCAAGCTGGGCATTCAGATATCCACCGCCGGCTTTTGAAAGTCCGGGAAGGGTGTTCGAAGTAATTCTTGTCCAGCTTGAAACCTGAACATCAACACCATTTTTCAGTGAATCTTCGCCGAGGTAAGCACCCCATTCCCAAACGGCAATCATGGTATCGATCGGGCAGGTGAGCGGATTCACACCCAATTCGCCAAAACCACGATAAATAACGGGACGGATGTAACAACCTTTGAGTCCGTTTGATTTGATGGTATCAATGGCAGCAGTACAAAGTTCAGCAACGGAATACGGTGATTCGGTCCGATAAATCCTGGTGGAATGGGTGAGTCGTTCCATGTGTTCAGTCAGAGCAAGAACGGCAGGACCTTTTTCAGTATTGTAACTGCGGATTCCCTCGAAAAATGAAGAACCGTAGTGCACCACATGTGATAAAACGTGAATCGTGGCATCTTTCCAGGGAACTAACTTCCCGTTCATCCAAATCGTATTGAGCTCTTTCATGGTCGTACCTGTAAAAAAATAAAGTAAAGAGTGCCGGAACAAAGAAAAAGTCCGGCCGGTCTGTTAAGTTTACCGGTTTTGGCAGAAAGATTCAAGAAAATGGCGAGAAAAGTGGTTGTATTAAATGGTTAATGGTGAATGGTTAATTTTTAATGTGGGAGCAAGGCGAAAGGGTTAAGGCGTAAGCCGAAAGGAAAGCTGTAGGCCTTGGTCCCTGAGCGGCGCTTTCCCGATTTTCGGGACTCGGTGACCAAATTGAAGGGTTAGCAATTAGGTGTTTTTGCAAAAATTCCCCTCCTTTTCAAGGAGGGGTGCCGGAGGCGGGGTGGTTTGGAATTCTGAAAATCTCCGTCATGAAATCCCGGACGGAACCTGAAATTAATCCCAATGTAGCCCGTCAAACACCACCCAAAACCAACCGGCCCAGGATACCAGGTTTACAACCTTTAAAATTGAACATTTAACCTTTGATTCCCTTTCTTCTCTTGACTTTCCCCCCATTTCCTGACGACCTTGTCTGAAATTCTTTGACTCCCTGAAAGCCAGAACCGTTAATTCCATGAAATACCGATTCATCATACCTGTTTTGATTTTCTTTTGCGTCGGCAGTTTCACCTCCTGCAAAGAACCCGAAAGCACCGGACCCGAAAACCGAACCGACAGCCTCATGCTGAAAGTAAAAGAAACTGATTTAACCAGTGCAACACTTTCTCTTCACACAGCAGGAATTACCTACCCGGCTTCCATGAGGCTCACCCGGAATTCCCAGCCGGTTCAAACCTTTTCCCTTCACCAACCGGATACCACCTTAATTGATACGGCTTTAACTCCATCTACAACATACACCTGGCAGGCCATCTGGAAAAAGACAGAAACGACCTTTCTGAAAGGGGAAACCGTTACAGGAAGAACCATGGATTCGACGAGTCATGAGTTTACGTGGCAGATAGATACTTTGGGTGCACGTGGCTCTATTCTCAGAGACGTCGTTATTGTGAACGATACTTGTGTTTGGGTAGTAGGAGAGATCAATGTCATCGACAATGATACCGGTGACCGGTACAATGCTGCCATGTGGAATGGTAAAGTGTGGAAAAAATATAGAATTCTCTTACCAGATTGGGCTGATGATTTCTCTGCAATGCTAATTAATTGTATCTGGTATGACGGAACAGGGCTTTGGGTTTTTTCAAATGTTGGGTCATACGCCAAATTCAAAATTGACGGTGAAGTTCTCTTTACCGGGAAAACTTTGGCAAGGAAAGGAACACCAAAAAAAATCTGGGGGTACAGTCCTGATCGTTTTTATCTGGTTGGCACCGGTGGTTCTCTGACCTGGTATGACGGGAAGGACTTTCATTTACTCGAAACTGGGACGACCATTGACTTGCTGGATATCTGGGGATTGAATGAAAATGAAGTTTGGGCGTGTGGGTATATCCACAATACCGGAGTGAGCACAATTGTGAGAATCAAAAATAGGATTGCCGAAACAGTAAAAAACCAATTACCTGGCAATTTAATATTAATGAGTAGTGTTTTTTCAGTTCGGAACAATGAAATGTTACTTTCTGCGGAAGGTAGAATATATCGGTTCCAAACCGAGCATCCCGAAAAATTAAAGGTTGAATTAATCGGGAAAAGCCCTTTATACATGAAAGCATTGGGTTACAGGATCCGTGGCCGTGAAAATGATTTATGGGTTGCAGGTGTCAGAGGTGCGCTATGGCACTTTAATGGTTCATCCTGGCATAGCAATGAACAATTTTATGGGCAAATAAGAGAATGGAAGAGCCTTGATTATTCTCCCCGTCTGGTTGTTGCAGCAGGTTATGATTATTTAAATGGTGACAACGGGTACGTTATGATTGGAAAAATTAACAGATAAGAAGGATAAATTCAGTTGAGTCGATCGGCTACAAAATGCCCTCAACCTTTACCATTCAACCTTTCCCTTTCCCCTTTCTGCGTGTTCTGTGATTTCTGTGGTTAAAAAATCCCCCTCTTCCATTCTACCCATCAAACAAAACCCGGCAAAAAGTGCCAGTGCCCAATAGAAAACACAAATCCCAACATTTTCGCTAAGAAATACGAAAAAAACGCCCTTTTCAGAAAAAATCATCATGAACGGAATGAGTGCAAGAAGAATGACGATAAACCGAAGTTCACTTTTTGTTAGTTGCTTTCTCAATACCTGAATCAGCAAACCCGCCAGAGAAAGAGAAACCCAGCCCAAAACCTCATATTCGATTATCAGGAGGTGGAATCCACCCGTTCCAAAAGAAAACGAAACCGGAATGAGAATAAAAAAGATCAGAATTGCAAACAACAGTTTTTTAACGGTCAGCGTCATAACGGTACCTTTCATTTTTTGTGAACAGGCAAGGTTACGGCAAAAACGGGTAAGGTGTTAAGTGGTTTGGGGTGGGAAAAGGGTGGATTCGGGGGTGGAAAAATCAATCCATCCTTTTATTTGGTTTTTGGGGAGGCCATTGCAGCTTCTTTCCGGGATTTGATCTTCAGCGTTTTGTAGATATTGTTGATGTGGGTTTTTACGGTGCTCACTTCAATAAAAAGTTCGACAGCAATCTCTTTGTTGCTTTTCCCTTCAGAAATTTTTGAAAGTACTTCAAGTTCCCTGGCTGAAAGTAAATCAGTTAATCCGGTATTTTTCCCGGCCTCCCGCAAAACGGATTCAGTTTTGCTTTTCAGTTCAAGTCGGTCGAGATCAACCCATATTTTCGCAGATCCGAAGGCACCCAGAATAAGCATAACCCCGATGAAGGGCATTTCTGTCCAGAACCAGGTTACGGTTCCATCATGAAAGGAAAAACCGGCACCAGACAGAGTGAATAAAATGATAATTGCGGCAAGTACAGGTTTCCAGCGGGAAGGATTTTTCTCAACAAAAGAAAACAACGGCACTATTTCTTTTCCTCAATCGTAATTCCCATCCCGGCAAGTCCGTCTTTCGCCCGTTTGTGACTGTTCGAATATTCCTTGATAGTCAGAATTTGGCGATACCGGGCTTCTGCTTCTTTGGTAAAACCCATTTTGACCATCATGTTGGCACTTCTGATCATGCAATAAATGTAATAGTTTTCAGTTTCTTTGTGAATTTCGGGATCAACCGGCTTAATGGCTTCTTCGTAAAAAGTAAACGCCAGTTCCGCATTGTTTCTGCTTTCAGCGATAATTCCCCTGAGATAATAAATATATCTGAGCTGATGCGGATAGTAAAACGGCTGACTCGAATTGATGCGTGCTTCCATGACGGCCATGCAGGAATCGGCATCCCGGTAATCACCGGTTTGATATGCTAAACTTCCTCTCCAATAAAGAAATTGAGCATTTCTGGGATATTTATTACTGATCTCCCTGAAATATTTAACCGCAAGAAAATTGTCTTTTTCATAGTTTGAATAAATCATGCCCAGATAATACTTGGCTTCTGTCTGGGTGAATAAGCCGGATTCAGCAGATTCCCTGATGAGTTCAATTCCCTTTTTCTTATCCCCTTTCGGGTAAAACCAGAGCAAAGGTTTTACCATAGGGTAATCTTTCGGTATGACTTCAGCAAAGTAATAGTACAAACCAGCCCCAAATTTGGCATCCTGATTGGAGTATTTTCCTTCCATGGCATCTTCAATGCCATCAATTGCTTTTAAGCCGTACCTGGCAGAAGAAAACCAATTCCCACGGTTACCATAAAGCCGGGCTTTAAATCCGACCGCACCCGATTTGTAAAACTGCGCAACGGTTTCCATGCTGTCAATTTCTTCGAGTTCTTCACATTTATCGATAACCTCATCCATTTTTTCCTGAAACTGCTGATCAAGAAAGGGATTCCGGATATCAACCAAAACCTGAACCCAGAGGTTCATGCCCTGAAGAAAATAGCCTTCAGGCCTGTACGGATATTTTCCAATCCAGACATCAAGCCGTTTTTCAACTTTGATAAAATCCATGTTGTACATCAGATCAACAATGGTGTCAATTTCTGCTTTTTCAGGCGGAATCCAGTTATTGCCTTTTGAAAAGGCAATTGACGGACTTAAGAAAAGGAGAATTAAAAGAGGGGAAATCAGATTTTTCATAGGAAGCCAGGGAAAGGAGAGTTTTCAGGTTTCAAAATAACGAAGGAGTTCAAGGGCACGTTCACGAAGTTCTTCTTCCTGATGTTCATCATCAAAACCAAGAATCTTTACTGAGTATCCGGCCCGCTGAAGCAAGGCTTTAATCCGGCTTCCGTCCATCACGTTCAGTTTGATTTCCACCCGGTGCAGCAGGCTGCCTTTAGCAGATGGAATTGAGTTGAGTGACATGATCCGGCCATCGTTTTCTTCAATAATTTTGATGACTTCAGATAAGGAATAGTACAAATTTGAAAAAGTAATTTCGATCAGGCTTCCGTTTTCATTAACCGAAAGCAGTTCACCGGCCATATCCATCAGTTCTTTTTCGACAACACAGCCCAGGTAACGGGAATCAACATCCAAAACCGGAAGAATATCATTTTCGGTGTGACTGAACAGCCGGATGGCTTCGTACACGTTGTCCTTCAACGTCAAATGAAGCGTTTGTTTTTCAATCAGACTTTTGATGGTCGGTGAAAGTGGCGCCTTCTTTTTCTCATTGATTTTTGCAGGCGATTGGAGCAAATCCAATATTTTTTCATCAGTTACCAAACCGGTAAAAACACCAGAATCAACCACCGGAAGTGTTCTGATATGATTTTCCTTCATCAAAGAAAGCGCCCGTTCGGGAACTTCATTCTTTGTGACATTCGGAATTTTAAAATTGATCAGGTGGTCAACATTCATAAAAACAAACCAAAATTAAAGTAGCAAAGGTTAAAAATCTGACTTTCTTTTCAGTTTACGTGAAAACCTGAAAAGTGTCAAGGTATCAGGGCAAATGGGTGATGGCAGACACCAATTATAAGGCTTTTCACCAGTTTAAACACCAGAATCAGTAAAGTAACTCCCGAAAATAGCAAATAACCTTGTACTCCCTATTTGTTTCCCAACCCCGTAACCTGTAATCTGTGACCCGTGACCCTAAAAGAAGGAATGTCCGATATTCAAATAAATATGGATCGGACCCAAACCTGCGCCGGGATTAGGAACAGTGAATAACCTAAATGCCCTGCCTGCTGAAACATTTACCGGACCAATTGGCGTGGCAAAGGTTATTCCAAAACCAAGAGCATGTTTCATGTCTGAAATTTTTATGGTTTCCTGCTTTTGCCAAACGTTGCCCAAATCGTATCTGGCATGCAAAATAATATCAAAGATGAAGGTTGTTGGCGTAAACCACCGAAGTTCAAGATGAGAAATAAAGAGTTGGCGACCTGAAAGATCAAAATCACGAAACCCATAGAACGACCGGCTTCCGCCAGCCATAAAAAATTCCTGAATGGGCAACCCGATATCAGCACTTCCCAGATCCATACTTGGGGTGAGGGTCACCCTTGGGAGAAACGGAAAAGTAGTTTCGAGCCGGGCATACATTTTATTGTAGGTGACGTCAGAGAACAGTTTTTCGTTTGAGTTTTCGTAGTAGAAATCGAAAAACTGACCTTGCCGGGTAATGGTTGGGTCATCACGGCTGTCAAAAATGGTTTGAATTCTCAGATTGGTTAAGTGGTTCGAATTTATTCCGAAGGTTGAATCATTATAAAATCCGCTCAACTGACTCATTTTTGAATATTTACGGGTAAGTTCGAGTCTGA
>JAFLBE010000013.1 GCA_017303995.1 Bacteroidota bacterium | reverse complement strand
CCAAATGGGAAGATCCTGCTGGCGTACCGATCAGTGCTATCGTATTCGGTGGTCGCCGTGCAACTACTGTTCCTCTCGTTTATCAGGCTTTCAACTGGAATTATGGTGTGTATCTAGCTGCTACCATGGGTTCTGAAACTACCGCTGCCGCTTTTGGCCAGCAAGGTGTTGTTCGCCGTGATCCATTCGCCATGCTTCCTTTCATGGGATATCATGCCGGTGATTATTTCAACCATTGGCTTGATTTCGGTCGCAAATTGCCTAACCCTCCACGGATTTTCGGTGTAAACTGGTTCCGTAAAGACGAAAATGGCAAATTTGCATGGCCTGGCTTCGGTGAGAACATGAGAATCCTGAAATGGATCGTTGAACGTGTTCATGGAAAAACCTACGCAATCGAAAGTCCGATTGGTTGGGTTCCTAAATACGAAGATATTGACTGGACCGGTTGTGACTTCTCACGTGAAGATTTCAACAAAGTCATGTCAATTGACCGTGAAATGTGGAAACAAGAAGTTGCTTCTCACGAAGAATTGTTCATGAAACTGTATGACAGACTCCCTAAAGAGTTTATCTGGTTGCGTGAAATGATCATGTCGAGCCTCTGGCGTTCCCCTGCTCATTGGGAACTTGCTCCTGAGCGCGTTGATCATTGATCATCTGCTTCATTGCCTTAAACAAAAAACCCGGCCAATGCCGGGTTTTTTGTTTATTTGAATTTCCCGTAACCCGTAATTTGTAACCCGTTACCTTTTCCTAAAAGTCGTCGTTATTTTCTTGATCTCGGTTTCTTTGTTTTTCCCGTTCTGCTTGCATCAATGTTGAAAGTCTCCAGGTCAATCCTAAAAAGACAGTTCTTGACTCAGGTTTGCTGTAACTGGTTGAAGAAAAATCCGACCCGTTCGTTTCAGAATCCCATTCACGGGTATCAAAGACATCACTGACCCTGAGATTGGCAGTTAACATACCGTCAAGAAAATCTTTTCTTAATCCCATATCCATTGAATACTGTGCACTTGTTTTTCTCTGTGGCCCAACGGTTGGTGCATTATAATTACCCATCAGCTGAAATTGAACTTCCCACGGAAGGGTTACCATTGAAGTTCCTTTTGCTGTCCACGAGACATTATCGGCATCTGCATTATCTGATCCCAAATTACCAGTAATGACATTTCTGAACCACGAAACCCCACCATTGACCCGCCACCATTTTGCAATAGTCTGGTTAAAAGAGAAATCAATTCCGGAAGAAACGCCGGTTGCTGAATTCTGCAAGCTTGTGCGGGTTATATCACCTGATTCAAGCCGGGTGATTTCAGAAATCATATCTTCGGTTGTCCGGTAGAAAAGTGCAGCAGAAAGACTGGTTCCCTGCAGATTAAAGCTATAACCCAGTTCCATTGCGTCTGTGTATTGAGGTTTCAATGCTGGGTTACCTGATCTGATTTTACGAGAATTTGAATAGTCAACAAACGGATTTAGCTGCCTGTTGTTTGGCCTGTCAACCCGGCGGCTGTAACTAACCATGACTTCATGAAGATCCAGGAACTCTCTGCTGATATGAAGAGAAGGGTAAATGCTGGTGTAGTCATTTTTGAAGTCGTTAGAGAACTGAATTGAACTTACAGTAGTTAAAGCAAGTTCGCCACGAAGTGCAACCTGATATTTAAAATCATAAAAAAGATTTGAATAGGTAGAATAAATGGCGTGAACTTGTTCCTTGTAATCAAATTTATCAGACTTATTCGCATTTTCTGCCCATAAATTTGAAATATAAGACAATGTATCTAAATCTGAAGTGGATTCCATATTTTTTAACCGGCTTTTAAATCCCACTTCAAACCGTCCCCAATTTAAAGTTGGATGGGAATAATTGGATTCAAATTCAATATTGACAGCTTTATTTGAACCATTTACTCTTTGTTTTGAAAGTCCGGGAATCATCGATTGATCAGTTCCATAGTTTTTCTGAAAACGGGTTTCATCACGGTTCATTGTTTGGTTTTCAACTTCAAAATTACTTGTCCATTCCCTTCCTTTTGTTTCAAAAGTTCTCTTGTGTTCCAAGGAATACTCCAAATGGTGACCTTCGCGTTGAGCGTCAGACTCATCTGTAAAATATTGGGTTGGAAGCCCATTTATTGTCGAGACTGAATTAATATCGCCAGAATTATTGAAGGCCATATTCCGGGTTCTCAGACCGATTGACCAGGTATTCCATTCATCTGATGAATAATCGATCCCTGTGCGAAGTCCATTCATATTCATGATATTTTGATTCCGGCTATCCTGATCCAGATTTGAGCTGAATGGTGGATATGAAGTCTGTTGCTCAGTTCCTTCAGATCCAAAACGGTTCCACCTTGCATCAAAACTTCCATAAAAATTCCAGTTATTCATCCGGTAATTCAGGTTTACACTTCCATTGTAGCGATCTCCGGTACCAGCATTGACAGTAACAACTGAATTATAACCAATTTCCTGTTTTTTCTTCAGGACGATATTTACAATTCCGGATGTTCCTTCCGGATCATATTTAGCTGACGGATTGGTAACCAACTCAATTGCTTCCATGGAACTTGCCGGAATCTGGGCAAGAATTTCACCGGATGAAACTCCCTCCATTGCTGAGGGTCGGCCATCAATCAGAACGGTTACATTTTTATTGCCTCTGAGTTTTATTCCACCTTCGGCATCAACAGTAATTGCCGGGATGGTTTGCATAATATCAACAGCGGAACCACCCGTTGCTGCCATATTTTTATCAACATTGATCACTTTTTTATCGAGGTTATTGATGATCATTTCCTTTTCACCGGAAATTACGATTTCTTTCAGATTTACAGGTGTTAATTGAAGATAAATGACATCAAGTTCAACTTCTGGTGTTTTGGGATTTAGTGCAATCTGCTTGATCAGCCTTGTTTCATACCCAATAAACGAAACTTTTAAATAATATCGGCCAAACGGAATTTTGGGAAGAATAAATTTACCGTCATTTCCAGAAATGGTTCCTGTCACCATAACTGAATCCCTAACCCTGAACAGCACAACATTTCCATATTCAATTGCGTGACGGGTTTCGTTATCTTTTAGAGTACCAGAAATGGTTCCACTTCCACCCATTCCGTTTCCGGATTGTGGCTGAGAAAGAACTGATGAAAAAGTGACAATGGAAAGAATGACTATCGTTAGCAGGATTTTCATGAGTAGCCTGGATGTTTTTGGAATTGCGATTAATAGAAGATGACTTTGTATTTTTATTTTTTGCAAAAATACAAAACTTGGATGAGTATGAGGGAACGTGGGTTTAGTGTAAGGCAGTCAATAATTGTCATTTAAAGTAACATCATAATTAGTGGATTAGGTTTACCGTTTTGGAGGAAAATCATTTCAAAAAACATATTTCCAAAATGATTAACGGGTATATCGGTTAATAGCGCTATTTATCGCTTTTGTACAAACTTTACAAAAATGATCCGGATTCCGTGAGAACATGATACAATCCAGTTCGGGACGATAAAGTCCGTGAGATTCGTAGCCTGCTCCTTCAAAAGCACCGGTTTGGCCATAATAACGTTCCGCCTTTAAATGCGCTTCTGTTTTTTGCTTGTCTTCCCTGAACAATTTATTCATGGTTGAATCAGCCGCCCGGTTTGCTGTCAGCTCAGTTCTTCTTTTTTGGATATCAACTGAAATCTGTTCGAACTCAGCTTTTTTCCATGGCGTTGGAAGTGGGGTTTCCTGATTTACAAATTCTTTCCACTTGAGAGCTGATTTATCTAAAAGAGCAGTAATATTGGGTTCCTGAGGTTCATACTTTTGCTGATTGGGTAATTCATAAGCAACATCACTGGTGTAATATTCATCACCTAAACTGGCAAAAGAATGTCCGAATTCATGCGTGAACACGTATGTGGATGGTTCAGTATCACTTGTAACAGAGGCATAGAGATTATAAATTCCACCGCCACCATATTTTTTCGAATTGCAGACAACAATAACGGCATCATACGGAACCTGAGCTGCAAGATTCCTGATGGTTTTGTTTTCAAAACTGAGCACATAACGGTCAGAATCAAAGGCATTAAATCTGAATCCCAATAGATTGTTAGTCCATTCCTCTTTTCTTGGGTTTGATATTCCCTCCTGATCAGAAGGTGCCAGGATCAGTCTGACGTTAAAATCCGCTTTTCTGCTTTTATAGGGTTCTACAGAAAATAGATAACCGGCAAGCCGGTCAACATCCGATTTGAATTTTGTAAGCTGGTCAGCCATATAACCATCACCTAAAATTACAATATCAACTTTTTTATTTGGTTCACCAGAAACTAACCAGTCAATTACTGTTCCCATTTTCGGGATAGTTGAACGGTTAATAAATCGGGAATTGGGTTGGATATCAAATTCAGCCAATTGAATAAAGGATGCATTCGGATTTCGTTTTGAAATGATAAGTTTACAATCAAATCGGGGTTCAGGAAACCTGACTGATTCATGAAAGGTTTTCCATAATCCTGAAGAAGCTTCACCTGTCGTTTGCCATTCGCCAAAAATGCTTGAAAATCCGGCAGAAAAAAGAAGTTTACCCGTTTCTTTTTCTCTCAACTCAGCTTTGTACAAACCCAAATCAAAGTTATCAATAAGAATCGTTTCAGAGGCAGCCCAATTCCCTTCCAAACGGATTTCATCCTGGCTAATTTTTTCGATTCCTGCAGAACCGGAATGAAAAAAATCAAACCGGAAAGTTTTACCGGTTGACCAGTCTGTTAAGCCACCTGCTACCAGATTTGAAACCGAAAACAGGATTGCAACAAGAGTATATTGTATTTTCATTTTTTTAAATCCATTTTTAGCAAATTAAGCTGAAATTCAGAACAACTCAAACAGGAATTATGCAGATATGTCAGATTCTGACTTTTCTTTAACCCCGCTACTCCCGGTTTTTCAGTTTTGTCCGCGATGCGGGAAAAAATCATTCAAACCAAATTCAGAGAAATCTTTTGGTTGCTCAAATTGTGGTCATTTGTATTTTATCAATCCTGGTGGTGCGGTGGCAGGGTTGATAACCGATTCTGAAGGACGTCTGTTGCTTGTGAAACGTGCAGGAAATCCGGGCAAAGGACTTTTTGATTTGCCGGGTGGTTTTGTTGACTTAGGTGAACGGGCTGAGGATGCCTTAAAACGTGAAATTAAGGAAGAGCTCAATCTTGTAATAAAAGACCTGGTTTATCTGACAACTTTCCCAAATCAGTATTTTTACAAAGATGTTCAATATTTCACTCTTGATCTGGCTTTTATTTGCATTCCCGAATCTATTGAAACAATTAAGGCTGCAGATGATGTGGCGGGATTTGAATTTTTTGAACCGGATCAAATTCCGTTGAATGAAATCGCTTTTGATTCAATTCGGAATATGGTAAAACTTTTCACCGAAAAGTCAGCAAAATAGATAAGGATAGTAATACACCGGAATTCAAATATGTCATCCGGTGTTTAAAATGTGATAGGTTGGTCTGACTATTTTTTCTTTTCAACAGTTGAAATACCAAACGGAAGAAAAGCTGGACAAAACCCAACAAATGCAGTTAGAATAGGAACAAGACCGACAAGACCCCACCAGCTTTGATAGTAAAACCCAGCTGCAAAAATTACCAATCCAAGAATATATCTGATAACTTTATCAGTTGATCCAACATTTTTCACCATTTCAGACTCCCTTTTTTTGTAGTTTTTGTTTGATGAAAGATACGAAAATTGGTGTCATGAAGTGATGGTTGAGGATTAAATTAACAAAAAGGAAACCATGCAAACACGCAAAGAACGACTTTTAGAATTTTTAGCAAAAGATCCGAACGATTCCTTTACACGGTACGCATTGGCATTGGAATTGGCTAGTGAAGGACAAATTGAAGAAGCAATCGGGACTTTTAGATCTCTATTAGAAATGAATCCAGGGTATGTTGGCACCTATTACCAATTGGCAAAACTGCTTGAAAAAACGGGGAAAAGTGAGGAAGCAATCCGGATTTACAAAGCCGGCATCATCGTGGCAGGTTCGTCAGGAAACCAACACGCAAAAAGTGAATTGCAATCTGCGCTGATTAATCTTGAAATTGGGGATATTTAAACAAAAAAGGCGGGAAACCCGCCTTTTTTGATCAAACTCGAAACAATAATTATTTTACATCTTCAGGGCGAAGTATTTTATACTCAGCCTTGAGGTCTGTGATCAACTTTTCAAATGCTTTACTTTTCGTCAGATTCAGTGCAGCTTTTTGAATGGATTCTTCAGGAACAACAGATTCACGGCGATCTTCTACTTTAATGATGTGAAGACCAAATTGCGTACGAACAATCCCGGAAACTTCACCCTTTGGAAGAGAAAAAGCAACTTCTTCAAACTGAGGAACCATTGTTCCTCTTGCAAAAAAGCCAAGATCACCACCGTATTGTGCAGAACCATCCTGTGAATACTTTTTGGCCATTGCAGCAAAGTTTTTCCCGTTTGCGGCTTTGATTTCCTTTTCAATACCTTCGAGTTTCATTCCAGCTTTTTGAACTTCTTCCGCTGGTGCATCAGCAGCAACCTTAAGAAGAATATGTGAAGCTTTTACTTCAAAGTTTTTCATCCCTTTTCTCGCAGAATCAAGAGAAGCGGAATCTGGTGCTGTAATTTTGTCATCCAAAGTAGCCTTCAGGTATTTTCCAACCATTGACTGATCCTGAACATCACTTTGCCAATCTTCAAAAGTAAGCCCAGCTTCTTTCAATTTTTTATTGATCAAGGAGTCAGAACCCATTTGCGCTTTAAACATGGTGATAAAACGGTTAACTTCTGATGAGTCGTAAACAAATCCCTCTTTCTTTGCTTTGAGGGTTAAAAGTGCATTTTTAACCATGCCTTCAATGATTTGTTCTCTGATTTTAATGCTGTCATCTGCGTTGTGCTGTCCCATTTGCTCTAAATAATTCCGAACGGCAGCATCAACACGTACTTTTTTAATGGGAACAGTGTCAACACGAAGCAATTCATCGTCCTGAAGTTTGTCAGAGCAGGCATAACCAGAAATCACTGCAGCGGCAATGATTAAATAAATTCTTTTCATAGAGAGTCCTATTGGTAAAAATGAAGGCCAAAAATAGGAATGTTTAACCCGGAATAAAAACGAAAGAGCAAAAAAAAGGGGAAGGCGTCCCCATACCTTCCCCCTGACAGGCGGAATAGAGCGTCCCCACACTCTATTCCTTCGAGCGAAGTAAGGAGTCCCCATTCCTTACTTCTCAATTTGGTCCCCAGAACAGTGGGCATCTGGTTGGACTCAAGTATCATTACCAATAGCAAAGTTAATACGGTATGAATGTCAAGTCAATAGGCTTTAGATTAGAAAATCTTTCGATTTCCTACAAAACGTAATGTCAGAGAGAAACTTCACCTCTCCAAACCTTGTAACCACCACCCAGAAAATAAATTTTCGGAAATCCTTTTCTCGCAAGTTTATTTGCAATTTTTTTACTTCTGGATCCGGATTCACAGTAAATAACAATTGGTTTTTCACGGAAATTCTTGATCAGAACATCATCAGGGTTAAATTTACGGTAGTCAATATTAACACTTCCGCCAATTTTACCGATTTTCAATTCGACATCAGTTCTTACATCTAAGAGCAAAAAGTCACGGTTTGCCTTATTCGACTTTAAGTATTCTTTTAACTCTGCAACATTTATTTTTTCTACATGCCCACCAATGATGCGGATGTAGATCATATCGGCAGTTTTTGCAAGAATCAGCACCCCAACAACCAGAACGAGAATAATATCAAATGACATGTGTGTTCAATCAGAATAAGTTATTTTAAAAATGAATTACAAAGATAACGTTTCGGGAGCAAATTTTTTAATAATTGGTTCAATTACCTCAATCCGGCGTCTGAATTCCTGTTGTAAATGAGTTTTCCTGAGCATATAATCACCGGCTTCGGCCAAGGTTTTAAATCTGTAAACGGGCATGTCAGGAATGTTCAGTAAAAATTGCTGATTTTTCCCGGTCATAATCCGGGAATCCAATACAACCACAACTCCTAAATCTTTTCTGGTTCTGATCAGACGGCCAACTCCCTGCCTGAATTTCAGCTTGGCAACCCCGTTATAATAATTCCAGAAACTTTGGCCTTCCACAACCTGCCTGTGTTTCATTTCAGGGTCATCTGCAGGAACGAATGGCAGTTTTACAATGATAACCTGCGAAAGCGTTGAGCCGGGAAAATCAACACCTGTCCACATCCGGTCAACTCCAATCAGAACAGAATGTTCATTTTCTGCAAACTGATTCATGATGTCTACACTTGCGCCCTCTTGTTTGAATACCATGATGCCAGCAGATTCGAGCGGATCAGCAATTTCTCTGTAAATGGAATCCATCTGATCATAAGACGTACATAAAATCAGCGTTCGGCCATTGGCAGCAGCTGAAAGATATCCGCAGGTTTTCACGACTTCCTCATTCCAGATAATTCTGGCACGGTAGTCATTGTGATTATAAGCCGGAATCCAGCTGGCAATCATTAATCCTGCCTGCTCAGGATAGTTAAACGGCGAAGGAATGGTAACTTCTTCATAATCACCCGCCTGAAGTCCAAGCTCTTTGGTGAAAAAATCGAATTCCTTATCCAGAGTCATCGTGGCTGAAGTGAAAATCCAGCAGGGGGAATGTTCTTCGACCCATTCTTTAAACCGTTCATGCAGATAAACAGCACGTTTCCCCACAACCCAATCGGTATCTCTCACTGATGCAAAATGACAATAGGTTTTACTCAGATAATCTCTTGAAAAAAGCGAAAAGGAAGCCGCAATATTTTCGAGTCGAAAGGAAAAAACAGAAAACAGAGATTGCGCCCGCTCAGGAACGTGAAATCCTTCGCTTTCTTTTAAGTCCTGCATGAGCTGATTTAATCCCTGAACCGGTTCACTTAACTCATTGAAAAGCTGTTTAAGTTCGTACTCTGATGAAATTTCACTGGAATCAGGCAGGTAAAAACCCGGCTTGTTTTTTGCCAGATTTTGTAATTTTCGGGTAACGCCAGAAAGTCCGTTATCAATTCTTCTGAGCATTTCATCAACATCGAGAAGTTTGGCTTCACTTCCTAACATTTTAACCTGACTTCTCCAGCCTGGTTTTCCACGTTTGCCCAAAGCATTTGAAAGCAGTTTCCGAACTTCCCAGGCATTAATTTCAACCGATAAACTGCCTTTAAAATAGGCAGGAAATAAATCAGCCTCATCAATGATTACCGCATGGCAGGTATCCATCAAAAATTGAGGCATATTGAAAAACTTAGCATGGTTTACAATTACCAGATGACTTCTTTCAGCCTCTTTTACGCTTTGGTCGTAGACACAATTCCCGGCATAGTCACAGGAACCTTTAAAACAAACAATATCAGCGCGAACCTGTTCCAGAAATTCAGAAAGCTCAGGGAATCTCTGATAGACTTCCTGAGGAATACTTTCAAGGTCAGCTGCATGTCTGTAAGAAGCCAAATGAACAAGATAAAGTGAAATAAAATAATCATCACGGGCAAATTGAAAAAGATCTTCATCCCAATGCTGAATAAGTTTTCGTTTCAGGTGCCCCAAACAGACATAGTTTGATTTTCCTTTCAGAACGGAAACCTGAACTTCTTTAAATGCTGCCGGAAAAAACTGCCGGACACGGTGTATTTCCTTCCCAAAAATCTGGTGCTGAAGATTTTTCATTGCAGTTGAAATAATCAGCCGCTTTCCGGGATTTAACCGAAGAAATTCCATGGCCGGAAGCAAATAACCTAAAGTTTTCCCGGTACCGGTACCTGCTTCAATTAAAAGACCCGACCGGTTATTGATCGTTTCAGTTATTTTAAGGGCATAATCAACTTGCTGTTCCCTTCGGTCAAATCCGCCCTCAGTTTTACCCAATTTTCCTGACTCAAAATAGTCTCTTATATTCGTTGGATTTATTGGTTTGAACGAATGAATATCAGCTACTTCAGCCGAAATGTTAAGTGGAATACTTCTGAGTTTTAAAATTGATTTTAGGTGTAATTCAATTGCCGGTCTTTTATCTGGAACTGCCAAAAGTAAATCGGGCTGCTGAATCTGAAATCCTGAAAACTGATCGAAGTTTGGAATGAGTTTGGAAAAGAAAAATAAAAGCGGATCAACAGAATTTATCGATTTTGCATGGGAAATAAAGAATCTCACCTTGTCATCGGACTGGTATTTCAAGTAACAGGTTTTTAAAAACTGGATCAGAATATCCAGACTGGAGGTCATATCCAACCTGGGATGGGAGTGTGGCTGACCTGTCAACTTATTCACATGGCGAAGTGTGAATTTTTCAAGGTAGGGGAAAAGTACCTGGGCAACGAGTTTCAGATTCAGTGTTTTTGCAAAAAGCTCTGGGGGAAGTTGTGCCCGAAGAAACCCCGTTTCCTTTTCATTTCCGAAATAAAAAAGATAATCAGAAGTAGAAAGCAATTCTAGGATCTCAGGCAAAGTGCTTTTAAAATCAGGCTTACCGTTTAACTCGGATGTTGATATTCCGGTTTCACGGTTTAAAAGTTCGCCAATGGGTCTTGAAACTGAAAAAAGCCAGCTATTTGTTATAATGGATTTCATTTCAGTTGAAAACGTTCTGATTTCAAACTGAAAACAGTCATCATATTTTAATGATGGACCGGTTGTAAATAAGTGAAGAATTGAAATCCGGCAGGGGCTGATTGACATGGTTGATCTGGATCGTTTCAGGTAAATGAATAGCGCAAAAATAACATTTTTAAAGCTCAGACGGAATTTAGTGCGTGGAAATGGAATTAAATCACGAAAATGGGTAATTTGCAAAGATTAATTTTAACCTTTTAAACAACACCTTTCTTATGATGACTCTTCCCCGCCTTCTTTTTCTTATTTTACTTTTTTCTTTTAATATCATCGTTGATCAGATTTCAAAATGGATCGCCATGACACATCTGGATTATAGTGTTATCCATTCTTACTGGTATGATACCATTAGAATTGTTTATGTCGAAAATACTGGAGTTGCTTTTTCTCTCGGATCGGACTGGTCGCCTGAAGTCAGATTCCTTGTTTTTAATCTGGTTGTTCTTGCGGTCTTACTAGGGTTACTTTTTTATCTAATTAAAACCCATAAAGAACAATCATTTGTAAAACTGATTGCATTCACTTTAATTCTGGCTGGTGGATTCGGAAACCTCATTGACAGATTTTTCAGGGAAGGTGCAGTAGTTGATTTTTTAAATGTCGGTATCGGGTTTGTAAGAACGGCAATTTTCAACCATGCAGATATGTGTATCACCACCGGTCTGATTATTCTGATTATCATTTCAATCAGGGAGTCGTTCAGAAAACCGGAAGTGGTTTTGGAAGAGGCGAAGGAAGAGGCAAATGGTTAATGGTCAATGGTCAATGGTCAATGGTCAATGGTAACTATTATTTTGTTTAAGCTTAATAATAATAAAGACTTCTGTTAAAAATAAACGACCCTGCAATTTTATGAGATATCCATTTTTGTTGATAATCGTTTTAATGTCTTTTGATTCTTTTTCTCAAAAGACTGAGAAGGAAGATTTTACAGAATTTCTGACTCAATTCTCTGTTAACCCGAATTTTCAAATAGAAAGAGTCAAGTTCCCACTTCCTTTTAAAACCTGGAAGGATTTTCAAAATGGGATTGATACAACTATTTTTCTGACTAAAGACTCATGGAGAATGGAATCATTCTGGGAATCGAAAACGAAATTTTATACTCAGATATTTAACAATTTCAAAAAGGAATTGGAAGATACGGATGAACGGGTTTTTTCATATTTAGGAATTGAAAACGGGATTGAAGTCAATTTTTATTTTAAAAGAATTGATGGAAAGTGGTTTTTAATTAAAAAGGAAGATCTTAGTTCTTAAAATCCAACAAATAAATTCTTACCACTTTTCACTTACCACCCCGAAAGTGTTCCAGGCTTCGCCGGATTTGCGGTTCGCAACCGAACCGTGGAGGGGATATTCTCTTCTCACGACTAGCCACTTGTAACTGACCACTTGTCACTTATAACTGTTTACAGCTCTACTTCCAACGCTTTTACCCGATTTGGCATCACCCACGGTTCTCCTTTTTTCCAGCCGGAATCACGATTATAAACTTCAAATCCGTTAATCCAGATAGATAATACTTCTCTTGTTTCCGGATTTAAAATCCTGAAGGAAGCCCGTTCACCCGGGAGCAATGAAGTGGTGTGGTGTTCTGAAAAGAAATCTTCACGGAATAAACTGACTCCGATTGCCAATTGTGACCGAAGCCGTTTTGGATCAGTTGCAGACGGATAGAAAAAGGTATCATATCCTTCTAAAACCGATCTTCTGATTACATCAGTGGTAACCGGCATTGGCATAAAATTGCCCTTCATGGGTTCAATCAGGTAAGCTGAAAAATCCATGGTTGCCATAGCTTTTAAGGGAGATAAATCACCAATATCCGCAACAACACCAACCAAACGTTCGGTTCCTGTTACCCAGTCCATCATAGGTGGATAGTTTATCGCAAGATCAACTGTTACCGGATTGTGAGCACGCCGTTCCAGCATTGGATCTGGAGTTCTTCGATCGCCAAGGTTTACTTTTTCAAGTTTCAGTTCAGCCATCAACGGACCATTAAATGGAATCGTTTCATAGGGTTCGGTGGATGCCTGATCAACTTCATCGGAAGCAATTGCGTTCAATGCAGTTAAGAACATTCTGAAGTTTAACTCTCTGATCAGTGGCTTATCCGGACTTTGGTACCATCCGCCAGATTCAATTAAAACGGTTGAAACTCCCCACTTTTGCATATTGTCACCAAAACATCGTGCGCCAAAAGCATCGTCGTAGCGCCCTACATGAGCCCCGACTCTGGATTCAACTTCCTGTCGCAGCAAACCTGCAAGTTTTTTTGCCCGAATCCGTACCGGATTGTCAGAACGTTCAGAATCAAAAGCAGGTGCAAGTAAACTAATAACGGACACATTAGGTGTGGAACCGACCGAATACCTTGGATTCTGATCATGAAGATTGAATCCCCATACGGGATTAACTTCATCCTTAACAAATTTCAGAAACCGGCTTTCAGGTGAAGTAAACTGAAGTGCATCCCGGTTCAAATCAATACCGAGAGAGTTTCTTCTTTGGAAACGTTCTGCTCCGTCGGGGTTGAGCATCGGAATCACATGCAACGTAATTTTCGAACTGAGCCAGGTTAAAAACTCAGATTTTTTTTCAAGATGAATAAAGTTAAAAAGATCAAGAAGTGCCAATGTCGCAGTTGGTTCATTACCATGCATCTGTGACCACATCAGAATGGAAACGGGTCCTTTTCCCCACGAAAAATGAGAAATGGCCCGTTGTTCAAAACTTGAGCCAAGGTTCCTCTTTTCAATCGGATCGATGGTAAGCTCGACAAGATAACCGGTTAATTCATGATGGCGGATTCTTCTTGTGCCAGCTTTTTCAAAGAAATACCTGGAATAATCGAGGGAGTGAATCCAGTTTGAGTATTGACTCATCGCTTAAATCCCTTAATAGCTGTGCGTTGAACACCATGAAACCAAACATCCTCAACTGATCCCGGAAAGGTAACCCCTTCAAAAGGGGACCAGCCGGAGTTGGATCTGATGTTTCCTGAAACGACTGTTTCAGGTTTCTTTAAATTCAGAATTGAAAAACCTGCAGAAAATCCCGGTTGAATTTCGCCAAAACCTTTTCCATATTTTTCTGGAAGAAATGGGTTTACAAATTTGCCCGGATTTACAGAACAAACCTGCCTGATGGTTTCCACTGAAACCTTTTGTGTATTCAACAGCCAGGTCACAAAAAGTCCGTAGGTATCAAGATGAGAAACACCAGAAATTCCCTTCAGTTTTTCTTCTTTTGAATGAGGTGCATGGTCAGTGGCAAGATACTCAATATCTCCGTTTTTTAAAGCATCAAGTAAAATTTTCTTGTCCCGCGGTTCACGAAGTGGTGGATTCATTTGCAGCCAGCTGTGATTAGCTGCCGTAATCATGGTTCTGTCAAAATACAAATGAGTTGGCGTCACTTCACAGGTAACGTTGATTCCCTGTTTCTTTGCATCCAGAATACGGGTTAACCCATCTGCAGTTGAATAATGGCACAATTTACCGGTTAGATTATATTTTTCAATAAGATAAAGAGCAAATTCAGTTGCCAGAACCTCTGCTCTTGCAGGCCTGCGGTCTTCATGAGCCAATTCACCCTTGTTTTCTTCGAGAATGACGGGATCTTCACAGTGAAAACTCACATTTTGATTTCTGTAGCGGGAAATGACAGTTTCAAGTTCTTCATTAGTTCTGAAAAACAATTCCCCAATTGAAGGACCCATAAAAACCTTGTAAGGAACAGGCTCAGGAAGTGGTAGAGTTGTGGGTCCGATTCCGGCATAAAGCGTGATTTGAATTGGAGATTTTAAGGTTAGCGCTTGTTTGGCAAAATAAGACTCTGAATCAACTGGCGGAACTGGATTGTTGGGCATATCGGCAACATGAGTAACCCCGCCGTTTAAGGCAGCAAAACCAGCGCTTGAAAAGTTTTCTTTGTAAATATGCTTCTGGGAAACATCTTCACGCGCGTGAATATGAATATCACCAAACCCCGGAAAAATAAGGCAATCATCAGAATAGTGAATTGTTTCCGGTTCTTGTGAATCTGAAATTCGTGTGATCAACCCTGTGTCTTTATTAAAAACTGCAGTTTGGCGATGGACCCCATCCGCAAAAACCATTAATCCGGATATACATATTTCTGAACTCATTTTACTATTTATTGGTTAAGGGTAACTGATAAACTAACTTTGCAGAAAAATACGGAGAAAAAAATGCGAAAACACATCAACTATCTGCTAATCCTCACCAGTATTGTTCTATTTGCATCTTGTAAGAAAGAATCCAGTGATCTGCCGCAAACAGTTCCAGGTGAAAATAAGGTTAAAATGGAATATATCTCGGGTCTTGGTGCGCCAGATCTTTCGCCAGCAACAAGTTCAAAAATTGGCAAACCAGTCGAAATGAACTGGCAGTTTAAAAATATGAAGGGCGAAACCGTTCTATTATCTGACTTCAAGGGGAAGGTAATTTTTCTGAATCTGTGGGCAACCTGGTGTCCGCCATGTAAAGCAGAACTTCCTTCGGTTGAAAAATTAATGGGACTTGCGGATAAAGAGGTCGTTTTTCTTCTGGTTTCAAACGAAACTCAGGATGAAGTTAAATCTTTCTTTCAACCAATTGACTCTTCCCTTCCAGCTTTTACTGCTGAAGGAGAATATCCGGCAGATTTTGTAACACAGGGAATTCCGGCAACATATATCATTGATAAAAAAGGGAATCTGGCAGCTTTTCACCTGGGATCAGCACAATGGGATGATGGCTCAGTAGTCAATTTTCTAAATTCATTGAAATAAAAACCTCAACGATAATTTTGTCCCAAAACGTATTTTGCTGCTTCCCGAACCGTTTCATACATTTCCGGCTGAACAGGTGCAAGTGCATCTGTTCGGTTCAATTTCTTAATCAGTCGTTTTCCGGTTGGAGTTAATGAAAGCTCTACAATTGCTTTTTTCAGTTTTTCAGCGTCGTGTTGTCTGATGTTATACACCTGAGTTGAAATCGAAATTACATCACCTGGAATTGGTCTTGTATAAAGAATGGGCCTGATTTTTTCAATCTGATCTTTTTCCTTTAGGAACTGATGCCAGGCGTTATCAACATTAATCGTATCATTTGAAAAACTTGCGGCTGCATCAACATCCCCGTTTAAAACTGCCTTAACCGCCCGGTCATGACCTCCCACATATTTGATTTCTCTGAAATAAGTAACCGGATTGATCCCCAGTTTTCTGAGTTCATATTCCGGAAAAATCCGGCCTGCAGTGCTTGTCGGATCCGTCCACCCAATTCGTTTACCTTTTAAATCTTCGACAGTTTTAATTCCGGAATCAGTTCTGGTAAAAATGGCTGAATAGAAAAAGGGTTTTCCCTGTCTTACTGAAGTGAGAAGCGGAGTTTGCTTAATTTCGACTTCTGCTTCAATAAAACTCATTGGAGCCAGCCAGGCAATATCAACATGCCGGGTTCGCATGGCTTCAATCAGCGAAGAATAATCGGGAGCTACAAAGGCTCTAATTTCAATCCCGGTTTGATTGGAAAGTTCTTTGCATAAACTATCCGCAACAATTTCGACTTCTTCGATTTCACTTGCCGGAATAAAACCAAAAGTAATCGGATCTACTTTATTGAATCCGCACGAAAAAAGAGTCAGAGTAGATAAAATTAGCAGCCCAAATCTTAACTGGTTCATTTACAACTCCGTAATAAGATCTGCCAGGTTTTGCCCGTTTTCTTTTAACTCAACCGTTTTCGCCGTTAACTGTTCAAGGTTTTTACTTAAATCAACTGATTCCATTCTCATTTGATTCATTGAACTGGCTATCTGCGACAAAGCTTTCAATTGCTCGGTAGCAGATGTTGTTATGGTTGAAACCGATTTCATGGTGACACCATATTGTTCATCAAGAAGGTGAATCACACCACTGATTTCATGCAGGCGCTTGGTTCCATCCAGAACAAGTTGATTGACTGAATTAAACATTTGACCCGATTCACGGCTTTTTTCAACAATTTCTATTAACTGGCTTTTAATTTTTTTAAGTGTGGTCTCAACGTTGACAGCCAGATCTCTAACCTCTGTTGCCACAACCATAAAACGTTGGGTTTGCTTTTTGTCGCCAACGGCTTCAAGTTGCGCGTTAAAACTGATCAACTTAAGATTATCATTAATCTGACTTACCACATCGGTAATGCGGGTTATGGCTTCAATTTCCTCGATGTTTTTATTCAGCATTTCTCTGAATAAAAGCGTATTCGCCTCAATTTTATCCATTCTTTCAACCAGATCTTTTACTGATTTACTGGCTTCTGCAATTTTACCCTTATTCTGTTTTGATTGTAGATTTAATGTTTTAGCAAGATCCGTAATATGTTCTGAAGATCTAGCAATTTGAGTTGATGACGAACTGACATCAGAGATATTAAGAGTTAATTCCTTAAATGATCGGCTTTGAAGGTCAATAAACCCACTTAAATGTTTTGATTGATCAATTAATTCATTCCCTGCAGATTCAATCTTTTCTGATAAACGGGATTGTGTTTCAAAAGCGGATAAAAGTTCTGAAGAAAGCCCGCGAACCTGTGGAAACCGTGACGATTTAAGTTCGGAAAAAAGTTTTGATTTTTCGTGTGATTCAGACGAAACAGCACGGTTTAATTGTCCGATTTGGGAAACAAGTGCACCTGTTGTATACCGGTAGGAAAAAACAACAATTAGACTTATAAGCAGGAAAAAACAACCAGAGGAAACAGTAAATAGTAAAATATAATGGTCATAATCTCCAAGTTCCTGACTTAAAACAAGTTCAATTGTTTTTCCTTCTTTCTGACTCAAATAAGACTTTACAAGCAGAAGGGTCGTCCCCTTTTGTGTCATTGTTTTTTCCCAGGTAATGGAATCACCATCCACAAAAAGCGGGTCATGAAAATTAATGTCTTTGGGCAACCCTTTCATTTCTGACAAAGGTGACCGAATGCGAAGAAATTTTTCTCCGTTATAAAATCCGTAAAAAGAAATCGGGAATTTAATGACGTAGGAATTGAAGGCTTTTCGGGTTGAAATTGGAATATAGGCAAGATCTTTTGGTGAGCTGGCATTTTGATAAACCGGATCGTTTCTAAGCATGAAAGATGCCCAGTTACTGATCCGGCCAAGATGAACGACGGCCTGATCGAGGTAATTATTTGAAAAAACCCAGACAGACAACACCCACATAAAAACCGGGATGGAAATGAAAATACCCTGCCTGACCAAAGTTTCTTTTTTCATACCCAACTTCCTGTTTATAGGTTTTCGAAAATAATCCGGGTTGTGGCAGATTTATTCAATGTGTAAAAATGAAGTCCAGGAGCCCCACCTGAAATCAGGTCACGGCACTGTTTCATTGCATATTCCAAACCTAAGAGCGTCACTTCAGTCGCATCACTTTCGACTTCAGTTAATGATTCAACCAGTAGATCAGGAATTTTAGCGCCACCCATTTCAGAAAACTTTTTAATTTGTCCAAAATTAGTGATCGGCATGATGCCGGGAATGATTCTGCAAAAAACACCCGCTTTTGCTGCATCATCAACATACCTGAAATAGTCATCATTGTTGAAAAAAAGCTGGGTGATAACAAAGTCTGCACCTTCATCAACTTTTCTTTTCAGATTTTCAAGGTCTTTTTGCCGGCTTTCTGCCTGTGGGTGAACTTCAGGATACCCGGCAACACCAATGCAAAAATGTCCGCCGATTCTGATATGTTTTACCAGATCAGATGCATAGTGATAGGAATTTGGAGAAGGTTTCCAATCAGGTTGCCCTTTTGGCGGGTCTCCTCTCAACGCGAGAATATTATCAATACCCCGTTTTTTCAATTCATCTAACGATGGCTGAAGTTCATCAACAGAATGTCCCACACAGGTAAAGTGGGCCATAACTTCAAGACCGATCTGATTCTTGATTGTATCCACAATTTCAAAAGATTTTTCTCTGGTTGAACCACCCGCACCATAAGTTACTGAAACAAAATCGGGATTCAATGGCTTCAATTTTCTAAGTGTGTTAAACAGGGTTTGGTGACCTGCATCTGTTTTGGGCGGAAAAAATTCGAAGGAAAATGTCTTCCCTTTTTTCTGAAGAATATCTGAAATTCTCACGTTGATCCGTTTTCAATTTGAAGTTAAAAAGGTGGTATTAAATCGAGTCTGATTTGATAAGTAAGGAAAATGAGAAACAGAATTAAGAAATTCAACAAAATTGAGGTTAAGACAACCAAACATAACCTTAATTTATTATTCCTGTTCCAAATTATTTTCAAATTAAAATTCAACTAGCCCTTTATTAAAACACCATCCTGTCGTAAATTGTCCCATGACCAGGACCAAACCAAACCAGGAGATCTGACCCATGCGTGTATTAGTAGCAGACAAATTTGAACAATCTGGCCTTGACGGATTAAAAAGTATTGGATGTACAGTAATTTATGATCCGGATGTTAAAGATGACTCCTTAACGGATTCTATTTCAAAAAATTCACCGGATATTTTGGTTGTTCGGTCAACCAAAGTGACAGAAGCCATGATGCCAGCTGGGTCACTGAAACTGATTGTGAGAGCCGGTGCCGGTTTCAATACAATTGATGTGGCAGCTGCTTCACGAAAAGGAATCTATGTTTCAAACTGCCCGGGCAAAAACTCAATTGCAGTTGCAGAATTGGCTTTTGGACTGATTTTATCGCTCGATCGCCGGATTCCGGACAATGTTGCAGACCTTCGTAATGGAAAATGGAATAAAAAAGAATATTCGAAGGCAAAAGGACTTTACGGAAAAACGATTGGGCTTGTCGGACTCGGAAATATCGGGAAGGAAATGGTTACCCGTGCCAAATCTTTTGGCATGAATGTAATGGTTTGGAGCAGAAGTCTCACTCAGGAAAAAGCCGAAGAACTGGATGTAATATTTGCACCTACTTTAGGTGAACTCGCTAAACATTCGGATATCGTTTCTGTTCATCTTGCGCTTTCAAAAGATACAAGAGGATTGATTGGTAAATCGTTTTTTGATGGAATGAAAAAGGGAGCCAGTTTTATCAATACCTCACGTGGTGAAGTTGTTGATCAGAATGCCCTGCTTCAAGCCATCACTGAAAAAGGATTAAAAGCCGGTTTGGATGTTTTTGCTGCAGAGCCGGAAGGTGGTGTTGCGGAATTCACCGATCCGATTGGCAAGGAAATCAATGTGTATGGAACTCACCACATTGGTGCGTCAACTGATCAGGCTCAGGAAGCCATTGCTGCAGAAACAGTTAGAATTGTTAAAGAATTCCGTGAAACCGGCCATGTTCCTAATGTGGTTAACCTGTCAGTAAAATCACCTGCAACCTACCGGCTGATCGTAAGACACCTGAATAAACCAGGAGTTCTTGCCTCGGTTCTTGATGGTATTAAAGCAGAAAATATCAACGTTCTCGAAATGGAAAATATAGTTTTTGCTGATGCGGAAGCTGCAGTAGCAAGAATTAACCTGCAGGATGAACCTCACGCCGGAACAGTTGAAAAAGTTAAATCAATGAACCCAAATATCATCGCCATTGATTTGGTAAAACTGGGATAAGTTTTTTTTAGATTGGCCTTTGAGCGGTTATGATATGACCGGTAAGACATTAGTACAAAGTGGTCATTGAGCGGAGTCGAAATGCCCACTTTGTACTTTTCAGTAACTCGTCCCATGTCCCACGTCATGGGGTTTTTGCATTCAGCAAAAACCCCATCAATGCCACTTGAACAGTTTTAATCCTGCCGAAAATGTAATCAATCCAATTGTAATCAAAATCCCCACCGGCAGCAGAGTCTCACCAAATCCAGCACCTTCTATAAAAATTGCACGAGTTGCATCGGCCAATAAGGTTAACGGAAGAAATTGAATAATTGAAACCACTGTTTCCGGGAAATTATGGTAACTAAAGAAAATTCCGGAAAGAACCATCATTGGCATTGAAATGGCATTGATGAAGCCAATTCCAATATTAGTTTTTTCAACTCTGGCTGCAACCAAAAGTGAAATACCTGTAAAAGCAAAAGCACCGGTTAAGAAAAGTAAAATCACTCCAATCCAGCTTCCCTGCGGAGAAATCCCAAAAAAGAAATAGGCAAAAGTGAGTAAAATTCCAGCCTCAATAAATGCCAATAATAATCTTGCAACCATCAGAGACAAAATAAATTCATATCGTTTCATGGGTGTCGCAAGCATTCGTCTGAGCAATTTCTTCATCCTGAATTCGATCAAAGAAAACCCGATTCCCCACAGAAACGAATTCATCATACCAAACACAAGTAAACCCGGAATCAGAAAATCAATATATCGGGTTCCAGGTAAAGTTAAGGGTTGAATAGTGCTTCCCTTTTCCTCACCGTTCAGTTGTCCGGTTTCAGACCTGACCATAAAATAGGCCAGTTGAGCTGAAGCATTTGCTTTGTCAAAATGAAAAGAAACCGTTGAATCTGAGGTTCTGGAGAGATAAAGGGGAATTATTCCCCGTTTTAAAAAGACAATTGCGGAATCTTCTGTTATTTGTTTCAAATGCAAAATCATTTGTCCTGAAGCTGCAGAGCCAACTTTAAATTCAATTTGTCCATGATCATCTATTGTTCCAGATTTAACCAATTCAGAAAACCTGCCAGAGGCTGGCAGGTTTCCTACAAAGCCAATAGTCTGGTGAATTTCGGCTTTTTCAGAAAAAGCTGCGCCCAATGTTGCAGCAATTGCAACCGGAAAAACGACCGACCAAAATAATATGGCAGGTTCACGATAAAATTCACGAAACTGAACCAATACAAGTTTCCAGAAAGATGCAGACATCATGCCTCCTCAGACAGATGCTGACCTGTCATTTCAATAAATAAATCATCAAGTGTTCGCCGGGTACATTTCAGTGACCGTATGGAATTTTCTGTTTCTGCTATTTTCGACAAAAGCAATTGAACGGCAGCAGGAGTATCAGTCACTGAAAAAGTGTGAACGAGTTTATTTTCCAAAGTGTGATAAGTCATAAAAACCGGATTTCCAGCGAGTTCAGTAAGATCAGCAGGTTGATGGGTTTGTATTTCAATTTGCTCACCGCCGCCACTTGCACTCAATAATTCTTCCAATGTTCCCTGAGTAAGAATTTCACCTTTATTCATCATTACAATCCGGTCACAAAGATATTCTGCTTCTTCCATATAATGGGTGGTGAGAATCAGCGTGGTTCCGGTTTCTTTCAATTTCATGAGAATATCCCATAGATCACGCCTCGCCGAAGGGTCAAGTCCGGTTGTGGGTTCATCCAGTAAAAGCAATTCCGGGTGGTTAAGAAGAGCCACACCAATTGCCAGCCTTTGACGTTGACCGCCGGAAAGATTCGCAGTATAACTTTTTCGTTTTTCTTCGAGCCGGATCAGGGAAAGAATCTCTTCACATCGATCCTTTTTAATTCCGAAAAAGGAAGCAAAAAGATCAAGGGTTTCCCAAACTGAAATTTTATCGATGAAATGAGTTTCTTGAAGAGACAGGCCAATTCTTTGCCGTAGGTGCTGTTCATTTCCCCTCCAGGTTTTCCCAAAAAGTAAGATATCACCCGAATCCGGTTTTTGAATGCCTTCAATCATTTCAACCAAAGTGGTTTTTCCAGCCCCATTCGGACCTAAAAGCGCAACAAACTCGCCCTTTTTGATCTGAATGGATAAATCTTTGACAGCAGTAATGTCTTTGAATGTTTTCCTGACATGACGGGCATCAATGACTGGATTTTCAATTATGGATTGTTGAATCATACGTTACCATTAAAATGTTGAGGTGGGTCTTACGGCAGAACATCAGAAGTGTTCTGATAATTTCGGATGGGTAAAAAAAAATCCAGACCTTTTTAAATGCTCTGGATTTTATCTTGTTTTTTGGAACGAAATGAAAGATCTGAATCCGGATTATTCGGCAAGAGTTGCTTTTATCTTTTTAAAATCAATTGCCTGGGCGTAAGCAGTTACACTTGTTTTATCTTTTACATCAGAACCAGAAATGGTAATAACTGCATTATTACCGACCACAAGCGTAATTTCATGTGAGTTGTTCTCAGGTTCAAACTTTTCAAATCCCTTTTCTCCACCAATTTTGACCGATTTGCCCATACTTCCTGCCATCATCGGATTATTGATCATCATGGCCATGGTTGCCATCATCGGAGAATTCACAACAACTGATATTTTCACAGTTGAAGTGGTATTCAGATCTTCTTCACTTTTGGAAGTTGAAATGGTATATGTTTTTTCAGCCCCGGTTCCACCACCCAACATTGCAAGACCAGCTTGATTCACTGCATTTGAGGATTCTTCAGTCCAATCTTTTAATGGTGCAGGAAGTGCCTTGCCAAGTTCCTCTGCGATTTTATTATTAATTTCTAGGATGGCGGTTTGCAATGCTGTGCTTGCTGAAGACCATTTTTGGGATTTAACTGCATCCAAAGCTTCTTTGATTGCAGTTTCTGCTTCAGATTGCGCAAAAACTGATGCGTTGGCGTAAAACAATCCGGCTAAAAGAAAAACGATTTTTTTCATTGATTGACCTTTTTGGTTAAAAGTCAAAACTACAACGTTTGGAAAATCAAAGCAACAGGTAAAGACAATACAGTCTCATTCTCGTGATTCAGACAACACTCAATTTTAAAACAGAGAAAGAAAAACCTGAAAAAATTCGGGATACAACAGTAAAGTAACCACAAACCCGGTAATCGCACCAGTAAAGTGGGCAGAATGGTTAATGTTGCCCCAATTATATTTTGCAGCAAGTGCGGTACCAGCAAGATAAAGAATAGCAAAAATCCAGGCCGGAATACCAATAGGAATTAAAAAGAGGTAAATCTCAGTTTGCGGATAGAATAAAATAAAACTGTACAGAACACCTGAAATTGCTCCGGAAGCACCAAGACTGGCGTAATTTTCATCGTCTTTGTGTTTGATGAGGGTCGGTATATCTGCAATCACAAGGCTCAGTGCATAAATCAGAAAAAAGGATTGTGAGCCAATTGTTTTTTCAAGCGGAAAAGCAAAAAAGTAAAATGTAACCAGATTAAAAAGTAAATGTGCCCAGCTGGCATGAACAAATCCACTTGTCACAATGGTAAAATAATCTTTGCCACGGTGAATCGAATACGGGTGAAGCATGGTTCTTCCAATGAATGCAGGATTGTATAGAAGTCCGTACAAACTGGGCAGAAGAATAAGAACCAATAAAACTGAAGAAACAGGAGCAGAATTGAACATGGGAATAGTTACAAGTTATATGTCGAGTGAAACGAAGATCCCGAACTAGCTTCGGGGTGGTAAGGAAAAAGGAACCCGGGCACTTCGACTTGGTTACTGAGCGTAGTCGAAGTGCCGCTCAGTGACCGGTTTCCTTCTATAAATTACAAATCGGTAACGCAACCCAGCGAAGCTGATGAAACCAGTTTTGCATATTTGTAAAGTACACCTTCTGTAGCCGGTAAAGGAGGTTGAATCCAGGTTTTTCTTCTTTCTTCAATTTCCTTATCAGAAACAGCAACTGAGATTTCGTTCTTATTGGCATCAAGAGTAATGATATCACCCTCTTTTACAAGACCAATCAATCCGCCAACGTAGGCTTCCGGAGAAATATGCCCGACAACGAATCCGTGCGTTCCGCCTGAGAAACGTCCGTCAGTAATGAGTGCAACACTTTTACCCAATCCGGCGCCCATAATTGCTGCCGTAATGGAAAGCATTTCCCGCATTCCGGGTCCGCCTTTCGGACCTTCATACCGGATCACCACAACATCACCAGCCACAACCTTCCCTTGTTCAATACCAAGAAGAGCAGCTTCTTCACCATCATAAACTTTTGCGGGTCCGGTAAAAGCCAAACCTTCTTTTCCTGTAATTTTTGCAACGGAACCTTCTGGTGCCAGATTTCCATATAGAATCTGAAGGTGACCTGATTTTTTAATCGGATTCGATAGAGGAAAAATGACGGGCTGATTCGGAGCCAGATCAGGACATTTATCCAGATTTTCTTCCAGTGTTTGTCCGGTACATGTGAGCACATTTCCTTTTAGTAAACCATTTTTAAGTAAGAGTTTCTGAACGGCAGGAATACCACCGATTTTATGCAGATCTTCAAAAACATATTTCCCGGATGGTTTCAGATCTGCAATAAAAGGAACCTGATTTGAAACCATCTGAAAGTCATCAATGGTGAGTTTTACATGGGCAGAGTGTGCCATTGCAAGAAGATGAAGAACCGCATTGGTTGAGCCGCCAAGAGCAATGACGACTGCAATCGCATTCAGAAAAGCGTCACGGGTCATGATATCCCGTGGTTTAATATCTTTTTCAAGCAGATTGAGAATTGCCTTTCCGGCATTCCGGCATTCAGCATATTTTTCTTTTGAATCAGCTGGTAAAGAAGAACTATATGGAAGTGACATTCCCAATGTTTCAATAGCTGAAGCCATTGAATTTGCTGTGTACATCCCGCCACAAGCTCCCTGCCCGGGACATGCATGTTTTAAAACATCACACATTTCAAGTTCAGTTATATTTCCTGAAAGAAATTCTCCATAACTTTCAAAGGCTGAAACCACGTCAAGTTTTCGTTCACCCAAATGTCCTGCTCTGATTGTACCGCCGTAAATCATGATTGAAGGCCGGTTAATTCTCGCCATGGCAATCAAGGATCCCGGCATATTTTTATCACAGCCCGGAAGTGAAATATTTGCATCATACCATTGTGCACGCATCACGGTTTCAATAGAATCTGCAATTACATCACGTGACGGAAGTGATGCTTTCATGCCTTGCGTTCCCATCGAAATCCCATCACTAACGCCAATCGTATGAAAAATGAGCCCAACCATTCCGGCTTCATTTACACCCTTTTTTACTTCAAGTGCCAATTCATTTAAGTGCATGTTACACGGATTTCCATCCCAACCCATACTGGCAATTCCAACCTGTGGCTTTTTCATGTCATCATCAGTTAAACCGATGCCATATAACATGGCTTTTGATCCGACCTGACTTTGCTTTTCTGTAAGTTCTGAACTGAATTTGTTGAGTTTTTCAGACATGGCAAATTGTTTCTTTAATTAGTTAAAAAATTGTGTGTTAATAAACGTGCAGAAATACCCGACCAGTTTATCGATTTATTTCTGAAAATAAGAATTTTATATTTTCCGATGAAACCTCTTTCTTAAAATCTTTAGGTAATATTCAAAAAAAATTCCTTTTGTTAAGTCTTGAGTGTATCAACTTTTCATCATTCCGCAGATTAATAAACATTCCTTACTTATTATTTTACAAGTACTTAGCTGTAGTTATTCTTCTAATTATAATCCGATTAGTTTTCCCGGGAAACCTATTATTTATTGTGAAAATGGGGTAATTTTATGGCAACTAAATTCACTTCATCCACAAGGAGGAAGACAATGCCAAATTCACGAGAGAACCTTTTACCCGCTGTTGATCCCGCCTATTGTAAAGGGTGTGCCAGGTGCATCGATGCCTGTTTACATAATTGCATCGAAATGGGAAATGAAATTAATCCTTTGACGGGATTGACCCCCGTCATTCTTCATCTTGAAGATTGTACCCATTGCGGATTGTGTGTGACTGCCTGTCCGGAACCGTACGGTTTGCACATGGATTCCATTACTGATGATTACTCTGCAGTTCGTCCTGAAACCTTTGATGGCGTTGTTAAAACCCGTCCAAAAGCAGCATCTATTCCCTCAACGAAAATCCCCATAAATCCGGGAAAACCCATTCTGATCAAAGGAACTTATGCATCGTCAATAGGTGCAGTTCTTGCCGGTTGCCGCCATTTTTACGGTTACCCGATTACTCCTTCAACTGAAGGAGCTGAATTGATGGCAAAATTGCTCCCGAATCTGGATGGAATTTTCATTCAGGCAGTTTCTGAAGTTGCTGCCATCAATATGCTTTACGGAACAGGTGGTGCCGGACTTCCCTGCATGACGTTCACATCCTCACCCGGATTTTCTCTGATGCTTGAGGGAATTTCCTACATGATCGGGTCTGAAGTTCCTTCAGTAATTGTTAATATTATGCGTGGTGGACCTGGTCTCGGAAATATTGCACCTGAACAGAGTGATTTAAAATTGGTTTGTCATGGTTTGGGTCACGGGAACACACAATGTGTTGTTCTTGCTCCAGCAACTCCTCAGGAAATGCTCGATTTAACCATGCTCGCTTTTGAATTGACTTTTAAATACAGAAATCCGGTTATTATCATCGGCGATGGATATCTGGGGCAAATTACCGGAAAGGTTTCTCTTCCCGATTATATGATTCAACCGGGACTCCCAGATTGGGCCGTTTATGGTGATGCTGGCCACCGTGGAAATCTGATTGCCTCAATTGACATTACCGAACCGGACCTGGAAGCAAGAAACATAAGACTGAATCATAAATATGACACGATGATCAAGGCTGAGCAGCGTTCTGATTCGTTTTTCTGTGAGGATGCTGAGATTTTATTGGTTGCAATGAATACCCCTGCTCAAATGGCAAAAGGTGCTGTTCAGCAATTAAGGAGTGAAGGTATAAAAGTTGGTCTTTTCCGGCCAATCACCGCATGGCCTTTTCCAGTTGATGCACTTTCAAAACTGATTCCGCAAATCCGGCAAATTGTTGTGGTTGAAGCCAGTAATGGTCAGCTGGAAGATGAAATCAGACTTTCTTTAAGCAAAGCGGGTGTTACACAATTGCCTCCGATTAGTTTTGTAAGAAGATTTGGAGGAATTCTCCCTCAGACCCATGAAATTGTTGAGAAAATTCACGCCCTGGAAGGAGTTGTAGCATGAGCGCATTTTATAATACCTTTGAACGGCATTCACATGGTGAAGGATTAAAAGGCCACTCTACTCACTACTGCCCAGGTTGTGGGCATGGTCTTGCCCATAAGTTTCTCGCAGAAAGTATTGATGAGCTTGGGATTCAGGATCGTACAATTGCCATTTCTCCTGTCGGATGTTCTGTTTTTCTCTATTATTACATGGATGTAGGAAATTCTCAGGCTGCACATGGCCGTGCTCCGGCAGTTGCAATCGGACACAAAATGGCCAATCCAAATTCCATTGTGGTCAGTTATCAGGGTGATGGAGATTTAGCTTCAATCGGACTTGCTGAAATTATTTCCGCTGCACAAATGGGATTGCCTATTTCTGTCATTTTTGTGAACAATGCAATTTACGGTATGACCGGTGGCCAAATGGCTCCAACTACATTAAAGGGAATGAAAACCATGACATCCCCTTATGGCCGAAACGAAAACATGGGTTCCCCACTAAAAATGGCAGAACTAATTGCCCAAATGGATTCACCAATTTATGTCGAACGTGTAGCGCTTTTTGATTCCAAACAACGCATCCGTGCAAAAAAAGCAATCAAGAAAGCCTTGCAGATTCAGGTTGAGAACAAAGGATTTTCTTTTGTTGAAGTACTTGCTGAATGTCCAACTCATCTTCATCTTTCACCAACAGAAGCTCAGGATTGGGTAAAAAACTCAATGCTGCCTGTCTTCCCTCTTGGGGTAAAAAAAGATGTTGAACCCACTCATATTTTCAGTTTCGAAAAACCATCATTCGAATCTGGGAAATTATTGGCTTTAATAGGAGCAACTGCAGAAGACGTTCCAAAATTTGCTAACTCTTTTCCAAAACACATCGATCCGCTTGATATAAGCTTAAAATTGGCAGGTTCTGGCGGGGATGGTGCACAAACAGCTGCCCTTTTGATTACACGAACAGCGATAAATGAAGGTTTTGATTCAACACATATTCCAAGTTATGGTCCTGAATCCAGAGGTGGAACCAGTTACGCTGACGTTCATATCGCCGAAATGGAGGTTCTCTCACCATCCGCACCAGATCCACATATTCTGATAGCTTTCAATCAGCCAAGTATGGATAAATTTGCACCAAAGGTTAGAGAAAACGGGATCATTATTGGCGACAGTACAGTAATTCATTCAATGCCGGCAATCGATCCAACTGTAAAAGTTGTGATGGTTCCTATGTCAGCAATTGCAACTGAACTGGGTAAAATTATGGTTAAAAACGTGGTCGCACTTGGGGCACTTCAGGCGGCTACAGGATTATTTCCCGAGCAGTCTTTCCTAACTGCAATTCAACAGGGGTTGAAGGACAAGAAGGAACTTTTTCCATTAAACGTAGAAGCTTTCCATCGGGGTATGGAAGCAGCTCTGAAATCTGAAAAGATATAAACTTAACTTTTGACTGTCCGGAATTTTGCTTTCCGGGCAGTTATTTTGCCTAAATCGTCCTTGTCGCCACTTATCAACCAGCAAATATTTCCAAGATTAACCTGATCTGCAATTCGCACCTGAACTTTGGATGGTATCTTTGGTACGCTGGACTTGTAACCCCGAAAGTGTTCGGGATCTTCGTTTCACTCAAGTTATAACTTGTAACTTATAACTTGTCCCCTGTCACGGTACTTTGTAAACCATAGCCGAAATACTCATTCCAGATCCAACAGCTGCAAAAACAATAGTATCACCCGGAATAAATTCATATCCCTCTAGCTTACCTCTATTAATCAAATCATACAATGTCGGCACAGAAGCAACAGCATTGTTTCCCAACCAAGAAATAATCAAAGGCAAAAATCCATCAGGATATGTTTCCTGCCCGTCCAGCTTGAATAATCTGGTAGTAATTGCCTCCAGCATTTTGGTATTGGCTTGGTGGATGAGCAGCATCTTAATATCAGAAAGGGTAAGTCCTGCTTTTTGTATGGTTTGATAAATTGCAGTTGGAACATGTTCCAACGCATATTCATAAAGCTTTGGACCATCCATTTTCACATACAGATTATGTTGATCATGAGCAGGATTATATGATGGACCCATTTTTAAAAGTAAATTGTGTTCGAAACTATCGGTTCGGGTTAGATTTGCTAAAATTCCAACACCTGATTTTCCTTCAACTCTTTCAAGAATGACAGCACCTGCACCATCCGAAAAAATCATGGAATCCCGGTCATATGGGTCAGAAACCCTTGAAAGGGTTTCAACGCCAATTACAAGCGCTAATTTTCCATTTTCTGAGTCAAGCCAGTTCTTTGCCTGAATCAAACCCAATATCCAGGCAGGACAACCAAAATTAATATCATAGGCAATACAATATGGATTTACAATTCCAAGCTTTGCCTTTATTCTTGAAGCCACACTTGGAATAAGGTCACCACGATTCGTTCCCTCCTGAATATCTCCAAAGTTTTGAGCGCAAATAATCAGGTCAATGTCTTCTTTATTTCTTCCATTTTTTTTAAGGGCTTTTAAGGCAGCAAAAAATCCTAAATCGGAGGTTACATGTCCAGATTCAATCCACCTTCGCTCCCTAATCCCGGTAATTTTAGCAAATTTACTAATCACCAGGTCATTGGCTGAATGAATGGGTTCAGAAGTTTTATTATAAAAAATGGAATTATTGAACAAAAAATTGGGTACTTTTTTTTCAGGAATAAATGACCCTGAACCTGAAATCAAAAACGAATAATTTTTCATGACGTATTTATATGCAACTATACCTGTATAGCAAATTAGAACTGAATTTGGATAAAACAAAAAAGCCAGTCAAAAGACTGGCTTTTTTGTTTTTCTGCAAAGTGAACTTACTTAAGCAGAATCATTTTTTGTGTTTTCACATAACCATCAGTTACAATTCTAACAAAGTACTGACCGGTTGCTGCTACATTACCACTACGATCACGGCCATTCCAAAGGACATTATAATAGCCAGGCTTCATAATCTCATTTTTGAGAATTGCAATTTCCTGACCCATAATATTGTAGATTGTCATGCTGATTCGTTGTTCCTTAGCAACATCAATTGGAATTGTTGTTGAAGGGTTAAACGGATTCGGATAGTTGTGATAAAGTGAAAACTCCTTTGGTGCTTCGTAAACAACAGAATTCAATTCCTTCTTGTATTCTGTACCATCATAATCAATGCTGACCAGACGGTATTTGTATTTAAACCCAACAAGAGCAGATTTATCCATGTAAGTATACTTACTTCTGTTGGCAGTTGTTCCTGCACCACTAAGTTTACCAAGCTCATCAAAGTCAAGGCTATCACTTTCAGTAACTGTTGATCTTTCAATCCGCCATTGGCTGTTTCCAGTCTCAGATTCAGTTTCCCATTTAATTTCAATTCCATTGCGTGTTGGATTAATAGTACTTCCTGCAAACTCAACTGGAAGACTTTGTTCATCCGCTGCATTTGAAAGGAACCATGAACCAGAAAGATTTGCACCAAGACCTGTTGTTGTGGCTGAACGAGTTACTTGGCTTGCTGTACCTGAAGTTGAGAAAGGGGTATAAGTTATACCAACTTTTCTCCAGGAATTCAGGGTTGCATTAGCAATCTGACTATTCTGGTCATTTACCCCCCAATATTGAGTCATGGATACATTGTTAGCAGTTCCAGTAGGCGTAACAATATAATGTCTTTGGATTGTTGCATATTTAGTTGGATCAGAATAATCATCAACCAATTGAACATTAACACTGCTAACAGTACCACGATCAATGAAATTTAAAACAAGATCATTTCCAAAAGTGAAGCTTGTATTTGATGCCACAGCTTGAGTTTCATTGAAGATCCACCGAACATAACCTCTGCCAAGGGTACCGACTACGTCATTCTCATATCTGGCACCAGAAAAAGCACCCTTATAATTATTAACAATGTAGGTTCCGGTGTTGGCTGAAATATTGTAAGTTGGACCAGCTGTGAAATTCATACCATCAAACTGAAGGGTTTGATTGTTTTCAAGTCTCAGGTAAGCCAAAGCATCACTTTTACCATTTGCAAACTGAACATTATCCAGCTTATTTGAAGCATTAATGGTAGCACCGCTTCTTACTCTGACCCCGTACCCACCTGTTGAACCAACATACGAGAAAATTGCGTTTTTCGCATTCAATGTACCACCAGATAAGACATCAACCTGGTAATAACTTGATCCGTTTTCACTGGTTAGCGTTGAATTCGCAACTGTGCTTGCACCAACAGCAGTAAGTGTACCACCACTGTTTATGGTAACCACAGATCCATTAGAAAATCGCAAGTCCGTATTGGAGTTTACAGTCATAGTACCAGAAACACCAATTACAGCAGATTGAATGGTCGAAAATCCATTCGTGAAAGATCCGCCTGAAGCGATGTTAAGGTTGTATGAACCTGCAGAGACATAGGTTACAAGTGCTCTGTTTGAAAGTCCTGTTCCAACCGCACTCAGCGACCCTGTGATGGTGTTTGTTGTTCCAGGATAAAATTTCATTTGAGATCCTGCATCCACAGAAAGTGTACCCGAAGCTCCAACAGAAACATTATCAGATGCATCATTTCCCGATGATATTATCTTACCGTTTACAAACAATGTACCACTTGTTACAGTCAATGCTCCCGTAAGAGAAAGATTGGAATTTAGGGTAATAATGTTTGACGGGTTTGATTTATTAACAACAAGATTGTTAAAACTTTGATTATTCGTAGTAAGGTTAAAGTTACCGGCACCGCCAAATGTAACTGTTCCAGATCCAGGAGTGAAGGTTGCTGAAGTATTCGTCCAGGTTCCTAACAAATTGATGTTAAGAGATCCAACAGCAAATGTACCCGCTGTTAGAGTAAGGTTATTACTCAACGTTAGGTTATTCGTCGTTAAAGTTACAGATCCACCACCTGTTTTGTTGATAACAAGTGCATATAATGAACTTGTTCTTGGATCAAGTGTTTTTGCACCAGTTCCGTTCATCGTAATAGTGCCTGAACGGCTGGTCAAAATACCAGTACCCGAAATGGCAAGATTTCCACCAATATTCAAAGCATAATTATTAGTAGTAACATCCAAAGTTCCTGCACTAACTGATAAGTTGTTGGTTACGGTTAAAGCTGCAGATAAATTAAATGTTGAAGCGCCACTAAGTGTGAGGTTATAAAATGAAGACCCACCATTAGAAATTGTTTTTGTACCAGATGCAGAAGTTAAAACTAAAGTGCTTGTACCTGCGGTAAATGTACCACTATTTGTAAAGGAATTAGCAACTGTAATTGTTGAACCACCTGCAACTATTGTACCACTGTTTGAAAGAATATTACTTACAACCAGAGTTGCACTTCCAGAAAGCGTTAGTGTCGCCCCCCCATTGATGGTAAGATTTTTTGCCGCGGCATCATCTGCTGCATCAATAGTTGGAGCAAAAGGTGTACCCGAAGGTATACTAATGACAAGGTTAGCAATGTTTGAATGAGTCGATTGTGGCCAGTCTGCTGAAGGAGCACCATCGCCATCATCCCAATTATTTACATTTCCCCAATCGGTATCAACTGTACCAAGCCAAGTGTAGGTTGCTCCTGATGATGACCAAAAAATTACACCTGTTGTAGGACTTGGTGAAGTATTGTCATCTTCGTACAAATAGCCACTAAGTGATCCACCAGCATCACGGAATTCAATTTGATTTGCACCACTTGTTCTTCTTACATTGTATAGAGGACCTGAATTAAAAGTAACATTATCAATCGGATTTCCACCAAAGATGTGGTTAGCTGCATCACTGAATTCTCCTAGAAAATTCAAATAAACCCCACCTGTTGTTCCATTGGCAAATGTACCGTTATCAAAGTCATTTGTTGCATCAATCAATCCACCGGTATTGATTTGAATACCGTTTACACCCATATATTCAAAGGTGTAATAGGCTGCTTCAATAGTACCACCATCAGCTACTGTAAATGAATAGGTTCCGGCAGACTGACGGGTTACGGTAGCGACGGCTGATTCACTTGTACCTACGATTTGAACACGACCACCACTATTTACTGTTACTGTTGAATTTGCACCCATTTTTAGAAAGGAATTACCATTAACATTTAGGGTACTAGTAATTGACAAAGCGTCAACCCCAGTGCCATCTCCATTATTGAAGATGAAACCATTCAGATTGAGTGTACCAGACGACAGTGTAGTGTTTCCATTAGTTGACAGATTGGATGTCAATTGAAAAATAGTACCAGATCCACCATTGTAGGTAATATTGTAAAATGCAGAACTTCCAGCTGATATACTTCCAGTTCCGCTTGTTTTATTAAACACAACCGTTCCGGTTCTGGCATTAAAGGTACCTGCATTTGTCCAGTTATTTCCCACTGTAAGAATATAGGCATTATTACTGATATCCAAAGTACCTGCAACAATCGTTAAATCATTAGAAATCGTTGTCGAAGCACCCAAATTTACAGTTCCAACAGAATTTATTGTTAGATTATAAAAATTAGCAGTTCCATTATTTACTGTTTTTGCCCCGCTTGCAACTTCAAAGAAAACAGTTGACCCACCATTGTTAAACGTACCAGTTCCACCCTTTGTCCAGTTTCCTGCAGCAGAAATGATATCATCGTTACCAGAAACGGTAAGTGTTCCTGTGATAGTTAAGTCTCCAGAAATACTTAGGTCATTTGCAGTACCATCATCCGATGTATTGACAGTTAAAATTGCACCTGAATTAATGGTGATATTATTAGCATTTGCACCCGTTGTAGAAATCGTTGGTTGGTTGGTTGCAGTTGCAATTATTACATTAGTTGTTGCATCTGGGGCAATTACTCCACCCGAACTTGGTGTCCAATTCGCCGCGGTGTACCAGTCGGTAGAAATTGAACCATTCCAGGTCAGGGTAATTGGAGTTGGCCATGACACAAGGTTATTAGGATCCTGGTCAAAAGATTCCCCACTGAAAGAACCACTTGCTGCATTTAATGAAATTATGCCTGTTAAAGCTTCATTACGTGTAACGTTACTTGCACCACCACCTGGGTTAACCGGGAACGAAACATTGTTGATTGTTATCCCAGCCGTTGAGTGCTCAAGTTTTAGCAAGGTAGCTGAACCACCTGCTGTACCATTTGTAAACGTACAATCACTAAAATTATTGGTTGCATTTACAGAGGCAGTCGAAGTTACTTTAATTCCACTTGCATTCATGTACTCAAAAAGAGTGTAACGTGCACTAATCGAACCATTTACAGTAAAGCCGTAGGTTCCACCTGCGTTTGGTCTTGTTACATAAACATTACTGGAAGGAGTACCAACTAAATCAAGAGAACCCCCTGAGTTTACAGTAAGATTAGCTGATCCACCGCCTAGTCGTAAAGACCCCCCAGCTCCTACAATGTAAGATCCTGTAATGGAAACCGCATCAGATCCATTTCCATCACCTAATGAAATAATTTTTGAATTTCCATTAAAAGTTCCAGCAGTGAGAGTAAATGAACCAACTAGGGTAAGTGCATCCTGAACAATATAAGTTACGCCGGATGCATTAATAACAAGATTGGCAAGTGAACTTCCATTGAAATACAAATCAAGTGAACCTGAAGTAGCATTAAGATTCAAAGTTCCACTTTGGGCAATTACTCCAGTTCCGCTAACAACGATATTACCGCCCACAAAAGAACTAGTACCATTTAGAGTAAAAGTACCCTGAGATACCTGGAGGTTATTAGCAATGGTAATGGCAGACGTAACACATTGAACCAATGTACCAGAACTTGTTAATTTATAAAAATAATTTGGACTTGCATTTGCATCATTTGTGATATTCTGAGTAACAGAACCATTAAAAATGACCTCGCCAAGCCTTGCAACAAACGAACCCGAACTATTATTTGTCCAGTTTCCTGAGATGTAAATTGTATAATTATTAGTACTTACATCAAGAGTTGCCACACCAATACTTAAATTACCGACGATACTTATATCCCCAGTCAAGGTCTTTGTATTAGCATTATTCAAGGTTAAACTACCATAGGTAATACCACCTCTGATTGATTGTGCACTCGAAAAATTGTAATTGGTGTTTGAAGTGGACACCATTGTGTTTGTTCCAAATCCAGAAGGGAAATTATCTGCACCAGTAACTGTAAGTGTTGTGCCATTAAAAGTAAAGGTTTTTGAACCTGTACCTGTAATCAAATACGTGACTAAATTCAATGAAATTGAATTATTTACAGTTAAGTCGCCATTTATGGTTAAATTCCCACCCAAAGTTTTTGTTGAATTTGTTGTTCCAGCCAAAATAAGGTTATAGAAAGAAGAAGCATTAATTGTTTGTCCACCACCAGTGAATGTTACAGTGCCATTACCTGCGTAAGTCCCTGAGTTGGTCCAAGTTGCACCTGCAAATGTATGTGATGCCCCACCGTCATTAAATGTACCGGAGTTGGTAAAGTTCCCACCAATGGAAATATTGGCATCCGAATTTTGTACAGTTAAAATTCGACTAGGATCAATAGTTAAGATATTAACAACAGTCATACTATTCATTACATTTTTTGTACCTGAAGAATTTATATAAAGATTATAGAAATTCCCACCAGAAATATTCTGTGTAGTCAAACCACCTGCAATATAAACCGATCCTGTAATTCCAGAAGGATTAGGATTAAAGGTTCCGTTATTTGAAAAGTTACCAGCAAAAGATAGTTGATAATTATTTGTACTTGCCAAAACACTTGTTCCAGATTCAATTGTTACTGTTTTGCTGAAATATAAATTACCAATAAGGGAATAAATTGCTCCTCCTGTAAAATCAACAGCCCCAAATTGATAAGTTGCACCATTCATATTAATAGCTTTAGTACCACTAGAGGCATTAAATATTACTTTTGCCCCCCCATTGGTAAAAATACCGGTTGCTGTTCTGGTCCATGCACCGCCAACAGTAATATCACTTGTAGAAGAGGAAACTGCAAGGGTTGCTGTTCCGGTTGAACCAATTACAACATCACCAACAACTGAAAGATCATAACCACTTTTTACTTCAAGCTGTCCATTTGAAATTGTAAGGCTCTTGCATGATGCATTAGCACTTTTAATTTGTGGATAATTTGTTGCAGTAGGAATAGTTACATCATATGAATTATCTGGTACTCCGACCGGACTCCAATTTGCTGCATCATTCCAGTCATTAACATCAACACCAAGTCCACCAACCCAAGTTTTGGCAGTTGTAATTGGCCAGTCTAACAATCCATTTGCTGCACCTGTGGGATCTGCTTCATATATTGAATTAGTAGTGGCATTTAGTCCAGCAAGGGTTCCATCAACAACACCACCAAAGGTAATTGTACCTGTTGCAGTATTAACCCGTCCCACGTTAAAGTGATTAGCCGTATTTGGTGTTCCCGAGAAGTTAAAGGTGACATTGTTAATAGCAATGTCACCAGTATTTGCATCCAACTGAAGATATCTTCTGTTTAAACTTGCAGTTGTTGTTAAGTTTGACCAGGAACCATCTGAGAAATTATTGGTGGCATGAACTGTTGCACCAGAGGTAACAAGCAAACCAGCATCAGCTAAATATTCAAACAAATAGTACCGGGCTTCAATATTGCCATTAATGGTAATCAAGGTTCTTAACGTACCGGCACTTTGTGAAATTGTAGCAATATTGTTTGCATCAGTACCCACAACTTTCAACGTTCCTGCTACGGTAAGAGTTGACTGTCCATCGACGTTATCAAATCTCAAGCTGGCATTGGCATCAACATCCAGCGTTCCGCCTGATGAAATGGTATGTGATTCAATTACGTCAGGATTATCATTATTACCTAAAATCAAAGTTTTACCATTCAAGTCAAGAGTAGCATTTGTACCTACAACAAGGTTTCCATTAAATGTGGATGAAGCTGAAGCAAGTGAGAATGTTCTTGCTGACGTACTTCCCTGATTAAAAGAAACATTATTAAAAGCTGAAACTCCTGCTGTAATTGTCTTAGCAGTTGTATTGGGTGAGTCAAAAGTTACTGTAGCTGTTCTTGCAGTAAAAGCACCACTGTTTGTCCAATTTCCGTTTACGGTAATCGAATAATTGGTAACACTTACATCAAGGGTAACACCAGCACCAATAGTTAAATCATCAACAATCCAATTGCCCGTAAGGGTTTTTGTATAGTTTGCAACATTCGTTCTCGATACAGTTACATTCTTTGCTGTAACTGCTGGTAAATTTTGATTTGCGTTTCCATTAAAATCCAAATTCGAATTTGTTGTTGTCCAGGTTCCAAATGCGGTAACAGTAACGACTCCACCCAAACTATGTGATAAAGATCCAAAATCAAGGATAACATCATTGGTTCCATCACCAACGGTAAGGACACCTGTAGTTACAATTCCATTACCAGTAATTGTTTTGGTGTTCCCACCTGTTGCTCCATCTGCATCCACAAATGTGACAGCACTAAAAGTACTTCCAGTGCCTGGATTTATCGATTGATTGGCAGTTGCATCAAAGGTGACTGTACCACCTGTGGCAGTAAATACACCTGAATTCGTCCATGTGCTTCCAGTAAAATTAATATTTCTGGCAGTACTTATGGTTGATCCTGAACCGTTTGTTAAATTTCCAAGGATAATAAAACTATCACCACCATTACCAAAGGTTTTTGTTCCTGTACCCGAAAAACCAATATTATTGAACGTATAGGTTAAGGCGGTTCCACTTGGATTATTTATAGTTTGTGTAGTTCCATTAAAGTTAACAGTACTTCCTGTTGTTGTAAGTACACATCCGTCATTTATTGAGAAGTTACCACCGACATTTAGTGTTTTACTTGTAATATCCAATGTTACAAATTCAGTTAAAACACCAGCAGTATACGTACTATTTAAAGTCAAATTCCCTGCAACATTGAGTGTTGAACCTGATATTGTTTTCGTATACAATCCATTGGCGCTATAATAAAGGTTCAGATTACCAAAAGTAACATTACCAGGAATGATCTGACTTTCAGTTTGAGAATAGAATAACACAGTTGAAGCTGAATTTAGTGAGTAAGAACCAAATGAGGGGAAAGCGTCAATAGTGTTTGGAATTGACCAGTTAAGCGTTGCACCTGAAGCCATTGTAAAAAGTCCAGCCCCAGAACCTGTGAAATAATTATAAACAGGTCCAGCTTGGGTATGTGCTGTTACCGTTACACCAGCATTAATTGTCAAGTTGTTACCGACTGAGAAAGTACCATAAACGGTCTTTGTTCCTGTACCAGCCATAATCAGATTGTAAAAAGCATCAATATCTGTGTCTATATTCCAGTTACCACCATTGTGTGTAACAGTTGATGTTCCGGTATTAAAGTTTGCACCAGCACCAGCAGGAACTCCGATATTACCAGCAACGGAAACAGAATAATTTCCAAGATTCAACCGCACTTCTGCATCATTAAGATTAAGATTCCCAGTTATTATAGTAGTTCCACTTATATTTTTATTAGGAGTAGAGCCACCGGTCACACGACCGACTGTAAGGTTACCGTAAGTAGTTGGGAAGATTGTTTGATCACCATTATCAAGGTAATAAACAGTTGAATTGCTGCTTAATACCAATGAACTCAACGGCAAAGTTGCTTGACGAACAGTAAGGGTTGTTCCGCCTGTAAGTGTAAAACTTCCACCTACTGTAAAACTTCCTGTACCCAAATCAACACCACCAACTGTTGAATTTACAGTAACATTATTTGTTATGTTCCCGCCCAGCGCACTGAAAGTTTTTGTTCCTGTTCCGGCAAGGGTTAAATTATAGAAAGTAGTAACACTCCCACTACCATTATCAATAGTTGCGTTAACACCATCAAAGATGACTGTACTTGTATTTGCAGTAAACGATCCTGTTTTTACCCAGGCAGCTCCAGAACTGGCACCAACATAAATCGTATAAGTTCCTCCAACCAAAGTTGTATTCGCACCAATGCTAACCTGATTATTGATGTCGATATTTGACAATATGGTACGTGTTGCACCACCAGAACCACTGGATGTTGTAAAATTGTAAAAAGGACCACCAGTTATATTTTGATTGGTACCATTTCCGTTAAGTGTTACGGTACCGGATCTTGGTACAAAAACACCACTACCTGTATTTGACCAATTACCAGCAACAGTTACGCCAAGATTACCGGAAGAAACATTAAGTGTTCCATCAGAAATAGTGAGGTTACCACCAACTATTATTGCATTTCCTGCCAAGGTGTATGTTGAACTTGGAGCATTTATTGTTAGATTATAGAAAGAGGAACCACCAGTAGTTATGGTAGCATCTTTACTTGATCCATTAAAAGTGACAGTGGCGGAATTGGCAGTAAAAGTACCAGAATTCGCCCAGTTACCTGCAACATTCAAAGTAGTACCATTTGATTGTGCCAATGTGGTAAGTGCACGAATATTTAAATTACCAGAAACGGTCAGACTACCTGTAACCAGATTTAGAGTAATGACGTTGGCACCACCAGCATCCATAATAAGGTTTGCACATTCTGCAGCTGAATTTATACTAAGAGTATAGACACCAGCAACAAAAGAGTGATCTAAAATCACATTCTGATCAATTGCTGGAATTTCATCAGAAATCCAGTTATCCGGATCTTCCCAAGTCGTTCCATCTCCACCACCATCCCAATATACTGCAATATAATTCCAGGCAACCAAAGCTCCCGGGTCATTTTCAGAACCCTGGCCTGCTTTTGCTCCGGTAGCATCGTTAAATGTAATAGAGCCTACAGAAAGTGCAGTCCGGGAAACGTTAAAATCCTGTCCGCCGTTAAATACAACGTTATTTATTGTTAAACCGGCACCCAAATTCAGTGATCCGAAATTAATGTACTGTGAACCAACAGACCCATCAACACCATTTGAAAAAGTTCCGTCAGAAAAATTATTGGTGGCGTCAATTGTACCGCCGGTAAAAGAAATTCCCGTCGTTCTTAAATATTCAATTTGATAATATCTGGCTTCAAATGTACCCGAGGATTGATCGATTGTAAAACCGGTTGTATTTGAACGGGTAATTGTTGCAATTGCACCATTTGTACCCAAAATTTTAACATTTCCACCAGCATTAGTGACTACAGCAGAATTTGCAAGTAACAAGGTTGCATCACTGTTCATATAGAATGAAGCGTTTACACTTGACAGGTAAACAGAACTACCACTCGTATAACCAGAAAGGGTAATCGTCTTTTTGTTGAAGAAAAAGATACCTGACTGAACTTCAATTGTGTAATTTGTACCGTTGGCAGCATAGGAATTCGTAAATGAAGAACCAACCTTTAGCGTATCGGTAGAACCAATTGCAACAGTAACCGGGCCAGTCATATTTGATGTATTTAAATCAAAGTCTACAGTTCCAATACCTGAAGGATCGCCGTCAAATGTTAACCGACAACCAGTATTGGTAAAGGTGCCAGCTCCGGTATTTACAAAATCTCCACCAACAGTAAAAGGCTTCAATCCGGCAGTATATGCACCGGTTGTAAAATTACCCGTTATCATGGTGAAATCGTTATCAACATCAATCGGGTTGTCAAGAGCAACTGTAAGTGTTTGGCCTGCTGTTAGATTAACTTCAAGATTATAGAAGTTTTTATTAGCAAGAGTTTGTGAATTCAAACCAGGATTAATGGTTCTTCCATTACCCCAGAAATTTACTGTTCCCTGACGGGCTTCAAAAACACCATTGGCCTGAATATTATTCCAAATACCTGCAATACTGATTGTATAATTATTATTTGAAACATCCAAGGTTACATTATCATTAATTGTGAGTGCATTTGAAAGAACAATATTACCATTCAAAGTTTTTGTTCCAGACCCTGCACATACAATAGACCCAAAAGTTGAGGCCCCAATTATCTGATCAGTACCAGCAAAAGTAATGATGTAATTTCGGTTTGTAAAAGTACCCACATTTGTCCAGTTACCATAAAGTGATATATTGGTAACATTGTAAGTATCGAAAGTTGCACCGCCCTCAATGGTCAGATCACCATTGACAGTAGCTGTAGTTCCGGATGATATAAAATACTTTGTACCCGAATTCCGGAAAATCAAATTATTAAAAATCGAACCGCCCGATACAGTAACATTTTGTTGTGTATTGCCGTCGAAAATCACTGTCGAACCAGTTGAAGTAAAATTTGTTCCAGAGTTCCTCGTCCAGGCACCAGAAACTGTTATCGTCCGGTTGGTTGCATCTAAAGTTGCAGCGTTTACAGTAAAGTTAAGGTTTGAATGAACGTCAATATCGGAAAGCAGAGTAACCGTACCTGTAGCACTATTTATGGTAAACACATTAAAATAACTCGAAGAAACACCGTTATCAATGTTCATATTGGCAACACCATTCAGTGTTGTCGTACTGGCAGTCTGAACAAATGTTCCTCCTGCATTATTAAACCAATTTGCTCCTGCAAAATTAACATTGTTCGCTGTCAGAACATTTGCGTCTGAGTCAATTGTCAATTCACCACCATCTGTAATGGTAAAAGCAGCTGAAAGTGTTTTTGTACCAGAACCAGAAAAGAGGACACGGTAAAGAGAAACAGTACCCCCCCCATAATTATTTCCACCAAAAGCTATGTTTCCACCAATTGCTTGATCATTACCTGAAAAAACAAGATTACTGGTGGTTGTGTTAGCTTGGGTGTATGTCGGATTTCCGCCACCTTTATTAAAATTACCATTAACAGTAATTGTATAGCCGGCATCAGTAAAAATTAGGCCGGCGGTGTTGTTCATAACAAAGTTACCATTAACAACTAAATCACCCGAAGCCGTTTTTGTTCCGGATGTAGTTAAAAATAAACTACCATAAGATGCACCACCATTTAGCACAGGAATAGTAACAGCTGCCCCGTATAAATAGATGTATGAATCAGCAGCCAGAGTAATGGTTGCATAATCATTGATCATTGAACCAAAATTTGTTCCGGTAGCAGATGATTGAAAAATAACGTTTGAACCCAAAGTAAACGCAGTACCCGTACCTGCTGTACTTGTAATTTGTGAGGTTCCCATAGTGATATATAGAACACGGTTTACATCACCACCGGTATTAGTTACGTTAAACGTTCCCCGAACATCAATATTATTTGTAATGGTTTTGGTTCTTGATGCTGTAGGAGCATTGAGGGTAATGTTGAGGTTTTGAAACTGTGCATTGTTACTTGTCGTAACGGTCAAAGTTTGATTTGCATCATCACTATCAAGGGTTGTTGTTCCGGTTGCACCAGAAGTTATTTGTGATGTTGCACCAGCCAAAGTAACAGCACCAGAAAAATGGTGAGTAAAATTTCCTAAATTAAGGTTTACCCCATTGTAAATGTATAGTGTACCTGTTACAGTTAAGTTACCAGTTGCAGTTTTTGAACCACTGTTGACATAAAGATTGAAATAAGGAATATTTCCACCTGGATAAGTACCCGGCACTTCTTGACCAGCACCATTACCCACATAATAAATCAAACTATTGGTAGCTACTGTCAAAGAAGCAACAGCTGGGAATGGGGTTGCAGTTTTGTAAAGATTTAACTGGCCGTTAATAACAAGAGTACCCGCACCGCCCATCGTAGAACCAGTTGCAGTTGTACCTAAGGCTAAAGTTGATCCTGTACTAATTGTAGCAAGGGTATTAATTGTCATCACCTCACTATCAGAAACCGTTTTTGTTCCTGTACCAGCAAAAGTTACCGTTGAAAAAGTAATTGCAGTATTAACGGAGTTGGAGATTGTTTGGTTGCCACCATCAAAAGTGACCGAACCTGTGTTTGAAAATGGATTAGCAGGATCTGTACTTGCAACTGTCCAGTTACCGGCAACTGTGAGACCAAAACCACCATCATTAAATAAACCAGCAGTACTACCGGTTATGGTGACATTTCCATTTATATCCAAATTGGAATTGGCAGTTTTAACTGCTGTACCTGAAAATCCTAGGTTAAAGAAATTAGAACCAGAAGCAAGATCCACAGTTTGACCCAAACTGCTGCTTGTCAAGTTAACAGTTCCATTAGTAGCAGAGAATACACTTCCCGACGCAACTGTAAATGAACCTGCAACATTCAGGATGTTTGCAACAGTTACACTTGTTGTTGAACTGTTTGTAACTGAAAAATTATTATTTACTGTTACAGTTCCAGCACCCAGGGAAAAAGAAGATGACTGAATATTTAAGTTATAAAATGTTCCGGCTGTAAGAGATTGAATACCACCGTTAAAAACAACTGTAGAAGTACCCGAGGTAAAGGTACCGGTAGCTGTAAAAACACCGCCAACATTAAATGTGGAAGATCCTGCATCAAGCGTTGCTGAAGCCGCAATGGTAACAGCACCCGTAACAGAGAGAGTTTGCGCACCAAGTGCCAGATCAGTTACCCCTGTCCCATTCTGAACGACTAAGGCACCGATAGCATTTGCCGGGGAAAGATCAAGAGTAACTGTACCTGTCATCGTACCCAATATGGTTACAGTACCTGCACCGGTATTTTGCCCGGGATAGTCAACTGAACCAACCCATGCACCACCAACCCGTTTCTGCCAGCTGGCCGCATTTGACCAGTTGAAAGCACCAGAACCAAGGGTTTGGTAATCACCATCAACCTGGGCAAACGAAAGCCCGGATGTGAACAGAATAACAGCAAAAAGAGCCGACGTTAGCAACTTCTTCATTGGGTACCTCTTATTTTCCATTTTAACTTTTTTCATATTCAATTTCTTTGGGGAACGCACTATTTTTCTTAGTAAATTAAACTGTTTTGGGGAAACCTATTACTAAACGATTATAGTTCTTCATTTAAGCAATATAAATATTACCCAATTTAAAACCTAATCAGATTCTAAGAATGACACAATTACATGATTTCAAGCACAATTTTATTTCAAAAGAACCATTTTCTTAACAGACCGGTTAACATTTCCGGCTACTACTTCATAGAAATAAACACCAGATGCCAAATTATCAGCTTTGATTTTAACTTCGTGACTACCAGATTTCATCACTTCATTTTTAACAACAGTCACTAACTGACCCAGGTTGTTATAAACTGAAATTTTAACTTTCATTTCAGCCGGGATTCTAAATAACACAGTAGTTTCAGGATTAAACGGATTCGGATAATTCCCTACCACTTCAAATTTTCTGATAATACCTTCAAATGAAACGGAACCTAAAATGGTAACTTTTCCAGAAACATCGCTTTGACTTAACCGGTATTCACAGGCTTCATCTGCTAATTTATCAACAAATTGATAATCCTGTTTCTCAGTTGTAGTTCCCTTCCCTGATACAGAACCAAGTACTTCCCAGGACTTATTTGTAATTCTTTTTTCAATTGTAAAGCCCTGATTATTTTTCTCAGAAATTGTTGACCAGGAAAGGCGAGCACCTAAGTCATCTGCAGTAACAGAAAGACCAGTAAATTCTACGGGCACAGATTCAGGATCAATTTCACCAATTGTAAATTCACCAAGACCTGTCAAACCAACTGCTGTAATTTTATTTGGAGCATAGATAAAAGATGAACCCGCAAGTTGCCATTCTGAAGCATTATCAGCCCGTTGAAGAATGACATAATTTTCAACTGCACCTTCAATAATATAAGCCGTCAAAGCTGTAACATTTATTGTTAAATCCTGCGCTCCGGTTGAGTTGTCCCCGTCGCTTCCAAGTGCCCAGCTTCCACCTGTCCAGTAACTCAAAATCCCGCCTGGAAGAAATCCTGCATTTCCAGGATCACCTGTTACAAATGTACCCACCAAGTTGGTAGCTGCATCGGGTAATTGACTGATTTCGGAAAGCATTTTGTAACTTTGAGTTGCATTACCAACAGGGAAAGAATAGGCTCCGTTACCATTTAAATTCCGGGTTATCGAATTTTCAAGCCATCCAATGCTGTCAATAACTTTCGCCTGATTTTGAATCAGTACGGTTCCATCATTTGTAGAAACGATACCAGCATCAAGACCCAATCTTTTCGTAACTGTAAAACCTGTGGTTGCAGTTGCATTTCCTCCAAACCAGATATCGCTGTAAGTTGCATTTGCTACAACAGAGCCAGATCCAAAGAAGTGTGAATCATAATTCCGTATTGAAGTAGCATCTTCTGTTAATAGTGAATAATCGGCAGCGTTATTTTCTGAATCATTTCCGGCAACTGTTCGGGACAAAGTAAAGCCAGATGTAAGCGTTTCAGCTGATGTTGTTTCGGTTACAACCGATACAGTGACATTTCCATATCCCAATCCATCAAGGAGTGTTGAACCAGATATTTTAAATAATCCAATTTGACCTTCAGACCCAATTGCGGAGGAAAGACTTCCATTGGATTGGACGGAATCTGTTAGGCTAGTTTTGATATATCCAGTATTGGACAATAACCAGAACCGGTTAGGGAATAAAATTCCACTTAATAAAACGGGTTCGTCTGCTGAAACACCATTTGTGCTATAAAATTCCAACTTCAATTCAGACAGATCAAAGAATTTATTGGTCTTATTAACCAATTCAATAAAACGTGTACCGGATTCTTTATAATTACCATTGATCTGGTTTATAACAATTTCCCCGGCAACAGGAATTGATTTCGGATAAACCATGAAGGAATCTGAAACTGCTTCAGTGAGCATTCCAGAAGAAAACGTCAGTTTTATATTGGGATTTTCAGTATCAAATTGTACTGATGCAAAGGTTCCAATTCCTGATTCAGGAGTTGAAATGGTAACAGCAGAACCACCAAAGGTTGTGGTTGCAGTTACGGTAATGTTATCTGAATAATCAAGATCAAGATTTCCATAAACATCCGTGGCGTTCACAACAAGGGCTGGTGTAATTGAAAGGCTAACACCCGTTGCACCTGGCTGGTTTACAAGAACAAGCTCAGTTGCTTCAACATTTGCCTTATTTGTTGCTCCGGTTGTAACTGCAGCAAAATTTTGGGTTTGCGATGAAACTCCAGACTCAGCGACAAACAATCCTGATTTTGAAACAACAAAACCGAAGGATTGATTATCTGTATATCCCGATGATTTCAAGGTCATTCTAAAGGTTAGAGTTGACGTTCCATTGTCGGCAATTACAAGAGAGACCGGTAAAATAAATTTCAGGAAATTCTCACCAATACTTGCGTCTGTGAGATAAGTGCCATTTTCATCAAAAATGCTAACTGTCTGAATTGCGTTAACCCAATTCGATACTTCGTTGTAGCCAGAAGCATTTACAATAATTGAATCCACAATTGTTGGTAAAGCATCAAAATCAGCTTCACCTGCTCCATCTCTGATTTCAAGGTCAAAAATACGTGAACCATCTTCGCTTGAAAGTGGGCCAGCTGTATTAACAATTGAACTAATAAACTCAGATTCAGTTTCAGAAACAATAACTGCATCGCTCAATGATGCAAAAGCCACATTAAGAGTCTGATTTGATCCGGTCAGACCCGAAGCCTGATAATTGGCAGTTAAATTGCTTCCGTTGAATTCAAATATTTCAAAATAATAGGTTGAATCTGGTTCAAGTCCGGTAACAAAAAATGAAGTATCAGATCCAGCTGAAATAATGTAATTTCCTAGTCCGAGGTCTGTACCTGTTCCAAAAACTGAATTTCCTGTATAAGATTGTTCATCAGCAGGAGCCAGATTAACGGCTTGATTCTTTCTGGCAACAACTAAACGGGAAGCACCATTTCCTTTGTTGAAAGTTAATTTGAATGACTGGTTTCCAACAGTAGAGAACGAAAGAACAGAAGCACTAACAGTAGGCTCTGCAGCAACTTCATAAACATTTATAGAAGAAGAGGTTGCTTGGGTTAAGGAGCCTGAGGTTGCAGTCAGTGCTGTTTCACTTCCAGTACCAGAAAAGATGAGATTTGAAAACACAGAAACGCCGGCAGTTGCAGGAACTGAAATTGTTGCAGCCCCATCAAGGGTTGTGGCTGATGAAATAACAATTGCTGATGTGTAATCTGTATCCAGATTTCCGTTTGCATCAACGGTACGAACTTCAGGTGAAGGACTTACTGCAGTTCCCTTTTTGTTCAGTGATCCTGGTTCCACCGAAAAAGCAAGTGCGGACGCTGTAACGGAAATTACATTTTTTCCAGCAACAGTTTCAAAGGGTGTTAATTCTGTAAACCCAGAACTTGAAGCATCAGTAAGAGCAGTGATATTTGTTGACAGAAGAGCAAATCCCAATTCCTGATTATCGATTAATCCTTCAGATTTCAGGGACACTCTAACTGAAAATGTTTTACTGGTTCCATCTGCAATTGATAAAGGTGCAACTGGAGCAAAGGTAATCTTTGCAGAGTCTACAACAGCTGATGAAAGATGAGTGGATCCGTCAAACAAATCAGCGGATTTAATCCGGTTACGCCAGTCAGAGACCTGGTTTGTCGTTCCGTGGGTGAATACAATTGAGTCAACTTTGGTTGGCAAAACATCAAAATCGGCAGACTCTCCACCATCACGAACTGTAAACTGAAGAACCTGTGCACCTTGGGTTGAAGTCAAGGGACCAACCTCATTGGATACTGAAGAAATTGTGGCTGATTCTGAAGATTCAACAAAAACAACATCACTTGATAACGCATAAGCAGCATTAATTGTCGTTTGAGAACCCGAAAGTACACTTGAAGTTAAATAATTAGTTGAAGCGCCTGATCCATTATAGTCGACAACTGCAAACTGGTAATTTTCACCTTGTACAAGATTTGATAAACTCACCGAAGTTCCGGTTCCGCTGTAAACAACATAATTTCCAGACCCAATCTGGCTACCAGAGCCAAAAGAAGAATTGGCAGTATAAGAAACAGCATCAACAGGCAGACCATCTACCGGCGCATTTTGTTTGGCAACAACAATTCTCTTTTGTCCATTACCATTTACCCAATTTGCTGTTAAGGAAATATTGGTAAGATTGGTTACAGAAAAAGCAGATGATGCAGTTGTTGGTTCAGTTGCAAATGGATTACTTCCTTGTAGTTTGATATCATCGAGACGAATTGCACCTGTCTGAGATGTATAATCAACTTTGAAACGAAGACGTAAATTTGAAGTTATGGCACCAGATGGTAAAGGAACATTGGACAAATATGCCCAACCACTTGTGGATGGTAAAAAGGAAGAAAGTCCGATTGAGTTATAAGAAACTCCATCTGTTGACCATTCCAGAGTTGTAACTCCGGCACCAACAAGGGTGGTTGCTTGATAATAGCCGAAACTAACCGTCAGATTGGTAAGCTGCGTGGTATTAATTGTTCCAAAAGTTATGCTTCCGGTTTTACCTGAGGAAGGTGGAAAATTTACATATTTTCCTCCAGAGGCCCCGGAGTATAGAGATGAAACCGGTGCTGTTAAAGCCATAGCTACTGCAATGGTAGACCCCGTTGCAGTTGTTAGAGTATAAGTATAACCTGAATTATCATAAGTTAATGGTGCATTTGTAAAGGTTTCAATATTATTTATCTGCTGCAATGCCCCAAGGATGTTAAAGTTATTCGTGGTTACTGTTCCTAAACCACCAGAAGATGAAGTAAGCTGTATTGTTTCAATGGTATTATTCATTAAGGAATTAAAGGTTGCAACACCAGCTAAGACACCAACTGAATTACCTGACAACGAACCGGAACCGTTTGAATTTAGAGAAACAAGAGTTGAATAATCAACATCCAAATTCCCATTGCTATCAATCGTGTGAAGAACGATTGGAGTTCCCCAAACAGAGTTTACATAAAAGGTACTGTTATTTGCAGGTTGAGAAACTAGAGAAAGCAAAGTAGCTGAAACTTCTATTCTGTTTGCATCACCAGAGACAGAACTGCTGGCTCCGCTGCCATCATTGGTAGCAAAACCAGAACCGCCAGCTTGAGAAGTTACATCAGTCACTGTAAATTGGTTTTGAGTATTATCAGCCACGGTTGAAAGGTAACTCACTTTTAATGTCAGATTTAGTGTCCCGCCATCAGCAGCAGAAGCCGTAAATCCTGTAAATACAATCGGTGAGCCTGAAACAGTGACTTCAGCTAATTCAGTAGTGCCATCATATAAAGCGGCTTGTCTGAGAATTGAAGGATTTGAAACCGAAAGACTCAAGCCGGTAAGAACGGTAGGATTTGCATCAGGATCGTCAAGACTGGAGCCACCATCACGAAGTGTCAGGCCGAATACATCAACACTGTTGGATGATGAGATATCGGTTGACTGATAATTCTTGTAGGCAATATTCTCAGCAAACGAAAATCCGGATGTAGCAACTAAATCCGAGGTACCTAAAATGGTACTTTGAATAGTTACCGGAATCGTTTCATCTGTTTTATAATTGTATGTGGATGGCAAGCTTCCATCAAAACCAAAGGGAATAATTTGAAAATAGAGATTTGCAGTCGGAAGGCCCGTAAGGGAAACTGAACTACTTGAAGCACCCATAACAACTGCACGAACTGTCGCATCTCCTATGGAATTTCCGGCAGAATAAGCAGTTGCATCCGTTGGTAGACCAGTTGGATCAGACCCAGCTTTTGAAAGGATAAGATAACCGGCAGCATCAAGCACTGGAGTCCAGTTGAGGTCAACTGCAGAAGAACTGATTACAGAACCGCCAAAACCCGATACATGTGCAGCAGGCTCAGTAAAAATGACACCATCAGTTGCTGTATATGAGGTCCCGTTTGCATTGATGGCATAACCACGATAATATACTTTAGTTCCAGCCGGAAGACCGGTTACGGGTACAGTGAAATTGATACCAGTTCCGCCAGAAACCTTGTTATTTAAAGTTGTTGGTGCAGGTGAAGTTGACCAAACAATTCCACGTTCGGTTACGGTTGCAATATTACCGACACTGCTCACCCAACCATAAGAAGTAAGGGACGCACCCAGAGTTGCCGTTGTTGCAGAAATTAAACTGGCAACTGGAGTAGAAAGCACAGGAGAAGCATTTACATTTGAATTAACGGCTGTTGCCCAGTCTTTTGATACACGAATACCATCAACAAACATTTTACCAGCCAATACTCCACCACCACCCTGGCGGAGTAAAAATCCTTTAATTCTAGAATTTGAAAAAGAAACATCTGAAATTGCAGTTAAAGATCCAATTTCAGCGATAGTTGGCTCAATACTTGGAATGGGTGAACCTGAAAAAACAAATAAGGTAGCTTTATCAAGAGAAGTACTCAAATATTCATATTTTAAAACAACTAAATAAGAAGTATTGTATGAACGAATTGTTGAAGAATAGGCTGGTTGACCTGTTCCTGTATTACCAGTCATCAACCCAAACGAAAAACCAGAACCATTGGACTTTACGTATATTCTTCCTGCAAAAGATGTCTTATTGTTCAAAGCAAAAAAATAATCGCCATTGGCTTTTGCCTTTGATACATTAACAATAAAAGATGAATAAACCGTATTATCTAAACCAATTGAATCGGAAAAAGCTTTTGCAATATCCTGGCCTGTTGAATCAATAAAAGCTGATCCACCAATTCCTGAAGAAGTGTAATCTGCAAAAGACAATCCAGCACTTCTATAATTTAATGTTGGGTTAGTAGCACTCACAATATAAAAACCAGTTACTGGATCAGGATTCAACGCAGAACTAGTTGTGGTAAGAGTTGAATTGTCAGTTTTTGCATAATTAAAATTTTCATTCAGCAACAACGTTTGGGAGAAACCAGTTGCTGAAACTGCAAAAATAGAAATAAGGGATAGTAGAAAGGTTTTCATGTCAGGGTTCCTTTAAATGACTGTCCGGACAAAGAATTCTTTTCTTGTAGAATTTCAAAAAAGAGTGAAAACTTGTCTGTAGGTCTGGAATTAATATTGTCTAGATTGAGAATGGCGGTATAAAACGAGGATAATGTCTGAAGATTTGAACTGGAAATCAAATTAAACACTACATTTCGATCATAAACGGCACCTAAAGTAGGTGACCACCCGGAAGCAATGTGATTTACCGGTGGAACAAATTCAAGATCCGCCAGATTTAAATTTAAACTATTTACCAATATAGGGGTTGAAAAGGAATAGTTTTTCTGTGATGAAAATGAACCTGGCAGAAACCCCTCGGAAGGCAGAAGGAAACCACGAATATTTGCATTGGTGAGCAATGACTTGGTTGTTTCATCTAAAACCAGCCAATCAATTGAAACCCAATTCTCCCCTTCCTTTAAAAAAGAAAGCTGAATTTCATTTCCTAACACAACATCAAGCCGTTCAGAAATTCCATTTTGATAAAATACAGAGGTTACTGTTTCTGAAAATTGAAATGGAAAATCAACAGGAAGATTATTCGTTGAAAAAAATGAATTCTTATTTGTAGTTGCCGACAAGCTGCGGGCAGGTAATTGAATCTGATTAGATCCATCAAAATGAAGATTTTCTGAAGCAGGGAGTTCAGTCTCACAATTACATTCAGGTTCAGTTAAAGCAGATTTTGAAATCGTCAGCTGTTCAGGTTGCTCAGACCGGTCAGCAATTTCCCAGGATGACTGGATGTTATTTTTCTTGTAAACCAGATCACCGTCTGTTGCATATAAAACATTGTCAACTTTAATAACCGGTGCGGAAAGGTTTGGAACTACTTCGAGATTAACCGAAACCGTAACCACGAAATTTTCATTTCCGGTTATATTTTGAGTCGAAATTGAAATTGAGTTTTCTTCAGGAGAAGTATTGGGTTCTGAAATATCAATTGCCTTTGAGGGAAGCACCATAACCTGTTGCGCAAAACCAACCGGGGCAAATACTGCAAGCACTGCCATCAAAAGGCAGAGTTTGAACAGATTTTGGTTGGTTGATAACATTTGGCGTTTCCTAAATTGAAGAATACGTTCTTTCAGTTGTCGTAAAAATACAGGCACAAATTTCATTAGGCAATAAGTTTTACATTTTTTTCGGGCAAATGTGTCGGTCGGCACAGGTACAAGTGACAAGTTATAAGTTATAAGTGGCAAGTTGTACGCTATATGTTATACATGCTACAAAAAACTGGTAAAAAAATCACAGCAACTGAATATTGAATAACTCCCCTCCTTTTTTAAAGGAGGGGTTGGGGGTGGTTTAAAAAAGGCCTGGAAACAAAATTCCCAAAATAGTGAAAATGTCCGTTACTTTATAAATTCAGCTTTTCGGATTCAGGATGTGGACAGCTTCACCTTTTGCGGCTTTGGCAGTTTCCATCATGATTTCACCCAAGGTAGGATGCGGGTGAACCGTTAAATGGATATCATCAAGGGTCGCACCCATTTCGATAGCGAGTGCAGCTTCCGAAATCATATCAGAGGCATTGGTTCCTACAATTTCAACTCCCAAAACCCGTTCAGTTTCTGCATCTGCTACAATTCTGGCAAAACCTTCAATATCTCCGGTCGATTTTGCTCTTCCAAGAGCTCCATAAGGAAACTTCCCTACTTTGATTTTTTTGCCCTGTTTTTTGGCTTCATCTTCTGTAAGTCCGGCAATGCCAACTTCAGGGTCACAGAAAATCACACCGGGGATAACCTGAATGTCTTTTGTGGAATATTTATGTCCGGCAATATTTTCGGCAGCAATTTCACCTTCTTTTGAAGCTTTATGTGCAAGCATTGGCTGACTAACTACATCGCCAATGGCGTAGATATTCGGAACGGAAGTTTGAAGTTTGTCATTCACTTCGATGAAACCGCGGTCGGTTAATTTGATACCGATGTTTTCGCCACCGAAACCTTTTGAGTTCGGGCGACGGCCAACTGCAACTGCAATCATCTCACCGGTAACAGTTTGATCTTTACCACCAACTTCAAAAGTAAGTTCGGCTTCTTTTCCAACCTGTTTCCAGGATTTTGCTTTTGCGGATACAAAAATATCGGCTTTATTCCGTTTGAGTTTACGCTCAACCAATTGGGCAACATCTTTTGATGTTCCAGGTAGAACCTGATCCATCATTTCCACAACGGTTAGTTTGGTTCCAAGTTTGGCATAAACGGTTCCGAGTTCAAGTCCGATAACACCGCCACCAATCAAAACCAGTGATTTTGGAACTTCCTTCAGTTCAAGCAAATCGGTTGAATCTACAACAAAATTTTTATCAAAGGTGAAGCCAGGAATCTGAACTGGCGAGGAACCGGTAGCGATAATGCAGTTTTTAAACTGTATTGTGAGTTTCTCGCCCGACTTTTCAACAAAGTCAGCAGTTGTCGAACTGGTCAGGGTTGCAGTTCCAAACCGGTGATCGACTCCGTTTCCTTTAAGTAACTGGGCAATTCCGCTGGTAAGAGAATCCACAATACCATTTTTCCACTCCTGGGTTTTTGCCCAGTCGAAAGTTGCACCCGAAACTTTGATTCCCATTTTTTCTGTACCGGTCAGGGTTTTCTCGTATGTCTTGGCCATCTGAATCAGAGATTTGGACGGGATACATCCCCAGTTGAGGCAGACTCCACCAAGGGCTTTGTCTTTATCAACAACCAGAGTTTTTATTCCGAGCTGACCGAGACGGATTGCTGCAACATAACCACCTGGACCGGCGCCAATAATCAAAGTATCATAAGTTAAAACTGACATGATTGTAGAACCCTATATAATATAGTAGAGAAAAAAGTTTGGAGATAAATTCCATTATTTAATTTGTTGTCACACTGAGTGATTTTGTCACGGATTCCGGGGCAAAATTTTATCGAAGTGTTGTCTTGAAAAAGGTATTAAGGCTTAACGGTTCATCCTTCGATACATCCGTCTTTCGACGGATACTCAGGATGACAATAGGATTTTACCCCGTGATGCGTGACCAGTAAATTGTAACCAATTCCTCACCTTAAATTGACAAGCAACCATTCAGGTTGCGAGAGAAAACGGGTGAAATCATTTCCGCAACGAACTGCATCAGCGCCATCAACAACACGGTGATCACAACTCCACGAATGATACATCATCCATCTGATTTCCAACTTTCCGTCAATCACAACCGGTCTTTGCTGAATTTTTCCCGGCGCCATGATGGCAACTTCCGGGAAATTGATAACAGGAGTAGCCATCAAACCACCAACAGCACCCACATTTGAAATCGTAAATGTGCTGTCTCGCAATTCATCCGGGCGAATTTGTCCGGATTTGGTGCGGTCTGCCAGATCTTTAAGTTCTCTGGCAATCTCGAAAATGGATTTTTTATCCAGATCTTTTAACACTGCAACAATAAGTCCGTTAGGCGTATCCATCCCGATACCAATGTTGTAATACTTTTTCACCCGGATAACTTTTGCTGCTTCATCCAAAGTTGCATTACAAATCGGATTTCTTTTCAGGGATTCAACCAATGCCTTCAACATAAAAGGCATGTAAGTAAGTTTCAAACCTTCTTTTTCTGCCAGAGGTTTCAGCTTTTCACGCATTTCAACCAGAGCAGTGACATCCACTTCATCCATATAAGTAAAGTGCGGCGCAGTAAAAACGGATTGAACCATTTTGTCTGCAATTTTTTTCCTGATGCCGGCAAACGGAATTTCTTCAATCAAACCTGAAACAGATTGAGATGAAACCGGTGGTTGAACCGATTTAGGATTCGAAACGGCATGAACGGCAACAGCAGGTTTTTGAATTCCGGTCTGAGCATTTTTCACATCCTCATCTGTGATCCGGCCATTTTTACCTGAACCTGCAACCAAAGTCAGATCCACATTTAAATTTCTGGCAAGTTTACGGGTTGCGGGTGTTGCCAGAACACTTCCACCATTTTTAACCGATGCTGTAACTGGAGATGAAATGACTTTGGATTCAGGTTGACTTTCTTTCGCTGAGGGTTTTCCATTCTTGGCAGGTTCAGACAAAATCTGTATCGAAAGCAACGGTTTATGAACTTCAATCAGCGTTCCGACCGGACCATAAAGACGGGTAACTTTTCCTTTTTTTGGCGAAGGAATCACAACGGTTGCCTTATCTGTCATGACTTCAACCATCGGCTGATCTTCTACAATCAGATCACCTTCCTGAACGTACCATTTTACAATTTCACCTTCGGCAGTTCCTTCGCCAATATCCGGCAGAAGAAATTCAAAGGATTCACTGTCTGATTCCGGTGATTTTTCGAAAAGCGGAGAAAACGATTCAAGTTCCATTTCAGCTTCAGAAACGGCTTCAGCATTTACTTCAGAATCCGCCAAATTAATTTCAAGCAAAGGAGAATGAACGGCTATGATATCGCCAATTTTGCCAAATAACCGGGAAACTTTTCCATTTTTGGGGGATGGAATGACAACAGTTGCCTTATCCGTCATGACTTCTACCATAGGCTGATCTTCGGTGATGGAATCCCCTTCCTTCACATACCATTTCACGATCTCGCCTTCTGCGGTTCCTTCACCAATATCCGGAAGCAAAAACTGCCAGGATTTCATGTTTTTCTCCATCAGAATTCAAGTGTTTGTTTAATGGCCCAGAGAATCCTTTTCGGATTCGGATAATATTCATAATCAAAGGAAAACGGATAGTGCGTATCCCAACCAGTCATTCTTTGAATCGGGGCGTGGAGGTGCAGCATATTCCGTTCATGCAAAGTTGCAGAAAGTTCTGCACCAAATCCGGAAGTTCTGGGTGCTTCATGAACAATCACACAACGACCGGTTTTTTTGACGGAAGCATCCAGGGTTTCAATATCGTAAGGAATAATCGTTCTTAAATCGATTACTTCAATTGAAATTCCTTCTTTTTCAGCCAGTTTTGCAGCATCCATATTCACATGATGGATAGCTCCCCAGCCGATCAGAGTGACCTGACTTCCCTCTTTTGCAATTCTCGCTTTTGAGAGTGGAATTTCGTAATAATCAGTTGGTACATCAGCTTTTGATGACCGGTAGATTTTCTTCGGCTCGAAAAACAGAACCGGATTCTGGTCTTTTATTGACGCAAGCAACAATCCCTTTGCTTCGTACGGATCGGATGGAATAACTATTTTAATTCCGGGAGCATGTGTATAAAAACTTTCAGGTGACTGTGAATGGTACAAACCACCGTTGATACCACCCCCATAAGGCGTTCTGATCACCATCGGAACCGGCCACTGTCCGCCTGAACGATAACGGGATTTTGCAATTTCATTTACAATCTGGTCAAAAGCCGGATACATATAATCTGAAAACTGGATTTCAGCAACGGGTTTTAACCCGTACAAAGCGAGGCCAAAAGCAAAACCTGCGATGCCCTGTTCACAAATTGGTGCATCAAAGCAACGTTCTGTTCCGTATTTTTCCTGAAGTCCTTTTGTTGCTCTGAAAACCCCGCCGTAATAACCGGAATCTTCACCGAATGCAACCACATCAGGGTCACGTTCAAATGAAAGATGAAGTGCATTATTGATGGCTTCAATCATGTTCATAATTGGCATATCAGCGTTTCCCTTCATTTTTCAAAAAGGTGATCAACTGACTTTTCTGTTCCCTGAGATTCCAGGGCAATTCATCAAAAATATCTTCAAAAAGAGCATCCATTTCAGGTTTTGGTGTATTTTCAGCAACTTTTATGGCATCAAGCAATTCTTTTTCACAGGCTTTTTCCCAATCCTGTTCTTCCTTCATTGACCAAAGTCCCTGATTCCCAAGAAATTTTCTGAGTCTGACGGCAGGTTCTTTTAATTTCCAGGGTCCGTCATCTTTTTCTTCACTTCTGTAGGCAGACGGATCGTCGGAAGTTGAATGTGAACTTAACCGGTAAGTCAAAGCTTCAATTAAGGTGGGTCCGTTGCCTTTTACAGCACGTTCCCGGGCCTGGCGAACAATGTCGATGACAGCGAATAAATCATTTCCATCCACACGAACGCCTTCAATACCGTATGCAACAGCTTTTACTGCGATATTTTCGGCTGCGGTCTGACGGTGAAACGGTGTTGAAATGGCCCAGCCATTATTCCGGCAAAAAAAGATGGCAGGCGCTTTGTAAACACCAGCAAAGTTTAATCCGGCATGGAAATCACCTTCAGATGTGGTTCCTTCACCGAAGAAAGCAAGGGCTACGGAATCTTTCTTTTTGATTTTCATGGCGTAAGCGGCACCGGCACATTGCGGAATCTGAGTTCCAAGCGGAGAAGAAATCGTAACCAGATTCAGGTTTCGGCTTCCCCAATGCATTGGCATTTGGCGGCCTTTGTTCAAGTCACCGGAGTTACCAAAAATCTGATTGATAAATTGTTGAAGAGTTAATCCCCTCACGAAGGCAGCACCGTGCTCCCGGTATTGCGGAAACATCCAATCCTGAGGTTTCAAGGCATAGGCAGTTCCCACGTGAGTGGCTTCTTCACCCTGAGTTGCCATATAAAAGGCAATTCTGCCCTGTCTCTGCATTTTAAACATCCGGGAATCGATAACCCTGACTTTTAATATGGTTTTGAACAGTTCGACGATATCTTCCTTGGGCATATCAGGAACTGATGCACCTTTCAGAAGTTCGCCGTTTTCATCAAGAATTTGGTGAACTGGCAGTTTTGGCGCTTTGGCCATGGACTCTCTCCTGATTAACAGATTTATTGTGTGCGAAAATACAAGTCAGAGTTTAAAATGCAAAGAGTGAAAACACCGTGAAAAAGGACACTATATATTCTTTGAAAAAACTATGAGAAAAGGCATGGATCCCGGATCCCCGAAAGCATTCGGGGCAGGCTAAGTCCGGGATGACAGCCTTAATGACCTTGAATTACCACTTATAACTTTTAACTTATAACTTATCACTTACCACTTGTCACCTGACCATTCGTCGCTCTTCAATCATTCCTTTGACAAATAACTCCCCTGCCCGGTAAGAAGTTCTTACCAACGGACCGGATGCAACATATAAAAATCCCATTTCACGACCTAATTTTTCGTATTCTTTGAAAACATCAGGGTGAACATATTCCTGGACTTCAAGATGCCAGGATGTTGGCTGCAGATATTGACCAATGGTCAGAATGTCAACGTGATTGGCTCTTAAATCCTGCATCGTTTGAATAACTTCTGCTTTTGTCTCACCAAGGCCAACCATGATGGAAGATTTGGTAAACTGATGCGGGTAATTTGTTTTCACCCAGTTTAATATAGAAAGTGACTGATCGTAACTGCAGCGGACATCCCTGACTTTTGGAGTCAAAGCACGGGTTGTTTCGACATTATGGGCATAAACTTCCGGGTTGGCATCTGCTACAATTTTTACCTGATCGAAATTTCCACGAAAATCACCAGCGAGAATTTCAATCATTTTTTTCGGATCCTGCCTTCGGATAGCCGAAATAGTTGCTGCAACCTGACCTGCACCGCCATCCTCAAGATCATCACGGTCAACCATGGTAAGAACCACATATTCCAGTTTCATCACTGCTGCAGAATGTGCAATTTTTGCTGGCTCAAGCGGATCTACATCTTCACCCTGCTTTGCCGTATTAATGTGGCAGAACCGGCAGCCTCGGGTACAGGTTTTACCTAGAATCATAAAAGTAGCCGTACCACCACCCCAGCATTCAGACATGTTGGGACATTTGGCTTCCTGGCAGACTGTTGATAATTTATTATCGTTTACCAGCCCTTTGATCTGCTGATAACGTTCACCACCCGGTGGTGTAATTTTAAGCCAATCCGGCTTTTTAATACTGACTGGTTTATCCTGAATCATAACTTCCAATATAGATGCGGTAAAGATACAAAAAAAGACCCGAACCGGAAACCTGGAACGCTTTACGGGGTAAGTTGTACGTTTTACGCTGTAAGAGGTGATAAAAAGTCACGTCACCTTGGTCACATATCCTTTTAAAGACTCTACTAAGCTTTTGTTTTTATCCCTGCAAAACCATTAACAAAGATTTTTTTCTAAAAGTTGTAAAAAGACGTGAAAAGTTCATTTTGAGAAGGATGTCCTGTTTCAAAGCACAACAAAGTCAGAAATCATCACTTATCTTTGTTAACAAATTAAATCGCAGTCAATTTTGAAACCCACATTTCTCCTTCTTGCCTGCCTGCTTTCCGGAATTTCTGTTTCCTTTTCGCAGGTCACTCTATCCACAAAAACCATTGGATTTGGTTCAAAACCAGCCAATGTTAAAGACAGTCTGTTTGTTACAGTTAACAATCCGACTACAACTGCTGTCACGATCGGTTCACTTTCCAGTTCAGATTCTGCTTTTACCCTACGGGCTGAGGCATCAGTTATTCCTGCTAATTCATCAAAAAAAGTCTGGATCCGAATAAAAGCGCCACACAACATCACTTACAGTGAACGTGTTTTTATTACGATTCCAACGACTCTGCAATCCTTTATTTTAACAGTTACGGCTTCTGTTTATTATTCAGACAATGGAAGTTACTATTCTACAACCCAAAACTTATGGGATAATCAGCTCAGAGATACGCTTCAGGCTATAACCGGGAGAGGTTATAATGCCCACTCAACAAGTGCAAGTTCTTCCTACGACCAGATGCGGGAATATATGTATGCCACAGCTGATGATTATGACTTTCAGGACACAATTGAATGTGTTTACACCGGCATAAAAGGACCTGTAACCGGCCGTGCAGATGCTTTTATAGCACCCTATAATTTCAATGCTGAACACACCTGGCCACAATCTATGTTTGACGATGTGAATGGAAATCCGGTTTTGCCGATGTATTCAGATTTGCATCACCTTTTCCCTGCAAATGCAACTGCCAATCAGGTTAGAAGCAATTACCCATTCGGAATTGTTACCGGAATTCCAACCTGGGCTGTTGGCGGATCTCAAAGAGGTACATTAACGACTGGCGGAACGGGATTTGAACCCCGTGACGTTCACAAAGGAAATGCAACCCGAAGCCTCTTTTATTTTATTACCCGATACCAGAATTACTCAAACTTCATGACAACAGCTTTTGAAGGAACGTTGAGAAAATGGGCGAAATCTGATCTGGTTGACGCCAATGAAAAAACACGAAATGGTAGAGTTCAGACCTGGCAGGGAAACCGAAATCCGTTCGTTGATCACCCGGAATTCATTGACCGGATTTATGATTTTGTGAACCGGCTTGTCAGACCAGATCAGCCAAAACTGGCCATTTCTTCAACCAATGTAGTTTTCGGTGCAAAACCGTCTGGAACAACCTCAAGTTTTTATCTTAAATTCACCAATACCGGACCCAAAGTCACCAATCTTGAATCTGCAAGTATCACCGGAACCGGCTTCACAGTTGGCTACAAACCTGCAACAAATAAAACCATTGCAAAGGGAATTGCCGACTCTATTGAGATCAGGTATACATCTTCAAATTCATCGTTAATTCCAACTGGAAGCATCACAATTTCACTTGCACTTGCAACTTCAAGTCAGGTTTACACTATTCAATTAAATGGTTCAGGAAACGGTGATTTCAATAATTCCGGCGGAACAGTTTCCGGTTCAACACCTACAGGAAGTACCAGCCCGGTTTCAGGATTTGTAACTTCAGGTATTTCACAATCCGGAGCCACTTTGTCCTGGTCACTCCCGTCAGATTATGATGCCGGAGTAAATGATGTGATAGTGCTTGTCAAACAGGGGTCAAGTCCTTCTGTTGCCTCCGGAAATAGTTCATCAGTGGTGGCAAATTCTGATTTTTCATTGGCAACAAGCCAACTTAATTCTGACGGAAAACTGGTTTACCGGGGTGATGGAAATTCGGTAACTTTATCTGGTTTGCTTCCATCAACTGCCTATTTTGCCGATGTTTACGTTGTTCTATCTTCAATTTCGTATTCCTCGGTTGCCGAAGGGACATTTACAACAAGTGCACCCGTTTCAACTGATTTGATAAGTGAGGGATTTGCTTCCGGGTCAACAGCTCCATCAGGTTGGATCTTCACTGGTGTTGGCACCTATACAACTTCCGGAAATTTTGGTGCTTTATCACCTTCACTTCGGTTCGATAACACAGGCGACCAGATCATCTCGCCTGTGTTTTCTTCCCCTTCCCAACTTTCGTTTTGGTATAAAGGTCAATCTACATCAGGATCCTCTTTTAAAGTTGAAGAATTGAACGGTTCTTCAGGTTTATGGACTGAAGTCGTAACCATCTCCAACTTTGCAACGACCGGGACGACAGTTTCTTTTCCAATGCTGATCACTTCAACCAAACTTAAATTCACCTATACCAAAAATCTGGGAAACCTATCATTTGATGACGTTAAAGTTACGGGAACAACCCTTCCTGTTGAATTGATTAACTTCACTGGATCTTTTTCTGACGGATTGGTTACTCTAAACTGGAAAACAGCATCTGAAACGAATAATTATGGGTGGGAAATCCAAAAATCAGCCCTTCGACAGGCTCAGGGACCGGGCACTTCGACTCCGCTCAGTGACCACACTTCGACAGGCTCAGTGTCCAATGAATGGGAAAAATTAGGCTTTGTGGCAGGAAAAGGAACTTCAACCGAAATACATAGTTATTCATTTTCGTCACTTGTCCCATTTCCCTCGTCACTGGCTATCTTCAGACTAAAGCAAATTGATCTTGACGGAACGGTTTCTTACTCACCGGAAATTGAACTCAATGAAACGCCGGATGGAATTCTTCTGGCAAAAGCTTACCCGAATCCTTTTAATCCGGATACCAAGCTCGAAATCAGTCTGCCCAGGGAATCCACACTTAAAATTGAACTTTTTAATTCATTGGGACAAAAAGTTAAACTGATTGAAAACGGAGAAAAGAAGGCCGGGATTTATTACTTTCCAGTGACTGGAGCCGGATTTACTTCCGGAGTTTATTTTGTAAGGATAACGGCGGGACAGCAAAATATATCGTTAAAACTCGTTTTGCTGAAATAAGGAAAAGTCATAGGAAAAGTTTAAAATAAACCCTACCTATTGAAATAAAAATGGAAAGCATTGATAACAAGGGCGTGATTGATCACGCCTTTTTTAATTAAATCCGGGATGTCTGAAACCGGAACCAACTCTACATCAACTTCTTCGGCCTGATCCAGATTCTGAGGTTTCTCAAGTGTACAACCTTCAGCAAGAACATAAAAACAAATATTGGATTGAATGGCCGGATTTGGATATGACTTCCCGATGAGTTTGGCTTCACGACAAACATAGCCCGTTTCTTCTTCCATCTCACGCAAACCACCTTCAACCGGATCTTCTTCATGATGAAGTGCGCCACCCGGTACTTCAAGAGTAAATTCTCTGATTCCGTGGCGATATTGTCTCACCATAATGATACGACCATCAGCAGTCATGGGAATCACGTTAACCCAGTTTGTTCCTTCAAGCGTATAAAAATCAAACTGCTGACCCGACATTTCACTTTCACGTGTAGACTTGTGAACTCTGAAAATTTTACAGTCAGCGTAAAGTTCCGTTTTGATTTCTTTCCAGGATCCTGGCATCAGGTACTGCACTTTCCGGTTTTGCACTGATCTTGTCCGACCGATTCACTCATCAGGTCGTTAAGAGCTGTAAAAACCTTTTCAAGAGCCACTTCATCCTTTTTTGAAGCCGGCATAATTTCAATATCGGTATAATTATCTTTTTGATTCAGATAAAACCATCCCACAATTTTCCCATCTGGATATAAAACCGTCCAGGAATCGTCATAAATGACGAAGCTGCCGTCGAAATTGAGTTCGGCGGCAGCTTCTTTCAGATTAATCACCAGATTGGTTGGAATGTGGTAAAACACCTTTACCAGACAATCATGCTTTAGGTTCAGTTGTTTCAGGAACTTCAGCGCCAGGTTCAGGCGCAGTAGTTTCTGCCGGAACCGGAGTTTCAACAGGAACGGGAGCCTGATAAGCGTCACGGGCATCTGCATCTGCAAATGCTTGATCCTGACGGGCAATGATATCAGCTTCATCTTCATGACCACCCACTCTGGCACCGAGCATGAGCTCAAGATCTGCACGGTCAAGAATTTCTTTTTCCAGCAGCGTCTCCGCCATTTTGTTGAGTAAGTCGCGCTTATCATTTAGTAAAGCACGTGTCCGGTCATGGCATTCAGTAATGATCTTTCTTACTTCTGAGTCAATTTCCATGGCAACGTTTGAACCATACTTTTTGTCAAAGCCCATACCGGCGACAAAATTCTGGTTTTTCGAATCCGCAAAAGAAAGATATCCGATTTTTTCAGACATTCCGTAAACGGTTACCATTGCGTAAGCAAAATCAGTTACTCTTTCCAAATCGTTTTGTGCCCCGGTTGAAATATCACCGAAAACAATTTCTTCAGCGACACGACCACCCAGCAATCCGCAAATCCGATCCAGAATCTCCTGACGGGTCATGAGGTAACGATCTTCAAGCGGGGTGTGAAGTGTATAACCCAATGCACCAAATCCGCGGGGAACAATCGAAACTTTTGAAACCGGGTCAGTATTTTCAAGAAACCAGCCAATAATTGCGTGACCCGATTCATGGTAGGCAATAACTTTTTTCTCTTTCGGATTGATAAGCTTGTTCTTCTTTTCAAGTCCGGCGATTGATCTTTCGATTGCCATGTAAAAATCATCCATATCGATGGTTTCACGGCCTTTTCTTGCACCCAATAAAGCAGCCTCGTTACAAATATTGGCAATATCGGCGCCGGCAAATCCGGGAGTCTGGGATGCAAGACGACGAAGGTCAACATTCTCACTGAGCTTCAGATTTTTGGTGTGAACTCTGAAAATTGCAATCCGGCCAATAAGATCAGGTTTATCAATTAACACCTGACGGTCAAAACGACCCGGGCGAAGCAAAGCTGGATCCAAAACATCAGGGCGGTTGGTTGCAGCAACAATAATTACACCCTTGTCAGTACTGAATCCATCCATTTCAACGAGTAATTGGTTCAGTGTATTCTCACGTTCATCGTTTGTACCCATCATGGCACCACGCCCACGTGAACGACCGATTGCATCCATTTCATCAATAAAAATGATACACGGCGCTTTGTCTTTGGCTTGTTTGAACAGATCACGAACACGGGCAGCACCAACACCTACGAACATTTCAACAAAGTCAGATCCGGAAAGTGAAAAGAACGGAACTCCTGCTTCACCTGCCATTGCTTTGGCGATGAGAGTTTTACCCGTTCCCGGAGGACCTACCAGCAAAACACCTTTGGGCAATTTACCGCCGAGGCGGGTGAACTTGGATGGATCTTTCAGAAACTCAACAATTTCTTTTACTTCTTCTTTTGCTTCATCGAGACCGGCAACGTCCTTGAATGTGATGCGGGATTCGTCACCTTCTGTGTACATGACGGCTTTGTTTTTACCGATGTTCATGACCTGGCTGCCAGGCGACATTCTTTTAAATATAAAAACCCAGACAAGGGCAATGAGTCCGAACGGGATAATCCATCCGAGAAGATCAGAAACCCAGGTTGATTCAATCCTGCCACGATAATCCACTTTATTGGTTTCCAGAAAAGCAATAAGTTCTTTATCCTCAAGAGCAACAACGAGAAAATGTCCTCTATCGTCAGTCTGAGATCCAAATAAATTATATTTATTTTCTGTATTTACCGGTGCAGGAAGGAATTCTGGTTTGTAAACACCTTCGAGGTAGGCTGAACCGATGTAAACTGTTTTAACTTTTCCTTCAGCAACCGCTTTCCGGAATTCGCTGTAAGGAATTTCTTTTCCTTTAGATGGGCTAATAAACATTGATTGAACGGCAATAACACCCACAAGCAGGATAAGAAACATCCAGATAGAAAACTTAGGTTTAAAACCGTTTCCATTAGTGTTTTTATTGGGATCTTTAGAAGGATCCTGCCCCGGAGCCTGATCCTTTGAATCTTTGTCTTTATTGAAAAAATCAAACGCCATGCGTATATCCAACCTTTATGATTTTGATAATTCTGATGTCAGTAACCCAATAACAATAAGTGTGCCACCAAAAATTCCAGTCAAACCAATCATTTCATTCAGAACAAAGAATGCCAGAACGGCGGAAAAGACGGGTTCCATGGTAAAAATGACAGCAGCTTTTGCCGGTGTAGTATCTTTTTGAAACCGGGTTTGTATAAATGTTGTCACAATTGTGGCCAGTACTGCAAGATAAATCAACGCCGTCCACAAATCTGTGTCTGAAGTCAAAAAAGGAGTCTCAAAAAATGGTGCAGCTGCAAAAGAAAACACAGCAACTGTAATAAACTGATAAAAAGTGAGCTGATAAATGTCAGTTTCACGGGATGCGATATCCAGATAAACGATGTAAATGGCATAGACAATTGCACAAATAAGAGTAAGGAAATCACCAAAAAGAACATCACCTGAAAGTTCTGAGGAAGGATTAACCAAAAAATAAAGACCAATTGTTACTAAAGTGACACCAACCCAAACCCCGCGGTTCGGGAATTTTTTTTCAATTATGACCTGAAAAATTGGCGTAAAAATAACGAGGAGGCCAGTTATAAAGCCCGAGTGGCTTGCCGACGTAAATTTTAATCCGGCAGTTTGGGTAGCAAATCCGATAAAAAGAGTCAGGCAAACAAAAATGGCAGCTTTCCCGGGTTTGAATTTTGAAGCAAAAATTTTCTTATGAAAAACTGCGCCAAAAATCAGGGAGGCAATCAGGAACCGAACACCCAGAAACATGAGCGGAGATGCCTGATCGAGTGAGGTTTTTGTAATAACAAATGTGCTTCCCCAAATCAGGGTTACGACAAGAAGGTAAATTTCAGCTTTGCGGGACAACTGCATGTTATTGAATCCAAATTTCCAAAAATCGTAATCTGGTGGTAACAATTCAATTAATTTATCAAAGACATTAAACTGACACCGACTTTTCTTAAATAGGCCAAGATTGGCTTAAATTATTAAATAAATATTCCATTTCTGCCTAAACTTATTAATGCTTCTATCTTTTCGTTATTGTCTTCATAACTTTGGCTTCGCCTAAATTGGTTGTATCTTAGTTGTTTATACCCATGGAGAATACATGAAAAAATTAGCCTTACTTCTTCTGGCTCTTGCCGGATTGTCACTTGTGATCAATGCACAGGGACGGAAACCAAAAATAAAAGACACAACCTATCAGCCACTTCCTTTTTCACAGGATTGGACAAATTTGGGACTTATCACAGTCAATGATGACTGGTCTGCAGTTCCGGGAATAAACGGATATCGTGGCGATAATCTTACTATTACAACCGGAGTTGATCCCAGCACTATTACTGCTGATTCAATGCGGGTTGTTGATGTAAATGCAAACCAACTTACCCCAAACACTTTTACGTCAGGGGGATTAACCGAATTTGAAATTACTAACCCTACAATTGCACTTGCAGGTTCTGGAACAGCAGATGCACCTTTCCTTGTCTTATTCCTCAATACAACCGGGTTCAAAGCAATAAATGTTTCTTACACCCTTCGTGATCTTGAAGATGGTGCAGACAACGCAATCCAGGCCGTTGCCGTTCAGTACCGGATTGGTAATTCAGGAGCTTTCACCAATATTCCCGCTGGTTTTGTTGCTGATGCAACGGTACAGAACGCGGTTATGCAAACTCCCGTTAGTTTCACCTTACCTGAAGTCGCTGAAAATCAGGCTGCCGTTCAGTTGCGTATCATCACAACCAATGCTGCAGGAAACGATGAATGGGTTGGTGTTGATGATATTCTGATAAATGGTGACCCCTTAACCGGCGGGAAACCAAAGGTCAGCCTTAGCCTTTCTTCCATTTCAATTAGTGAAGGATCACTAGACCCAGTTACCGTAACTGTTAATTCAACCGAGGCTGTTACAGGTGATCAAACTGTTGAAGTTGCGATTTCAGGAATGGGAATTAATTCAACTGACTATGAACTTAGTTCAACTACAGTTACCATTTTGGACGGACAAACTTCTGGCAGTACCTCTCTCTCAATTTTAGATGATTCAGAAATTGAAGGAACTGAAAATGCAGTTATTACCATTCAAACACCATCTGAGGGGATTCAGTTGGGTGCTGCTATTACCCAGGAACTTGAAATCATTGACAATGATGCCAATGAAGTCAGAATATATGCCGAGCTTCCAACCGTAGATGAGGCTGGTTCAACCTTCCTTTTTCAGATTCAAACCACTCAGAATACAAGTGCCTCCGAATCTGTATCAATTGAAATAACCGGAACTGCAACTGAGAATTCTGATTTCACTATTGTTTCAAAAACAATTGACATTCCATTTGGTACCAAACTGGTTGAAGTGCCTGTTTCTATTCTTGAAGACAGCGATTACGAAGGAAACGAAACGGTAACGATTACAATCTCATCAGTCTCAGGTGGTTTATTATTATCTACTGAAAAATCAATATCTTTTTCAATAACAGATAATGATCCATTGTCACCAATTTCGGTTCTCGAAGCAAGAAATAAAACAATCGGATCAATTGTTATCGTAAGAGGCACCGTTACAGCTTCCTTCAAAGGTAACGTAGGGGCAACAATTGCTTTCCAGGATGCAACTGCCGGTGTTCAGCTCTATCATAGTAAAGCTGATAATCTCGTCCCCGGTGATTCTATTTATGTTCAGGGAAAAACATCCGATCGGTTTGGGGCAATTCAAATCGTCAATGTAGACAGTCTTTTGGTTTATCCTGTTAAAGGGAAAGTTGTGCCAAAGGTTATCAATACAACCGGAGTTACAGAAACCTATGAAAGCCAGCTGATTTTGATTAAAAACCTGAAATTTCCTGCCGGTACTTTTGCAGGAAACACCAATTATGTTGGTCAGGATCGGGTTGGTCAGGTTGAAATGCGGATTACCGGAACCACCAATAATATTATTGGGACTGCCATTCCTTCAGACTCTGTTGATGTAGTTGGTCTTCTTGCCCAATTTAATGCTTTTTATCAGATTCAGCCTCGTTCACTTGCAGATTTCGTTGCAATTGGTGGGGTAAACAATGTTGCACTTTCAGCATCAACTTCAGCTGCATCTGAGGCTGAAAAAACCCAAATCACCTTAACAGCAACAACAGTTTCAACTGTAAATTCTGCACAAACCGTTGATATTGAAGTAACCGGAACTGGAATAACTGCTGAAGATTATACACTTTCATCAACAACCATCACCATTCCTGCAGGTTCAACTTCAGGCTCTGCAACACTAACCATTGTTGATGACTCAGCAGATGAGGGTGTTGAAGTTGCTTCAGTTACCCTGGTAAATCCTTCTGCCGGATTGTCACTCGGAAGCAAAACTGTTGGCATTACCATTTCAGATAATGACAGTGTTATCCCCAAAGACTACATTGCAGTAGCTGAAGCCAGAAATCTGGCACTTGGTACCATCGTAACCGTAACAGGAAGAATTACAGTTGCCAATGAACTCGGCGGACCTGCCTATTTTCAGGACAATACTGCCGGTATGGGTGTTTTCGAAACCACACTTCATACAGCAGTTGCAATTGGTGATTCTGTTAAAATTACAGGGCCATTAGCTGAATTCGGATCCAAAACTGGTGAACCCGGAACTGGTCTTTTCCAGATCAGTGGTGCAGGAACAACCTTTCAGGTGTTTAAAGAGAACAACAAAAAGGTTGAACCAAAAATTATTTCTTTGGCTGATGTAAATGAATCACTTGAAGGTCAACTGGTTAAAATCCTGAATGTTACAACCGATTATGTTGGTGCATACCAGGCCAATAAGAACTACAATATTTCTGACCCTTCCGGTCCGCTGAATTTGGGAATGCGGGTTGACAACAACACCAATCTTGTTGGAGCAACTGCACCAACGGCTCCATTTGACCTTATTGGCGTTGTTTCCCAGTTCTCGGGCAGTTACCAAATCATTCCACGTTTTACAGAGGATCTTGGCGTACAAGCTTTTGTTATTCCTGGGGAAAATGTAGCACGCAGCGAAACCTTTGAAATTGGAACCTGGAACATGAAATGGTTTGGGGTTTCTGCACTTTCAGGATACATTGATTCACTTCAGACAGCAAATGCAATCAAATTACTCAGAACTATGAATCTTGACTTGTATGCCGTTCAGGAAGTTACCAACAACGTATCCTGGCAAACCCTGATGGATTCCCTTAAACTAAAGGGATATCGTGGTTTTATTGCTCCGATTTCTCAGGCTCAAAAAACTGGTTTCATTTACAAGGATGCAACCATTGATTCAGTTAACGCCAGATTTGCCTTCAATACAGGTGATTGGGGTAGCGGAAGATTCCCTTACGAGTTTACCTTTGATGTAACTGTTAATGGAATCACCAAACGAATTACGGCCATCAATATTCACGCAAAAGCAACCACATCAACCCCACCGGAAGATGATTTGAACCGTCGTGAAATGGATGCCATTCAGTTAAAAAGCTATTTGGATGCAAACCGTTCAACCGACAACGTAATTGTTTTGGGTGATTATAATGATGACGTCATCAAATCAACAGTTGGAACCAATCTGCCTTCACCCTATGCCAATTTTGTTAGTGACCCGGCAAGCTATACTATTGTGACCAAATTCCTGAGCGAAAAGGGACAAACGTCATATCGTTCTTCAAGTATGCTTGATCACATTCTGATTACCAACGAAATGTATCCGATGCATTGGGACAGTACACAGAGGATCGAAAATCCGTTTTACATTGGTAGTTATTTGTCAAGTACAAGTGATCACTTCCCTGTCTGGACCCGTTTCCGTTTGGAAAAAGGAACTGATGTTGCTGAAACCGGAACAACACTTCCAAGTGGATTTGTTCTGATGGGCAACTACCCGAATCCTTTCAATCCAACCACAAGCATCCGGTTCAGCCTTCCTTACGCAGGGGATATTAAACTCGATGTGTTCAATACACTTGGCCAACGGGTTGCAACCGATTCTTTTACCAGAACTGCTGGTTCCGGATCGTATGATTTCAATGCAGCCAGGTTGACGTCAGGCGTGTATTTTTATACACTTACCTTCAACAACAAAGCTGTTTCAAGTAAATTTATGATTCTGAAATAAGCCATTTTATTCACCTGCTGTTCAAATGGACAGCAGGTGCTTTTTCCTTTTCCAACTGCCTTTTTCTACCTCTGAAATCACCCCGACTCTTCTCCCAGCCAATTGATAAAAATATTTTGTTTTTCATTTTCACTATTAGGCATAAAAAAGTGTAAATTTGCACGTTTTTTATAAAGAAAGTAAACGATAAATGCGCGAAAAAAGCCAGGATTGGAATATTGAATCAGCCGGAAAGCTGTACAATATTGACGGATGGGGAATCGGATATTTTTATATTGACAGTGATGGGTTTGTGGTTGCTTCACCTACTCAGGACCCAGACCAAACCATCAGAATAACCGATATCATTGCTGAAGCCAAACGGGAGGGACTTGAATTCCCCCTTCAGATCCGGTTTCAGGATCTGCTCAGACACCGTGTCGAAGCTCTCAACGAAGCTTTTCAAAAGGCCATTGAAGAACAGAAATATCAGGGAAAATATACCGGCGTATTCCCGATTAAAGTTAACCAGATGCGTGAAGTTGTCGAAGAAATTATCGATGCCGGGAAACCCTATCATTACGGCATTGAAGCCGGCAGTAAACCCGAACTGATGGCTGCCCTTTCCCTTCACCGTGATTATAAAAGCCTGATCGTTTGCAACGGATACAAAGACAACCAATTTATCCGGTTTGCCCTTAACGGAAATCGCCTGGGCAAAAAAGTGATTATGGTTGCCGAAAAACTGGAAGAAATCAGAAGTATCATTACCGTTGCCAAAGAAATGAAAGTGATGCCGATGATTGGCGTCAGAGTGAAACTTGGCGCAAAAAGTTCAGGAAAATGGGCAACTTCAAGCGGTGACAATGCCAAATTCGGACTTTCAACTGCAGATATTCTGGATGCTGTTCACATGCTTCGTGAAGCTGGAATGGAAGATGCACTGAAACTCATCCACTTCCACATCGGATCCCAGATTCCTGATATTCAGGTTATCACGAAAGCCGTTCGTGAAGGGGCAAGATTTTATGCCAAACTTTCGAAATACGGCTGCGGACTCAAATATATTGACGTAGGCGGTGGACTTGGTGTTGATTATGATGGTTCTCAAAGTGCATTTTTCTCATCAACCAACTACACCCTTCAGGAATATGCAAATGACATTGTGTATTCCATTATGGATGTTTGTGATGAAGAAAAAGTAGCTCACCCCAATATTGTCAGCGAAAGCGGACGGGCGATTGTTGCGCACCATTCCATGATAGTGGTTGATGTTTTCGGAAAAATTGAAAAACAAAGAAAACCCATTTACAGTCTCGGCGATACCAAACGCCGTCATAAAATTGTTGAAGCTCTTCTCGACATTAAAGAGCGGTTGAATAATGATACACTCAATGAGTGTTTTCACGATTTGCTTTACAACAAAGATCAAGCACAAACCCTTTTTGATCTAGGCTATCTTGAACTTGATGACAAAGCACTGATTGACACACTTTACTGGGAATTGTCTTCTGCAATTACCAGCATGTATGAGGGCGAAGATTACATCCCTGAAGAAATCACAGAACTGAAAACCTCATTGAGCGATCAGTATCTCTGTAATTTTTCAGTTTTTCAGTCACTGCCTGATTATTGGGCTTTAGGGCAGTTATTCCCGATAATCCCAGTTCACCGGCTTGATGAAGAGCCACTGAGGAACACAACACTTGCCGATATCACCTGTGACTCTGACGGAAAAGTAAATAAATTTGTTGATTTGAAGGATGTGAAAGAAACGCTTCCTCTTCATACCATCAATGGAGATCCTTATTATCTGGGAATTTTTATGACGGGTGCCTATCAGGATGTGATGGGTGATTTACATAATCTTTTCGGCCGGGTTAACGAGTGTCACGTTTTTCTCGATCCCGATGAAGATCTTGGCTGGTATATTGAAGAAACTATTCAGGGAAGCACAATTGGCGAAGTTCTGGCTATGAATATGTATCTGTCCAGCGATCTTGTTAAAGGAATGAAAAAACAGGTTGATGCTGCCATAAAAAATGACATTGTAAAACCCTCTGAAGGAATAAAAATTCTTCAGGAATACGAAAAGGGTTTAAATGACTACACTTACCTGAAACCTGTCTGATAGTAACAAAAAAGCCGGAAAACACTCCGGCTTTTTTGTTTTAGGGAAATCTCTGTTTTCTTTAATGGTTATCCTCATTTAAAGTTTAATGTTATCTGGATATTAAATCTTCACAAAAGACTATGGTATCTTCTGTTTGTTGTTTTGAATTTGTGATCTATTTCATAAATTTGGGTATATTCACAAGCAAATTTCATTTCTAAAAAAGTGAAAAGACAAAAGACCTGCTAGAATCAACTAAAAAGAGGGAATTGTATGACCCATCGGATATTGAAATCAGTTTTAAACTTCCAAACCCTGGCAGTTACTTTACTTTTAAGTACCTCAGTTTTTGCACAGGGAACAATAAAAGGTAGAATTACAGAAACAAAAAGTGGGGAACCAATTTTTTTAGCTAACGTTTCATTGGAATCTACGCAAATCGGTGCCACAACAAATATTTCCGGAAATTTTATTATCCCAAATATACCTGAGGGTACCTACATTGTTAAAGCATCATACCTCGGATTTACAACAGTTGAAAAACAGGTTGAGATCACAACTGGCAAATCTGTATTTCTAACTTTTTCTCTTCAATCAGAAGATGTTGAACTGGGTGAAGTGCTTATCGAAGCGAATAAAGCACGCGAAAGAGAAACACCTGTTGCATTTTCTGAATTAAAGGCACAGGACATTAAAGGCTCTCTTGGCGATAAAGATATTTCAATGGTTTTAAATACACTTCCGTCTGTTTACGCAACTGAAACCGGGGGTGGGCCAGGAGATTCCAGAATTTCAATCAGAGGTTTCGATCAAAACAATATTGCAGTGATGATCAATGGAGTTCCTGTAAATGATATGGAGAACTCGAAGGTTTATTGGTCAAATTGGGCTGGCCTTGGAGAAGTAGCAAGAAACATCCAAGTTCAGCGTGGACTTGGAGCAACTCCCTATTCTGTTTCATCCGTTGGCGGACTTATAAATATTCAGACAGTTTCAACTGATGCTTCAAAAAGTACCCGTATCAAATTTGAAACTGGAAGCAATCATTACACCAAAAAATCAGCAGCATTTTCTACTGGTTTACTTGAAAATGGTTTAGCGGTTTCTGGTTTGGTTTCACATAAAACCACTGATGGTTTTGCTGACAGAACCTGGCTCGATGAATTTACCTATTTTCTTACAATCGGAAAGAAATTTGAAAATCAGACACTTGATTTTACTGTTATCGGGTCTCCTCAAAAACACGGACAAAGAAACAGTAAACTTACAAAAAATGAATGGTCAAGCAGAGGTTTAGATTATAATGCAGGCTGGGGTATGCTAAATGGAAAGGAAATTGACCTTGCGGTAAATTATTACCATAAGCCAGCAATGAATCTTAACCACAATTGGCAAATTAAAGATGATATGATGCTAGCTACAATTATCTATGCTTCTTTTGGAACAGGCGGTGGTACAGGTGCATATGGAACCAATGCTGTAAAAAAAGTTGATGGCACACTTGATTTTGATGGGTTGTGGACAAAAAATACGGCAAGCACGACTGGATCAGTTGGAATTTTAAGATCATCCAGAAATGATCATAATTGGTATGGATTTCTAAGTACTCTGAAGTTCAACGTTGATGAAAATACAACACTTTCTGCAGGAGTTGATGCACGGTATTATCGCGGAATTCATTTCCGAGAAATTACAAATCTTTTGGGCGGTAGCTATTTTCTGAACAGCAGTGATAAGAACCGTGATCCAAAAACAAAATTAAATGTTGGCGACAAAATCGATTACAGTAATGATGGGTTAGTATATGTTGGCGGTGGATTTGGTCAGGCAGAATATAAAACCCCTGATTATAGTGTCTTTCTAAACGTTGCTGGAAATATAACAAGCTATAAGCGAATTGATTACTTTAAGGTAAGGGATGCCAATTTAACGGTACACGATTTTAATTCAACCCCTGATTCTGTTGCAAATTATTATAGCAAACTTGCCAGTCTCGATCCGCTTGAAACCGATTGGGTTAAATTTCCCGGATATAATTTGAAACTGGGTTCTAACTTAAATCTTGATGATAACCAAAATATTTTTATTAACATTGGAAATATTTCAAAAGCACCGTTTTTTGATGTGGTTTTCAAAACAAATAATACTCAATACCCTGATACGAAAAATGAAAAAATTTATGCAATTGAAGGCGGGTATGGGTATCGTTCAGAAATGTTGGCAGTCGAATTAAATGGCTTCCTCACCTGGTGGGAAGATAAAACCATGTCACTTAGAGGATTTGATTCTGTAGGTGCTGAATATCGGGCAATTGTACCGGGTATGAGTGCTTTTCACAGGGGTGCTGAGCTGAATATTCGTTATATACTCAATGAAAATCTTGAAATAAACTCAATGCTCTCGTTGTCAAAAAACGTTTGGAATACAAATGTTACTGATGTTGAAATCAGAAATGATGGCGGTCAAACAATTGACTCTGCCAACGTGTATGCAAAAGATGTGTATGTTGGTGATTTTCCAATGACTTCGGCTTCATTCAGTTTAACCTATCAGGATCAAATTACTGATAATGCCTCAATAACCTTCAAGCCGGTATTAAACTACTTTGACAGGATGTATGCAAGATTCGACCCTGAATCAAGAAGTAAAAAAACTGATCAGGTAAATTCCTGGAAACTACCAGCCTTTTCAGTGGTAAATATATTTACTTCTTATAATTTGCAGCTTTCAAACCTCGGCGTTCAGTCATTTACATTTGGATTCAATATTTATAATGCTATGAATTCACAATACATTTCTGATGCTGATGATGGTACTCTCCACGACGCTGCAACCGCAAAAGTCTTTTATGGAGCCGGTAGAACTTATGTATTGAGTGCAGGTTTTAATTTCTAAACTTTTACCTCTTCCCTTCCCAAAAAAGTCCGCCCCAAAAAGGCGGACTTTTTTGTTTCCTTCAATCCCATAAATTCGTATTTTTTAGTCTTTAACTATGAGGATGTTATGACCGCCGATACTTATGCAAATGACCACTTTGAACTCTTTCTTGACCAACTGAAAACCCTTGCCAGAATTCCTTCCTGTTCCTGGGATGGCTTTGATTTTGTCCACCTGGAAACTTCTGCCAATCAGGTTGCAGATTTCATGACAGAATCAGGACTTGAACACGTCGAAATTCTCAGAATTCCCGGTGTCCACCCCTACATTTATGGTGACTGGCTGCATGCCGGGGCCGATAAACCCACTATTTTACTTTATGCTCACCATGACGTTCAGCCACCGATGCGTGAAGAACTCTGGAAAACACCCGTTTATGAACCAACCATCGTAGGTGACCGTATTTATGCCCGTGGAATTGCCGATGACAAAGCCGGAATCATGGTTCACCTGGCATCGATTACCTCCTGCCTGAAATCAACAGGAAAAATCCCCGTCAATGTGAAAGTAATCATCGAGGGCGAAGAAGAAATCGGTTCTGCTCACCTGATGGATTTTCTGAAAAAATATTCTGCAAAAGTCCAGGCCGATGTAATGGTTCTCGCTGATGTCGGAAATTATGACACGGGTATTCCCTCTTTAACGATAAGCCTGAGAGGATTGGTTACCCTTCAGGTCGAATTAAAAGTGCTGGATCACCCGCTTCATTCCGGAATTTATGGCGGACCGATTCCTGATCCGACCATTGCTCTTTCAAAAATTCTGGCGAAATTGGTTGATGACAATGGAAATCTCGATATTCCTGAGCTCAATGCGATGATTAAGCCACTCACGCCAACAGAACGCGCCATGTATAAAAGTCTGGGAATGACTCAGGAAATTCTACGGGATCAGGCAACCATGGAGCCCGGCGTTGATATTTTTGGCGAAGACGATGAAATTCTGGAACGGATGTGGAGAAAACCCTCACTCGTTGTGAATTCCATTGAATCTGGCAGCAGAAAATCTGCAGGGAACGTGATTATGGATTCGGTTTGGGTTAAACTTGGACTCAGAACTGTGCCAAATATTTCGAGAAAATCAGCCATTGAATTACTGAAAAAAAGAATTCTTGAACTGAAGCCATGGAATGTTTCTTTGACTTTTACCGAAGAAGCCAGAGGCGATTTTTGGTTGACTGACAGTGATCACCCTTATTTTGAAGCAACAAGAATTGCATTGAAAAAAGGTTATGACAAAGATCCTGTTTATGTTGGCAGTGGTGGGTCGATTCCATTTGCAGGTCCGTTTTCTGAAGCCCTTGGAAATGTACCAGCCTTGTTAACCGGAATTGAAGACCCTTACACCAATGCTCACTCAGAAAATGAATCTTTACATTTGGGTGATTTTAAAAAGGCAATCATCAGTCAGATTTATCTTTTTGAAGAATTGGCGAAAATCGGGAAAAAGTGATACAAACCACCCCCAACCCCTCCTTTAAAAAAGGAGGGGAGTTTATCGCTTGTCAGGCCGATTTATTAAATAATGATCTTCACTTCCCCAACTTACCACCCCGAAGCGAGTTCGGGATCTTCGCTACGCTCGACTTACCACTTGTTTTTTGCTTAATTTACTTTTTTAATCTAATTTTAACGTTTTCGTACTTTTAATACAAGTCTGGCCGATTGGCTTTACTTACTAAATGAATCTGAGGTTTGCATGCAAAACCAAAAAGACAATCCGTTGCGCAATGATGTTCATTATCTGGGTGAACTTTTAGGTGAGGTGATCAGAGAACAATCTGGTGACTGGTTGTTTAAACTAGAAGAAACCGTCAGAACCAAGGCCATTGCCCTCAACGATGAAGCAGGTTCAAAAGTCTATGATGAACTGACCAAACTGCTTTCAGGTAATACACTCGATGAATTGTCTTTGCTCGTTCGGGCGTTTACAACCTATTTTCACCTTGTCAACCTTGCCGAACATGTCCACCGTTTCAGAAGAAGCCGTCAGTATGAAATGGAGCCGGGAAATACCCAAAGCCGTGGCAGCCTGGCTGACCTGAAACGTGACCTCAACCTCAAACCCGAGGCCATCAATTATTTTCTCGAATTTTTAAAGCAGGTTGAAATTTCGCCGACTTTCACCGCCCATCCGACAGAAGCCAAACGCCACACCATGCTGGAAAAATACCAGCGGTTATTCGATCTGATGAAAAAACGGGAATCGGTCAATCTGACTCCGCTCGAAACCGAATTGATCAGTACCCAAATCAAAGCAGAAATTACGACCATCTGGCAAACTGATGAAGTCAGGATGCAAAAAGTTGAAGTCATTGATGAAGTAAAAACGGGTCTGTTTTATCTTGATCAGATCATTTATCCGGTCATGGGTGATTTTTACCGGAAGTTTAAATACATTTTCAAATCGATTTTACCTGAAAATTATGAAATCCCCACCATGATCCGGCCAGGTTCGTGGATTGGCGGGGATCGTGACGGGCACCCGTTTGTGACTCCTGAAATCACCCGGGAAACCATCAAACTTCACAAAAAACACGTACTGAATCAATATTACCGGGAAACCAATCACCTCATCTCCATTCTGACCAGCAGTGAACTCAGGTTTTCTTACAGTTCAGAGTTTAAGGAAAATGTTGAGGCAGATTTTGAAAGCTACCGGCTTGTTGACCCAAAAGCTGCTGAAGAGCTGATTAAAAATCCGTACGAGCAATTCCGCATCAAAATGACTTTAATTTCCCAGCGGTTGCTACATACCTTTGAACAAGTTGGGACAGAAAAACCCGGACCTTTCATTTATAGTGATTCGAAAGAGTTTCTTTCTGATTTGACGCTTATCAGTGCTGAACTTTGCAACCAGAACAGCAAGGTTTTGGTTGAAACCTGGATCGATCCCTTAATTTTTAAAGTAAGAACATTTGGGTTTCACTTTGCAACCTTAGATGTGCGCCAAAGTTCTGAAATCATCCGCCAGGCAGTTGCAGAGATTTTGCGGCAATCGGGTGCTTCACCCAACTGGAAACGTCTTTCTGAAGGTGAACAAAAATCAGTTCTGGTGCATGAAATTGCTTCACCCCGTCCCCTTTACTCTCCGGAATTTGTTTATTCTGACCCAACTCAGGAGTTAATTGAAACCATCAGAACCGTCAGATGGGGACTTGACCATGTTGATCCGCTCATGTTCGAAAATTTCGTAATTTCGATGTGTGAACGTGAAACCGACATTCTGGGTCTGCTTCTCCTCTTTAAAGAATTCGGACTTTACAGCTTAACCGGTGCAGGAAAACGTCTACTGAAACTGAATATTGTACCGTTATTCGAAACCATTCATGACCTTCATAATATGGAATATGTGCTTGAAAGTCTGTTTGGAACTGCTGTTTACAAGGAGGCTTTAAGCACACGAAACTACTTCCAGGAAATCATGCTCGGCTATTCAGATTCTTCCAAAGACGGTGGTATTCTGACCTCAACCTGGGAATTGTATAAAGCTCAAATCAGAATTCGTGACATCAGTGACCGGGCAGGTATTAAATTCAGGCTGTTTCACGGTCGTGGCGGGTCAATCGGTCGCGGGGGCGGATACTCAAGCGAAGCGATTCTTGCACAGCCTAAGGGCACCATTAACGGCAAAATCAGAATTACCGAGCAAGGTGAAATGATTTCCAGCAAATATGGTTTTCAGGATATTGCACTTCGAACTTTCGAACAAGTGGCAAATGCCGTTATTTTTTCAAGTATTGACAATAAAGACCAGCTTTCTGTTGACCAGACTTCTGATTATTTCGCCGTGATGGATAAAATCAGTGAATCGGCTATGTGGAACTATCAGCATTTGCTGAATAATGCCAATTTTATTTCTCTTTACCAGATTTTTACCCCTATCGATCTGATTTCACAGGTACAGATTGGCAGCCGTCCATCGAAAAGAAAAGCAAGTCAGTCATTGCGGGATCTCAGAGCTATCCCATGGGTTTTTTCGTGGATGCAAACCCGTATTCTCATTCCCGGCTGGTTCGGCGTGGGATCTGGGTTAACCCAATGGATTCAGGAAAACCCTGAACGTGGACTTCCCTATCTGCAAACTTTGTATAAAAACTGGACGTACTTTTCAACCTTTATTAAAAACGTTGAAAATGCCATCGGTAAATCAAATCTTGAAATTGCCAGGTCTTATCTGACACTGTTTAATGGCAATCAGGACGGGAAGAAGTTTGTTGAAGGATTGCTTGAAGAGTTTGAAAAATCACGTTCAATCATTCTCGCCATAACCGGTGAGGAAGAAATTCTTGACCACCAGAAGGTTTTGCAGCAATCCATCAGAAGAAGAAATCCTTACATTGACCCGATGAACATCATTCAGATCAATTTGCTCAGAGAATTGCGTTCATTGCCTGAAAATGATGAAAACAGAGAGAAGATTTTGCACGTTTTGCGTGAAACGGTGAACGGTATTGCGGCAGGAATGAAAAATACGGGATGAGGATGGTTACGAATCACAGGTTACGGGTTACGGGAAAATCGCTTATACCTTGAAATAATCAATTTTCAATTTGGACAAGATTCCCCTCCTTTTCAAGGAGGGGAAATCAGTCGTAAGACTGATGGGGTGGTTTTCTTTGAATTTTGAGTAAACAGCCAAACCACCCCGGCTTCGCCACCCCTCCTTTGGAAAAGGAGGGGAATTTAAATGATCCCACTGAATAGTTTCCAAACTCAAACCATCAAAATTCGAATTTTCAGTCTTTCCCGGTAACCAGTTTTTCCATATATTTTCCGAGCATATCAAATTCCAGATTTACTTTTGATCCAACTTCGTAGGAAGGAAAAACGGTCTTATCCATGGTATGCGGGATAATCGCCACGGTAAACACATTCTTTTTCAGGTCAGCAACGGTTAAACTGGTTCCATCCATCGAAATTGACCCGATGCGGATGATGTACTTCTCAAATTCTTCAGGAAAACGTACATCAAAAGTCCAGCTGGTTGAAAGCACTTCTTTTTGGATGACCTCTCCCACACAATCCACATGGCCCATGACAAAATGCCCGCCCATTCTGGTTGATGGAAGCAAAGGTCTTTCCAAATTAACGTGATCGCCGGTTTTGAATGAGCCAAAGGTGGTTTTCTTGAGGGTTTCTTCAATTGAAATGCAGGAAAAAGTGGTTGGAGAAACTTCAATTACAGTCTGGCAGCATCCATTAATTGCAATGGAATCATTGACCTTGAGATCTGACATGACAGTTGTTGCCTGAACAGTCAATTTTCTTCCATCACCCATCGGGTCAACTTTTGCCAAAACGCCAACTTCTTCAATTAAACCGGTAAACATATTTAATCCTTGAGTAAATAACTGATTTTCAAATCGTTTTGAATCATTTCAACGGAATCAAGTTTTAATTGAATTCCGTCTGAAACTGTTTGCAGAATGTCTGGATTTTCAAACCAGGACTTTCCGTTTCCAAGTAACTTTCCTGCCTGATAAATGACAAGTTGATTCACCAAACCTGATTTTAAAAGGCTGGTAACAACTCCCGGACCTGCTTCCACCAAAATCTGATGAATTCCCTTTTTAAAACAAATCTCCAGGATTTGATGAAGATTTAAGCCGTTTTCAGCTTCAGAAACAGGAAGAAACGATGATTTTGGTCCGCACGGACCTGTGATCTGATCAGAATGAAAGACAATCGTTTTGCTGGAAAATGAGTCTGTAAATAAATTGGATTCTGCGGGAACAGACAAATGTGAATCGAGCAAAATCCGGAAGGGTTGTTTGTCGTTTCCGTCCAGACGAACGGTTAAGGAGGGATTATCTGCTTTTGCAGTTCCAGATCCGGTCAAAACAGCATCTGAGGCAAACCTGAGATTTTGAACATCCTTGCGTGATGATTCACCGGTAATCCATTTTGACTGACCGGAAACTGTGGAAATCCGCCCGTCAGCTGTTTGGGCAATTTTAACAGTCACAAAAGGCAGCTTATTTTTCTGTGAAAAGAAAAAAGGCCGGTTTAATTCGGCCCCTTCAGTTTCCATCACGCCAATAATGACTTCTATTCCAGCTTCCCTAAGTTGTTTCACACCGTTTCCGCTTACTTTTTCAAACGGATCCAGATTGGAAATCACCACCCGCTTTATTCCGGACTGAATAATCAGGTTCGTACAGGGTGGTGTTTTTCCGAAATGACAACAGGGTTCAAGATTTACGAACAGCTCAGATCCGGCCAGATCAGCCGGATTGGTTACCGAACCGATGGCGTTTACCTCAGCATGTGGTCCGCCAAATTTTTCGTGGAGACCTTCACCAATTTTTACGCCATCCTTGTAAATCACACATCCAACCAAAGGATTTGGACTCACCCGCCCCAGACCTTGCTTTGCAAGACCAATAACACGACGCATGATCCGTTCTTCTCTGGAAAAAGTGCCCATTAATCAGAGAATAAAACGGTAATCGAATGAGTAGGAAGTTTCAATCCGCTTTTTCTCATCTTCAAATCCCGGACGTCCCATTAATGCGAAAGTTGCTTTTTTGCCAGCTTCGACACCTGGTTGATCGTACGGATTAATCTGATACAATTTTCCGGCCATGGCAGTCTGCAATTCATAAAGCATGATAAACTGACCAACTGTGAAAGCATTTACTTCAGGGAAAATGACCTTGACGACCGGGCGTTCAAAATCAGCTAGAGCAATTGAGGTTCCGTGAAGTTCAGCACGGATCAACTCGTTCATTGACCGTTTATCGAGATAATCGGTTCCGGCATTTCCTTTGAAAGGATTTGAAAATGAAATATCCTTGTGGTTTTTTTCAACTTCAACCAACGTAAATACCTTGTCATTCGGACCTTCGCAATACAACTGAACCTGACTGTGCTGATCAGTTGGACCAACGGCTTTAACCGGAGTTTGTCCGACGAAAACTTCCTGTCCTTTCAGGTTATATCTTTTTCCTAACGATTCACCCCATAGCTGGGCATACCAGTCAGCCAGATATTTCAGGGTTGAACTGTAAGGCATCATGACGGAAATAACTTTTCCCATTTGGGTATCATACAAATAATGCAACAATGCATTCATGTAGGCAGGGTTTTTCATCAGCTCATCAGACTGGCACCGTTTTTCCATAGCAGCAGCACCAGCCAGCAATTCATCAATATCAATACCGATCAGAATTGAGGAAAGCAGCCCCACATCAGATAAAACAGAAAAACGACCCCCAACTCCTTCAGGAACAACAAATTTGCGAAGTCCGAGTTCATTGGCAATATCCAGCAGATAACCTGATTTTTCATCAGTTGTGGCAATCATGTGGTCTTTTGCTTTGTCACCATATTTGCCAACCAGCATTTCCCAAACGTAAAGAAACTGGGACATAGTTTCAGCAGTTCCGCCAGATTTGGAAATTACATTAAACAAGGTTTTATCGAGATCAATCACATCAAAAAGATCGGTAAACCAATCAGGATCAACGTTATCTGTAACAAAAAGACGTAATCCCTTTTTATTGGAAATTTGCTGATAACTGTGAAGCAATGCTGATGCAAGTGCAATATTTCCTAAAGCAGAGCCACCAATACCCAAAACCACAAGTGTATCAAACTTTCCTTCAACTTCCTTTTTCAACGCCTTTAGTTTTGAAGTATCCTGATAAGGTAATTCCTGAAAACGGATTTTGCGTTCTTTCTTTTCTTTTTCAATTTCAAGGTGATAATCAGAAATCATTTTTTGGTAGTCATCCAGGCGGCTGGTATGCATTAAATGCTTGACTTCCGGGTTAGTTGTAACGGCAAGATTTATATCCAAACGAATCTGTTGAGCGGGCATGATTTAGAATCCTTTTACTGCTTACTGTTAAAAAAAGAGAAAATGGTTTGCAAAGGTAGGAATCTGGTACAAAAATGTCCAATTACGGGGAATAAATGGAAGGAAAAGGCAAGGCTGGTAAAACAAAAAAAGGGATGCTGTTTTCACAGCATCCCTTTCAACAACAACCAGAACAAACGAAAGGCTTAACTTACAGAACATATCCTTCTTCACCATGGTCGATCGTATCGAGACCCTGGCGTTCTTCATCAGCAGTAGGACGAAGACCAATTGTAAACTTAATTGCATAGGCAAGAATTACAGTTCCGACAATTGAAAGAACCAAAGTCAGACCAACCGCTTTCAACTGTGCAAAAACCAATCCGCCGTTTGTGACCAATTCTGCAAGTCCGTTCGGAACTGCATAACCTTCAGAAATCAGGTTTGCATTTACAGAAGAAGTTGCAAGCAATCCGGTCAGAATGGCACCTAAAGTACCGCCAACAGCATGTACACCAAAGGTATCAAGAGCATCATCATAACCTAACCAGGATTTCAGTTTAACAACTGCAACAAAAGGAATTGCACCGGCAAGAAGGCCGATGATCACCGCACCGGTTGCATCAACAAAACCTGCACCAGGCGTTACAACAACAAGACCGGCAACAGCACCAGAACAGAAACCAAGAACCGAAGCTTTTCTTTTCAGGATGTACTCAAGACCACCCCAGGTAAAGGAAGCAATTGCAGCAGCAAGAGTTGTGGTCATAAAAGCGTTTGATGCGACACCATCAGCAGAAACTGCAGATCCGGCGTTAAAACCATACCAACCAACCCAGAGCATACCTGTTCCAACCATGACCAGAACCATATTATGAGGAGCCATTGATTCTTTGCCAAATCCGACACGTTTCCCGAGGATAATGGCAAGAATAAGAGCAGACCAGCCTGAAGACATGTGAACAACAGTTCCACCGGCAAAATCAATTGCAGGAATTGCAGCAGCTGAGTTCCAAACGCCGTTCATAAATCCGTTTGCACCCCAAACCATGTGAGCGAGCGGGAAATAAACAATGAACATCCAGCCAAAAACGAAAAGCATCAGTGCAGAAAATTTCATCCGTTCAGCAATAGCACCAATGATAAGTGCAGGAGTAATGATGGCAAACATCATTTGGAACATGGCAAATACGTTTTGGGATACCCAATACCCATAGTTTGTGTTCGGAGCTGAGGTTACATCTTTAAGGAAGAAAAATTCAGATCCGCCTAAAAACTCACTGCCAAAACTGGTTCCGAAAACAAGACTGTACCCAACTGCCCACCAGAGAATGGTGACCAAACCGGTAATACCCAGACATTGAGCAAGAACAGAAAGCACGTTTTTACGACGGACTAAACCACCATAAAACAAAGCAAGACCCGGAAGTGTCATAAACAACACAAGAGCTGCACAAATCATCATCCAGCCGTTGTGACCAGGGCCAGATACTCCGGTAACAGCAGATCCGGCAGGATCGGTGTTGTTAATGTAAGCTTCAAGACCTTTGATACGGTCTTCAAGAGATGGGCCTGCGGCAACTGCAGCAGTAGAATCAGTTTTTGTAGAATCTGCAGCAACTGCAACAGAATCAGGTGTCTGAGCCGATACATGGGTAACCGGCGAAGCCACCATCAGCATGAAACCGGCGAGTAGAGCCAGAAGTGGACGATGGGGGATTTTCATCTTCATTGAAATGTTTCCTTTTGCTTTATACAACACAATAGTTAAGGTTTATCTTCTTTTGCTTCTAATTTTGTTATGTGAACTGATCTGTTTTGCTTATTATTTATCGTTCTTGTACAAAATTACTTAACTAATATCGGGTTGTCAATACCGTCACGTTATTTTCTAATACTTTATTTCACTTTTACCTTTATTTGTAATGTATAGCTATGCTTTTTGCATATTATATTAGGATTACGTTCATACACACATTAATTCAGAGATCCTGATCTTATCCTGACCTTACTAATTTCAGGTTAAAATAATGAACAACCCATCCTCAAGCAGCGGGTTATCACTTTCAAACGGAGATAACGTTGTCATCCCCCCGAGGGCGCCATAAGTCATGCGGAATTTATCCCATCCAATTAAAACTTGTTCCAGAATGTCTAAAATGACATTCTGTTCGTTTTGAATTTCTATGACTATTTTGAATATTAACAAATCCCACTAAACGTAAAGAAATGGTATGAAACCCGAATTCCTGAAGCTATTCAGCTCACTCTTTTTTCTATTTTCATCTTCTCTGTCGTTATTCGCTCAAAATTCGGGATCCTGGATTCCGGCTTCTCCTGTCCAGGGAGATACAATTACGATTGTTTGTGACCCGAAGTTGGATTCCCAAACGGCCAATATCACAGTTAGTTCAGTGAATTTATATTGGGGTGTGAATGGTTCACCCGGTAGCTGGTCACGCCCGGATGTTGCCTATTGGCCCGCAGGCACTACATCTGAAGGTGGTTCTGCCGTTCAAACTCCCATGATAAAATCGGGTGATAAATGGCAGATTAAAATCAAGTCCGACAAAAACCTCTCCAACATCCTTTTTTTATTTAGGGTCAACGGCAACCAGTTCTGGCTTAGAAATAACAATCAGGATTACAATCTTAAAGTTAAGTCCCTTCCTCAATCTTTTGTTTCTTATTCAATCCTGGGCAACTCAGTCAGGGTTCAGGCTCAAACTTACTTCATGACATTTTCTGCAGTCAGAGACAATATTGTCAAAATTGCCTATGACGACTCAGTTTTGGTAACTACTGCCATGTTACAGGAAGGTCAATCATCACTTCCATTTACATCAGTCGATGAAACAGATTCAACCCTCGAAATGGCTACAGGTTTATTAAAAGTAACGCTCAGAAAACCAACGATGACCTGTTATTTTTCAGACCAATCTGGTACGGTACTTTTAAATCAGGCAGCCAGTGATGGATTTGAACAAGGACAGCAATCAAGGGGAATTGCGTTCAGACTAAAAAATGAAGCTTTGTATGGAATGGGTGAAAAAGGGATTGATCTAAACAGAAGAAATTATTCGTTTAATACTTACAACCGGGCGGATGGCGGTTACAACCGAGCTTTATCAGCTATGAAAATAAATATCCCATTTCTTACTACTACCGGAAATTATGCTCTGTTTTTTGACAATGAATTCCCAGCAAATGTTGATTTGAAAGATCAGATCAGATATTCAGCCACTGGCGGTTTCATGACCTATTACTTCATTGCCGGAGATTTGAAAAAGCAATTAAAAGGCTACCACGACCTAACCGGTTATCAGCCACTTCCACCCAAATGGGCTTTTGGTTTTATTCAATCAAAATATGGATATAAAACTGAAACGGAGGTAAAAGCCATTGCCAATTCATTCCGGTCAAAAGGGATTCCGGCAGATGCCATTGTCCTTGATTTGTACTGGTTTGGAGTTGAAAATTCAATGGGAAATCTGAGCTGGAATACTTCCGGGTTCCCCAATCCGGCAAAATTTGTTTCAGATATGAACGCCCTTGGTTTTAAAATTATTCCGATTCAGGAATTATACCTTACAACCAACAGTCGTTTGTACAATCCGTTTTCAACCCAAAATTTATTGGGAAAAACGACTTCTGGAAATCCGTATGTCATAAACGGATTCTGGGCCGGTTCAGCAGGGTTGGTTGACATTACCAATCCGGCAGCACAACAAGCCTGGTGGACTGAATCAAAAGCCATTATGAATTCGGGTATTGCTGGCTGGTGGACTGATTTGGGTGAACCGGAAAGCCATCCGTCTGATATGGTTCATTTTGGTGGGAAATCTGAAAAGGTACACAATGTGTATAACCTTTTATGGGCGAAAACTCTTTTTGACGGATTTAATACCGATTTCCCAAATCAGCGTTTTTTCAACCTAACCCGAAGCGGAACAGCAGGCATGCAGCGATATGCAACCTTTCCCTGGTCTGGTGATGTTGAACGTTCATTCAATGGTTTCGCACTTCAACCCAAAATTATGCTGGGAATGTCACTTTCAGGAATCGGATATGAAAGTTCTGATCTTGGTGGATTTACCGGACCTGCTGCCTCACCTGAACTTTATACCCGTTGGCTCCAGTTTGGTGCTTTTAACGGAATAATGAGGGCTCACACCGCCCAGCACGACCCTGAACCCTGGAGATTCGGAGAACAGGCACAATCGATTGTAACGGACTATATAAAACTCAGGTATTCTCTTTTTCCCTATTTTTACACACTGGCCTCAAAATATACATTTGAAGGCGAACCCATCATCAGACCCCTGATTTATGACTTCCCGAATGACCCCAATGTGGTGAATATGAGTTCCCAGTTTATGGTTGGACCTGATATTTTGGTTGTCCCTGTTTTAAAGGAAGGACAGGTTACAACTGATGTTTATCTGCCTGAAGGAAACTGGATCGATTATTTTAATCCGAAGGAAATTTACAGTGCAGGAAGCTATCAGATGAGCACACCTCTGAGCAAAATTCCGGTTTTCGTGAGAGAAGGGGCAATCATTCCTAAAACTGCAGTTTCAAATAATCTTGCTGATACTAAAATTGACACCCTGAATTTATTTATTGCCCTTGGTTCAAAAAATGTATCTGGCTTAAGTTCAACTGGTGAATTCTATGAAGATGACGGCAATTCACTTGACTACAAAAACGGGCAATTTGTAACCTCAACGTTTTCAATCATCCCAACAGGAAAAAATTCTGGTCAGTTTGTATTTTCCCATTCAGGATCTGGTTTTTCAAACTCACCCACAAAACGGACCTACATTCTTGAGTTTCCGTATTCTCCCGGCCTACCCATGAATTTTATTTCGGATGACGGATTGCCTGTCACCCATTATTCGTCCTTTTCGGAATATAAAACTGATACGGCTTACGCTTTTTATTTTGATGCACCAAGAAATCTGGTTTTACTCAAAACCACAAAACCCTTCTCAACAGATTGGTCAATCAGTTTTAATTATTACCCGGTTAGTGTTTCTGATGCTAAAAACCAACTCACTTTCAAACTGGCACAGAACTACCCAAATCCGTTTAACCCAACAACAAACCTCTCCATTTCCATCCCTTTTTCAGGTAGTACAGAACTGGAAATCTTCAATTTGCTGGGGCAGAAAATAAAAACGATTCAATCGGGATATTTGGCTGCAGGGACTTATGACTTCCAGTTTGATGGCAGTCACCTTCCATCAGGCGTATATTTTGCCAGATTAAAATCTGGAACTGGCGAAAAAACGATCAGAATGGTGCTGATGAAATAAGTGTTGGTAGCAGAAGGGCAATCTCTAAAAACTATCAAATGCCATCTTGTATAGCCTGCCGAAGTGTCGAAATGCACTTTTTTCACGGATGATATGACCTCATCCGTCTCCCGCAAGCGGGAGCCACCTTCTCCCATGAGAGAAGGGTGAAATACAGTTTGAAAGGGGTTATTTTCTGGCAATGTAACACCGACCTCCCGGTCGGTATAAATCCAATCCAATAGCCCAAGACCTATGGTCGCGGGTTAAAAGGGTGATATGTTTGTAACCCCGGATGTCAACCCAAAACAAATACCAAATGCAATGCAGAGACAAGGCATTGCATTGTCTCTACGAAAATGCATTTTCCTCACCACGACGTGGTGACATGTTTATAGAAAACCAAACACCACAACAACCTACCCGCCCGGCAACAGATCTTTGTCAATGGTTTGCCCTCTTTCCGGGCGGAATTGCAAAAATTCCCTTTGTCTTCGACGACCCCCTTTTGACGGGACAAAAGGGGGGGAAATCCCTTACCGCCCACCCACTCTGTGACTTGTGGCTGGCACTTCGGCCCTGATCGAATCTGAACTCAGTCGGCAGTAGCCTCCTTCAAACACAGATTCGATTTAACCGGGCTCTGCGTTTGCCACGGCGTCGAGTGGCTGACTGCGGATAATCACAAAACCCTGAATAATTGCAAATCCTCGTGTAGAGCCACGATGCATCGTGGCTCTACAAAAACGCATTTTCCTCGCCCCAGAGGGGTGATATGTTGGTAGCCCCGGGTGTCAACCCGGGGTTAACGAATAAAATGAAACCCGCCCGGCCACAAATCTATTTAATAGCGATTACCCATTCCCGGGCGGAAGTGGCACAAAATCATTGGAATTTGTTTTTCTCAAAAACCCATTCACAGCTGAACGCTTTTAAACTACCCTAACTCCAACTTCTGCCAGCGAGTCTGCTAATTTCTCCAACACAGCATCAAACTGATTCAGATTTGTCTTAGAGGCTAGGAAAAAACCAACTCCCTTTGTTTGCACCACCCGAACCTCCTCTGCCCCGGCCTTTTCCTTTAATTCTTTGATCCTCTTTTGGATGTAGGCGCTTCTCTCTTCTCTCGGGAAATGCTGATAAATCAAAACCGGTGCCAGATCAAGCAACCGGGCAATTTCATCGAAATACACATACCGGACTGACTTCACACTGTTTTTTGATGTGGACGGAATCTCCATTCCGTTATCTGGATCGAGGAACATGAGTCCTGAACCCTGAATGACGGATTGTGCTCCCTGCCAGAACGCTTCCCTGCTGCCAACACCAGGTTCGGGGACAATCCTTTCATAATACCGGGCTTTGGGAATCAGACCAATTGCATCGAGATACCCGATTTGAAGATGATCTTTGCCTTTATAAATATCTTCCAGCTTGGTGTACAATTTAGGATCGAGTGCCTGGTATTTTTCGGGTTTTTGTAAATGCAGATTGACCTTCCCGTCATTGGACTGATCATTGGGCGTTAACATCCAGATGACGCCAATCTGGCCGGTAACCGCAGATAGCTGTCTGAGGAGGTAATACTTCAGGAAATCGTGGGTATCGCCCAGGTATTGGAGTTTCATTTATCCCTAAAATTCTGGTAATGAATCATTGAGCTAATAATTGCTTTATTTCCTTCATTCCCAACATTGCCATTAAACTCATGAAACTTCGCTTTGTTTTTTTCATCGATTGACTCAACCTGAATTAGGTTATCATTTCCAGTAACGAAAACAATTTTATCACCCTTTCGAGAGATACCCTTACATTCAATTATTATTGGAACAGGCCATAATATTTCTTCCAATTTTTCTTTATGTTCAAAAATGGGAATGAATCCGATCTTATTTATTATTGAACCGTTTGGATCGATGAAATGCCCAATGTAGGCAAAGTAGTAAATAAGATATTTTTTTCCAGGAAGTTGAAGAATACACCCTTCATTTGAAATAAATTCAAGAGATTTTAAAATCTTTTCCTTTCTTTCAACGATTTTTTTTTGGATTTTCCCTTCTACAAAAAGATCATTTATTAATTTGGGAATTGAAAATACCAATCCCAAAACTGTAATACCACCATAACTAAAATGGTTCTTTATGAAAATGAGTGGGTAACATAAGGATTAATATTAAAGAAATTGAGTTTTGCGCCAATTAAATAAATCATGGTTATGAAATTTTTACCGTACCCTCTGGCCTTTGCCTTCGCTGCCTG